>JAFXTU010000059.1 GCA_017535635.1 Oscillospiraceae bacterium
CAAAGGCGACCTTTGACCATGTTCTAAAACAGACGCACTCTTGGTGGCAAACCGTCCCCCGGCCTTGCTCCGCAGTTCCAGCTTACCACCTTTTTCATCCATTGTGTGCGTGGCTTTTTTGACGCTTCATGCGGTGTTCTCCACCATTGCCCTGGTCCTCTCCTTCCTGGCCAAAAGCTATACGGACGCGCCGCGCTTCACCTCCTATATCATCACGCCCATGTCCTTCCTCTGCAACACCTTCTTTTCTACGGAGCAGATGCCCTCGGGCTTCCGGCAGGTAATCTCCATCCTGCCTCTCAGCCAGGCCAGCGGAATGATCCGCGCCGTAGCCCACGGAGAGGAGGCCGGTCTGTTCGGCTTTGCGGTGCTGGCGGCCTATCTCCTGGTCTTCGGTCTGCTCTCGGTGTGGTTCATCTATCGAAAGAAAAACCTTTGAGTTACGGAAAGGATACATACCATGAGTAAAGCCCTGCTGGTGGTCAGCTTCGGCACCTCTTATGCCGAAACAAGAAAGAAAACCATTGAAGCGCTGGAAGGCGCACTTGCCTCCGCTTTCCCGGAACGAAAGGCATACCGGGCCTGGACCAGTTCCATCATCCGAAAAAAGCTTCTTCGAACGGAGGGGCTGCAGATCGACTCCGTGGAGGAAGCCATGGAGCGGATGCTCTCCCAGGGGGTGACCGATCTTCTGGTCCAGCCCACTCACATGATGATCGGAGAAGAGTATCAGAAGGCCGTGGAGGGCATCAAAGCTTTTCAGGGTCGCTTTTCCCGCCTGGCCCTGGGGACGCCCTTGCTCACTTCGGAGGAGGATCTTAGGCGGATGGCGAAGGTCCTGGAGGAAAGCTTTCCCCAGGTCAAAGAGAATGAGCTGCTGGCCCTGATGGGCCATGGAAGCGCAGTTGCAGAGCCGAATCCCTATGTGATCGTCAATCGCGCGCTGGCTGCGGACGGTTACAGTCGCTTCCAGATCGGAACCGTGGAATTTGAGCCTGGCTTTGAACCTTTGCTGGAGGCAGCGCGGGCCGGAAAACCGGAGAAGATCTGGCTTGCTCCCTTTATGGTGGTGGCGGGAGACCATGCCTGCAACGATATGGCCGGAGAGGAGGACTCCTGGGCCTCCCGCTTCCAGGCGGCGGGATTTGAAACGGTCAGTCTTCTCCGGGGTCTGGGCGAATACAGCGCCGTTCAGGACATGTACGTATCTCACGCCAGGGAAGCCGTCGTTCTATGAACCGATTTCTGAACCGGGGAACACGACTTCTTCGCCTGACTGCTTTGGTCCTGCTGCTGATCCTCTTCCTGTCCCTTCCCTCCGCCGCTGAAACGGAGGACCAGACGGACGAACAGGAGAAGACCATTGCGGAGCGGGCAGCAGAGGCGCAGAAGGACATCCGCTCCCGCTCCGTGGGACAATACGGGATGCTGCCGGTCTATGGACGGGACATTCAGGACGGGAGCTATCCTGTCCGGGTGGATTCCAGCTCGGCCTTTTTCCGCATCCTGGATGCGCAGCTGACCGTGGACGGCGAAGAACTGAGCGTGAAGATCACCGTCTCCAGTCTCAGCTATCTCTACGTCTTTCCAGGCTCGGCGGAGGAAGCGGAGCGGGCGCCGGAGGGAGAATACATTTCCTACGAGGAAGACAGCGGCCACGCCGTATTTACGCTTCCCATCGAGGCTCTGGATACCCCGGTCCCCTGCGCGGCCTACAGCAAGCGGCGCAAGCGCTGGTATGACCGGGAGCTGGTTTTCTACGCCTCCTCTCTTCCGGAGGACGTCCTCCGCCTGGAGCTGCCGGACTACGAGCTGATCGAAGCGGCCATCCGCGCCTATGACGCGGGTCCTCTGGAGGAATCTCGGCCTTCCGCTCCCCACAAGCTTCCGGAGCCGGTCTCACTCCCCCGCTCGGACGGAGAATACTCCATCGAGGTCAACATGGTGGGCGGCAGCGGACGGGCCGCCATCTCTTCACCCACGCTGCTGATCGTCCGGGACGGAAAAGCCTATGCCCGTCTCCTGTGGAGCAGCCCCAACTACGACTACATGATCCTGGAGGAGGAGGTCTATCACAACTTGAGCACCGACGGCGGCAACTCCACCTTTGAGATCCCCATCACGGTGATGGACAAGGGGATGCCGGTCATTGCGGATACCACTGCCATGGGAGACCCGGTGGAGATCGAGTACACCCTCACCTTCTACGCCGAGAGCATCGGCGATAAGGGGATGATCCCCCAGGAGGCGGCGAAAAAGGTGCTCCTGGTGGCGGCGGTCATCATCGTCCTGGGCGGAGTGCTGAACTGGCTTTTGAAAAAGAAACGGAAATGAGAAAAAGACCGCAGGGCTTTCGCCCTGCGGTCACCGGTTTATTCAGGAATCAGTTTTCAGTCCTTCTTCACGAACTCAAAAGCGGGAACCTGCTCCTGCTGCTCGTAGATCGGGTTGTAGATGTTGCCGCGGAACACGGTGGCGAAGCCCGGGGTGAGGGGCTCGTCGGGGAAGGCGCGGAGGATGGCGTTCATGCTCAGCTCCCAGCCGGACTTGAAGTCCACATGGGTGAGGATGAACTTGTCGCCCCGCTTGATGCCGCGGACCACACGCTCGCCGGCGTCGTCGGGATCCCGGGAGAGCTTGCTGAAGTCGATGGGATTGCCGTTCTCGTCCTTCGGGGGCTCGAACTTGGGCATGGGCAGGGGCTTGCCGTCCTTGTCCTTGGGAATCTCGAACTTGGGCGCCTTGGGCACGGCGTCCTCGCCCAGGTGCTTGCGGAGCACTTCCTGAGAGCTGGTGCCCAGGTTCGTGGAGTAGGGGCCGGGGCAGAAGGCGGCGGATCCAACGTTGGTGCCCTCCAGCTCCATGGCCAGCTCTTCCATCAGGGTAATGACGGCCATCTTCAGAGAGTCGTACATGGGGAAGCCCTTCACCGGGAAAATGCCGGACATGGAGGCGGTGGAAACGACGTAGCCGCCCTCGCCGTGCTTGGTGATGCGGGGAAGGATGGTGCCGATGCCGTTCAGGATGCCGCGGTAGTTGACGTCGATGCAGAGGTCGATGGTCTTCCAGTCGAACTCGCCGGTGGTCAGCCTGGGCTCGGCGTTGCCGATGCCGGCATTGTTCACCAGAACATGGATGTTGCCGAACTTGGCTTCCGTCTCGTCGGCGGCCTTGACATAGCCCTCACGGTCGGTCACGTCCAGGCAGATGCCGTGGGCCGGGAAGCCGTGGCTCTTGAACCAGGGCAGGGCCTCGTCGATGGCGCTCTGGCGGAAGTCGGCGATGACGACGTTCATGCCCTCCCGGGCGCAGGCCTTGGCGATGCCCAGGCCCATGCCGCTGGCGCCGCCGGTGATAAATGCGGTTTTTCCCTTCAGGTCGATAAAGCTCATGTTCATACCTCCAAAAAGTGTTTTCTTTTGATGGTCATATTCTACAACCAGGCGGCGCTCTCTGTCAAGCGTTATGGACACTTTGGCGCAAAGAACCCTTGCCTTTCCCCTTCTGCCGTGCTAAAGTGGGGCGAAAGGTCGGATCATTTTGGAGCTTGAAAGGCAAATCCCGCAGCTGCTGCTTCCCTGGTACGATAAGGCCAAACGCCCCCTGCCCTGGCGAGCGGATCAGGAACCTTACCACGTCTGGATCAGTGAGGTCATGTGCCAGCAGACCCGGGTGGAGGCCGTCAAGGGATACTATCTCCGTTTTCTGAAGGCATTGCCCGGGATCCGGGAGCTGGCCGCCTGCCCGGAGGATGAGCTGCACAAGCTTTGGGAGGGCCTGGGCTACTATTCCAGGGCCAGAAACCTGAAGCGGGCTGCGGAGATCATCGCAAACGATCATGACGGACAGTTTCCCACGGACTATGCGTCCATCCGCGCTCTTCCCGGCATCGGGGACTACACCGCCGCCGCCATCGCCTCCATCTGCTTTGATCTTCCCTGCCCCGCCGTGGACGGGAATGTGCTGCGGGTCGTCACCCGACTCACGGCCTCCCGGCTGGACGTCACCCAGGAGGCGACGAAAGCGGAGGTGCGGGAGGCTCTGCGTCCCTTATACTCTAACGCGCCCTGCTCAGAGCTGACCCAGGCGTTCATGGAGCTGGGAGCCCTGGTCTGCGTCCCGAACCACGAGCCGAAATGCCCGGAATGTCCTCTGCGAAGCCTCTGCGCCTCATCCGATGGGGGATTATGGAAAGAGATCCCGGTGAAAAGCCCGAAAAAGCCCCGAAAAACCGAGGTCTTTACCGTCTTTCTCCTTAACTGCGGCGGGCGTTTCGCCCTGCGCCGCCGGGAGGAAAAGGGATTGCTGGCCGGTCTCTGGGAATTCCCGAATCTCTCCGGAAGGCTGGGAGCGCAGGATGCGCTGGACACGGCGAAGGACTGGGGCTGCCGTCCCAGGACACTTCTGCGGCAGACGGAACGAAACCACATTTTTACTCACCGGAATTGGGAGCTTCCCGCCTTTCTGATCCTTTGTGAAGAGATGCCTGATGCATTCACCTGGGCTGACATCCCGGAGATAGAGGATCTCTATTCCCTGCCCACCGCATTCCGTCAGTTTATGGAAGATATCCGCATAGAACCTGAAGGAGGTACATCATGAAAAAAGCGATCGTCAGCAACAATGCCCCCGCCGCCATCGGCCCCTATTCCCAGGCCATCCGCTCCGGCGGGATGCTCTACGTCTCCGGGATGCTGGGCATCGACCCGGCAAGCGGAGAATTGAAAGAAGGCGTCCTTGATCAGGCGGAGCAGGCGCTGAAGAACCTTGCCGCCGTACTCAAGGAAGCCGGAACGGACACCTCCGCCGTAGTGAAGACCACCGTGTTTATCACAGACATGGGCTCCTTCGGCGCGGTGAACGAGCTCTACGCCAAATACTTCACCGCCCCCTTCCCCGCCCGCTCCTGCGTGGAAGTGTGCAAGCTTCCCAAAGGGGGACTCTTTGAGATCGAGGCCATCGCGGAGCTGTAAGGCTCCGCCTGATAGAAACGCATCACCCGCCCGGTGTCTCCAAGACTGGAGACGCCGGGCGGGTGCATTATTTCTGCGTCCGATCTGTTAAGAAAAGGAGCAGCCTTTTTGCGCACGATATTACTGAACAACGGCTGCCCTCATTTCACGTAGTTCTCCGCTTGTCGCCTGAACATCTCGGCGTACTTGCCGCCCAATGCCATCAGTTCCTCATGGCTCCCCTGCTCTGCCACTTCCCCGTCGCTGATGAGGTAGATCCGGTCCGCGTCCCGGATGGTGCTGAGGCGGTGGGCGATCATGATGGTGGTGGTATTCGACACGTCGAACATCAGCTTGGTCATCTTATATTCCGCCAGGGGATCCAGGGCGCTGGAGGGCTCGTCCAGGATCAGAACGCCGAAATCGTCCATCAGCAGCCGGGCCAAAGCAAGCTTCTGTGTCTCGCCCCCGGAGAGCATGACGCCGTCCTCCATGAACTCCCGGGAAACCGTCTGATCCAGGTCCTCCAGCCGATCCAGCCCCACGGTTTTCAGGGCTTTCAGCCGCTCCTCGTCGCTGGCCTCCGGGTTGTAATACTGAAGGTTTTCACGAAGCGTCAGGGCGTAGAGATTGGCGTCCTGAAAGGCGATGCCCACTCGCCTGCGCAGCTCGTGTACGTCCCATTCGTTGATCGGTCTGCCATTGTATAGGATCACTCCTTCGCCCACATCGTAGAGCCGCAGCAGCAGCTTTGCCAGGGTGGATTTGCCCGCCCCGTTTTCCCCCACGATGCCGATCTTCTCCCCCGGCGCGATCTTCAGGCTCAGGTGCTTCAGGCAGAAGTCTGCCTCGGGGTAGGCGAAGCTCACGTCCCTGAGCTCCAGTGAAAAGGGTCCCTTCGGCGGCTTCTCCCCCTTCGACGGCTCGATGACGCTGGGAAGATCGAAGAACTCCCTGGCCTGCTCCGCCTGGATGGCGGTCCGGGCCATATCCGTGAAGATGCCGAACAGCTCGCGCAGCTGGCTTGAAAGAGTGGTGCTGGCGGCAATGAGGGCGGCGTAGTCGCCGATGCTGCCGATCTTTCCGCTGCTGATGCCCCACACCACGTAGGCGATGGTCCCCAGGGTGGTAGCGTGGTTAAGCAGGTTGATGACGAGGCTGACGGCTGCCCGCGGCCGGAAAAAGCGCACATAGGCGCTCTTGATCCAACCGATGTACCTGTCCACCCAGCCCAGCACGTAGGCCCCCATGCTGCTGACCTTCATATCCGCGGCGTACTGCCGCTCCTGGAGCATCCGGGAGCCATAGCTGATGCCCCGGTTCTTTTCCGTCAGCTCCCGGCTCATCTGCATTTCATACTTGACGTTTTTCAGGCCCACGAGCACCTGCGCGACGGTGCCCACGACGACAATCAGCACTACCCAGGGCCCCAGCAGGGCAATGACGGCGAACATGGCCGCGCTGGTCAGCAAGGCGCCCAGGAGGGTCACAAAGCTGTAAACGATGTTTTGGGAGCCGGTGGCGAACTGCTGGTAGGTCAGCTGGTATTTCGCGTAGTATTCCGGCTTATCCAGGAAACGGTAATCCGTAGCGATGCTCTGCCCGAGGATCAGCTTCGTGATGGAGAGGGAGAACTCCGCCTGCTTGATCTGAAAACCTAAGTTCAGGAGGCTGGTCGCCAAGCTCACCGCCAGCTGCGCCAGGATCAGCAGTCCCACCTTCAGGATAATCCTGCCCACCGGCGTTCCGTTCAGGAGCCCGTCGATGGCCACCTTGGGCGTGGCCACCGTGACCAGGGAATTCACCAGAGTGGGGAGCGCCTGAACGACCAGCATCAGCAGCAGGAGTACCTTCCCGTACTTAACGGCAGGTCGAAGGAGAAACATAATGTTGCCCACGGTGCGTTTCAGCTTTTTCATTGGCAGGCCTCCTCTCCGTTTGTGTTGATTCTAACAGGCCAAATATTGCGAGTCAAACAACTGTATGTTGAATGATTCTCTTTTCTGTATACTATTACAGACAGTCCGGCGGAGGGCTCGTTCAAAAGATCCGGACCTCCGCCGGACTTGCGCCGGGACGCTTTATCCTTCCGTCGTCTGCGCCTCCACCTTCTCCCGGAGGGCCCGGAACACCGCCTCTTCCCGCAGGGGTTCCAGCTCCGGGTGGTCCAGATGTCGGAGAAGACGCTTCATTTGATAACGCAGGAAATCCTCCCCTGCCGGTTCCTGAGCTAAGGAATGGCGGAATAAGGCCGTCTCTACGGATTTTGCCTGCCCTGCCAAATGGACCTCCAGCTCGTAATCACACATTCGCAGGAGCCAGCCGAGGGCTTCCTCCCTCCGCCCCAGCCCCAGGCAGGCCCGGGCCGCCTGCTGCATCAGATTCCCAGTGTCCCGGTCATGCAAAGGCGGCAGCGCCGTCTCCCGGCCGCAAAGAAGAGGAATGAGTTTCAGGGCTGTTTCCGCACATTCCAGGGCAAGGCCCGGCTGCCTCTGGACCAGATAGTTTTCCGCCTGGTTCCCGGCAGTGTCCAACAAAAAGGCCGCCGCCATGGCGCTGCTGGTGATCAGATGATACCGCTCCAGCTGCGTATTTCCCAAAAGGTGGTACAGCCTTGCCAGCCAGGGCGTTCTCAGGCTGTCCCAGTAATTGAGCGCGTCCCCGGCCAGGGTCAGCGCCCGCTCCCCTTCCCCGGCCATAACCAGCAGCTCCGACAGCAGGCGATCAAAGGAAAAGCGCAGATCATGGGCTTCGGGAGCGCGCATCCGATCCGCCTGCTCCTCCGCAAAAGCCAGTGTTTTTTGCAGGACCTCCTCAGCCTGCTCTTTGCAGTACAGAAGGGACTCCGGATTCGAGATCCGGTAGCCGGTATAAAGGAAATACCAGATAAATACTTCCTGGGAGAGATGCGGTGGCAGGCCGTCTTTCACGGCGGCCTCCATCTGCCTCCAGGCGGCAAGGGCTTTCTCCGGGTCCCAGGGGTAAGCGCCCAGGCCGTCCAACGCAAGGGGCGGGGTAGTGTTGTCCATGCCGAAGAGCTCGTCCGTGGTAACGCCGAAGGTCCGGGCCAGCAGGGGCACCTGGGAGATATCCGGCAGGCTCTGCTCCGTCTCCCATTTGCTCACCGCCTGGGACGTGACGCTGATCCGCTCCGCCAGGGCTTCCTGGGTCCAGCCCCGTTCCGTCCGGAGACGCCGGATGACGCTTCCCATACTCTCGCTTGCTTTCATGGTTCAGCCTCCTTTTGTTGATCTGAGGCCAGCATAACACGCGCTCCGGCGGAATACCAGCAACTCATCCGGCAGCGGACTCAACCGTCAGTTGGATGAAGTCTCCTTCTCTCCGAAGGAGATGGGATAGTCGCCGGGACTCATGCAGCAGGCGACGCCCCGAAAGCTGTATCGCTGCATCTCCAGCGTGGCCAGGAGGATGCAGAGGCAGGTGTGAAACATCTCTTGAACGTCGTAGGTCCTGCCCAGCGCCTTGTGCTTGGACTCCTTTTCCACCAGGATTTTGGCATTTTTGAGAGCATCCAAAGCGTTCATCAGCACTGCCTCCTCCAGATCCGGCAGCTTTTCCTTCAGTTCAAAATAGCTGATATCGCTCATGCTGACGACCGCCGCCAGGACGCGAACCGCGCCGGGGACCGCCAGGGTTTTGAACAACTCTTCCCCCAGGACCAGGCTTTCCCGGTTGATCCATGAAAAGAAATCCCTGGTCACAATGGCGCCGTAACCCCTGCCGGAGAGCAGGGACAGCCCGTTCTGGTTGGAGATGTGGGCAGGGATATCATAGAAAAAGTCCCCGTCGGGAGCATCTTTATAGTTGATCAGATTCTTATGGGAGATCCCGTGATGGGCGGCTGCGAATAACTTGAGCGCCTCCTGATAGGATTCCTTTCCCATTTGCTCCGGAATTGCGGCGACCCGCTCGGTCACCTTGGCGTAAATATCGTCGTAAGCCATGTCTTCCCCGTAAAACAGATAGTCGATGCTGACACGAAAATAGGAGGCAATGGCCGCCAGGGTCTGGGTGTCCGGCTGGTTGGTCCCCGTTTCCCACTTGGACACGGCCTGGCCGGAAATGTGCAGAGCTGCTGCCAGCTCCTCCTGGGTGACGCCGGCCTTCTTCCGCAGCTCCGTGATGTTTTTGGCGAAGTTGATTTCTCTCATTTTGCTTCTCCTTCCGTCGTAATCTGTCCGGTGCACCTGACGCTTTCATTGTAGACAGTGTAACCACAGAGCGCAATAACGCCTTGCGTCAGGGATCCAACTGCCCGTTGAGCGCCCTTCCCATGATCCAACCGCGGGTCGAAAAAGCCCCGGTCCCGGGTGAAGTCCTTTCTTCAGCCGGGGCCGGGGATCATATTGTCAGCTCAAAAATCAATAGATATGGACGCTGGTTTTCTCCAGAGTCTTGGGCTCGGAGGGCTTGTAATCGAAGCACTCCACCCGGGCGGAGACGATGTAGATCTCGTCTCTGGGGGCGTCGTTGGCATCCGTGTCCATCTTGGAGATGGCGATGATCTCGTCCATCCCGGTGATGACCTTGCCGAAGGCGGCGTAATACCCGTCCATGCTGGCCTTGGGCTCCAGCATAAAGAAGAACTGACTGCTGGCCGTGTTGTAATACTCCTTGGACTCTCCGTCGGTGCTGAGCCGGGCCATGCCCACGATGCCCTTGGCAAAGGTCAGATCGCCCTTGGAGTGGCCGTTGGCGGAAAACTCGCCCTTGATGTAATAGCCCGCGTCCGTCTCCTTGCTGTTCGCCGGCGTGCCCATCTGGACCAGAACGTATTCCTGGATGCGGTGGACGGGGCTGCCGTCGTAGAAGCCGGAATTGCAGAGCTTGATGAAGTTATTGACGGTGTTGGGGCACTTGTCCGGATACAGGCGGAAGCGCACCTCGCCCCCGTCGGAAAAGGTCAGCGTGCAGATGGGCTTTCTCTCCCCGATGACGACGCAGCCGGTAAAAAGTGCCAGGATTAAAACCATACTGAGGAGCAGCGCGGGGATGCGCAGTTTTCTACAGGCTTTCACAGCGAATTCCTCCGAAGGAACGGGATAATACCGAGGGACTTGTTCATCTTATACCATATCGGGGCAGAAAAAGCAACTTCATGATCGAAAATTCCTATTGCCTTTGGTGGCCTATCTGCTATAATATATTGGATTGAACAAAAGTTCCGAAAGGAGACCGCGTTTTCATGAGAAACTACATCGAGTCCCTTGGCATCATTGCTCCCAAAGAGGTTTACTATCAGCTCTCCCCTGCCCTTCTCACCGAGAAGGCGCTGGAGCGGGGCGAAGGCATCCTGAGCGAATCCGGCGCTCTGGTGGTAAAGACCGGGAAATACACCGGCCGCAGCCCCGACGACCGCTATGTTGTGGACGTGCCCTGCATCCACGATGATGTGGATTGGGGAAAGATCAATGTGCCCATCTCTGCGGAGAAATTCGACTCCATCTATCAGAAGCTGACGGCTTACCTCCAGGGCAGGGACGTGTTCGTATTCGACTGCTTCGCCGGCGCCGATCCCGCCTATCATCTGCCCGTCCGCGTGGTCAACGAGCTGGCCAGCCAGAACCTTTTCATCCACCAGTTGCTGGTCCGCCCCACCGAGGAGGAGTTGAAGGACTTTGTGCCCGGTTTCACCGTGATCGCCGCTCCCGGCTTCAAGTGCATCCCCGAGGTGGACGGCGTTCACTCCGAGGCCGCCATCCTGCTGAACTTCGAGAAGAAGATCGTCCTGATCGCCGGCAGCCAGTACGCCGGTGAGATCAAGAAGAGCGTCTTCTCCGTGATGAATTACTTCCTGCCCAAGCAGGGCATTTTCTCCATGCACTGCTCCGCCAACATCGGCAAGGAGGGCGACACCGCCATCTTCTTCGGCCTCAGCGGCACCGGCAAGACCACCCTTTCCGCCGATCCCAACCGGAAGCTCATCGGCGACGACGAGCACGGCTGGAGTGATAAGGGCGGCTTCAACATCGAGGGCGGCCGCTACGCCAAGTGCATCCGCCTCAGCAAGGAAAACGAGCCCCAGATCTGGAACGCCGTCAAGTTCGGCGCTCTGGTGGAGAACGTGGTCATCGACCCTGAGACCCGGGTCCTGGACTTTGACGACGCCTCTCTCACGGAGAACACCCGGGCCGGCTACCCCGTCACCTTCATCCCCGACTGTGCCATTCCCGGCATCGGCGGCCATCCCAAGACGGTCATTTTCCTGACGGCGGACGCCTTCGGCGTCCTGCCCCCCATCAGCAAGCTCACCAAGGAGCAGGCCATGTACCACTACGTCAGCGGCTACACCGCCAAGGTCGCCGGGACGGAGCGGGGCGTCACCGAGCCCCAGGCCACCTTCTCCACCTGCTTCGGCGCTCCCTTCCTTCCCCTGCATCCCTCCGTCTACGCGGAGATGCTGGGCAAGAAGATCGAGGAGCACGAGACCAACGTCTACCTGGTCAACACCGGCTGGGTCGGCGGCCGCTACGGCATGGAGCGCTGCTTCCGCATGAAGCTCCCCTACACCCGCGCCATGGTCACCGCCGCTCTGAACGGCGAGCTGGAGAAGGCGGAGTTTGAGACCGATCCCATCTTCGGGCTGGCCGTGCCGAAATCCTGCCCGGGCGTCCCGGCGGAGTTCCTGAGCCAGAAGGCCCTGTGGAAGGACGACGAAGCTTACGCCGCCGCCGCCAAGGAGCTAGCCCAGAGCTTCATCAAGAACTTCCGGAAGTACAGCAATATGCCGGAGAACATTGTGAACGCGGGGCCCAAGGCCGAATAAGCGATCTACGAGATCAAGCAGCGGCAGCACCGTTTGCCGTCAACAAGCGGTGCTGCCCGAAGCCAATTCCAGACAGTGGGGGAAACCATGAACGGGAAAAAGAAGCCAATTAAAGTGAGTGGAGAAGCCAACATCGTTTCCTGGGTGATCACCGCGATCCTGTTGGGCGTCAACGCGTTCCCTGTCGGTCTCTTTTTCCTGATCGCCAAGCTGGCCGGTCACGACATTATCGGAAGGATCTTCATGGCCTTCCAGGAAGGTTTGAACTCCACAAACAGCGCCGATTCCAACCGTTCCTCCACCTATCGGGGCGGGCAGAATCCGGCCTCCAATTCCTCCTCCCGTTCCCGGGCGGATAATGCCGGGAATCCTCACGTATATTATCAGGTCCCCCAGCAGAGACCCGCACAGCAGGCGAAGGCACAGCAGGGGCAGACTCCCCCTGTGTATCAGGCCCCGCCCGCTCAGGCAGCATCCGCCGAGACGGAGAAAAACAAAAAGCCGGACGACGGCATCCAGCATATCTCCAACGGAAAAAAGGCCCTCTTCATTTTGGGCTGGGTCGTTCTTGGCCTGGGCATTCTGTGGGGCATCCGCTCCATCGCCGTTTCCAGCGCATTGTGGCGGATCCTTCAGTGCATCGCTGTGACCGTGGGCGGCGCGGGGATGCTCTATGCGGCGCATATGAAGGACAAGAAGGAGCGGCTTTATCAGAACCTGGTCAAGATCGTGGGCGACAAGGCCTTCGTGGACATCAAGGCTCTGTCCTCCGCGGCAGGGATCAAGGAAAAAAAGCTGGTCCGGGAGCTGGACGAAATGCTGGAGAGAGGTTATCTTCCCCCCTCTGCCTACCTGGATATGTCCAGAAACATTCTGGTGATGAATGCCAGTGAGATGGACAATTATGTGGAGCCTGCCACACCGGCGGAGAGCACGGAAGGAGAAGAGGACAAGTTCGACCTGCTCCTGAAGGAGATGGATCGGGCCTGCGGGCGGATCCGGGATCGGGATATGCTGGAAAAGGTGGTCCAGGTCCGGGGGCTCGCCGCCGCGATCTTCCATGCGGTGCGGGAGGACCCGGACAAGCAGCCCCAGATCAGCAGCTTCCTGAACTACTACTTCCCCACCACGCTGAAGCTCCTGGACAGTTACGCCGATTTTGAGGAAAAGGGCTACCGGGGCGACAAGCTGAACCAGACCACAGAGCGGATCGAGAACACCATGGACACCATTATCGCCGCCTATCGGAAGCAGCTGGACAACCTCTACCTGCCGGACACCATGGATGTGGATACGGACATCGACGTGCTGGAGACCATGCTCAAGCGGGACGGACTCTCCGACAGCGACTTCTCTCCCCTGGGTCAGGAGGAAGGCACTCCCGGCACGATGAATTGAAATGAAAACTGTATATATGCTTTGACCGCCGCCGATGGAGTTCATCGGCGGCGGTCCGCATTTTCTCTATGCAGTTATCCTTCCTTGTGGCGGTGGTGGATGCGCAGGCGGTTGATGGCCCTGGCCAGATCGATCCTGGCGGCCTCGTACTCCAGTTGGGAGCGCTGCTCGCTGAGGATGCGCTTTGCTTCGTCCGCGTCCCGCTGGGCCCGCTTGACGTCGATCTCCTCCAGGTGCTCTGCCGAGTCCACCAGGACCAGAGCATCGCCCTTTTCAACCTTGATGATGCCGTAGGAGACAGTGGCGATCTTTTTCTCTCCGCCGGGGAGCTGATAGGTCAGCATACCTGGAATGATGCCGCCCATGAGATTCGTATGGTGCGCCATGATCCCGAACTGCCCGTCCTCCATGGGAACGGTCAGGGCTTCGCAGGGTCCCTCGTACAGCGGCTCGTCCGCCGCCAGGATGGAGACGTGGAACTCCGTCATGCCATGCCTTCCTTTCGGAGCGTCTCCGCCTTGCGCCGGATGTCCTCCAACGTCCCCACATTATAGAAGGCCGCCTCCGGGTATTCGTCCATATCCCCGCGGAGAATGGCCTGGAAGGCCCGCAGCGTATCCCGCAAAGGAACGTAGACGCCGGGAACGCCGGTGAACTTTTCCGCCACATGGAAGGGCTGGGCAAAAAAGCGCTGGATCCGCCGGGCCCGATGGACAACCAGCTTATCCTCGTCACCCAGCTCCTCGATCCCTAGGATGGCGATAACGTCCTGCAGCTCCTGATACTTTTCCAGGATCTCCTGGACCTGGCGGGTGATGTCATAGTGCCGCTTTCCCACGAATTCCGGCTCCAGGATCCGGGAGGAGGACTCCAGCGGGTCCACCGCCGGATAGATGCCCTGCTCGGCGATCTTCCGGCTGAGGACCGTTGTGGCGTCCAGGTGCGTGAAGGTGGTGGCCGGCGCGGGATCCGTCAGATCGTCCGCGGGGACGTAGACCGCCTGGACCGAGGTGATGGAACCGTTTTTCGTAGTGGTGATCCGCTCCTGCAGGGAGCCCATCTCCTCCGCCAGGGTCGGCTGATAGCCCACGGCGGAGGGCATCCGTCCCAGGAGGGCGGAGACTTCGCTGCCTGCCTGCACAAAGCGGAAGATATTGTCGATGAAAAGCAGCACATCCTTGCGCTCCCGATCCCGGAAATACTCCGCCATGGTCAGCCCGCTGAGGGCGGCCCGCATCCGCACTCCGGGGGACTCGTTCATCTGTCCGAAGAGCAGGGCGGTCTTGTTCAGGACCCCGCTCTCCTTCATTTCATAGTAGAGATCGTTTCCCTCCCGGCTCCGCTCTCCCACGCCGGTGAAAACGCTGTAACCGCCGTGCTGCATGGCGATGTTGTGGATGAGTTCCTGAATGAGAACGGTCTTCCCCACCCCGGCGCCGCCGAAGAGGCCGATCTTGCCGCCCCTGGGATAGGGCTCCAGGAGATCAATGACCTTGATCCCCGTTTCAAAGATCTCGGAGGAAGTCTGCTGGTCCACAAAGGGCGGCGGATCCCGATGGATCTCCCAGCGTTCCTCCCAGTCGGGGATCGGCTCGCCGCCGTCAATGGGATCCCCCAGAACATTGAACATTCTGCCCAGGGTGCATTCCCCCACAGGGACGCTGAGCCCGTGTCCTTCCGCGGTCACATCCATACCGCGGACCAAAGCGTTTCCCTCGGAGAGCAGGATGCAGCGCACCGTATTGCCGCCGATATGCTGCATGACCTCCATGGTCCGAACCTCATCCCCCACCTGGACCCGGAGGGCTTCCCGGATCCTGGGAAGTCTGCCCTTGGGGAAAAGCACGTCCACCACGGGACCGGATACTTCCTTGAGCTTGCCGGTGTTCATATCCGCTCCTCCTCTTCCCGTCTCTGCCTCTGTGCCCTGGCTCCGGCGGAGACCTCGGTGATCTCCCTGGTGATCCGCTCCTGCCTCGCCCGGTTGTATTGCAGCGCCAGGTCCTGCAGAAGCTGCTCCGCGTTCTCATTGGCGGCCTGCATGGAGAGCATCCGGGCGTTCTGTTCGCTGCAGTAGCTGTCGATCAGGGCGCTGTAAATATATCCTACCAGATAACAGGGGACCACCGCGTCCACCACCGCCTCTGCGGAGGGGACGAACTCTATGGGCTCCGTTACGGGCTGCTCATAATCCGGCGTGATAAAGCGGTCATGATGAAAAGGCAGGAGCCGCTCCGACCGCACCACCTGTGTCAGGCTGTTTTTCAGATCCGTGTATACAATGAAGATGCGCCTCAGCTTTTCTTCCCGAAAGGGCGGAAGCAGATGGGCGCAGATCTCCCGCGCCAGCTGAAGGGTGGGGCGCTGGTCGCTGTAATGGAAGCTCTCCTCATATTTGATCCCATGCTCGGAAAAAAAGTGACGCCCCACTTCCCCCACCACGTACAGGCGCAGCGGCTTTTCCTCATCCTGCAGGCGAAGCGCCTCCTGGATCACCTTGCTGTTGTAGTCCCCAGCCAGTCCCTTGTCCGCGGTGATGACCAGACAGGCGGCGTCTCCCTCCGGGAGGGGTCTTCCGTCCTCGGGGAAGAAATACACGCTTTCGATCTTATCCACCGTCCGAAAAACACGCTTGATCTCGGTTTTCAGCGCATCAAAAAAGGGGCGGGTGGTATCCAGCTCCCAGCGGGCCCTGCGCAGCTTGGTGGAGGAAATAAAGTACATGGCGTTCGTGATCTTCTGTGTGTCCCGAACGCTGCGGATGTGGTTTTTCAGCTCCTGGATCTCAGCCATGCCCGGCCTCGCTTTCCTCCTTCAGAGAGGAAACCAGCTCGCTCAGCTCCTCCGGCAGGTTCCCCACTTCGTCCACCTCCCGGCAGAGGTCCGGCCTGAGCTCTTCGACCCGCTTCACGAACCGACTTGCGGCCCTCGGGATCAACTCCGGCTTCATATCGTCAAAGAAATGCCGCATGGCGCAGAGGAGATAAATGACCTGGGCATGGCGGGAAAGCGGGCTGTGCAGCGGCTGACGGAGCAGCCTCATCAGGCTGCTCCCATATTGCAGCTGTCTTCTGGTCGCCTCGTCCAGATCGCCGGAAAACTGGGTGAAGACTGCCATCTCCCGATACTGGGCCAGATCCAGCCGCAGGGTCCCCACTGCTTTCTTGATCGCCTGGGCCTGGGCGGAGCTGCCCACGCGGGAAACGGAGATGCCCACATTCACGGCGGGCCGCTGCCCGGAGAAAAAGAGTTCGCTTTCCAGAAAGAGCTGCCCGTCCGTAATGGAGATCACGTTGGTGGGGATATAGGCGGAAACGTCTCCCGCCTGCGTTTCAATGATGGGCAGCGCGGTCATGCTGCCGCCGCCCTTCTCCTTGGAGAGCTGGGCCGCCCGCTCCAGAAGCCGGGAATGGATATAAAACACGTCGCCGGGATAGGCCTCCCGCCCCGGCGAGCGCTCCAGGAGGAGACTCAGGGTTCGATAGGAGGTGGCGTGCTTGCTCAGGTCGTCATAGACGATCAGCACGTCCTTACCCTGGTACATAAAATGCTCGCCGATGGCACAGCCGGAATAGGGAGCGATGAACTGCATCGGTGCGCTCATACCCGCGGTTGCCGCCACGACCACGGTTTTTTCCAGGACCTCCCGCTCCCGCAGGGTCTCCACCAGCCTGGCCACGCTGCTGGACTTCTGTCCGATGGCCACATAGATGCAGATCACGTCCTTGCCCTTCTGGTTCAGGATCGTGTCCAGGGCAATGGAGGTCTTCCCGGTCTGCCGGTCGCCGATGATCAGCTCTCGCTGACCGCGGCCAATGGGAAACATGGCGTCGATGGTGAGGATCCCGGTCTCCAGGGGCCGGTTCACGGACTGCCGGTCCAGGATCCCAGGGGCGGGCATCTCCGCAGGCCGGTAGCCCTCCGCCTGGATGGGACCCAGTCCGTCCAGCGGCTCTCCCAGGGGATCCACCACCCGGCCCAGGAATGCGCTTCCCACCGGGATGCCGGCGGTGCGGCCCGTGCCGCGCACGCTGCAGCCCTGGGTCACTTCCCGCTCGTCGCCAAAGAGGATGCAGTCGATCCGGTTGGGCTTCAGACCCTGGACCATGCCCTTGACGCCGTTTTCAAAGAGCAGGATCTCCCCGTAGGCCGCATGATCCAGCCCCCGGATGGAGGCGATGCCGTCCCCGGTCCGCAGGACCGTTCCCAGCTCCTCCGGCTGCACCACAGGATTCCAGGAGCGAATATCCGTGACCAGCGGGATGACGCCCTTGTGATGCTCCGTCGCCAGCTCATGCCAATGCTGCTCCAGCTGCTTCAGCCGAGCCTCCTCCGTCCAGTCGTAGGTGTCGTCCCCTACCACGATGCGAAAGCCGCTGTAGATGCTCTTGTCCTCCCGCCAGAGGATATTGAGCTTGGGGCCGTATTTTCCCTGCAGAAGCTCCAGGACTATTTTCTTCTGCTCCGGGGAAGGCTCCACAGGACTGTAGAGGACTGCCTCCGAGACTCTCCTTTTCTGCTGATTACTCATTGTCCGTACCGTCTTTGAAGGAAGCGGCAAAGGAGTCGTAGGCCTCTTCCTGCTCCACCAGCAGCTTCCTCACCGCATCGGAGGCCAGCTGGATGACCTCGTGCTGGGCGTCGTCCAAAAGCTCCTTGCGCTCTTCCTCCGCCTTCCTCCTCGTATCCGTCAAAAGCTGCTCGGCCATGTGCTTGGCCTCCTCGATGGTCTCTCTGGCGGCGTCATCGGCAGCCTTGGCGCTCTCTGAAAGCTTCAGCCTTGCCTCCTTTTCGGCAGAGGCCAGCTTTTCCTCATAGCTTTTCCGAAGCTCCTCCGCCTCAGAGATCCTCTTCTCCGCCTCGGCCTCCCGTTCCTCGTACTGCCTGGCCCGATCATCCATAAATGCCTTGACCGGCTTGTACAGGAGCAGCCAGAGACCGCCTGCCAGGATGCCGAAGTTGAAGAGATGAAGAAGGATCTGCCTCCAGTCGATATTCAGTGGGATGTTCATGGCGCTCGCCTCTACAGGACAAAGATGATCAAGATGGCCACGATCAGTGCGTAGATGATGGCAGTTTCCAGGAAGACCAGACCCAGCATCAGGCTGCTGCGGATGCTGCCGGAGGCCTCCGGCTGACGGGCGGTGCTCTCAGCGGACTTGCCGATGGAGATGGCCATGCTGACCGCACCGGCCCCGGCGGCGACGGCGATGAGCCCGGCGGCAGCCAGAGCCTTAACCGACTTAACGTCCAGCGCGGAGCTCTCCTCAGGCGACGCTGCCTCCCCTTCCTCCGCGGCCAGGGCCGGCAAGGCAAAGAGCGAGGCAAGGACTGTGACCAGCAGCAGGAACAGAAGAATTCTAACAATCGGTTTCATCGTATCATCCTTTCCCAATCAGACAGAAAACTGGTTCTTTCTCTATTATCTCTTACTTTTTTTTATGTGAGGCTCCGTGACTTCACCGAAAAAGATACTGGTCAGGGTCGTAAGCACATAGGTCTGAATGACTGCGTGAAGCAGCGTAAAGAGGACTCCCACGGCCACCGGCAAAAGGAAGCTGAGGCGGATGCTGTAATAGACCAGTTCCGTCACCAGAAGTCCGCTGAGCAGGGCCCCGAAAAGCCGAAAGCTCATGGAGATGGGCAGAGAGAACTCCTTCAGGCCGCTCACGGCGCCGTGGAGCTTGTTGACCACAATGCCGCTCAGAAGGATCACCAGATAGCTGAGGCAGCCCAGGGCAATGGCCCCGTTGATATCGGAGAGCGGAGCGGGAAGAGAGATGCTGTGCCCTGCCAGGGTGACGGCCTGGAGGCCAAAGAGCTCAAAAACCGTCCCGAAAAAGATGTAGCTGCCGGCTACAAAGAGATAGGCTCCCAGAAAAGCGTTGTGATGGGGACTGTTTGTTCTGGCCATATCCGCAAAAAAGCTCACCCAAGTCTCCAGAAGGAGCTGTAGCTTTCCGGGAACCCTTCGGAAGCGCGGGATCACAAAGATACGGAGCAAGGCAGCCAGCAGAAGCAGGATCCCCGTCACCACAAAAGCGGAAATGAGGCCGGGGTTCACCTCCAGCAGTCCGAAGAGGGAGATGCGCCCGCTCTCATGCAGAACGGCATCCCGCATCACCTCCTGGATACTCTCCGCCTTCGGCCGCTCCCCCACCAGAATGCTGCCCAGCAGACAGATCAGCAGGAATCCGCCGACAATGAGATAAAACCATTTCCTTTTTTGCTTCGGCACAGAAACATCACTCTCCTTCCGAAGCAGTTCCCGGTATTATGCAAAAGGCAGGCCGGAATCCTGGCCTGCCTATCTGCTCGAACATGGGACGTTGGATCAGCTCTCAAACTCCTTGAAATTCGTCTCGATCAGCTTTTCCAAGGCCAGGACCGCCTGTTCCTCATCCGTCCCCTCCGCGCCGATCACAATATCGGTGCCCTTGATGATGCCCAGGGAGAGGACTCCCAGCAGGCTTTTGGCGTTGACCTTGCGTTCCTCCCGCTCGATCCATATGGAACTCTTGAATTCGTTGGCTTTTTGAATAAAAAACGTTGCGGGTCTTGCATGAAGACCGACCTGATTATTCACTGTGATAGTCTTGCTGTACATAATACGACACGACCTTTTCTTTGATTTTCCCTGTGATATCCCTTTTTCAATTTAGCATTGTAGCAAGGAAATCATCGTCCGTCAATAGTCAATGTGCCAATATACAGAACGGTATGCTTTGTGGTTTCAGCGCATCAGATCTTCAGCTCCGCCACGGTGACGCCGTCCTCTCCCTCGCCGTAGCGGCCCAGACGGAAGCTGCGCACGCCGGAGTCCCGGCGCAGATAGTCCTGTACCGCCCGGCGCAGGGCGCCGGTCCCCTTTCCGTGGATGATGCGGACGCTGGGGAGCTTCGCGGTCCTTGCGGAATCCAGATACCGCTCCAGCATCAGCAGCGCCTCGTCCGTCATGCAGCCGCGAAGATCTACCTCCGGGCTGACGGCCAGCTTATGAAGCTGGGCATCCGTCTTTTTCTGGAAGCGCACCTTGACCTTCTCCGCCTCTTCCACCAGCCGAACCTCCTCCTGCTTCGCCTTGGTCCGGAGGATCCCGGCCTGGAGGGTGAGGGACCCGTCCGGGTTCACCTCCAGGACGCTGGCCTGGGTCCCCAGCTTCAGCAGAAGCACCGTATCCCCCGCCTTCACCGGCCTGGTGGGCGCCCGGAGCGGTTCTTCCTCCTCCGGGGCGGAGCCGAGACTGTCCTGGGCGCTGTTCAGCTTTTTCACCAGCTCCACCCTGGCCTCGTTCATCTGCTGGGCGTTATCGGCCCTGGCGGCCATTTTCCGCATCTCGTTCAGTTCGTCAAAGACCTCTTCCGAGACTCTCCGCGCTTCCCGAAGAAGTCGGTCCGCCTCCCGACGGGCGCTGACGCCTGCCTTCTGACGCTCCTCCTCCGCCTTCTGTCGCTGTTGGGCGGCGATGCGGGCGTCTTCAGAAGCCTGGGCGCGCAGCTTTTCCGCCTCCTCCTGGGCCGCTTCCAGCCGATGCTGCTCTTTCTGCAGCAGAGAGAGGACCTGTTCAAAATCCGCCTGCTCCGAATCCATACGTCCCTTGGCGTCTTCGATGATGCTCTCGTCCAAGCCCAGACGGCGGGAGATCTCGAAGGCGTTGGATTTGCCGGGGATCCCCATCAGGAGTCGATAGGTGGGACGCAGGGTCTCCACGTCGAATTCGCAGGAGGCGTTCATGACCCCCGGCGTGGCGGTAGCATAGACCTTGAGCTCCGCGTAATGAGTGGTGGCCGCGATCCGGCTTCCCTGGCTGCGGGCATATTCGATGATGGCAATGGCCAGGGCCGCACCCTCGGCAGGGTCAGTCCCCGCCCCCAGCTCGTCAAAAAGCATCAGGGTGTCTTCATCCGCCTCCGCCAGGATCCCCACGATGTTCCGCATGTGGGAGGAGAAGGTGGAGAGGGACTGCTCAATGCTCTGCTCGTCCCCCACGTCCGCCAGGATCTTCTTCAGCACCGGCAGCTCGCTGCCGCTGTCCGCCGGGATGTGCAGGCCGCAGGCGGCCATGAGGCAGCTGAGTCCCAGGGTTTTGAGGCTCACGGTTTTGCCGCCGGTGTTGGGACCGGTGATCACCAGGGTATCGAATTCTCCCCCCACGGAGATGTCGATGGGGACCGCCTTTCTCGGGTCCAGAAGCGGATGCCTTGCGCGGCGGAGGCGGATCGGGCCCCGTTCACTGAGCTGGGGCTCGTTCCCGTTCATGCGGAAGCTGAGCTTGGCCTTGGCAAAGATCAGGTCCAGCCGGACCAGCACATGCTGGTCGCAGAGGATATCCTCCTCGAACCCGGCGGCGTCATTGCTCAGCTCCATCAAGATCCGCTCGATCTCCTTTTTCTCCTTGGCCTGGAGCTCCCGGATCTCATTGTTGGCCTGCACCACCTGCATGGGCTCGATAAACAGGGTCTGCCCGCTGGAGGAAACGTCATGCA
Source organism: Oscillospiraceae bacterium (assembly GCA_017535635.1). Lineage (GTDB taxonomy): Bacteria > Bacillota > Clostridia > Oscillospirales > Oscillospiraceae > UBA1774. The sequence continues at coordinate 21,624 of JAFXTU010000059.1, forward strand.
CAAGCCCGCTCACTGCGCTCTTGTGCTCCGCCTTTACCGGGATCACATAACGGTCCGACCGCATGGTGATGATGGGCTCCTGGAGCACCTTGGAATAGGAAGAGGAGGAAATGATCTTGTTCAGCACCTCCCGGATCCTGGCGTTGGCGGCCCGCATATGCCGGCGGATGGAGGCCAGCTCGCTGCTGGCAGCGTCGGCGATCTCATCTTCCCCCACGATGGAGAGGGAGATCTTGTCCTCCAGAAACTTATTAGCGATCAGGGTGCCGAAAAGCCCGCGCAGGGATCCCGGATCGTCCGGGCTCCAGGCCTTGAGCTGCCGGGCGGAGCGAAGGACCCCGGCGATGTCCAGCAGTTCTCTGGTGTTCAGCATGCCGCCCAGCCTGGCCCGGGCCAGGCTGCCGCTGACCTCCCGGATGTCGGAAAGGGGCGGCGTTCCCTTCGTGGAGATCATCCGCTTGGCGTCGGTGGTCTCCTGCAGACGGGAAGAGACCTCCGAGAGGATGTCGGAGGGCTTCAGCTTCAGTGCCTCTTCCCGGGCGCTTTCGCAGACCGCCTCCTCCCGCAAAAGCTGCAGGATCGCCGGAAGCTCCATGGTCTGCATGGATTTTTCATAAAATGCCGTCTGTTCCATAAGGACCTCGATCATATGCTTTTGTAGTAATCCAGTGTGCGGAAGCTGCGCTCCATCTGTTCGGAGACATATGCTTCCGCGATATCACCGAGCCGCCGGAGAGCTCCTTCCCGAAGCTGGAAGGAAAACACCCTGCTGCGGGGCGAGAAGAGGATAAAACGGAGGGCTTGAAGGCTCCCCTCGTCCAGGGCTTTGGGACGCTGGGCCATGGCCTCCAGGGCGCAGTCATGGCAGTAGAGGGCGCCGCCGCGCAGATCCAGTACCGGGGAATCCGGTGTCTCTTTCCCGCAGACGGCACAGGCCTCCGCCTCCGGCTGATAGCCCAGCAGCGCCATGAGTCGCAGCTCGAAAGCGGCCTTGACGAGATGCGGGTCCTTCTTTCCCTCGGAGAGAAGCCAGAGGGCATTCAGCCCCAGGGTCAGAGCCTCCGGCTCCTCCACAGTCTCGGGGCAGGCAGCATCCAGGAGCTCCAGAAAATAGCAGCCCAGGGCGTAGCGCCCGAGATCCGCCGTCATGCCGGAGAACAGCTCCAGGGTGGAGGCTTCCTTCAAATAATACCGCTCCCGGCTTTCGGATATGGTCATCTCCGAAAAGGCCATGGGCTGGCAGGCAGCGGCCACGCGGCTTTTCAGCCGGGCGGCCCCTCGGGCAGAGACGCTGATCTTCCCCAGGGCGTCGGTCAGCACGGTGAGCATCTTGCTGCTTTCCTTATAGTCCGCCGTGCGCAGCACCAGGCCCTTGAGGACGAGATCACTCATGATAGCCGAAGTTACGCAGCAGGGCGTCCTGGTCCCGCCAGTTTTCCTTGACCTTCACCCAGCTTTGCAGAAAGACCTTGGTGCCCATATATCGCTCCACGTCCTTCCGGGCCAGCTCCCCGATGCGCTTGAGCATACTTCCCTTCTTTCCGATGATGATGCGCTTGTGGCCTTCCTTTTCGCAGTAGATGGTCACGTCCAGGTCGATGATCCCGTCGTCCCGCTCGCTGAAGCGAGTGACCTCCACGGCAGTGCCGTGGGGGATCTCCTCTTCCAGGCAGTAAAGGAGCTTCTCCCGGACGATCTCAGCGACGACCTGCCGATCCGGCTGGTCCGTGGTCATATCCTCCGGGAAGAGCTTGGGTCCCTCCACAGCGTAGGCGGAAAGGAGCGTCAACAGCTCCTCGACGCCGTCCCCGGTCTTTGCCGAAATGGGCACGATCTCGGCAAACTGACCCGCTTGAGCATAGGTATCCATGACGGCCAGGAGCTCCGGTTTTTTCACAGTATCGCATTTATTGATGGCCAGGATCATTGGCGAGCCGGAGGCGGCGATCATACGGATCAGGGCTTCCTCCTGCTTTCCCACGTTGGGGATGGGCTCCACCACCAGCACCACGGCGTCCATACTGTCCGCCACACTGGACTCCACGATCCGGTCCATATAGCTGTCCAGAGCGTTCCTGGGCTTATGGTAGCCGGGGGTATCCAGGAAAACCAGCTGGGTCTCTCCCCGGTTGCAGATGGCGCTGATCCGGTTCCTGGTGGTCTGCGGCTTATGGGAGACGATGGCGACCTTCTCCCCCGCGATGCGGTTGGCAAGGGTGCTCTTGCCCACATTGGGCCGCCCTGCAATGGTAAATACACCGGTCTTTGTCATGCTCATAACCTCATGATCCTCATGATCGCCCGTTCTCTTCCCCGCATCTGCTTTTTCTGCGGCCCTTCATCCGTGTGGTCATATCCCAGGAGATGAAGAGAACTGTGTACCGTCAGATACGCCGTTTCATGCTTGTCCCCCGTCCGGTACTCCACTGCCTGTCTTCGGATCTGCCGGAGGTCCAGGGCCATATCCCCCAGGGGGAGCAATCCTGTTTCGGGGTCGATCTCCCCCTCCGCAGGATCGAAGTCCTCCGGACGGAAGCTGAAGGCCGGGAAGGACAGCACATCCGTCACCCGGTCCGTGTCCCGCAGCTCCCGGTTTAAGGCACGAATGCCCGCGTCATCGGTAAACAACACATTGATCTCGCAGGGGACCCGGACCCCTTCCAGACGAAGGACGGTGCGGATGCAGCGCTTTACCAGCCGGGCCGCCCACCTGGGATAGGGGACCTCCCCGGAAACCAAAATCGAATGAAGCGCCATCAGCTCTGCCTCCTGCGTCTGGCCGCCGGGGCTGCGCCGTCCCTGGGATGGCCCTTCTCATATTTTTCGTATGCTTCAATGATCTTCTGCACCAGAGCGTGACGCACCACGTCCTCTCCCGTCAGGCGGCAGATCTCAATGTCGTCGATGTCCCGCAGGACGGTCACGACCTCCTTCAGGCCGCTGACCTTGTCCTTGGGCAGGTCGATCTGGGTCACGTCCCCGGTGATGACCGCCTTGCTCCCGAAGCCGATGCGGGTGAGGAACATTTTCATCTGCTCCCGGGAGGTGTTCTGTGCCTCGTCCAGGATGATGAAGGAATCGTCCAGGGTCCGGCCTCGCATATACGCAAGGGGCGCGACCTCGATATTACCCTTTTCCAGATAGTTCTGGTAGGTCTCCGGGCCCAGCATATCAAAGAGGGCGTCATACAGGGGCCGCAGATAGGGGTCGACCTTATTCTGAAGATCGCCGGGAAGGAAGCCCAGCTTTTCTCCGGCTTCCACGGCGGGCCGGGTCAGGATGATGCGGTTGACCTCCTTGGCCCGGAACGCGGTCACCGCACAGGCTACGGCAAGATAGGTCTTTCCCGTTCCCGCAGGGCCGACGGCCAAGGTCACGGTATTGTTCCGTATGGCTTCGATATAGCTGCGCTGCCCCAGGGTCTTGGCCTTGATGGGCTTTCCCTTCGCCGTGATGCAGACCACGTCGTCCGCCAGCTGGGAGATGCGCTCCGCCCGCCCGTCCAGGGCGAGCTTCAGGGCATAGCGCACGTTCTGCGTAGTAATGGGCTCTCCCCGGGAGGCAAGACCGATCAGGCCCGAAAGCGCCTGCTCGGCATAGAACACCGGCTCCTCCTCCCCCGTGATATGGAGCTCCGAATCCCGGTCGGTGATATGGACGCCCAGTTCGTTTTCCACGATGTGCAGATTCTCATCAAAGGAGCCGAAAACATTGATCAGGTTTTCGATCCGGTCGATCCCAATGGTTTTTTCCGCCATAGCTCTCACTTTCTTTTGTATCGCCGATTCTTTTGTTCTAGGGTGTCACGGGGCGCTCCGCGCCGATGTCCTCCCGGCAGACGGCAAGCATCGTCACACGGACCGATCTGTCTGTGACCTCGGTACGGAAGTCCGCCTGCAGGAGCTCTGCCTTGGGTGCGCTGGTCCGCAGCCAGTACAGGAGGCGCTCTCTCAGCACCTCCTCCGCTTCGGAGGTGGCGATCGAACGCTCCCGCAGCGTGTACTCTCTCGCCTCCTGACGCAGGACAAAGAGCGGAAGTCCGAGCTCCCGAAGACTGAGCTGCTGAACATTGTTTATTTTATCATAGAAGTCCAGGGAAATGCTACCTTCCCTGCCCATTTTCAGGGACAAATCTCCGATTTTTATCCCCCACCGGCTGTTTTCCGAGCCGGTCACCACCTTTTCCGATACCGTCAGCGGGACCTCCATCGCCTTTTCATACCAGGTTCTGGCGATGACCCGGCCCTGGGCATGGACCAGCCGAAGCTCCGCCTGCCGGTCGGTCAGCGTTCCGGTGATGAGCAGGTCTCCCGGCAGGACCGTATCGCCGCGGCGGACCACCGCCTTCCCCTGGAGGACCTGCAGGGATTCCACAGTCCCGGCCTTGGCCGCAGCCACCTCCCGCACCAGGCTCTCATCCACGATCTCCGGCGGTTTCCGCCGTTCCCGCACCACGACCAGAGCCCTGCTGCCGCGGACCTGGACGGTGCACCAGATGAGTTCCGGCAAAAGCGACTGCATCCTGCTCCGGATCTGGGGATTGTCCAAATGGAGACCGCTGACGCCGGGATAGACGCCTACCGTCTCCAGGGCGGATAAGATCTCCGAGCTGTTCAGGGTTTCGTTTCCCACGACCCGGATCTCCCACAGAAAGGTGGAAAGCCAGAGGAAAGATAGAAGGAGAAGAAGCGGGATCAACAGCAGAAAGACTCGCTTTCGGAACCTTCGCAGGAAATGACGGGAGCCGCGCCGGCGCAGAACCGTGACCTCAACGCCGCACTTCCCGGCGAGACGCCGAATGGCGTCCAACTCTCCTGCGCCGACAGAAAAGCTGTAGTGCTGTTCTCCCTGATCCCTTAGCTCAGAGACCCGGATGTTCTCCCTGCACAGCGCATTGATCAGCTCTGCCGGATCGCTGCACAGGACGGAAACCTCCGCACCCTCCGTAAGCCAAAGTTCAGTACGCATGTCGGTCCACCATTTCCAGGGAAATGATCTCCCCGGTCAGCCTCAGCTCACCCGATGCCACGTTTTGCAGGGTAAGCTCCGCACCGCGGATACAGAGCAGACCCAGCCCGGTCTCCACAAGCACGCAGTCGCCGGCAAAGGCGCGAAGCCCCCGATGGGGCTCTATGGTCAACGCCCTCATCCCGGAAATCCGGATCTCCGGCAGGCCCGCCGAGAGACCCAGGGGGATCGCGCTGGCTCCCGACAGTCTTGCCAGGGAGTTTTTCACACCCTTCATGCAAATCAGCCTCCCCGGTCACATAGATTTCTATGGACATTTCTATCCCTGGGGAGGCTCAGATATGCGCTCAGATCCCGCCGGAAAGCTCCTGACATACCTGCCGGTCCTGGCAGCCTTTCTCCTGCTTACCCTTCGGCCCGGCTCCGCCTCCGAGGCCGCGGCGGCAGGGTTGGAAACCTGCCTCCGCGCAGTGATCCCCGCCCTCTTTCCGTTTCTCGTCCTGACCAGCGCCATTTTGCGTCTGGGAATACCAAAGAGAGTGGAAAGGTTCCTGGGCGCGCCCTTCGAGCGGCTGTTCCGCATCCGCCGCAGCGCGCTTCCGGTTTTCCTCCTGGGGCTTGCGGGGGGCTATCCCGTAGGTGCTGCGGCGGCAGCGGAAAGCTTCCGCCGGGGCGCCTGCAGCCGTGAGGAGGCCGAACGATTGGTCATTTTTTCCAACAACTGCAGTCCGGGTTTCCTGCTGGGGCTGGCAGGCGGACAGATCCTGGGAAACCGGCGCGCAGCGCTGTTCCTGCTGTTCCTGCAATGGATGGTCTCCGTCTATATGGGATGGCTCCTGGGGTTTGGGTGCGCCCCCTCCAAACGGAACGATGATCTTCGGGAAAGCCCCGCGCCATCCCCGGCAGAGCTTTTGACCGGATCGGTCCGCGACGGCGGTCGGACCTGTCTGCTGATCTGTGCCTATGTGGTCTTTTTCAGCGTTCTGGCTTCCTTCCTCCCTGCGCTGCCCCTCCTTCGGGGAATGCTGGAAATGACCGGGGGTCTTCTGCTTCTCGGTGGCGACACGCTTCCGAAGCTGATGCAGGCAGCGTTTCTTCTTGGCTTCGGAGGTCTCTCCATCGCCTGCCAGGCGGCGGCTGCGGCCCAGGCCGGAGGCCTGCACAGCGGGCGTTATCTTCCCCTGCGCCTGCTTCACGGTCTGTGTATGGCGTTTTGTACCTGGTGCTTTCTATCCGGGCCGGGCTGGATCCCCGTTCCCTTTATTTTTGGAGCAGCGGTCCCGTTCTTAATGAAAAGAGGTGGAAAAAAGGAGAAAAGTGTTGTATAGTGGTATTGAGGTGACCTTCTTTGCTGTTCAGAAATAACATAGAACCTGCCTGCGTATACTGTATTTTCGCCCGCTCCGGCGAAGAGGACACGGTGATCTGTCCGAAGCACGGCATCCGGCAGCCCTGGCAGCAGTGCCGGAGCTTTCGCTATGACCCTCTCCGGCGTGTTCCCGAAACGGAGCCGTCTCCAGTCCTGGATGTGGACCCGGAGGCGTTTCAGCTTTGACTCTCGGCGGGCGAAAACTCCATTTTGCAGTTGCATCGGATGCTGGTTCATGATATCATATATTTTAATAACAAATGTCCGGGCCGGAAGCGTCCTTTTGTCCGTCCCGGGGGCTGGAGCTGATATCCTTCTATGGACGACATACCCCGAAGTATTCTGATTCTGTTATTGATCCTCATTGGCGGCGGATTTGCCGGAAGCGAGACCGCTCTGAGTTACTGCAATAAGCTCAGAGCGCACAAACACGCAGAGGAAGGGAACAAGGAAGCCCGCATGCTGGTCTACGTTTTGGACCGGTTTGACAAGGCGCTCTCCACGATCCTGATCTGCACCAATGTTTGCTATGTTTTCGCTTCCTCCTTCGCCGCCATGCTTTTTGTCCGGCACATGGGTTCTCTCGGCGCGGCGGCATCCACCGTGGTGATGACCCTTCTGATCTTTTTCTTCGCCGAAACGATCCCGAAAAACATCGCCAGAGCCAATGCGGACGCCTACGCGCAGATCTGCACGGTCCCCATCTCCGGACTCATGTGGGTCCTGACCCCGCTGACGGCCCTGTTTTCCGCCATCGGCTGGGTGGTGAAACGGCTCCTGCCCCATGATAAGGAGCAGCCCAGCATCACCGAGGACGAATTCACCTCCATCATCGACAACATTCAGGAGGAGGGACTTCTGGAGCCGGAGGAAACCAAGCTGATCAAATCCGCGGTGGAATTCAGCGACAAGACCGCCGTGGAGATCATGACTCCCCTGAGCAGCATGGTGGCTGTCTCCATCCGGGAGGACCCGGAAAGGATCCGCGAGCTGGTCCTGCGGGAAAAGTACTCCCGCCTGCCCGTATACGCCGCCTCTCCTGACCGCATCATCGGGATCCTGCAGACGAAGGACTATCTCCAGAGTCTCCTTCACGGCGTCAGACCGGACATCGGCACCATCATGAAGCTCACCTACGACGTGCCGCCGGAGATCACCCTGAACGAGCTCTTCGAGGGCCTGGGCCGCAGGAGAACGCATATGGCCATCGTCATCGACGTCAGCGGCAGCGCCCTGGGGTTTGTGACCATGGAGGACATCCTGGAAGAACTGGTGGGCGAGATCTATGACGAGGACGATGCCTCCGACCGGAAGGGGGCGGGTGCATGAGCTTCCTTCTGATCCCCCTGATGGTGCTTCTGGTCCTCTGCTCCGCGTTTTTCTCCAGCTCTGAGATCTCCTACGCCTCCGCCAACAAGCTTCACATCCGCTCCGCTGCGGAAAAGGGCGGCAAACGGGCGAGCCGCGTTCTGAAGATACAGGAACAGTTCACCAGGTTCCTCTCCACCATTCTTGTGGGAAACAACCTGGTCAATATCGCGTTTTCCTCCGTAATGACGCTGCTTCTTGCGGAAAACCTCGGGAGCAGAGGAGAGCGAACTGCGCCGTTGGTCAGCACGGCCGTACTTCTGGTCTTCGGCGAGATTATCCCGAAGCTGGTGGGCGCCAACCAGGCGGACAAGCTCGTCTACCTCTACGTCGGTCCCCTTCGCTTCTTCATGCTCCTGTTCAGCCCTGTGGTCACCGTCGTCAATGCCATAGTATCCAGGCTCAGTCGTTTCTGGACCCCGAAAGAGACAGAGCCGGAGGTCACGGACGACGAACTCGTCACGATCCTGGAGACCATCGAGGAGGAAGGCGTCTTTACGGAGCAGGAAAGCGAGCTTATCAAATCCGCCATCGAATTCAGCGACGTTATGGCCATGGATATATTCATCCCGAGAGTAGACGTCGCCGCGTTCAACGTGGAAGACGGGCTGGAGGAGCTATTGCAGGACGACGACCTTCTGAGCTATTCCCGCATTCCGGTCTATCAGGAGACCATAGACCATATTCTGGGGATCCTCTCCACAAAAAAACTCATGAAATCCGCTGTAACGATGCCGCTCAACGAGATAAAACTGGAAGACCTGCTCTCCCCTGCCGTTTACGTCCACAAAACGAGAACGATCTCCTCCATCCTGCGGGAGCTGCTGAAGAAGCACCTGATGATGGCTGTGGTGGCAGACGAATTCGGAGGGACCATGGGCATCCTCACCCTGGAGGACATCCTGGAAGAGATCGTAGGCGATATCTACGATGAGAGCGACGAGATCGAGGAGGACGTGGTGGCCGAGGGGGAGAACACCTTCACCGTTGACGGCAGCATGAACATCGAGGACTTTTTCGACTATGTGGGATACACACCGCCGGACTTTGATTCCGAGTACACCACCATGGGCGGCTGGGCCATTGAAAAGCTGGACCGCTTTCCCAAGAGCGGCGATCATTTTGTATGGGACCGATTTGACGTCACCGTCACAGCGGCGGAGGCCATGCGGGTGGAGCAGTTGAAGATCCGACTCCTGCCCCCTCCGGAAAAAGAGGATTAGACCGAAGCACCCGAGGCCGAAACCGGCCTCGGGCGCTTTGCTTCCAAGGAAAACACATTGGGGCGCAGCATCGACTGCGCCCCAATGGCATTCATGAATCCGATCCGATCAAGCCTGACCCCGCATGATCGCGAAGCAATCGCTGCAGTAAACGGGCCGGTCGGACTTGGGCTCGAAGGGAACCCGGGCTTCCTTGCCGCAGCGAGCGCAAACGGCGGTGAAGTACTCACGGGGACCACGAGCGGCGTTCTTCCGAGCGTCGCGGCAGGCCTTGCAGCGCTGGGGCTCATTCTGGAAGCCGCGCTCAGCGTAGAATTCCTGCTCACCGGCGGTGAAAACGAACTCCTGCCCACATTCCTTGCATACCAAAGTCTTGTCCTGATACATCGCTAATCCTCACTTTTGACTAATCTTGGCCTCTCGGCCTTGTATTTGCGTCAGCCGAAGCTGGTGTCGCCGGGGGTGAGCTTTTGGAACTTGCGGCGGATCCGCTGAACGGCGTTATCCACGGCTTTTTCCGATCTGTTGGTGGTCTTTGCGATTTCTCTGTATGACATTCCTCTTAGGAAACAACGCAGGACCGACTGTTCAAATGCTGACAAACGCTGAAGCAAGTTCTGATACCGCTTCTGGGATTCTTCCCTGTCAATGAGCAGTTCTTCCGGACCGCGCATATTGTCATTCCGAGATGAAAGTTCGTCAAAAAGAGAGGACTCCAAAGACAGACAGTCGTCGAGAGAAACATTCTGTGTGCCGGCGGATTCCCTCACCGCGGAAATCAACCGACGCCGGATGCAAAGCATGGCAAAGGTCCTAAAGCTTGCATTCTTACCGGCATCGTAGCCGCGGATGGCACTTAACAAACCCAGCATGCCCTCCTGCAGCAGATCCTCCTGATCTCCGCCGGTAAGGAAAAACGGTCTGGCCAAGCTGCGAACGACACGACTATACCGGCGGATCATCGTTTCTTCCGCCTGAAGATCGCCCGCCGAAGCCAAGGCGAGAAGCTCTTCATCTGTCATTGATTCGTAAAGCAAGCTAGATTTCCCGCTTCCCATTTATGCTCTTGTATTATAGACACCTATATTTGGAATGTCAAGGCAATCAAAGGAAAATCTCAAAGAATTACCGCCTTTTTTACTAAAAATCCATTTTGATCTGCCCGTCATTTCTGTTGTTTTCCATAGGAAAGGGCAAACCCAGGTGTTCATAGGCCAATTTTGTCACGCACCGTCCCCTGGGGGTCCGGGTCAGGAAGCCCTGCTGCAGGAGATAGGGCTCATAAACATCCTCTATGGTGACCGTCTCCTCATTCACCGTGGCTGCCAAGGTATCCAGACCCACCGGGCCGCCGCCGTACTGCTGAATGATGCTCCGAAGAAGCTTTCGGTCCACGTTGTCCAGCCCCAGCCGGTCGATATCCAGCCGCGTCAGGGCGTCGTCCGCCACGGCCTTGGTGATCACCCCGTCCGCCGTCACCTCCGCAAAATCCCGTACTCGCTTCAGGAGCCGGTTTGCGATCCGGGGCGTGCCCCGGCAGCGTCTGGCGATCTCCTCCGCGCCGGAGGGCTCGATCCCGATGCTCAGCAGCTCGGCGCTGCGTCGGATGATCAGCTCCAGCTCCTCCGGGGTATAGAGCTCCAGCTTGAGGATTACGCCGAAGCGGTCCCGCAGGGGGGCGGAGATCTGACCGCTGCGGGTGGTGGCACCGATGAGGGTAAACTTTTTCAAGGGCAGCCGGATGGAATTGGCGGAGGGCCCCTGCCCAAGAATGATGTCGATCTCACCGTCCTCCATGGCAGGATAGAGGATCTCCTCCACGCTCCGGTTCAATCGGTGGATCTCATCCACGAAAAGAATGTCGTGATCGTTCAGATTGGTCAGCAGGGCCGCCAGATCTCTCGGCTTCTCTATGGCAGGGCCGGAGGTCTTTCGGATGCTGACTCCCATCTCATTGGCGATGATCTGGGCCAGCGTGGTTTTTCCCAGGCCCGGAGGCCCATGAAGGAGCACATGGTCCAGCGCCTCCTCCCGTCTTCTGGCCGCCTCGATGAAAACGGACAGATTCTCCTTGGCTTTCTTCTGGCCGATATACTCCTTCAATGTCTGGGGACGGAGTGAGAATTCCCCCTCATCCTCCGGGACGTAGCGGGCCGAGGTCAGCTCCTTGGATTCCTGGGGAAGGATCTCCCCCGTGATCTCAATGCTCATTTCTCATTCCTCATCTCAGCGAGCCCTTCAGGACCTCGCGGATCGCCTCTTCTACGGACAGGCCGGACAGATCCAGCTTTCCCAGGGCGGCGTTGATCTCCGACGGACTGTAGCCCAGAACGGAGAGGGCCGCTCCGATATCCCGGGTCTTCTGGTCTCCCGCCGGGACAATCCCGCTCGGAGCGGAGATCGTTCCCGGCGTCATGAGGCTGAGATCCTGGGCCACCTTGTCCTTCAGCTCCAGCAGGATGCGCTGGGCAAGCTTTTTGCCGATCCCGGGCGCGATGGTCAGGGCCTTTTCATTGCCGCTGGTGATGGCCAGAGCCAGGTCCTCCGGGCTGCTGGCGGAAAGGATGGACAGCGCCGCCTTCGGGCCGACGCCGGAGATGCCGGTGAGCATCTTGAAGCTCCCCAGTTCCGCCTGGGTGGTAAAGCCATAGATGTCAAAGGCGTCTTCCCGGATCACACATGTGGTGAACAGCTTTGCCGTCTCCCCCAGCTTCAGCATGCTCAGGCTCCGCAGGGATGTATTGCAGCTGAAGCCTACGCCGCCGCAGTCGATGACCGCGAGGCAGTTCTCCAGGGCAGCGACCGTACCGTTTAAGTAGTAGAACATGTGGTATTCTCTCCCGCCTGAAATAGAAGTGAGGTGGCCGCCCGACCGTGGCAAAGGGCGATGGCCAGGGCGTCGGCCGCGTCATCCGGCCGGGGGACCTCTTTCAGATGCAGCATGCGCATGGTCATCTCCATGACCTGCCGCTTTTCCGCCCGGCCATAGCCCACTACGCTCTGCTTGACCTGCAGGGGCGTATACTCATAAATGGGGATCCCCTTCTGCCGACAGACCAGAAGCAGGATCCCCCGTCCGTGGGCCACACTGATGCCGGTAGTGATGTTCGTGTTGAAAAACAACTCCTCAATGGCCACCGCCTCCGGTGCGACGGCGTCCAGCAACTGTCCCAGATCGTTGTAGATGATCTCCAGCCGCTCCGAAAGGGGCAGCCCCGCCTCCGTCCGAATGGCGCCGTAGGTCATTGGGCGAAAGTCACCCCGAACGGCTTCCACCACGCCGAAGCCCACAATGGCAATGCCGGGGTCCAGCCCCAGGATCCGCAAAGCACTCACATCCTTTGTTCCTGAGTTTACCATAAATCTGCCTGCTTCGCAACGAATTCACGGAAAAACCGCATACCCGGAAAGGGGGATATGCCCTCAGGTGAATTCCGCCAGCAGCTTCGCGCACTGAGCCCTTGTCAGATCGCCCTTCGGATCCAGTCTCACCCCGTCCCCGTTCATGACGCCCATAAAGGCCAGCTCGGACAGATACCCTTCCGCCCAGGCAGGGACCTCCTCCGCGTCCTCGAAATCCAGAACTCCTTTCATCCGCCCTGCCTCCATGGTCCGTCCCAGCACCGTCGCCGCCTGGGACCGGGTGATGTGCTCCCCGGGAAGGAAGCAGATGCCCTCCTGGGTCATGACGCCCTGGATGTAGCCCTTGGCCGCCGCCGCATGAACGTAGTCAAGCGCCCAGGCCGGGACATCCGCCTCATCGGCAAAGCGCACCGTCTCTTCCCCTTCTTCGCTGCCGATGCCCTGCCAACGGCAGAGCATGGCGGCGAATTCCGCCCGGGTCATGGGCGTATTGGGGTCGAAGAGAGTCTCCCCTTCTCCTCCGGCGCGGCCGTTCACGACACCGAGAGCGCAGAGGTAATCCACATAGCCCTCCGCCCAATGTCCATCCATGTCTCCAAAGGGGGACTCTCCTTCCGTTCCGGTATAGAGGGAGACGGAATGATAATTCCCGCTGTGATCCCGGGCGTACAGGACGACATGCCGAAGCCTGCCGTCTTCCGGCAGGACTGCGGTAAGGCTACCCTCCTCCTGACGGTATTCAAAAGGCCATTCCGCTCCGTCCACCGTGAGGGAGATCAGCTCCGGAGGAAGAATGCCTTCCGCCAGGTCCCGGACCTCCCCTGTCAGCATTCCCTCCGCTTCGGCAAGCCGGAGGATGGGCGCCTCCGTGTCCGCATCCTCATTCACGCTGAGAACGATCTGATCCAGTCGGATCGTTCCTTTTCCTTCACCGGCGATCCGAAGACCCTGGATGGGACCGAAGCGGCCTGTGTTCACCGTAAAGGGGATCCAGCCCTCCCGATCCATCGTGCAGAGCAGGAGCTCCGCCCCCTCATGCACGGAGTAGAGCCGGTTTCCGCTTCCGTCGCTCCGGATCCAGAAGGACACATAGTTCAGGAGTCCGGTATCCACATCCTCCATCGGGAAGAGGACGCTCCCCTGCTCCAGATCGTATTCCAGGCGCAGGCTGCCGAAGCCGTATCGGGCCTGGTCCCGCTGCCGTTCCTGGGTCCAGATCAGTCCCTCCGTGCTCCCGGAAGCATAGGTCTCATAATCCGCCGCGCAGATCACCGGCTCCGTGACCAGGACCTGGATCTCCCGGCGAAGGGAGCCGCAGGAAACAACGATGGTCCCGCTCCCGGAGCTGCTGCCCGCCGTAAAGGTCCCGTCTTCCTCCAGACTGCCCGCTTCCCCCTCCAGGCTCCATTGGAACACTTCGTCCTCCGCCTGGAGCTGGAAGGTATGCCATACGGCGCGCGCCGTCAGCTCCGCTTTCTCACCGGGCAGCAGCTTCAGGGAGGAGACCTCCCTGCCGGTATCCTCCCGACGTACCGTCAGGGAATCCGGATCGGATACCACGGGGATGCGAAGGCTGCCGCTCACATCGCCGCAGACCGCGGTGATGACGGCCTCTCCGGCCTCCATAGGCGCGGTATAGATGCCCTCCGCATCGATGCTTCCCCGATCCGCGCTCCACTGAGGCTCGTCCACAGGAGCCGGAGCGCCGTTCCGGTCGCAGCCGCCGACGCGGAAGGAGGCGCTGCTGCCGCAGAGAAGAGCCCGCTGCTCCGAGAAAACGGCCAGGGTACACAACTCCCCCGCCTCCTCCTTCGGCGCGGTCAGAAGCAGGAACTGGGGCGTTTTCCGGACCGTACCCAGGGAGGGCTCGTTTACAATGGAGCAGGCGTCCTCGCCGGGCATCTGCGCTCCCAGCAGCGTGGAGGCTCCGCCGTCCAGAGCCCCGGCAGCCACACAGCCCAGCTCCAGAAGACGGTGCGCGTCCTCCTCCAGAGTCAGGCCAAGGGAGTACCCCGGCTGCCGCCCGTCCACGGTATAGAAGAGGACTGAGCCGTCCTCCCGGATGCCGATGGAGGTCCTGGGAGCCTTGGACTTGTCCAGCTTTTCCAGACCTTCCTCCACCGCTCCGTCCCATACCAGCCGATAGAGGCAGCCAAGCGCGGTTTGGCAGGCGTTGAACTGTTCGTCCCCTGCCTCCGCGTGCAGCGTCAGCTCCATCCCCTCTTCCAGCGATTCCAGAAACGAGAGCCGCCAATCATCACTGTCTGCCGTAAGGCAGAGAAGATACTTGCCTTCCGGTATGGGAGCCGGCCCTTCGGAGCGACAGACAGACTCCAGCGTACAGCTCGCTTCCCCTCCGACAGAAAGCACCTCCGCCTCTTCCGGGACCAGGACCAGGTTCCAAGTTTCTCTCACAGCAGGGGTCGATTCGCCCCAGGCGGAAGAATAGAGGCAGAAGACTCCGTTCCGAAAGCTTTTGTTAAAGCAGCCGATCGGCATGGAGGATCCCTCCTTGCTTACAGACAGACGCAGCTCCGGTTTTCCCAGAAACGCGGAACCGTCCTCCAGGAAGCCGAAGGCATAATTCCCGTCGTCTGAGGAAAGCAGTTCTCCGGACTGCACGACGAGGCCCAAGGGCATTCCGGTGGCCATCACGAAAAAATCCCCGTTGATCCCGGCGATGATCCGCTCTTCGGTGCTTTCCAGCGCCTGGGCGAAGTCCAGCTTCTCCAGAAGCGACGAGCCGAAAGCCAGCTGCGGCCGGACACTGCCGCCCGGGATCAGGCAAAGAATTCGCTCCGTTTGGCGGGAGGCGTTGGAAAAGACCGTTTCCGTCAGGGTGAGGGTTTGGGAGAGCGGGGTCTCCCTGGTCCAAAGCAGCTCCGGCTCCGGGAAAGCAGGCTCCGCCTCGCCTTCCGCAGCAGCGGAAAACGGCAGGACCAGAAACAGGAGGGTCAGAAGAAAGGAGATCGTGCGAAACAGCTTCATAACAATAGCTCTCTTTCGCGGCTGAAGGGCCGGGCAAAACCGGAGTCCTTTTCTGTCTGCATTTTACCACACGGCCCGCCCCCTGACAATCGGCGGAATTTGGCTCTTTGGGTCGAAATACAGCCGCGCCGCAGCCTTCCGGACCGGGAAGACCCGGCAGAAGAATGCGGCGCTGCTGAAACAAAAGTGAGGAAGCTTATTTTGCCCTGGCGGCATCCATCAGCGTGAAGGATACCTCGCTGATCTCCCGGTCACGGCAGATGGTCAGCGTCAGGAGGTCTCCGGCGGCCATCCCGTTGATGACCGCGTAGATCTCATTGACGGAGCCCACCGTCACCCCATTGGCCTCCAGGATCAGATCGCCTCGCATCAGTCCGGCATCGGCAGCCGGACTGGAGGCATCCACGGCGGAGATATACAGGCAGGAGGGATATCCGTAGTAGGCGGCATAGGCAGCGGGCAGCTCAGAGACCGTTAGTCCCGAAGAGGGGCGGCCCGCGACACAGCCATTCTGCAGGAGCTCATCCATGACCGGCCTGGCGCTGCGCATGGAGATCGCCATGAAAACGCCCTCGGCTTCCGGAAGCTCAGAGCCAAGCTCCGCGTCCAGGATCCCGATAATCTGACCGGAGGCGTTCACCAGGGCGCTTCCGGAAGCGACATCTCCCAGGGCCATACCGATCTGCAGGACCTCCATGGGAAAGCCGCGATAAAGATAGGAGGGATTCACGGCGGAAAGGATCCCGTCCCGGATGCTGACGACGCCGAGAGCGGGATCGCCGATGACGGCGATGGGCTCTCCCGGGAGATACTGATCGTCCCCGCAGAAGGTGGCCGCGGCCAGGTTTTCTGCTTCGATCTTCAAAACCGCCAGATCGGTGGCATAGTCCAGGCCGATCAGTTGGGCTTCATAGCTGCTGTCATTCAGGGAAACGCTGATACTGTCGGCCCCGCTGACCAGATGGGCACTGGCAAGGAGGGCGCCGTCCTCCGTCATAACAATGACCGCGCCCTTCTTTACCCTGCCGTTTCTGCTGACGCTCTCCAAAACGCCCACGGAGGGAGCACATCGGCTGTAGAGCTGGGCATAACTCAAGGGATCCTTCTGGCCTGCGCTGGAAATGCGCATCCTTGCCCCGCTCCATTCGTAGCCTCCGCTCTGCACGGGAAGGACCGGGAGCTCCGCAGGCTCCGGCGAAGCCGGAGCTTCCGGATGAAGGAGCTTTTCGCTTCGGTCACGACTGACAAGCGCCAGGGAAAAGCCCTTTCCTTCATGCTGCAGGGAGATCCTGAGGTGCAGGATGAGCACAAAAAAGGCGCTGCAAAGTGCCAGGATGATCAGCACCGCCGCGATAAGGGGCGCTGCACCGTGTTTTTTGGGAGGCTCCGGCGCTTTTGGCTGCGGGGGTTCCAAACGGGAGGAAAACTGGAACTCTCCGTTCTCCACCGGCGCGGTATACGCATTGGGGTTCGGTTCCCGGTCCTGATTCTCTGACATGGCTTCCTCCATGGGTGCTCCGGCGGGCGGAGTCCAGCTTCAAATGATAAGGGAAATCAAACGATGGTCAGGGAAAAACGGAACTCCGTCTCTCCATCCCGGGAGCGGACCCAGATATCCTCCCCCATCCGATCCAGCACGGTCTTTACGATGTAAAGGCCAAGACCCACGCCGTCCCGGTCCAGACTGCGGGACCGGTCCGACTTATGGAATCGGTCAAAAATCACGGGCAGCTCCGACTCCGGGATCGTCTCTCCCCGGTCCTGGATGGAAATGAACGCCTTGGTCCCCTGCTTATAGAGACTGACGGACAGATCGGAGCCCGGGTGAGAGAACTTGATGGCATTTTCCAGAATATTGTAGATCACGCGGGAGACATCGTCCTCGCTGCCCCGGACCTGAATGGGATCCTCCGGGATCTCGGCCCGGAGCTGCAGCCCCTTGTCCTCCATCCGGTCATACAGCGTTGTGATGCTGCGGCGCAGGCACTCCACCGCGTCGAAGGCGGAAAAGGACGTTTCTTTTTTGTCCTGGATCCGGCTGATGTCCAGCATCTGCCGCACCAGGCGGCTGAGCCGCTTCGTCTCTCCGGAGATGATGGACAGATACTTGGGAGCCTTATCCATGGGGATCGTCCCGTCCAGCAGGCCGTCGGCAAAACCGGAGATGGTGGTCATGGGCGTTTTCAGCTCGTGAGATACACTGGAAATGAATTCTTTTCTCCGGCTCTCCGAGGTCTCCAGCGCGTCGGCCATCTGGTTGAACGCCTCACAGAGCTCGCCGACCTCGTCGGTGCGATGAGTGCTTTTCACCCTCGCCCCCAGCTCGCCCTTGGCAAACTGGCGTGCGGCGGCGGCCATCTCCTTCAGCGGCGCCGTCTCCCTGCGGGTGGAGATCACTGAAACGGGAATGGCGATCAGAAGGACAAAGAAAGCCGTGAGGACCATGATGGCGGTGAAGGAGCGCCAGAGCTTCCGCACAAACCCGATCTCCGCCGACGCAAAGACATAGCCCTCGATCTCTCCGCCGCGCTTGAGGACCGGTACGGCGGCGACATATCGCTTTTCGCCGTAGAAGCCGGAGAGATCGGTCAGACGGGGGACGCTACCGCTCTCCGGAACGGCGGAGAGCAGCTCTCCGGAAACATATCTTCCGATGTGCTCACAGGTCACCAGGGCATCGGAGCAGACTGCCACCCGGCCTCTTGAGTCGCAGATAAAGATGTGAAGTCCCGTTGCCCGGGATATGGCGGACGCCTGAAGGCCCAGCTCCCAGTTGTCCGTATCCGATACATCGTTGACCGCAGCGACCACGTCCGACATCACGGCGGCGGTGGACTCCAGCAGGTTTTTACGTTCCCGGATCACATAGGTATAGCTCACCGCCGAGAACGCAAGGCTCAGAATGAAAAAGCTGATCACCACCAGCCCCGCGCTGAGAAGGACGTTGCGGGTCTGTATATTACTTCTCATTTTTCTCGGGGAAGGTCTCGAACTTATACCCTACGCCCCAGACCGTGGAAAGCGCCCAGCGGGGGCTGACCCCCTCCAGCTTTTCCCGGAGCCGCTTGATATGAACGTCCACCGTGCGGGAATCTCCCAGGTAATCAAAGCCCCAGACCTCGTCCAGCAGCTGATTGCGGGTATAGACCCGGTTGGGCGAGGAGGCCAGGTGGAACAGCAGCGCCATCTCCTTGGGGGGTGTGTCGATCTTCTTTCCGTCCACGATGAGCTCATAGGAATCCATATTGATCTCCAGCTTGTCAAAGGTGAGCACCTGGCTCCGGCGCTCCTCCTCCCCGCCGGAGCGGCGAAGCACCGCGTGGATCCGGGCAAGAAGTTCCCGGGTCTCAAAGGGCTTCGTCAGATAATCATCCGCTCCCAGCTCCAGGCCATGGACCTTGTCGTCCGTCTCCTCCTTGGCGGTGAGCATGATCACCGGCGTCTTTCCAATCTCCCGGATGGCGGCCAGGACCTGCCATCCGTCCATGACCGGCAGCATGATGTCCAGCAGGACCAGGTCCGGTGAAAGCTCCCGAAACAGACGGACTCCGGTGCCTCCGTCTCCGGCGATCTGAACGGCATAGCCGTCATTCTCCAGATAAATGCGCACCAGGTCCGCGATATTGGCGTCGTCCTCCACCACCAGGATCGTCTTCTGCATATGCTCTCCTCCCGTCCTCTGGCTTCTCTCTCATCATAGCATTTTCCTCGGTGGAATGGTAAACAATTCGTAAATTCGGCCCCTTAAGGCAGAAATACACCGGGAACCCAAAAGGGTCCCCGGTGTAAAAACGGCGGAATAAACTCACTTGATCTCGACGGTGGCGCCGGCTTCCTCGAGCTTCTTCTTGATCTCCTCGGCCTCTTCCTTCTGGATGGCTTCCTTGATCTTGGCGGGGATGCCTTCCACCAGCGCCTTGGCCTCAGCCAGGCCCAGGCCGGAAACGATCTCACGAACCACCTTGATGACGTTGACCTTCTTCTCGCCGAAGCTGGTCATCACCACGTCGAACTCGGTCTTCTCTTCCACTTCCTCCACGGGAGCGGCGACGGCGGGGCCGGCGGCCACAGCCACGGGGGCGGCGGCGGAAACGCCAAACTTCTCCTCCAGAGCATGGACGAGCTCGCTCAGCTCCAGAACGGTCAGGTTGGAAACTTCTTCAATCAGAGCATCGATCTTTTCGCTAGCCATTTTACATTTTCCTCCTAATTTAGAGATTGTCGGTCGCTGGCCTCAGGCCGCGCCTTCGGATTTCTTGTCGGCGATCGCCTGAAGAGCGACGGCCAGACCGCGGATGTTGGCGTTGAGAACGGTCGCGAAGCTGGTGACAGGTGCCATCATCGTACCCAGGACCTGGGCCACGAGGGCTTCCTTGGAGGGCAGCTCGCTCAGGGCATGGACTTCTTCGGGAGAGATGACCTTTCCGTCCACGAAGCCAGCCTTGATCTGAATGGTGCTGTCCTTTTTGTCGGCGTACTCGCAGATGATCTTGGCCGCCGCCACCGGGTCAGAATGGCACACCGCCATGGCCGTTGCGCCGTGCAGGATCGGGTCCAGGGCATTGAAGCCCACCTGATCGGCAGCGAGCCTGGTAAGGGTGTTCTTGATGACGGAGTATTCGACGCCGGCGGCGCGCATGGCGCGGCGCATTTCCGTATCGGCAGCGACGGTGGTTCCCGTGTAGTCCACGAAAACGCCGCCCTGGGCCTCGCGGAACTTGCTCGCGAGCTCTTCCACGACCGCCTGCTTCTCACTCAGTACCCGTGCGTTTGGCATTGTTTCACCTCCGTGCAAAAATTGCGCCCATAAGAAAGCCCTCCGGCCAAAGGCAGGAGGACAGTAAGCATCAAAGCAAATCTCACTTTGGAAGCTCTCCTCGGCGGGACTTCCGCATTTCTGCCGCCCGCTGTCTTTGGAACGCTAGAGCATTATACCTGCCCAGCACCCCTTTGTCAACATCAAAATGGATTTTTTCGATCAATTATTCCAGAAGGAGGATCCTTTAGGGCTTTCCCGGAACTCCATCCAGCTTTTATATGGCAATTCTACCGCTGGTCGGTTGCGGCCATACGACCTCGCCGGCTATACTGGCGCCGAGGTGATACTATGGAAAAAGAACGATTCGGCGCATTTGTTTCAGAAAAGCGAAAAAGCCTTGGTATGACACAGAAGGACCTGGCGGAAAGGCTGAACGTCACCGACAAAGCGGTGAGCAAATGGGAGCGGGGTCTCAGCTATCCGGACGTGACATTGCTGGAGCCCTTAGCGGATCATCTGGAACTGAGCGTTGCGGAGCTCATCGCCTGCCAAGAAGAAACGGCAGAGAGCAAAGTCTCTTTGAAAACAGAAGCACAAAAGGAGGAGATCATGCAGAGTATTCTGGACATATCGGAGGAAAGCGTGCGCCGGGAAAGAGGCCGGGGGCGGAGATGGATCATGTTCCTGTCAGTACTGCTGCTGGGAGTGATACTGGCAACCATTCTATTCATCTCGCGAAACCAACAGGTGAAAGAAGATGGCAGGATCGTGATCCTGTATAAAGAAAATTTGGACAATACCCGCTATATCTATCTGGAACGGGAAGGGCATCTTCTGCGGCTGGAATGTGCCCCGGAAGTGGATTATGACGGCATCGACCCGAAGAGCAGCGATGAGTGGACCGCCTCTTTTCACTGGAACCGACGGACTTATCAGGGAAGGCTTTTGTCTCTGAGAACCAGGCAGGGGCTTCGACTGGGAACACCTATGGACGAAGTCGGCGCAAGCGACAGCCTGTACGCCTGGGACGGTGACGCTCTCTTTGGTTTTCCAAATGTGATGATGAAGATCGAAGACCGTTATCCGAACCCCGCCGGAAGCGGCTATCTCTCCTCCTACAGCTTTTTTAAAGGTGGTGACGAGGCGGACTGGTATCGTCACGCCGATGAACTCCTGGTGAAGGTGGATCACTGCCTGGGTTACGGAAGCTATGGCGACGGAGGCTGGCAAACGGCGGACGTGGATGACGACGGACGCAGAGAATTGCTGGTGAGGACGCCCTGGACTGAAAAGCCCTGCATTCTGTATGACCTGGAAGACGGCGAAGTGACGGAAACCTGGCTGGACGAGATACCGCCGGAGCTGAACGCCCCGGCGGAATGATTCGGAATCATGGGATCGCGGCCCGGAGCAAATTGCCCCTGGCCGCAGCTTTTTCTTCTCCATTCAGCACTCATCCCAGGTTCCCGCTCTCGTACATCACCGCAGCCAGGGCAGCCAAAGGAGCTGTCTCGCAGCGGAGGATCCGCTCCCCCAAGGTGACGGCGGCAAAGCCCGCCGCCTCTGCCTGGGCAGCTTCTTCCGGAGAAAAACCGCCTTCCGGGCCGGAGATCAGCGCCGCAGAGCGGAAGAGCGCCCTTTGCTGTAATGCAGAGCGCAGAGATGCATCCCGCTCCCCTTCCCAAAGGAACGCCCGCACTTCCCTTTCACAGGCGTCCGCCAATACGGAAGCCAGGTCCGGCAGCCAGCGAACCTCCGGGATCCTGCCCCGGAAGGACTGCATGGCAGCGGCCTCCGCGATTTTATTCAGGCGTTCCATCTTCCCTCTTGTCGATTTCGCGTCCGGCCGGGAGACGCAGCGGTCCGTAAGGAAAAAGCAGATCCCTTCCGCACCCAGCTCCACCGCCTTCTGAACGATGGTCTCCGCCTTGTCCCCTTTCGGCAGGGAGGCATAAACGACGGCAGAAACGGTGGGTTCTCCCCTGGACGGCAGGGTTTCCAGGACACGGAGGCGCACGCTTCCGCCCAAAAGCTCCACAGCGCAGCGGGCATCCCTCCCCCGAGTGTCGCAGAGAAGGATCTCTTCCCCGATCCGGACCCGGAGAACCTTCAGATGCTCCGCGTTGGAGCCGGTGAGGGTCACGGTCCCGGCACTGAGATCGCATTCCGGCACAAAAAACTTCGGCATGTGTCGTCCACGTCCTTTCCCTCATAGGATGGATTGTAATCAGAAAAAGGAAGGAAGGATGCCCAATGGAGCCGAGCTTCTCCGCCGTCTGGAGCCGGGTCACCGGCGCTGTCCCGGCAGAGGATGAGCTACTTTCGCTCCGCCGCTGGAGCCAGGAAGCAGCAGAGGCGGCACGGTACTTTTCCGTCCTGTCCCGGAGGACGGGAGATCCCGCCATCAGGGAGACCCTGCGGACCATCCACCGGGAGGAAGAAAAACAGTTTCGGCGACTGTCGTCCCTCTACTACCTTCGCACAGGTGAGCGGCTGAGTCCCGCCTCCGGGGAAAGCATACCCCGCCGCCCCCTCCTGGAGGACCTGCGGGAACGGTACTTGCTTGCCCAGGAGCGCTCGGAAGCCTACATCCGTGCTTCCGAGAGCGCCCAGGAGGACACAAAAGAGCTGTGCCTGACCCTCTGTGAGGAAGAGAAGAGGCACGCCCGGCAGCTGAAGGTCCTGGTGGAACGCTTACTCTGAATCCTGCGTCAGCTCGTCCATCGCGCTCTTAATGGAAGTCCTGGGCAGGAGAGCACTGAGCTTATAGCTCACATACCGGCCGTCGCCTCGGACGCCCAGGATCACCATATCATCCGGTGAAAACTCCCGCAGGACCTGAAGGCAGCTCCCGCAGGGCAGACAATACTCCCCGGAGGCGGCCGCCACGGCGATGCGGCGGAATTCCCGCCGCCCCTCGCTGACCGCCTTAACCACGGCGCAGCGTTCCGCGCAGACCGTATCCCCGAAAGAGGCGTTTTCCACAGTACAGCCCAGGAAGACGCTGCCGTCGGCACATTCCAGGGCAGCCCCCACCCGGAAACCGGAGTAGGGGGCATAGGCGTTTTCCAAGGCGGAAAAGGCCAGGTTAATGAGTTCTCTGTCGGTCATATCCGTACCTCCGTTCTATCTGTGCTCCCGTATCATCCGCCGACATTCCATTCCGCCAGGTTTCGGAAGGGATCCGTCCAGCTGGGCTCCATGTTTTCTATGGCCCCCTGGGGAAACCAGATCGCCCGTTTCAGAAAGCATAAAGGCAGTACCAGGGAGCATTCCGCACTGTAGGCCCCCAGGGACGAGGCGGCTTGAAACCGGCCCTCCCCCTCCGAAGAGCGGTATTCTTCGGCGAAGAGCCGAAGAAGGTCGTCTCCGATCCCCTG
The DNA here is from genome assembly GCA_017535635.1 of Oscillospiraceae bacterium. Taxonomy (GTDB): domain Bacteria; phylum Bacillota; class Clostridia; order Oscillospirales; family Oscillospiraceae; genus UBA1774. The sequence goes on from JAFXTU010000059.1 coordinate 45,042, forward strand.
GTACAGAGAACTCAGGTCATGATCCGCCGTCAGGCGCATGGAGGCAATGTACGCCTCATACTCCCCGTTCCGCACCGCCCGGAGAAACTCGCTTTCGCTGAGAAGCCGAAGTTCCATGCTGATCCCCTGGGCCCGGAGATCGTCCGCCATGCTGCGGGCCGCAGCCATGGCAGCTTCATTCTCCGAGCAGACCAGCAGCTGAAAGGAAAGCGGTACCGGCGTTCCCTCCCGGAAGTACTCCAGTGTCCCGTCTCCGTCGTAATCCTCCGTGAGGATATCAATACAGTATGAAGCGATATCCCGGGGGATCCAGGCCCTTGCCTCCGTGACGTCGTACTCCGGGAGCGCAGGGTTGACGGGGATCAGCGCCGCCTCTCCTCCCAGGATGGATGAAAGGCTTCCCCGGTCCAGACAGGCGTTCACCAGCCTTCTTCTCTCGGGAGCCGCCAGCGCTTCGCAGCGGGGGTTTAGCGCGATGTAATAAAGGATAGAGGTGGGAAGGCTTCGGCGGACTGCCCCCTCCACCACCGAAGGGTTCAGCGCACCGGGATCACCCACCAGAAGATCCAGGGACCCGGCTGTCAGGGCGGCCAGCACTTCTTCCGCGGCGAAGGAGCGAAGCTCGATGCGCTCATAGGGCAAGGAAGACTTGTCTCTGAAGGGATTCGGAAGCAGAGCTTGCCCGTCCTCTTCCGAGAGGACATAGGGGCCGGAGCCCAGGGGAAGGTCCCGGTAGGCCGTCCCCTCCTTCACCACGGGGATATCCAGGCGGAGCGGGAAGGAGGGCAAGGGGCTGGTGAGCGAAACGGTCAGTCCGCTGCCTGTCACGCTCACGTCCCGGATGCAGCGCAGACGTCCCGCATAGCCGGAGGTCTCCTCCCGGGCCCGGTTCAGGGAATAGGCGGCGTCCCAGGCGGACATGGGAGTGCCGTCCGAAAAGCAGACGTCCTGCCGCAGCTCCAGCGTAAAGGTCATGCCTCCGTCCTGGCTGCTCCAGGCAGTGCACAGAGCCGGTTTCGCCTGAAAATCAGGGGTTATGTCCACAAGCCTTTCGTAAAAAAGAGAACTCAGCAGACGGTTCACCTCAGAGGCGCAGGAGAAGGGATTCAGACTGTCCTCCGGCACGTAACGGAGCGTGAAATGGCCGTCGTCGGGAATTCTTGCAAGCTCTGTGTTTGTCAGACCCGGCTCCTGCAGCGGGTATTCCGTATCCTGCGGAGCTTCCGTTGGACTGCTTTCCCGCTCCGGGAGCGGAAAGGAGCATGCGCTGAGAAGAAGCAGCGCGCAGAACAGAGGAATCAGGCGTTTCATCCCTTGCTCTCCCCGTTCAGCACGATCACCCCGGCCTGAACGCCGCGAACGCCGCCCGTATAGCGGTGAGACCAGTACTCCTCATGACTGCACATGGTACAGATGGGGCTGACCTCTACTTCCCGTACACCGCTGTCTTCCAACAAGCGGCGGTTGAAGCCTTTAAGGTCCACCCGGTCCTCCTGAAAAAAGGCTCTGGCCTCAGCTCCCAGGCACTCGAGCATGGCCTCCCGCACCTCCTCCCCCACCTGATAGCAGCAGGGCCCGATGGCGGGGCCGATCCAGGCCCGGACCGAAGCAGGGTCACATTCCATCTCCCGGACCGCCTTGGCGGCGATTCCCTTCACAGTGCCTCGCCAGCCCGCGTGCACGGCGGCCACCACACCCGGCCCCTCCAGAAGGATGGGCACACAATCCGCCGCAAAGACCATGAGGGCCAGCTCCGGCGTCCTGGTCACCATGCCGTCCGCCTCAACGAGAGGGTCAAACACATCCTGCAGGGCATCCCGCTCGTCCACATGGAGGATCCGATCTGTGTGCTGCTGGCTGAGAAAGACGAAGCTCTGGCAGCCGATCATGTCTCCCACCCGGCAGAAGTTTTCCCGTACGTTCTCCGGGGGATCGTCGCAGCTGCGGCGCAGGTTCAGGCTGGCGTAGGCGCCTCTGGAGACGCCTCCTCTTCGGTCTGTGAAAAGGTGTCGGGATATCTCCATCAGCGGTCCCTTCCGTGGCAGTACTTGTATTTTTTCCCACTGCCGCAGGGGCAGAGCTCGTTCCGCCCGATCTTGGTCTTGCGGACCGGCTGGGCCTTCTCCTGCTCACCGCCCAGATTGTTGAGAGATTCCTTGGCCACCCTGTGCCTCTGTACACTTTCCTCCGGCCTCTTGATCTCTACCGTCAGGATCTTCCGGGTCACTTCGGATTTGATGCCGTTGATCATGGCGTCGAACATCTCAAAGCCTTCCTGCTTGTAAGCGTCGATGGGCTTGGTGTTGCCGTAGCCCCGAAGGCCGATGCCCCGACGGAGATCGTCCATGGCGTCGATGTGCTCCATCCAGTTCTCGTCCACAGCCCGAAGGAGGATCACCCGCTCCAGTTCCCGCATCACGGGAGTCTCGGTGCCCGGCAGGAAGCCGAAACGCTTTTCCTTGGCATCCAGGTATTCAAACGCCAGCTGCTTGAGCCGGTCCAGAAGGTATTCCTTCGTATAGCTGTTGAGCTCCACCACCGTGGGCTGAAAATCCTCTTCCTTCACAAACAGGCTCTTGTAGGGAGCAATGATGGTCTGCAGCTCATTCAGATCGCTGACAAACCCCTTTTCCTTCATGGCATCCGACATGTTCATCTCAATGGTGTCGGCCACCATATTGCGGATGCTCTGGCTCACGTCCTCCCCGTCCAACACCTGCTTGCGCTGCTTATAGATGAGCTCACGCTGCTGGTTCATCACGTCGTCGTATTCCAGTACCGTCTTCCGGGACTGGAAATTGCGGCTCTCCACCCGTTTCTGTGCGTTCTCCAGGGCATTGGAGATGAGCTTGTTGTCGATGGGCATATCGTCCTCCATGCCCATGCCCTCCATGATGGCCTGGACCCGCTCGCCGCCGAAGAGACGCATCAGGTCGTCCGTCATGGCGATATAGAAGCGGGTCTCGCCCGGGTCGCCCTGACGGCCGCTGCGGCCCCGGAGCTGGTTGTCGATGCGCCGGGACTCGTGCCGTTCCGTGCCCAGGATAAAGAGGCCGCCGGCGGCCTTGACCTTCTCCGCCTCCGTACTGGTCTCCGCTTTGTGGGCGGCCATGGCGCTCTGGAAGAGCTCCCGGGCACTCAGAATGCGTTCGTCGGAAGTATCGCCGTAGCCCGTGGCCTCATTGATCTCCTCTTCGGTGTACTCCGCCTTGCGGAGATCGTTCTTCGCCATGTATTCCGGGTTGCCGCCCAGCATGATGTCCGTGCCTCGCCCGGCCATGTTGGTGGCGATGGTGACGGCGCCGAACTTGCCCGCCTGGGCCACGATCTCCGCTTCCCTCTCATGCTGCTTGGCGTTGAGAACGTTGTGGGGAATCTTCTTTTGGCTCAGCAGGCGGCTGAGATGCTCGCTCTTCTCAATGGAGATGGTACCCACCAGCACCGGCTGCCCCTTCTCATGGCAGGCGGCAATCTGCTGGAGAATGGCGGCGTCCTTCCCCTCTCCATTTTTGTAGATCACGTCCGGACGGTCCAGACGGATCACGGGCTTGTTTGTGGGGATCTCCACCACGTCCAGATTGTAAATGGTGTTGAATTCCTCCTCCTCCGTGAGGGCCGTGCCGGTCATGCCGCTGAGCTTCTGGTACATGCGGAAGAAGTTCTGGAAGGTGATGGTGGCCAGGGTCTTGTTTTCCGACTGGACCTGGACCCCCTCCTTGGCCTCGGTGGCCTGGTGCAGACCCTCGTTGTAGCGGCGGCCGAACATGAGGCGGCCGGTGAATTCATCCACGATGATGATCTCCCCATCCTTGATGACGTAGTCCACGTCCCGCTTCATGACGCCGTGGGCCTTCAGGGCCTGGTTGATGTGGTGGCTGAGGGTGCTGTTTTCCAGGTCGCCCAGGTTCTCAATGCCGAAGTGCTGCTCCGCCTTGGCGATGCCCCGGGCCGTCAGGGTGGCGGTGTTGGCCTTTTCATCCACGATGTAGTCGGCATCGACGTTTTCGTCCTCCTCCTGCTTTTCATCGGTGGAGGCGTAGACCTTCTTTTTCAGACGCCGCACAAAGAGGTCCGCCTGCTGGTAGAGGTCCGTGGAGTCGTCGCCCTTGCCGGAGATGATCAGCGGCGTCCGCGCCTCGTCGATGAGGATGGAGTCCACCTCGTCCACGATGGCAAAGACATGGCCCCGCTGCACCAGTTCCTTCTTATACACGGCCATGTTGTCCCGCAGGTAGTCGAAGCCCAGCTCGTTGTTGGTGCCGTAGGTGATGTCGGCCGCATAGGCCGCCCGCCGCTCTTCGCTGGAGAGCCCGTGGACGATGAGGCCCACGCTGAGGCCCAGAAAGCGGTGGACCTTTCCCATCCACTCGCTGTCCCGCTTGGCCAGATAGTCGTTCACCGTCACGATATGGACGCCCTGGCCGTTCAGGGCGTTGAGATAGGCCGGCAGCGTGGCTACCAGGGTCTTGCCCTCGCCGGTCTTCATTTCGGCGATCCGGCCCTGGTGCAGGACCACGCCGCCGATGAGCTGCACCGGATAATGACGCATTCCCAGTACCCGGCCTGCCGCCTCCCGCACCGTGGCAAAGGCCTCCGGCAGGATGTCGTCCAGGGTCTCCCCCGCAGCCAGCCGGTTTTTGAATTCCGGGGTCTTGGCCTTGAGTTCTTCGTCGGAAAGGCGCTGATAGCTCTCTTCCATGGCTTCGATCTTCTCTACCAGGGGCATGATCTTCTTGACCTCCCGGCTGGACCGGGAGCCAAACAGCTTCGTAATAATGCTCATATAGTTAAAACCGCCTTGTTGTGAATGATCGGATCATTTTGTTATTATATCACCCGTTTGTAAAAAAATAAAGTGCGGGATGGCAAAAGTTGGCGTTCACTTCCAAGGGACCTCCGCGGTGTATTTACAATTCCCTTCCAATCTGATAAACTGCTGTGGATTCTGAACCAAAGGAAGCTTTGTCTATGAGCTATCCAAGCTTGCTGTTTTCCGACCGGGCCTCCGGCGTCCGAGTGGAACCCCACGTCTTTGAGGACGTGAAGCTCACCGCCTTTTTTTCGGAGGAGTCGGTAGGCGCCATGCGCATCCTCTGCCGCCCGGAGGACATTCCGCTCCGTCAGGAGCTGCTTCGTTTCCTGAGTGAGGACCCCGCCTCCGGCAGAACGCTGCAGGAGCTCTCCGGGATCACGGTGGAGCTCCAGCGGCTCCACGCGGCCCTGCAGGACGTAAAGTGCGAAAACGAGCGGCACTATGTTTTTGTGGGCCTGATGGCCGCTGTGGCGGACTTTGCGGAGAAGGCAGCCGGCCTGCCGAAGGAGAGCGGCGCGCTGCTCCGGCGCTTCGGCGCCCGCTTCCGTGCCGACGCCGCCAATCCGGAGTGGTCCAGGCTGGCGGAACGGGCCAGGTCTCTCCGGGAAAAGGCGGAGATCGCCCGGCGGGAGACCTTCCGCATGGCCGGAGACAACCTCTGGATGCGGCCGGACTATCGGGAGAGCTATGTGGACCGGCTGCTGCGCTGCGCCGATGAGTTGGGTCTGGAGCCCATGCGTCCCCGCCGGGACGTTTCCCTTCGGCTGGACGCCCGGATGGTGAACGCTCTGGCCAGACTCCACCCCGAGGCTTTTCTGGCCTTTCGGGAATTCTATACCGAATTCGGCGGGAAATTCGACGAGACCATTCTCAGCTACCGCTTTGAGCTGAATTTCTACCTGGAGGCCCTGGCGCTGATGGAGCGCATCCGGGCCGCCGGGCTTCCCCTTTGCTGGCCCGAGACCAGCTCCCGGCGCCGCCTGGAGATCCGGGAGCTCTATGACATCTCCCTGCTGTTGAAAGAGGGCGTGAGCATCGTCCCCAACGATGCTCTTTTCACGGAGGAGGAACCCTTCTTCTTCCTCACCGGGGCCAACGGCGGAGGCAAGACCACCTACCTCCGGGCCATCGGCATCGCGGTCCTTCTGTATCTCTCCGGCTGTCCCGTCTGCGCTGAAACGGCGGAGATCCGTCCCTTCCGCAGCGTTTTCACTCATTTCCCCAAGGATGAGCGCTTTGAGGCCGACGGCAGATATGCCGACGAGCAGAAACGGGTTGGCGGGATCCTGGCTTCTCACGGGGGAGATAGCCTCATTCTGCTGAATGAGACCTATTCCACCACCAACGAGGAGCTGGCCGTCAGCAGCACCCTGGAGCTCACGGAAAAGCTGAAATCCAGCGGCAGCTTTACCCTCTATATCACCCACCAGCGGGGTCTGGAGAGTGCCGGGGTCCCCTTTCTCAGCGTCATCGTGGACGCTCGCGACCAGAACCGGAGGACCTACCGCATCGCCCGGCGAAAGGAATTCGAGAGCTCCTTTGCCTTGGACATCCTTCGGCGATACAGCCTGGACGAGGAGAGCCTGATACGCCGGTTCCCCGGAGAGGAGGCAGGAGCATGAAATTCAGCCTGTTGTTCCCTGCGGAGGAGGAGACAAGAGAATTCTCCGTGACCCCCTACCGGGAGGCCATGGAGGAGACCGTCTACGATCTCTCTGTGGACAAGGCCGTTCTGGAGCTCTGCTCCGGCGGCGAAGAGGGCCGCTATACCCTGGAGGTCCTGAAAAACCCGCTGAAAACCGTAGAGGAGATCGAATACCGGCAGGCGGTCCTGCTGGACTTCGTGGGCAATCCCCATCTTTTGGAGGAACTGCAGGAGATCTTCAAGAATTACGACACCCTCCAGAGCGACTGGCGGGAGATGCAGACGGGCATCTACACCTACGGCGTTCCCCAGACCTCCGGCGGCATTCTGGACGCCACTTATGAAGCCTTGAAGCTCACCGCCGCCTTTGCCCGGAAAACCGTCAGCTATTTCCGCTCCGTCTATGAGACCGTGGGCAAATATGAGGTGACCTCCCAGGGGCTCCGGGGCATCCGGGAATACTGCCGGGAAATGATGGAGAACCGCTCCCTGGATGAGATCGGCTCCATCTCCGCCTTATTTGAGCGGGAGACCGTGGCCCAATACCGCTTTAAGGTGAGAACGGAGACGGACGACACCCTGCGCATCGTTTCCGCCAGCCTCCAGGAGGCCCTGGAGCTGGAGGACGCAAGCCTTGCGGGAAAAATGAAGCGCCTGGCGGCAAAACTCACCAAAACCGCACCGCCTCCGGACGACACCCCGGAGGTGGACATGGGGGAATTCCACCTGGAGACCGCCAGGAGCATCCTCAACGAGGCCCTGTACGAGCTGTATACCGTACTGGGCGGCATTGCCGGAAACATCTATGAGTTCTTCCGGGGTCTGAGCGGTGAGCTGGGCTTTTACGACACCGGGCTCCGCTTCGTGCGGAGGCTCGCGGAGGCCGGGGCCCCCTTCTGCATGCCGAAGCTCCTCCCCGGAGAGGACGACTGCTTCCGGGCCAAAGGGCTCTACGATCTGCACCTGCTTCTGGAGGGCATGCCCATCGGGGACATCGTGCGCAACGACGTCCGAATCGAAAACTGCGACGGGACGCTGATCCGCGGCGCGAATTCCACAGGCAAGACCTGCACCATCCGCTCCATCGGCGCTCTGATCCTTTTTGCCCAGGCGGGCTTCCCGGTCTGCGCGGAGAGCGCAGAGGTAAGCCTGCGGGAGATGCTCTTCTGCCAGTTCTCCTCCGCAGAAAAGGACTTCGACGCCTCCGACGCCGCCGGGCGCTTTGAAGGAGAAGTCAAGGAAGTGGCCGCCATCCTCCGGCAGGTCACGCCCCAGTCCCTGGTCCTTTTCAACGAGACCTTCCAGACCACCTCCTATGCCGAGGGGGCGGCGGGGATGGTCCACATCCTGGAGGCCCTGTCCAGGGCCGGAAGCCGCTATATCTTTGTGACCCACATGCCGGTCTTTGACCGGATGAGCTCTCCCCGGGTCCTGAAGCTGGAATTCGGCCGGGACTACCGGATCACCAGGCTGGAAAAATGCTGAACCGGGAATACCGCGCCGAGCTGCTCCGCAAGTACGCCCGCAGCGCCGAGGACGACGAGCTGCTGGCCCGGGTGCTGGACAAGATCGACATTCGGGAGCGCTCCGGGCGAATGCAGCACAGCCGATTCCTCTCGGAACGGGACCGACTCTGCATCGAGCCCGTCCTCCGGGAATTGGGAACGACTGCGGTGTTCTGGGGAGGCTGCCCGGAAGCGGAACGAACGGTATTCATCCTCCCTGCCGACTGGCAGACGGAGGAACAGGTCAGGACCGGAGAGGATTCCCCCGTATGCGTGCTCCGGGCCCATTGGCGGGGTGCGGAGGGGCTTGGCCACCGGGATTTCCTGGGGGCCCTCATGGCCCTGGGCATTGAGAGGGACCTGATCGGGGACATCATCCCACGGGAGGGAAGCTGCGATATCGTCCTGCTCCGGGAGATCGCCCCCTATGTCCTGCAGAACCTGTCCTCCGCCGGGCGGACTGCCCTGACCCTGGAGGAGATCCCGGAGGCGGAGGCCCGGGAAGCGGAATTCCGCCTGATCCGGGATACCGTGGCCAGTCTTCGGCTGGATGCCATCGTAGGGAGCGGGTTTTCCCTCTCCAGAGAGAAGGCTTCCGCCGCCATCCGGGCGGGAAGGGTCACGCTGAACGGCATGGAGTGCCTCAAGCCGGACAAGCCGGTGGAAGCGGGCTCAAAAATCTCCCTCCGGGGCCTGGGAAAGATCCGGCTGGCGGAGGCCGGCGGCCTCAGCCGCAAGGGAAGGACCCAGGTGCTCATCCATCGATTCGTATAGCCTGATCCATATCTGTCCATGGAATCTGTTGAGGGAGCGGACCGCGGTCCGCTCCCTCAATCACATGTTATGGGTTATTTCGTTTTCTCAGCTCTGGGGCTCCTCCCATTCCGGCTTCACCGGCACATGCTCCACGTCGACGGTCACACCCTCCGGCAGGAGAATGGTCATCGCCAGTCCGGGATCGTCATCCGGCCCGGCGGCAAACCACGCTTCTCCGGCCTTCTTCGACAGGTGCGTTTTCTCCTCTCCATCGACATGGTATTCATCTTCGTGATACATCCACTGGCTGTCCACATACAGATCATAGAGTACAGAATCGTCGTCGATCCCGATGTATACGCAGGGCTCCTCGGTATACTCCCTGACGCCGAAAATATGAGGATCGATCCGGTATCCGTTCACGCTCACCCAGGTGGAGACATAATCGTTCCCGGAGGGTCCGGCAAAGGCCAAATCGCTCCCGAGGACCCGGATCACGGCATTCTTCGCCTCCACGATCTCGATCCCGCAGCCCCACTGCATGTACTCTCCGTCGTTATGAGACCGGAGCTCCGCGGGATTGCTGCCCAGCGCCACCCGCGTGGGGGCCCACATGTCAGAGATGCTGATGACTTCCACCGCGGAGGCGTCCAACTCCGTGATGTCCACACTGCCCTGCATGATGCGCAGTTCGTTGTAAGCCGGCATGACCCCGCAGAGCTTCACGGGAGTCTCACCTGCGTCGGCGTCGATCTGGAGGACGCTCCAGTTTCTCCCCAGCTCCCCGTTGAACTCATCCCAGGTCCTCAGGTTGAACCCGTCATCGTACCCGGACGAAACGTCGACGGAGGTGCTGCCCACCGTCAGGGCCGAAGCGCTGTTGTAAGCCCTGAGCCATGCGCCGGGCTGGTTGTTCAGTTCACCGTTCACCTCCAGCCGTGCTGCCTCATTGCTGCCCGCCGAGCCGAGGGTGATGCTCTGGTTATTATCCAGGCTGTTTACCCGCAGGACACCTTCTACGGTGATATCCCCGTCGTTCCACAGATGGCCTCCCAGGGTGAGGGCAGCTCCATGCTCCACGATCAGGCCGCTGCCCGGCTCGATGTTCATATCCATGAGCATGGACACGTTCTCCGTCACGGTGATGGCGCAGTCCTCCCGGATATACACCCGGTGGAAGGGAGGATCGGAAGAGAGCGCAGCCGTCTTCAGTCCGGCAAGTGTGCGGGCCTCAAAGGCGCTGACCGCGTTGTCCGGGGCGCCCGTCACAGGGCAGTCCTCGGGACGGAATATGCTCCCGTCGTAGACCATCTCCCAGTTTTCCTCATCAAAGACACCGCCCTCGTGATACCGCACCTCAAAGACGCCGTCGTTTTCCACGGTGCCGGTGCAGGCGAAGCTGCCGTAGCTCCAGATCTCCACCAGACCGTGATCGATATGGGGAATGCCCTGCTCCCAGTCCTCTTCCTGCTCGCTCTGGATCACCAGCGTACCCCGGACGTCCAGCTTATTGGGAACAAAGAATTCCATCCTGTCCTCCATGCCGTTCACCCGAAGCGCGTTATCCCGCGCCACGGTCAGGGTGACGCCCTCGGGAACGGTCAGGACGGTACCGACCGCGGTATAACCCAGGTGAGCGCCTTCCGCTCCCGCTTCCGCCTCGACCCAGTCCTGGAGCGCCTCGTCCCAGCGATACCACCTTTCCTCTTCATGGTTCTGGAGCCAGTAATCGCGGAAAGAACCCAGGGTCAGGTCTTCGGTCAGGGTGATGTCCCCGCAGATGTCCATCCGATTGTAGCGGTTGTCGCAGGAAACGCTGTCGTCCTCAAAGGCTGCGATCCTTCTGAGCTGCTCCGCCTCGGCGGCCTTCATGCCCGCAAGGTCGAAGACCTGCGCCGCATAGTCGCACCAGTGGGAGTCGTTCTGTTTCTGATTCCAGGTGGTAAAGAAATCCTCGAAGCCGCTCAGGTCGCAGGGGTTGTAGTCCGCTCCGTACTGGTCCGTGATGCGCAGATATCCCTCGTTCAGGAACTCGCCGCCGCTGGGGACCGTGATGCTGCCGCCCCGGATATCCAGGCCGGAGGAGTTATAAGTGACCAGCTTGCCTGGAGAGGCCTGCGTATAGTCCGTATCCGAAAGGTCCAGACTGCCGTTGTTGACGAGACTGCCCCGGTTCACCAGACTGCCGCCCCGCATCGCCAGCATGGCCCAGGAGCCGTTGTCGGTCTCACCCACACCGGTGATCGCGTCGTTGTTCAGCGTACCGGCGACCGTAACGGAAGTATCTTCGCAGAAAATAATGCTTCGGTTGTTGAAGGTCGCTCCCGCTTCCAGGGTGAGGACGGCGCCCGAGAGGTTGAGATCCCCGAGATTCTCGACCGTGCCTCCCAGGAACCGGACGCTGCCGTTGAGCGAGGAATTCCCGTCCAGGATAACGCTGCCGCTGCTCTCCAGGCTGCCTCCGGCGTCCAGGAAGGAATCCGTAAATCTCAGGGACGCCCCCGCTTCCACTGCAATGTTCATGGAGATATAGCTGTCGATCAGCTCCAGGCTCACGCCGGAGGGAACGGTGAGGGTATAGGTATTCCCGAACGCCTCCTGATCGATCGGCCCCAGGATGGCCAGCGCGAGAACGTCGCTGCGGTTGACCCGGATGTCTGTCCCGAAGGAAGTGACTCCGTTGCCTCCCTCAAAGCGAAGACCCCGGACCCCTTCCGGGTCCTCCGGAGCATCGCCGATGAGCTGAACGGCGCAGTCCCGGCTGAAGCCGTAGGATCCATCGTTCAGATAAAGCGCTCCTTCGGGCGCCTGTACGATGAGCTTGGCCGGGGTCCGGAAGCGGCCATCTCCCAGCGCGGCTGCCTCCGCAAGACTGCTGTTGTTTCCGCTCAGGGTCAGCGTCCCCAGCACCCGCAGGGAATGACCGGCAGGAAGATTCAGATTCTCCAGGCTGTCCGCCCCGGTGAGCTCGATGCGGGGGTAGAATTCCCAGATCTCTCCCTCGTCCTCGTCCCGATAGAGATGCTTTTCCGCCTCGGCCATAGCCTCTTCCAGGGTGGAGAAGCTGAGATGCGCTCCGCCTTCCTCTTCACTCAGGACCACAGTATACAGCGTTTCCTCCGGTTCCGGCGGGGAATCGCCGGAGTCGTCGTCAGGATCATCGACGCCGCTGCCGCTGCCTGTGTCTCCTCCGGAGGAAGCGGTCTCCTCCTCCAGCTGTTTGGTGAGGACGGTCTCCCCCGCCTCCACTGCTTGTCCGTTCTGCGAAACGCCCTGCGCGCCTTCCTCCACGGTGAGGGAGGTGCCCGCGGTGTTCACCTGGGTATTGCCGCCGGAAACCTGGGCGACATCCACCTTCCCTTCGCCGGAGACCACCACGCTCTCCGCCTGGGATTCCAACGCGGCGACCTTTGCGGACTCGTCCACCGAAAGCGTCGCGCCCTCGGCCTTTTCCGCCACAAGGACGGCGCTGACCTCGGTTTCGCCCCGGAGGCGCACATCCGCCCCCTCCGCCTTCACCGTAAGGCCCACCGCCTGAACATCCTCCAGGATGACCGGGGCATCGGTATCAATGACGATCTGATTGAATTCGCCGTCCAGAATAATGACGTCGCTCCCATCGTCGATGTAGACCGCCTCAATGCGGCAGCCCTCCTCGGTGCGGAGGCGGACGCCGCCGTCCCCGGTCTTGCCGATGCGGGCGCTGCCCACGGTGGAATTGTTTTTCAGAATGATGGAATGGTCGCCGCCGCCCCGGATCACCAGGCGGCCGGTGACCTCCGTACCGTCCAGCACGACCTCGCCGGAGCCCACGCCCTCTCCCAGGAGCAGATCGCCGCGGATCTTCATATCCTTCAGCGTCACGCCGGGGACGTTCACCATCACGTTCCCCTCCGCGTCGGCAGAGTATTCCCCGCTGCTGCTCACATAGGTCTTCAGAAGGTTGAAAAAGACCTGGGCAAAGGCTTCCCGGGAGATGTTCGCCTTGGGCTCCAGACCGGCCTGGGTGCCCTGGATGTATCCGCCCTCCACAAGGGCAGCCAGGGGCCCCCGGGCATAGCCGGAGATCTCATCCGCATCCGGGAACTTTTCTAACATTGTCTCGTCCCCGTCTTCCAGAAGGAAGGCCCGGGCGATCACCGTAAAGGCCTGCTCCCGGGTGATGGGGGCATCCGGCTCCATCAGGCCGCTGCCGTTTCCCCGGAAGGTGCCCATACGCAAAGCCTTGGCCAGCTCCGGCACATACCACGCACCGGCCTGAATATCCCGGAAACCGCCGAGATCCGCCGTATCCTCTGCGCCAAAGGCCCGGTTCACGATCGCCGCCATCTGCGCCCTGGTCAGCGTCCCCTTCGGGTCCAGCCGTCCGTCCTCTGTGCCTCGCAGCAGACCGTTGTCCACAGCCGCCTGAAGGGCGGCGTAGGACCAATGGTCCTTTTCCGGCATGTCCGGGAACTCCGGCGCCGCCGAAGCGACGGAAACCAGAGAACAGAGCATGACCAGGCATAAAAGAATGCTGAGCGTTTTCCGCATCGTATTCGCTCCTTTCGGCAGCAGACTCCAGCCTGCTGCTCACTTAATTAAATCTATAGTACCTTGTAATTAACGCCCCGTCAACTTGTTTTTGACAATCCCGGCATTTGTGTTCCGATATTTCTTCTGCCGGAAGCAAAAGGTGCGCGGACGCAAGGCCCGCGCACCTTCCCGATCATTTGCTTTTCACGCAAAAGCGAACTCACACAGTCTCTGTATCCACTTCCTTCTCCGCGCTTCTGCCGTTTTCCGGCCAGAGGAACGAGTTCTTTTTCATCTGGCGCTCAACTTCCAGGTCTTTTTCTTTCTCCTGCTCCGCCTTCCGCTCCTCCAGCCAGGCTTCGTAGTCCAGGTCCTCCATAAGCCCGTAGGCGGCGCAGTCCTCCGCCGGGAAGATCTGCTCTTTCGCGCCCAAAGCGGCGAAAACGATCCGCCAGTTCTCCTGCTCCCCCGTGTGGAAGGGCAACTCGAACACCCGCAAAAGCCCGGTCCCGTCCCGCTTGCTGAGGACTGGGCGAAGGCGGCTTTCCTCCAGAGAAAAGGTCAGCCGTTCCTCCCAGGCCTCCTCTTCCGTCTCAAAGCCGTCCAGGCCGTAAAGCACAGCCTTGGACACAACGGAGCCGCGCATGCTCAAATCCTTGATACCGCCGGTCATGGCAAAGCGGAACAGATAATCGGTGCTCTTTTCCAGCTTTTTCTCGCAGACGATCCGGGTCCCCATGCTGTAGGTGTCCCCGATCTCCCAGGCTTCCACGGTGTTTCCCAGCGCGGTGGTCAGAAAGACCCGCTCCCCGAAGCCACCGGAAAGGGATTTATCCATTTTGAATTCTCTTGCGTTAAAATCAATGACATTACTCATATTCCGTTCCTCCGCAGAATGATATGCAGCCGGAGCGTGAGTATTCAAAAGCCGTATTTCCCGGTCGCCGATATACTCAGCCCGACCGTTTTTGACCAGCCCCTTCGCCCGTTTCGGGTAGGTGCTGCCGATTTGCTTCCCCTCGGCGTCCGTTACGATCACGTTTTTTTCTATGGGTGCCGCCCCCTTGATAACTCCGCGAGGGATGATAATGCGTGACTTCCGTTTTTTCTCATGGGTGTCGTCCCCGGGGCGGTTGCCGCCCGGTCACATTAATATATTAGCATAAACAGCTGTTTCTGTCAATTAAAACACCTTTCCCCGGACATACCGATAAGGTCCGTCCGGGGAAAGAACAGATTGACAGATTATTTCAGGAGAGGCGGCTGCCGGAGGGAAGGTCTTCCTCCAGGAAGATCACCCGCGCCCGGTCGCCCACCGCGGCGGCCAGGAGCATCCCGGCGGATTCCACGCCCCGCAGCTTCGCCGGGGCCAGGTTGTAGACCACCAGGACCTTTTTGCCGATCAGGTCCTGCGGCTCGTACCAGGTATGGATGCCGGAGACGATCTGCCGCGTCTCGGCTCCCACCTCCACCTGGAGGCAGAGGAGCTTGTCGGACTTCTTCACCGGCTCGCAGGCAAGGATCTTCCCCACCCGCAGGTCCACCTTCTGTAAATCGCCGATAGAGATGACACCCTCCACCGTGCTTTCCTTCTTCTCCTCTTCCGCCGGAGCCTGGGGCTTTTTCGTGGCGTGGATGGCCTCCAGGGCCTCCAGCTCCTTTTTCAGGTCGATCCGAGGAAAGACGTTCTCCCCCTTGCTCACCGCCGTACCGGGGGTGAGCACGCCCCGGAGAAGGGCGTCGTCCCAGCCGAAGCGGTCCGCCGGGATGCCCAGCATGGCCCGGAACTTCTCGCAGCTCTCCGGAATGAAGGGCTTCAGGAGGGTGACGCAGACCCGCTCCGCCTCCAGAAGGTTGTAGAGGACGCCGCCCAGCCGGGCCTTCTTCCCATCGTCCTTACTGAGGACCCAGGGCGCGGTCTCGTCGATATACTTGTTGGCCCGGGAGAGGACCTTGAAGACCTCCTGCAGGGCCTGCTGGAAGGCGTACTTCTCCATCTGCTCCTCAAAGCGGCTGGGAAGCTCTTTCACCATCCGGAGCAGTTCCCCGTCCTCACTCCCCCCTTCCCGGTCCTCCGGGATGACGCCGCCGAAGTACTTCTCCATCATGGCGGCGCTGCGGGAGATGAGGTTCCCCAGGTCGTTGGCCAGGTCGGCGTTGATGCGGGCGATCAGGGCCTCGTTGGAGAAATTGCCGTCGCTGCCGAAGGGGAACTCCCGCAGGAGGAAGTACCGCAGTGCGTCCACCCCGTAGCGCTGGGCCAGGACCACCGGGTCCACCACGTTCCCCTTGCTCTTGGACATCTTTCCCCCGTCCAGCAGCAGCCAGCCGTGGCCGTAGACCTTCTTCGGCAGGGGCAGGTCCAGGCTCATGAGGAAGGCGGGCCAGTAAATGGAGTGGAAGCGGACGATCTCCTTGCCAACGAAGTGCACGTCCGCGGGCCAGAACTTCTCCAGATCGTGATGGGCGTCGTTGCAGTAACCCAGCGCCGTCATATAGTTGAACAGGGCGTCCAGCCACACATAGACCACATGGCCCGGATCAAAGTCCACGGGGATGCCCCATCGGAAGGTGGTGCGGCTGACGCAGAGGTCCTGCAGGCCGCCCTCGCAGTCCAGGAAGTTGTTGATCATTTCATTGACGCGGCTGGCGGGCTCCAGGAAGCTGCCGCTCTTCAGCAAATCCCGGACCCGGTCGGCGTATTTGCTGGCCCGGAAGAAGTAGGCCTCTTCCTCGGCGTACTTCACTTCCCCGCCGCAGTCGGGGCATTTGCCGTCAACCAGCTGGCTCTCGGTCCAGAAGCTCTCGCAGGGGGTGCAGTAGAGGCCCCGGTAGGAACCCTTATAGATATCCCCCTTCTCATACATCATTTTAAAGATGCGCTGGATGGAGGAGACGTGATAGTCGTCGGTGGTGCGGATGAAGCGGTCGTAAGAGACGTTCATGAGCTTCCACAGCTCCTTAATCCCGGCCACTACCTTGTCCACAAACTGCTGGGGGGTAACGCCGGCGTCTCTGGCCTTTTCCTCGATCTTCAGGCCGTGCTCATCCGTCCCGGTGAGGAACATCACGTCAAAACCCCGCATTCGCTTATACCGCGCCATGACATCGGTGGCCACGGTGCAGTAGGTGTGCCCGATGTGGAGATTGGCAGACGGATAGTAGATGGGAGTTGTGATGTAAAATGTTCCTTTGCTCATTGCTTTGCCTCCTATAGTGTTGTAGAACTTTATTAAAACACCGCAGCCTGGAAAAGTCAACTTCTTCCTGCGCCCCAAAGGCATTTTCTTTTACTTCCGTTCACCCTGCCTCCGGGCCCGCGGTTTTTTGTCGGACCATGTCGTTTTTCGTTGACAGAAGAGAGCGCCTGTGCTACCATATCTTGTGATAACTTTAAGACGGCTCAGAGAAGCCGACAAGATATCGCACAAGGGGATAAGGGCGCAGTGTAGCGCGGAGTGCATACCTTGCCGGCGGATCGCGGCGGGGTATTTTTCTTTGCCGTTCCCAACAGCCGGAAGAAACGGAGGATCCTTATGAAACTGATCTACGGCATCAAGGACAAGCCAAAAACCGGACAGGTCTTTCTCTTCGCCCTGCAGCAGCTTCTGGCCATTATGGCGGCCACCATCGCGGTCCCCGCCGTGGTCAACAGCATCACCGGCTCCGCCCTCACCGCCTCCGCCGCCCTCTTCGGCGCAGGCTGCGGCAGCATCATTTACATGCTCTTCACCAAGTCCTCCAGCCCCGTCTTCCTGGGCAGCTCCTTCGCCTTCATCGGCTCCATGTGCTCCGCCTTCGGCGGCGCCGCCTCCATGGCCGCAGGCTACTGGGGCCTGATCATCGGCGCGTTGATGGCGGGCCTCGTCTATGTGATCCTGGCCATCGTCATCAAGTTCTGCGGCGTCAAGTGGATCGACCGGCTGATGCCTCCCGTCATCATCGGCCCTACGGTGGCCATCATCGGCCTGAGCCTGGCCGGGAACGCAGTGGGCGACCTTACCAACGGCGCGGGCGGAAGCACCTACGTGGCCCTGGTCTGCGGCCTCGTCACCCTGGCGGTGACCATGCTGGCCTCTAGCTACGGCAAAAAGGGCATCAAGCTGGTCCCCTTCATCATCGGCATCCTGGCGGGCTATCTCGTTGCCACCATCTTCTATTTCATCGGCAAGGCCACGGATAACCCCGCCCTCATCGTTATCAACTACTCCGCTTTTGTGGATTGCGGCGTCTTCGCCCTGCCGGACTTCAGCTTCATGCTGGGCAAGGGCGGTCTGTCCCAGGTGAACGGCTCCTATCTGCTGACCCTCTTCAGCGCCTACGTCCCCGTGGCCTTCGTGGTCTTTGCAGAGCACCTGGCGGACCATAAGAACCTCTCCAGCATCGTGGGCGTGAACCTTCTGGAAGAGCCGGGCCTCACCAGGACTCTCCTGGGCGACGGCATCGGCAGCATCGCGGGCGCCTTCTTCGGCGGCTGCCCCAACACCACCTACGGCGAGTCCATCGCCACTGTAGCCATCACCCGCAACGCCTCCGCTGTCTCCATCCGGGGCGCGGCCTTCGCCTGCATCCTTTTCTCCCTCTTCTCCCCCCTGGTGGCCTTCCTGGAGACCATCCCCACCTGCGTCATGGGCGGCGTCTGCGTGGCCCTGTACGGCTTCATCGCCGTCTCCGGCTTCAAGATGCTCCAGAGCGTGGACCTGAACAAGAACCGCAATCTCTTCGTGGCCTCCATCATCTTCATCACCGGCGTAGGAGGCCTGGTGGTCACCTTCGGCGCGGTGGAGATCCGCACCGTGGCCTGCGCCCTGATCCTGGGCATCCTGGCCAATGTGATGCTCTCCAAGGAGAAGGAAGAGACCTGATCCTTCTGCATGATCCCCATGAAAAGGATCCCGCCCGGCGAGCTGCCGGGCGGGGTTTTGTTCTGCCGCAGTTTTATTTTCCGTAGCGGTCCGCGAAGAAGAGGTAGCAGGAGGAAGCCCAGGAGGACCAGAAAAGCTGCTTCTCCCCGAAGGCCACCAGGCCCCGCTCCGGCTCCCCGGTGAGGGCGTTGAGGATGTGGAACATGCCGTTGTCCCGCAGGGCCCGGGCGTAGCGCAGGCCCATTTCTTTCGCCAGCTCCGGCTTCCCCGCCCCCTCCAGGGCGAGGCAGAGGATGAGCTGGGCCGGGACGATAACGCTGCCGGCGGTGAAGCCGTGGTTGAAGTAGGGGCTGTCCAGGCTCTCGGAGGCAAAGCCGTAGGGAGTGATAAAGCCGTTCTTCCAGATGAAATCCACGGTCTTGTCGATGATCTCCTGGGGAAGCCGCTTCCCCAGCAGGAGGGCAGCGAACATGGGCAGGCTCAGGCTGTCCCCCACGGCGCCGGTACGGGCGTTCACCACGACCCAGCGCTCCCCGTTCCAGAAGCGCTTGATGATCTTTTCCGTAAGCTCGTCCGCCCGCTTCGACCAGGCGGAGCATTCCGCCTCAGGAACGCCGATACTCTTCCCCAGCCTGGCCAGGGCGTCCATCATGCAGACGGTGTAGGCGTTCATGTCCGGGGAAGCCAGGGGGAAGCCCACGTAGAAATAGGCCGCGTCCTCCCAGCCGGTCTCAATGGCGCCCTGGTTCTCCCAGACGCCGTCCCCGTCCAGATCCCGGAACTTGAAGAAGAACTCCGTCCACTTCGCCATGCGCTCGTAGACCTCCCGCTTTTCCTCCGCGGGGATCCCCTCCAGGCAGCCGTGATCCAGCAGCCAGTTCAGGGCCACGCCCTGGAAGGGCGGCTTCATGCTGGCCCCCATGCCGGAGCGGTGGGAAATGGCGTCCTCGATCCTCCCGTTCACGTCCTGGTGGTCGAAGCAGGAGCGGAGGATGTCCCAGGCGAGCCTCGGGTTTTTGCAGAGGAAAATGGCCTGCATGGCCTGCTGCCAGCCGAAGGCGCTCTCAAAGATGATGCGCATCATCTTCACCATGCTGTGCTGATAGGCGCTGACCCCGTCCGGGTCGGCCAGCAGGGTCCAGGTGGTCCAGAGGGCCTGGCGGCGCATGGGTTCAAATTCCGCAGGAAGCGAAGGATACAGCTCAGCGCAGAATTCCTCGAATTCCTTCTCCGCATCGGCCACCGCCGCCTCGTAGGAGGGGTAGGAATCCAGACTCCTCGCGCCGGGGTCCACCGCCGTCTCCTCAATGCCGAATTCAAATACGCCCTGGGCATCCGGCGTCAGCAGGAAGGAGCCGTCGGGCGACAGGCGGACGCTCCCCCGCTTGGGGATGAGCAGCCCGTTGTCGTCGGAGAAGGCGAAGCGCCAGGTGCCGTTGGGCAGGTCCAGGGGCATGGCGCCAAAGACGCCCCGCTGGGGGGAGAGACGGAGGCTGAGACCGTCGGTCCCTTTCCCCAGCATCAGGTACTCCTCCGCGATGCAGAAGCGGGCGGAGCCCTTGGCGCACTCCAGGATGACCTCCGTGGGAGTGGTGGAGATCACGGTGGGCAGCTTCTTTCCCTCCCACAGGAGCTCCAGGGCGACCTGGCGGCAGGAATTCTGGGAATTCAGGTTGCTCATGCCTGAACCGCCGCCCTTGCAGGTCATGAGATACAGGGTGTTCTTGCCGAATTGGGGCGTGCCCTCGTTGCGGTTGGCGAAGGCCAGATAGCTGCCTCTCCGGGAAAAGGGGGTGCTCAGGGGATCGACGAAGCATTTGCTTTCCAACATGGCAATCTTCCTTTCTTGTTTTTTTCTTATCATACCAAGCAGAGGGGCGTTTGTAAACCATTTCCCGTCTTGCCTCCCGGCTTTTCTATGTGTTACACTGTCGGAAAAGGGGGAATGGCGGATGAGCTTCTCCATGGAACGGAATTACGAGCGCTTCACCGTCTTTGATTTCGAGACCACCGGCTTCGGCGAGAGGGCTTTGATCACGGAGATCGGCGCGGTGAAGGTGGAGCACGGGGAATTCATCGGTGAGTTCAGCACCCTGGTAGATCCCCTCTGCCCCATTCCCCGGCAGGTACAGCTGCTCACGGGGATCACAGATGAAATGGTCTGCGGCGCGCCCACGATCTCCCGGGTACTCCCCGATTTTCTGGACTTCATCGAGGAGGATCCCATCATCGCCCACAACGCCTCCTTCGACTGCGCTTTTCTCTATCGGGAGGCACGGCGGCTGGGGCGCAGCGTGCCGAATCCCGTGGTGGACACGGTGCGTCTGGCCCGAAAGGTCTGGCCCGGCCTTCCCACCTACAAGCTTGCCTACCTTACGGACTACCACGGCATCGCCCAGGACCGGGCCCACCGGGCCGCCAGCGACGCCGTCGCCACCGCAAAGCTCTACCTCATGATGCATACTTGAACAACGCTTACAGAAGTGCCCCGACGCGCTCCAGGGGGAGTGCGTCGGGGCAGTGTTTTTTCAGAACCTTTTCTCTTCGGCGATCCAGCTCAGGTCCTTTTTCGCGGCGGCAAAGCCCACCGCCCTGGCGTCCGCCAGGGATTTCAGCTCGGCGGCGTCCTGGCTGTTGTTCTTGCTGCCGCTCCGGTCCCGTTCCTCCTTCCGGCGGATGCCCTCCGCGGTGCAGTAATCCACCGTCTCCTGGAGGATATCGGCGCACATCTTCTCAGGCTCGTCGTAGGGAATGCAGAGGACGACGCCCTCCTCCATGGCCTTTTTCGTCCGCTCGCCCACCTCCCGGATATCCATGCCCAGGATGTTGTGGCGCCGGTACATCTCAATGGAATCGGCGCTTTCGTAGTAGCCGGTATTCCTCAGATTTTCCGGCCGTGTCATGGTGGCCTCATGGATGTTGGTGTTCATATTGCCCGGGCAGAAGCAGGTGACCCCGATCCCGTAGGGCTTCAGCGCCTCATAGTAGCTCTCGCAGAGGTTGATGACCGCCGCCTTGGAGGCGCTGTAGGGGGCGGTGGTGGGGCAGCCTCCCAGGCCGCCCAGGGAGCCGGTGACGACGATGTGCCCCTGCTTCCCCGCCTGGATCATCCGGGGCACGAAGGTGACGAGGCCGTTGATGACTCCGAAGAGATTCACGTTGATGATCCAGTCGAAGTCCTCGAAGGTGGAGGCTTCGGCAGGCCCAAAGGCGTTGACCCCGGCAGTCAGCACCAGGATATCCGGGCAGGAACCGTACCACGCCTCCACCTGCTGGGCCGCCTTTCGGTAATCCTCCCGGTCGGTGATGTCCATCCGGATGGCCCTGGCCTCCGCGCCTGCGGCCCGGAAATGGGCCATGGCCTGGTCCAGGTGATCCTGCCGGATGTCCGCCAGGACGACCCTGCAGCCCGCCTCGGACAAAATCTGCGCCTGGCCGAACCCGGCGCCGGACCCGCCGCCGGTGATCAGGGCCAGCTTGTCTTTAAACTCCTTCATTCCTCTCCGCTCCTGTTCTCAGTTTTGGGTTCCTCCATCGGCCCGCCCGGTTCCGGGGCAGGATCCTTCTGCCCGGTCTGGCCGGACTCCGCCTCCAGGGCAGGGACGATGATATACTTCTTTACGATGGGATAGCAGGTAAAGATCGTGCAAAACCAGGTAAAGGAATAGAAGAAAAGGGGCAGGGTCACCACGGTGAGCAGCGGCACCAGGAAAAAGCTCAGGAACAGGCAGCCCAGGGTGACAAGGGTGCTGAGCACGTTCCGCCCAAAGCCCAGGACTACAAACAGCCAGGCGTTTTTCAGGATGCGGAACACGCTGAGGTTCACCGTAACGGCCATGAGGTAGGTGTAGTGGCGCATGAAGACCCAGATCACCAGCGCCAGGACAGACAGCACCCGCCGGACCGCGGAGAGCGCCCAGAGGGCTCCGCTGGACGAGAGATCGAAAAAAGCGCCGTTGACGCAGAGCCAGAGCACCAGGATGTCCGCGATGCCGAAAAAGAGACCCTGCCGGGCATTGGACCAGGCACGGCTCCAGAGATCAGAAGTCCAGGCGTGCTCCTCCCGGGCGAAATTCCGGAAAATATAGGTGAGTCCCATGGTGATCGGTCCGTAAAGGAGGACCGAGATGATGAGCAGAGGGATGTTCAGGACCCGGGGCACGAAGTCAAAAAAGACCGCCAGAAAGCTGATACCGGAAAAAAGGATCACGCCCTCCCCCATGGCCTCCAGCCGCTCGGCAAAAATGCCGTTGACGGTATAGAACACATAGAGGAGCATGGGCAGCGTGATCAGAAAATAGAGGAGATTCAGGGTGAGGAAGCGCCAGAATTTCCGAAAATAGATCTCAAAAAAACGAAAAAAACCCTTTTTCACCGGCGCGTTGTCCAAAAGGTCCGGCCGGGGCTTATAGACATAGGGGCGAAACAGACTCATGGCAGAGGCTCCTTGTTGTTCAGGCCCTGGGATGGGCCTTTCTGTATACCTCCGTCAGACGATCCTGCACGACTTTGGTATAGATCTTCGTGGTGGAGAGATCGGCGTGGCCCAGCATCTCCTGGATGTCCTTCAGCTCCGCGCCGTTCACCAGCAAATGGGCGGCAAAGGAATGGCGCAGGGTATGGGGGGTGATCTCCTTGACGATCCCCGCCTTTTCCCGGTAGCCCTTGACGATCTTCCAGAAGCCCTGCCGGGACATGCGGCAGCCGCCCGTGTTCACAAACAGGGCAGGCTCGTCCGCCTCCTCCACCATGGCGGGGCGGACGTGATCCAGGTAATCCCGCAGAGCTTCCACCGCTACCTTGTACATGGGGATTACCCGTTCCTTCTCCCCGCTGTGACAATGGATAAAGCCAACGGTGAGATTCACGTCGCTGAGGTCCAGGCCGATGAGCTCGGAGACCCGGATCCCGGTGGCATAAAGGAGCTCCAGCATGGCCTTGTCCCGGATGCCCTTGGCTTCCCGCAGGTCCGGCTGCTCCAGGAAGAGCTCCACCTCGCTGCTGCTGAGGATCTGAGGCAGCTTGCGCTTCTGCCGGTCCAGCTCCACCTGCTTGGCCGGGTTCTCCCGGAGCTTTTTCTTTTCAATCAGGTGCGTATAGTATGCCCGGAGGGTCGCGCTGCTGCGGGACACGGTGGATTGGGACTTTCCGGAAGCCAGGAGAAAACGGAAGTATCCGGAGATGTCGTCCTCCTTCGCCTGCAGCAATTCCTTGTCCGCCGTGGTGGAGAGCCACTGGCCGAACTGGCGCAGATCCCGCAGATAACTGCTGAGGGTATTGGGGGAAGCATTCTTTTCTTTCTTCAGATAGCCTTCAAAATCCCGCAGGCATTTTTCCAGGTCCGTCACAGGCTCTTCCCCCTTTCTTCAGAATCAAAACAGGAGCCAGAAGAAAAACATAATCAACTCAAACAGTATGGAGAAAACGGCAATGCGAAGCACAAGCGGCCGAAGATCCGGCCGAAACCTTCCGCCGGAGGATACCTGGCGAAACAGCAACCCGCTCAGATGAAGAACGGAAGCGCTGAGATACACAGACGAGATCGCTGCGGGAATGAACAGAAGCGCCGTCAGCGGAGACCCGTCAGAAATAAGCAGCGCTGAAAAACCCAGGCAGAAAGCCGCGCCGAAAAGAATATCCAAAGCGGCAAGAAAGGCAGGCCCCAAAGGGACCAAGCCCAGCAGAACGAGCACCAGGGGAAAAGAAAAAAAGAGCGAAAGGCGAAGAAATTCAGAAGTGCTCCTGACCATCTGAGCGGCTTGACTCAGCAGAAAACAGCGGCCGTCAGGCTCAGTGCGGAGCAGGACCATCCCGGTACAAAGAGCGCCAAGAGAAAGCAGAGAAGCGCAGAAGAGCGCCCTTCGATGGGGAGGGTCGCGAACAGGAACCTCTCGACGCCGCTCCGGGATCAAGTGCCGGGATGATGAATTACCGTTTCCTTTTTTCGGAATCATAATAGTACAGCCTCTCCGACGATGCAAGCGAGAAAGAGAAAAATCCTCTTTTTTGTGCATTATGCTCAAAGATTATGTTAACAACATTATGTCTACCAAAGAAACCGCAGCGTACCAGCCTGCCGTCAAAGCTTTGGTTTTTAGGCGGTTATCCCCATTGAGTTGTGTTTTTCCGCTTACACGATACTATATCTTGTGATTCTCTATTCTGTTATGTTAACCGTTATCTTTCACTCGCTTTTTTACGGGTGGGCGGCGTTTCCTCCCTTTTTCTTCTCCCAGGATCATTCTGCAGATACCGGGAAGCAGGAGAAGCAGGACGATGACTAAGGACCAGTTTTTCTCTCCCTCTCCCCTTCCCAGCAGAATGGCTGCCAGGAGGATCAGAGCCGGGATCCCTGGACCGAGCAGCAGTCTGATCGGTCTATGCTCTTTCTTTCCTGCGCTCACCGTTCCGATCAGTCCAGCCATCAACGCGCCGCCCAACAGCGCCGCCCTGACTGATCCCGGTTTCATGATCCCTCTCTGTACCATTGCCGCCGCTATGGCGACTATGAGCAGCAGCGTTAATGTGACCAGGCAAGGACTTCGCCACAGCCAGGCTTTGTCGGATGTTTTGTTTCTTTTTTTCGGCATATAAAACACCTCCGCATATCCTTGCTTATGGATATGCGGAGGCAGTTCTCTTTTATTCGGATCAGCCCTGGGTGTCCACTCCCGTGGTGGAAATTGCCCAGCGCATGACTTGAAGGCGGACCCGGTCCTCCCCGGTCTCAAAGGTGATCATATCGTCCTTGATGCTGACGATCTTACCCACGATGCCGCCGATGGTGGTGATCTCATCGCCGACCTGCAGGCTGGAACGCATTTCCTGGGTCTTCTTTTTATTCTTGTTTTCAGGGCGGATCAGGAAGAAATAGAAAACGACAAACAGCAGGACGATCATGATAATGCCGCTGTAGTTCACTCTGTTTACCCTCCAAAATATGATAATTGATTATATAGTTCCCCTCCGGCAAAGTCAATCCTTTTCTTGCAGCCGGTAGAATTCCCGCCGGAAGTCCTCAAAACGGCCCTCCTCCAGGGCGGTCCGGATCTCCTCCATCAGATGGTTATAGTACCAGAGGTTATGGAGCACGCCGAAACGAAGCGCCAGGATTTCCTCCGCCTTGAACAGGTGCCGGAGATAAGCCCGGGAATAGCGGCGGCAGACAGGGCAGGAGCAGCCCTCCTCTATGGGCCGCTCGTCCCTGGCGAATTTCTCATTTTTCAGGTTGATGGTGCCGAAGCGGGTAAAGAGCTTGGCGTGGCGTCCGTTTCTGGCGGGCATCACGCAGTCGAAAAAGTCGATTCCCCGGTAAACCCCTTCCACGATGTTCGCAGGCGTTCCCACCCCCATGAGGTAGCGGGGCTTGTCCGCCGGCATTTCCGGCACCAGGTAATCCAGGGTCTCATACATTTCTTCGGTGCTCTCCCCCACCGCCAGGCCGCCCACGGCGTAGCCCGGCAGGTCCAGCTCACCGATCCGGGCCATGTGCCGCAGACGAAGCTCCCGGTCGATCCCTCCCTGGTTGATGCCGAAAAGCTGCTGTCCCCGGTTCACCGTGTCCTCTCTCTGATTGAGGCGCATTAGTTCTTCCTTGCAGCGCAGCAGCCAGCGGTAGGTCCGCTCGCAGGAATCGGCGACGTACTCCCTGGGCGAGGGGATCTTCACGCACTCGTCAAAGGCCATGGCGATATCAGAGCCAAGGCTGGACTGAACGCGGATGCTGTCCTCCGGGGACATGAAGATCTTCGCTCCATCGATGTGGGAGCGGAAGGCCACGCCCTCCTCCGTGATTTTTCGCAGAGAGGCCAGGGAGAAGATCTGGAAGCCGCCGCTGTCCGTCAGGATCGGCTTATGCCAGTCCATAAAACCGTGAAGGCCGCCCAGCACCTTAATGATCTCCTCTCCGGGACGCAGATGGAGATGGTAGGTATTGCAGAGGGCGACGCGGCAATTCAGTCCCTCCAGATCTTCGCTGCTCAGGCCGCCCTTGATGGCCGCCTGGGTCGCCACATTCATGAATACCGGCGTCTCGATCGGCCCGTGGGCGGATTCAAATCTGCCCCGGCGGGCCTGTCCCTCGGGCCGGAGGACGGTGAAAGCCATAGGGGTTCCCTCATTTCCGGCTGGATTCATTCTCTAAGCTGCCTTAATATAGCAGAGCTTGTCCCTGATTTCAAGAGCCGCAGCCCAGCAGAGCCCGCGCCGGGAGACGCCGCGGCCCCTGGCCGCAGCGTCCGAAGAGGCATATCGAAATTTCAGACCGTCCCGCTGACCGTGAGGGTCACGGTGCCGGGAGTGATGGTCCAGATGCCGGTCTCGTCCTGGACAAAGGTCGCCGCCGGAACGGTGATCGCACCGGGATTCGTGACAAAAACACCGGTCTGCGTATCATAAGTGTACTGGTCGGTTTTGATCGTGCCGCCGCCGATGGACACGAAGATATCCTGCAGGATCGGCTCGAAGGTATCGCTGACGGAGAGGTTCTCCCCTGCTTCCGCCGCCGCTGCGCCGTAGTTGGCGATCACAAAGGTGTAGGTCAGGGTCCCGTTTTCCGTCACGGTCTCGGGACTGACAAATTTGGAGATAGTGAGGTTCACACCTCCGGCGGGCAGAACGGTCTCACTGGCCGTGACCGGCGCCGCCAGGCCGCCCTGGGCGAGGGTCGCCGTATTCACGATCCCGGTCCCGCCCTCCAGAGGAGCGTACTCATTGGCGGTAACCGTATAGACCAGCTGCACGCTTCCCTCCGCCGGGACGGTGATGCCCGTCACAACGAGGGGCGGGCCGACGGTCACGGCGGGAGCAGCCTGGACCACGCCGTCGATCAGGTACAGGAGGGAGCCCGCTTCATACGTGAGGGGCGTCACCGTCCCGCTCCCTATGTCGTAGGCTCCCAGGTCGTCGGTGAGCGTCAGGCCGGTGAAGGACTCCGTCCCGGCATTCACGATGCTCACCACATAGGTTACGTCCTCACCGGGGGCATAGGTCGGACTCACGGCGGTTTTCGTCATCTGAAGCGCCTCCACGATCTCCCCGGTCACCAGATTGGAGAGAGTGGATCCGCCGTTGTAGCTCAGCTTTGCGAAGTTCTGAAAGGTTGCCATTTTGATTCTCCTCATGCGTCATTGGAGCCTTCCGGTTCCGGCTCATCCTATGCCCGACACCGCCTCCGGGTGACCATGCATCCCGGGAATGCGGATTGACTTCCCGGAGGTTTGCGGCTACAATGGAGGGGTAAGGAGGTGCAACGATATGCCCCAGGACGATTCTCTGTCTCAGAGCATCCACGACCTGCTTCCCGGGACCGGGGACCGGATCATCACCCTGGAACAGGTGCAGGAGCTGAACAAGCTGATGTCATATTATCGCTGTGCCATGATGGAGGTGGTCACGAAATTTAATGTATTGAACGAGCAGTTTTCCCTTCAATTCGACCGCAACCCGATCACGGGCATCAAGAGCCGCCTGAAAACCATCCGCAGCATCCATGACAAGCTGGAACGGCGAGGGCTCCCCTTCTCCCTGGAATCCATTGAGGAGAATCTGAACGATGTAGCCGGGGTCCGGGTCATCTGTTCCTTTACCGAGGACGTTCATATGCTGTCGGAGGCGCTGATGCAGCAGGACGACATCCAGCTCATCGAACGGAAGGACTACATCCTCAACCCCAAGCCCAACGGCTACCGCAGCCTGCACCTGATCGTTTCGGTTCCGATCTTCCTGGCCCACGAAAAGAAGTTCATGCGGGTGGAGATCCAGCTGCGGACCCTGGCCATGGACTTCTGGGCTACTCTGGAGCATCAGCTCCGCTATAAAAAGGACTTTGATTTTGCCGAGAGCATGGGGCGGGAGCTTTATACCTGCGCCCAGCTCAGCGCGGAGCTGGACGAGCGGATGGACGGACTTCGGGAGCTGGTGCAGAAGCAGACAAGCGGCGGGGCCGGCATCCCTGAGCCGCGCCGCCGCTGGGTGGACCAGAGTCACAACCTCCGCTGAACGGTCAGATCATGAGCTTTCGGGCCGCAGGCATTTGTCTGCGGCCCTGTTTCTCGGCTTGAATATCTTTTAAATATTGAATCCTTGACACTTCGGTCATACTATGGTAAATTATCAATTACAGCATATGGGAGGACAAATTCATGCTTTGCTTTACTTTTCGACAGCAGCGGCCCGCCGGGATCTAGCAGGCCCTAACCTTCCGTATCCGAATGTTCTGACGGCGGTATGGCCCTGCGCCATACCGATTCTTTTTCTTTGGGGGTAAAACGATGGACAGCAGCGAGAGCAGAAATTTTATTGAGCAGTTCGTAACCGAGGACCTGGCGCCCGGCGGCGCTTACGAAGGCAAGCAGGTCCACACCCGCTTCCCGCCGGAGCCCAACGGATATCTGCACATCGGTCATGCCAAGGCCCTCTGCATCGACTTCGGGACAGCGGAGAAATTCGGCGGCATCACCAACCTGCGCATGGACGACACCAACCCCGCCAAGGAAGATACGGAGTACGTGGAGGCCATCCAGGACGACATCCACTGGCTGGGCTTCGACTGGGGGGACCGCTTTTTCTACGGCTCGGACTACTTCCAGCAGACCTATGAGCTGGCCGTCGGTCTGATCAAGAAGGGTCTGGCCTACGTCTGCGAGCTGAGCCCGGAGGAATTCAAACTCAACCGGGGCGACATCGGCGTGCCCGCCGTCTCCCCCTGGCGGGATCGGCCCGTGGAGGAATCCCTGGACCTCTTCGAACGGATGAAGAAGGGGGAATTCGCCGAGGGAAGCATGACCCTTCGTGCGAAGATCGACCTTAGCAGCGGCAACTTCAATCTGCGGGACCCGGTGCTCTACCGCATCCGCTATATCGAGCACCACCGGCAGGGCACCAAGTGGTGCATTTTCCCCATGTATGACTTCGCCCACCCCATTCAGGACGCCATTGAGGGCATCACCCACTCTCTCTGCTCCCTGGAGTACGAGGAGCACCGCCCCCTCTACGACTGGGTGGTGGAGCATGTGGACCTGCCCGGGGACGTGAAGCCCCGGCAGATCGAATTCGCCCGCCTGGGCATCAACTACACCGTCATGAGCAAGCGGAAGCTCCGCAGGCTGGTGGAGGACAAGGTGGTCTCCGGCTGGGACGACCCCAGGATGCCCACCCTCTGCGGTCTGCGCCGCCGGGGCTACACCGCCAGGAGCATCCGCAATTTCTGTGACCGCATCGGCGTAGCCAAGGTGAATTCCACCGTGGACTGGGCCTTCCTGGAGTCCTGCGTCCGGGAGGACCTGAACCAGAATGCCGACCGGGTCATGGCGGTGCTCCACCCCCTGCGCCTCACCGTGACAAACTATCCCCAGGGACAGACGGAGACGGTGCAGGTGGAGAATAATCCCCTGAAACCGGAGGCCGGGACGAGGCCGGTGAGCTTCTCCCGGAGCCTCTGGATCGAGGCCACGGATTTCGAGGAAGTTCCTCCCAAGAAGTACAACCGGCTTTATCCCGGAAACGAGGTGCGCCTGAAGGGCGCCTATGTGGTGCGCTGCACCGGCTGCGTCAAGGATAGCCTTGGCCACATCACGGAGGTCCTCTGTGAATACGACCCGGATTCCCGGGGTGGGGACCCGGCGGATGGGAGGAAGATCAAGGGCACCATCCACTGGGTGGACGCCCTGAGCGCGATCCCGGCGGAGGTGCGGCTCTACGACAGCCTGTTCAGCGACCCGGACCCGGACGGTCCCGGCAAGGACTTTTTGCAGCTGCTGAACCCCAACAGTTTGCTGGTGCTGGAGGACTGCAAGCTGGAGGCCTGTCTTAAGGAGGCAAAGGCCCCGGAGCGCTGCGAATCGGCCCGGGGCTATCAGTTCATGCGCACGGGTTATTTCTGCCCGGACAGCGACTGCCGCCCCGATCACCTGGTCTTCAACCAGATAGTGGCCCTGAAGGACAGCTACAAGAAATAATGCCTTTTTCGGCGGGACCGGTCTGCGGACCGGTCCCGTTTTTTCACGCTGAAAAGCATCCTATGTATTCCATTTGCCGAGCCGGTATGCTACAATGTCGTCGTAATGAAATGAAGAAACGGAGGTCCGGGGTTCGCTATGGCCGAAGCAGTCAGACGCGCCGGAAGACAGGTCAAGCCGATCACCCTGGACCGGCTTGACTGGGGCACGGAGGAGAGCCTGGAGGAGGAATACACCAAGAGCCGGAAGGACCGGCGCAGCCTCCCGGAGACCATCACCTCCAAGGAGCTGTACCGGGACATCGTACAGATCGCCTGGCCCAGCCTCTGCGAGCTCTTCCTCACCAGCCTGGTAAGCATGGTGGACACCATGATGGTGGGCGGCCTGGGAGGCGACGCCATCAGCGCCGTCAGCCTGGCCACCCAGCCGAAATTCCTCTTCATGAACCTCTTCATGGCTCTGAACACCGGCACCACCGCCATGGTCTCCCGGGCACGGGGCAAGCAGGACCGGGACGAGGCGGACCGCATCCTTCGCCAGAGCATGGTGCTGGTGACCTTCATCGGCCTTGCAAGCGCTTTCTTTGGCTATCTGTTCTCCGAGCCGCTGATCCGCTTTATGGCCAACGGAGGCCTGGAGGACTCCGTTATCCGGGAGAGCACGGGCTACCTTCGTATCCAGTTTCTCTTCTTCCCCTTCCTGGCCTGGACCAGCGTGATCACCGCCACCCTCAAGGGTACGGGACAGGCCAAGCCCAGCATGGTCTACAACACCATCGCCAACCTGGTGAACATCTGTTTCAACTGGCTGCTGATTAACGGTCACTGGGGCTTTCCCCGGATGGAAGTGGCGGGCGCATCCCTGGCCACGGGCCTGGGGCAGTTCACCGCCTTCGCCATCGCCCTCTGGTGTGCCTTTTCAGGCCGCTTCTACTGCACCCTGCGTCTGAAAAACCTTCTCCGCTTCGACCGGAGCATCGTCTCCGGCATCGTGACGGTGGGCGTACCAAGCATGATCGAGCAGCTCATCATGCGCTTTGGTGTAGTGATGTTCACCCGGACCCTGGCCTCCCTGGGCAGCGTCCAGTTCGCCACCCACAACATCTGCATGAACATCCAGTCCATGTCCTTCATGATCGGGCAGGGCTTCGCCGTCTCCTCCACCTCCCTGGTGGGGCAGAGCCTTGGAAAAAAGAGGCCGGACATGGCGGAGCACTACAGCCGCCGCTGCCGGAACCTGGGCCTGTACGCGGCGGTGGTCATCGGGCTTCTTTTCTTTATCTTCCGCCGCAGCCTGGTGGGCTTCTACAACTGGGGAGAGAACCGGGACGAAGAGATCCTGCGCCTGGGCTCCTACCTCATGATCTATGTGGCGATCCTCCAGCCCTTCCAGTGCAATCAGTTCATTCTGGGCGGCTCCCTCCGGGGCGCCGGGGACACCCGCTTCACCGCCCTGGTGATGCTCATCACCATCGTGGGCATCCGGACGGTCCTGGCCTGGCTCCTGGTGACGCTGCTGGACCTGGGCCTCACCGGGGCCTGGATCGCCGTCAGCGCCGACCAGATTACCCGGAGCTTCATCATCCTGGGGCGCTACAACCGGGGCAAGTGGAAAAAGATCCGGCTCTGAATCACATCTTTCTTTTGGGAGGATAATGATATGTATTTCATCGGCATCGACCTGGGGACCAGCGCCGTCAAGCTCCTGCTCATGGAGGAGAGGGGAAGGATCGAAAACATCGTCAGCCGCGCCTATCCCCTCTCCATGCCCCGGCCCGGTTGGTCGGAGCAGGACCCGGCGGACTGGATCCGGGCCTCCTTCGAGGGGATCCGGGAGCTTACCAAGGACGTTGACCGCTCTCTGGTACGGGGGATCGGCATCGCTGGACAGATGCACGGCCTGGTAGCCCTGGACCGGGAGGACCGGGTCCTCCGCCCCGCCATTCTCTGGAACGACGGACGCACCGAGGAGGAGACCGTCTGGCTCAACGAGACGGTGGGCGCCTAGCTTCTGGCCAAGGAGACCGGCAACATCGCTTTCGCCGGTTTCACTGCCCCCAAGCTTCTGTGGATGCAGAAGCGGGAACCGGAGCTTTTTGAACGGATCGCTAAAATCATGCTCCCCAAGGATTACCTCGTCTACCGGCTCACCGGCGTCCACGCCACAGACTGCAGCGACGCCTCCGGCACGCTGCTTTTCGACGTGGAAAACCGCCGCTGGTCAGAAAAAATGCTGGAGATCTGTTCTCTCCGCCGGGAGCAGGCGGCCCAGGTCTTCGAGAGCAGCGAGCCGGTGGGGACCCTGCTGCCAGAGATCGCGAAGGCGCTGGGCCTTTCCGGGAATGTGCTGGTGGCTGCCGGCGCGGGGGACAATGCCGCCGCCGCCGTAGGGACCGGCACTGTTGGGGAAGGCCGCTGCAACATTTCCCTGGGCACCTCCGGGACTTTTTTCCTCTCCGGGGACCGGTATACCCCCTCCTCCAACCACGCCCTCCACGCCTTCTGTCACGCCGACGGGGGCTGGCATTTCCTGGGCTGCGAACTGAGCGCCGCCAGCTGTGTGAGCTGGTGGTCCTCCCTCAGCGGGGCAGGAGATCCGGCCGCTGCCCAGGCGGGCATCCGGGAAGAGGCCCTGGGGCGGAACAGCGTGTTCTTCCTCCCCTACCTCATGGGCGAGCGGACCCCCCACAACGACGCCTTTGCCCGGGGTTCTTTCGTGGGGATGCGGATGGATTCCACCAGGGAGGAAATGACCCAGGCAGTTCTGGAGGGTGTGGCCTTCGGCTTGCGGGACGCATTGGAGATCGCCAGAGCTGCCGGACTGGAGGTCCATGCAGCCGGGCTCTCCGGCGGCGGGGCGAAGAGTCCCCTGTGGCGCAAAATCCTGGCGAACATCTTGGATCTGGAGCTGATGCTGCCGGAAACGGAGCAGGGCCCCGGCCTGGGGGGCGCCATGCTGGCCGCCGTGGCCTGCGGCGCATTTCCGGATGTGCAGACGGCAGCGAAGGAGCTCACCGGCGGCATTTCCGAGCACACGCTCCCGGACAAGGACCTTACCGGGCTGTATGAGGAGCGCTATCAGGTCTTCCGCTCCCTCTACCCTGCCCTGAAGCAAAGCTTCCGCTCCATGTGATCCGAGAGCCGATTTGCGCCTGAAGGAAGCCTCCGAAAGTTTTTTTCGTTTTTTGTATTTTGGTCTTGACTTTCGCCGGGAAGGGTGTTAATATTCATCACGCCGCCGGGAAATGCGGCGGCGCGATCTGGGGGTATAGCTCAGCTGGGAGAGCGCTTGAATGGCATTCAAGAGGTCAGCGGTTCGATCCCGCTTATCTCCACCAATGGTTCAAAAATGGCCTGATTTCGCAAGAAATCAGGCTATTTTTGTTGTAAATCAAATTGCGAACTCATTTTACACCCGAAGCATAGTTTTTATGCCTCCAAGCATACAAGTGTCTCAGCTATACCCCCACAAAAAGAGAAAAAAGAAAAATGAGGATCGACATTGCTGCTTCCGCAACGGCAAGAATAGCCGATAGAATCAAAAAAGACGTTTTACTTTTTGCCGATAATACCGTATACTATGGAAGGGGTGAGATGCATGAACATGCTTTCAGTCGCGGATTTTGCGGCAAAATGGGGTATCGCTGAACGCACGGTACGGAACTACTGCGCCAATGGGCGCATTCCCGGCGCTGTGCTGGAGGGCAAGACCTGGCTGATCCCGGAGGACGCGGAGCGTCCCGCCAGAATCAATCGGCACGAAGATCTGCCCAGGACCCTTTTGGAACGGCTGCGGGCGGAAAAGAAGCTGCGTTTGCCGGGAGGCATCTATCATAAGGTCCAAGTGGACATGACCTATAACTCCAATCACATGGAGGGAAGCCGCCTTACCCATGAGCAGACCCGGCTGATCTTTGAGACGAACACCGTTGGTATGGAGGGGGAGGCGGTGAACGTGGATGACGTGGTGGAGACCGCCAATCACTTCCGCTGCATCGACCTGATGATCGAGAACGCGACCCGGCCCCTCAGTGAAGCCTTTATCAAGGAACTGCACCGGACGCTGAAAAACGGCACCAGCGACAGTCGCCTGAGTTGGTTCGCGGTGGGGGCATATAAAAAGGTGGCGAACGAGGTTGGCGGACAGCCTACCACCGCGCCGGGCCAGGTAGCCTCCGCCATGGGGAAACTGATTGGAGAATACAACAGGACCTCAGAAAAGACCCTGGATGAACTGCTGGACTTCCATGTAGCC
Organism: Oscillospiraceae bacterium; assembly: GCA_017535635.1. Taxonomy (GTDB): domain Bacteria; phylum Bacillota; class Clostridia; order Oscillospirales; family Oscillospiraceae; genus UBA1774. Next base: position 79,352 of record JAFXTU010000059.1, read on the forward strand.
TTTGAACGCATCCACCCCTTCCAGGACGGGAATGGCCGGGTAGGACGGCTCATCCTGTTCAAGGAGTGCCTGCGCTGCGGCATCGTCCCCTTCATCATCGACGATCAGCACAAGGCGTTCTATTACCGGGGCCTGCGTCAGTGGCCCAAAACCCCCGGCTACCTCCGGGACACCTGCCTGCTCATGCAGGACGACTTTAAGGCGGCTTTACAGTATTTTGGCATTGTATCTCATCAACAGTTTCGGCAGTAATCTGGAGAACAGAACAAAAGAAGGAACGAGGTAATCACAATGGTGTATGCAGCAGTTGCCGTCGTCGTGATCGCTGTCGCAGTTGGGCTGATCTATACCGCGAGGCAAAACAATGCGATCAAACAAAGGATCTTCACAAGGGGAACAGTGTTCGCATCAAATATCTGCCCGATAAGCCAAAGTATGTGATCCGTGCAGAATGTGTTCCGCCGGGAAAACACCATACAGAACGGGCCCCAAATCAAGCATGTTGCGCTTTGATTTGGGACCCGTTTTTTCATTTCAGCACGTCATTCCCCTTCATACCGCATGAGCACCGTGGCGACCTGGGCCCGGCCCGCTTCCGTTTTGGGGCTGAGCAGGTCGTTTCCCACACCGGTAATGAGCCCCGCGTCCACGGCCCACTGCATGGCGTCGTAAGCCCAGCCGGAGATCTGCTCCGCATCCAGGAACACACCCAGATTGACCCTTTCCGTCGGGGTCGAGCTCATACCCTTATAACCGGCGAAGCGCCACAGGATCGTCGCCAGCTGTTCCCGGCTCACGCTGTCGTTTGGGCCGAAGGAATCCGTGCCGTAGCCGTCCACGATGTGCTCCGACGCCGCCCAGCGCACGGCCTCCGTGTACCAGGCTCCCGCGGGCACATCCTGAAAGCTCAGGTCAAGATCGGAGCGCGGCTCGCCTTCCATTCTCCAGAGCATGGTTACGAGCATGGCGCGGCTCGCCGCCGCGGCCGGGGCAAAATGCTGACCATCCACGCCGTTCATGACGCCCTGATCCAGCGCCCAATGGATACCGTCGTGATACCAGGATGCCGCGTCCAGATCGTCATAGGAATTCAAGGGGCACTCGTCCCCTTTCCGACAGTCGGCACAGCCTGGCTTATGTTCCCCGTCGGAGACATCCGGCGGCTCCGTTCCCTCCTCCGGGGTAAGGTCCGGCTCCGTCTCCTCCGGTGGAGTATCGGAAGGATCGTCTGGAGAAGCTACTTCCCCACCGGACTCCTCTTGCTCATTGCCCTCAGCCCGCGGGGTATAGAATAGGGGGATCTCCAGCTTTGAGAAGCCCACAGCGTCACTGCCGACTCTCAGCGTCAGCTCCTCGGCTTCCTCCGGCAGCGGAAAAGCAGCCAGAAACGAGACCGAGATGCCCGCGGTCTGCTGGTCCGCATACAGAATGCCGCTGCTGCCCTCGACGGTGAGAAGATAGGACCTCCCCGGCGCGGTTCTCCGGAGCGTGACCCGAAGCGCGGCGGAGCCCGGGTAAAACACCTCGTTCCCTTCCCTGCCGTCCACATTTTGGATCACCGCTTCAACGGTCTCCCCGGAAAACGTGACCGGCACGATCTCCACATGTTCAGCAGAGTCGATCCCGTAAAAGCCCGCAGCCTCGGGCTCCGCCGCGCCGGCGGGCATGAGAACCCAAAGCAGGAGCAACGCGCAGATCACTGAGGTCAACCATCTGTCTTTCATCTCTTTCATCCTTTGGCTTAGCGCGGCCCGGTCTCTTTTATCGGACCGGTCAGGCCGCTGTAAGTATTCTTTTCTGTACCATTACGGCATAATGCACAGGCTTGGCAGCGACCTGGTCCCTGCTGAGCTGGTACTCAGCTCAGCCTCCGAATCAGGGTGTTTTTCTCCCGTCCAACAGGGGCTTCATCGTCTCCGTCTCATAGACGAACTGCTCATACCGAGCAGTTTCCTCCAGAGTCTCCAACTCCGCAGTACCATGTGCGGGGATGGTCAGCATGTACTCCGTCACGCCCAGGCAGAGGCCCGTTTCATCGTATTCCGCCAAGAGATACATACAGCCCAGCGTCGTGTCGGTACGGTTCTCAAGCCCGGTCGCAGGTCCGGCTTCCGGGAAGAAGGAGCAGGGCGCCTCCGGCGCTTCCGGCGCTTCCCCCGTCAGAAGCAGGACTGCGTCCTCGAGATGGAGAATTCCGTATCCGTAGTATTCATTAAAGCCCTCCGCCCCCCGATCACCGGCGGACCGGGCCAGCAGGTCGGCATGAAGGAGGCTCTTCAGTTCCTCCTCGCTCACCATGTCAAAGGGGGCAGCCCGGGAGAGATCGGCGAGGGTCTCCCGGTATTTCACGATGTACTCCCTCTTTCCCCGCTCCGTCGGGCCGGTGACAGAAAAGCGGCACAGGCCCGTAAGGAGCAGCGCGAAGATCAGCAGGGCGAGGATCCGCTTCGGGACCCTCTCTTTCCACATCATACGCTGTCCCCTTTATTTCTTCATTTTCAGCAGACGCTCCAGGACTCCCGGCTTCCGGATGCTCAAAAGTCAAATCTATTTTACCGTTGCGGACCGGAGTTGTCAATCAAAGCCGAACGGCACATTGCACCTGCCATAAACAAATAGATCCCATCAGCGCGATCATTCCGGCACAGCACCGGCAGCACGATCTCAACGGATCCCAGCACGGGCGATCGTTGCTTTCCATGAAGGATCGAACAAACAGGCTCTTGACAGAGGGCTCTCTGCAATGAGATACTATGATTGTATTTTCTACCCCTCAAACAAACAGAAAAGGAGACTGGTATCATGCGATTTCCAAACGCGCTGGACGGTGTCAAAAAGATCTATAAGGCTGAGATCATCGCTCTGCTCAGTGCCATCCTTGCCGCAGTCGCGGCGCTCCTCCTACTGATCGGGGCAGGAAGCGCCATGGCCAGCGCTGCCGGCGGCGCCGTGGCGGGGCTGGTCGGCGGCGGCGTGCTCATGATCGCGGTCGCGGTGCTGGCGATCATCGCCTTCATCATGAACATCGTGGGTCTGAACAAGGCCAAGCCCGACGAGGACAACTTCAAATTCGCGCTGTACGCCGTGATCGTCGGCATCATCGCCTCGTTGCTGTTGGGCTTCGCCAAGTCCGGCAGCTTCCTCAGCGGGCTGGGCGACACGCTCAACCAGATCTGCAGTTTCCTCTGCACCTGGTACGTATGCACTGCCCTCATCAACCTGGCGAAGAGCCTCGAGGACGCCGGGATGGAGCAGAAGGGCGTCAACGCTCGAAGACTGCTGCTGACCACCTGGTGCTTCACCATCGTGCTGAACGTTCTGGGCACCATCCTGAACAACTCCAGCAGCATCGCCCTCGGCGTCGTTTCCGGCATTATTCTTCTGGCCGCCGCGGTGGTACGGATCATTGCCTACATCCTCTATCTGAAGCTCCTCAGCAACGCCAGGACCATGCCGGAAGCCTGAGCAGAACGCAATTCCGTCACGATCCTGCTGACAAGAATCGCCCGGCCTCTGGGAAGATCATCCCGGAGGTCGGGCGTTGATTCGCACATTATCCGATCTGACGCAATGGAACTTCAGGCGCAGAAGCGGTGCTTGCCGATGTTGACGATGAGCGGTCTCGACCAGATCCAGGCGCTGGTGGCCGTGGAAGGATTAAAGTAATAGATGGCCCCGCCGGTGGGGTCCCAGCCGTTCAGGGCGTCGTCCGCAGCCCGGTAGGCGCTCTCCGCCACGGGCTGGTTGAACTGGCCGTCGGCGATGCAGCTGAAAGCGCCGGACTGGTAGATGACCCCCGCGATGGAATTGGGAAAGGACGGGTGTTCCACCCGGTTAAGGACCACCGCGCCCACGGCCACCTGCCCCACATAGGGCTCCCCTCTCGCCTCGGCGGTGATCAGCCGCGCCAGAAGCGCCCGGGTGTTGCTGTCCGCCGTGGGAGAAGAAACGCTGATCCCCAGGGCGGAGAGAGTATTGGGTCCGCAGATGCCGTCCACGGTGAGGCCCCTGGCCTTCTGGAATTTCTTGACGGCGGCCGTGGTCCTGCTCCCATAGATCCCGTCGATGGTATAGGTATAGTATCCCCCCTCCCGCAGCCGCTGCTGGATCTTCGACACCACGCTCCCGCTGGAGCCCTGCCGGTAGCTCAGGGCCTCCGCGTTCTGACTCAGCTGGATAAGAAGGATATTTACTGCGAACAAAACCGCCAGGGCGGCAGAAAGTCTTGCTTTTTTCATATGATCAGCTCCTCCGCAGATTAGTCTGCGGAGGAGCCGTCTCAGGAATACCAGGGAAAATCAGATCGTTTTGTCAGCGACTTCCTTCTCGATCTTTGCCAGGAACTCGTCAACGGACATGGTGAGCTGCTCGCCTGTGCGGGTACGGATGCTGAGGCTGCCGTCCTGGGCCTCCTTGTCGCCGATGACCAGCATATAGGGGACCTTCTGCATCTGGGCTTCCCGGATCTTATAGCCGATCTTTTCATTCCGCAGGTCCGCCTCCGCCCGGTAGCCCTTCTGCTGCAGGAGCGCGACCAGCTCCTCACAGCGGTCATGGGTCCGATCCGTGATGGGGAGCACCTTCACCTGCACCGGGCTCAGCCACAGGGGGAAGGCACCGGCGAAATGCTCGGTGATGATGCCCAGGAAGCGCTCGATGGAGCCGAAGACCACCCGGTGGATCATCACCGGGCACTCCTTCTCCCCGCTGGAGTTCACATACTCCAGGTTGAAGCGGCCGGGGAGCTGGTAGTCCAGCTGGATGGTGCCGCACTGCCAGGTCCGTCCCAGGCAGTCCTCGATGTGGAAGTCCAGCTTGGGGCCGTAGAAGGCGCCGTCGCCGGGGTTGATGGTGTATTCCTTGCCCAGGCTGGTGATGGCGTCCGCCAGGGCATTGGTGGCGATCTCCCAGTCCTCCTCGGTGCCGATGTGATCCTCCGGCATGGTGCTCAGCTCAATGGTGTAGGGCAGCCGGAAGAGGGAATACACCTCGTCAAAGAGCTGGGCGATGCGCATGACCTCCCCCTTGATCTGCTCCTTGGCCAGAAGGATATGGGCGTCGTCCTGGGTAAAGCAGCGGACCCGGAACATCCCGTGGAGGGCGCCGGAGAGCTCATGGCGGTGGACGGTGCCCAGCTCGGAGTAGCGCAGAGGCAGTTCCCGGTAGGAATGGGGCTCCAGATCGTAGACCAGGATACTGCCGGGGCAGTTCATGGGCTTGATGGCAAAATCCTCCCCGTCGATGAGGGTGGTGTACATATTGTCCTTATAGTGGTCCCAGTGGCCGCTGGTCTCCCACAAGGTCCGGCGCATGATCTGAGGCGTCATGATCTCCAGATAGCCCCACTTTTTGTGGACCTCGCGCCAGTAATTGATCAGCGTATTGCGAAGGACCATGCCGTTGTGCAGATAGAAGGGGAAGCCGGGAGCCTCGTCCCGGAAGGCAAAAAGGCCCAGCTCCTTGCCCAGCTTGCGGTGATCCCGCTTTTTGGCCTCCTCGATGCGCTGGAGATAGGCGTCCAGCTCTTCCTTCTTGGGGAAGCAGGTGCCGTAGATGCGCTGGAGCATCTTGCGCTTACTGTCCCCCCGCCAGTAGGCCCCGGTGCAGCTGGTGAGCTTGATGGCGTTGCCCTTCAGCTTACCGGTCCTGGCCAGGTGGGGCCCGGCGCAGAGGTCGGTAAAGGTGCCCTGGCTGTAGAAGCTGATGACCGCGTCCTCCGGCAGGTCCTGCACCAGCTCCACCTTGTAGGGCTCGTTCATGCTCTCCACGAACTGGAGGGCGGCGGGCCGTGGCATCTCAAAACGGACCAGCGGCAGATCCTCCTTGATGATCTTCCGCATCTCCACTTCCAGCTTCTCCAGGATCTCCGGCGTGAAGACGGTCTCCGAGTCGATGTCGTAGTAGAAGCCGTCGTCGATGGCGGGGCCGATGGCCAGCTTGGAGTCCGGATAGAGCCGCTTCACCGCCTGCGCCAATACGTGAGACGCCGTGTGGCGGTAGGCCAGTCTCCCATCCGCGTCCTCAAAGGTGTTGAAGGTGACATGGCAGTCATGCTCCAGGGGAAGAGGCAGACCATGCACCTTCCCGTCCACGGTGGCGGACAGGACCTTCCGGGCAAAGCCCTCCGAGATCCTTCCGGCGACATCCAGAAGGGTACTCCCCTTCTCCACCTCGATGACGCTTCCGTCCTTCAATGTAACTTGTATCATAGGTACCTCCCCGGGCGTCCATACGAAAGACTACCCAATAATCTATATCATAGGCCAAAACCTACAATATGCCGAAAATCGCGCCGATCAGCAGGGTCAGCCCCGCCAAAAGCGGCTGGTGCAGGATATAAATGAGAAGGGCGTGCCGCCCCACAGTCGGGAAAAAAGGAACCTTCGCCGTATAAAACCGATCCGGCAGCTTATGCTCCAAAACCTTTTCCCCCAGCCAGGCCCCCAACAGGAAGACAAAGACCCAGGGCAGGATGGGAAAATAATCCGCCGAGGCGAAATCCTCCCGGACGAAGCCGAAGGGGAAGAGCCAGGGGCTCTCCGTGGCGTATCCGCCATTGGTGCATCGGTGGAGCAGCGCGATCAGCAGGACATAGAGAACCGGGGCCAGCCAGTCCGGCAGCCGATCCCACAGCTTCCGGGTAAGCCCATAGAAAAGCATGCAGAAGCCCAGCAGGTGCAGCACGCCGAAGACGATCAGGATCCCCAGTTCCTCCCCCAGGAACCGAAGGGCCAGCCGGTCCCCTGCCCAGGTCACTAAGGTCAGCGCCAGAGCCACGGCAATGACCTTCAGCCCCCGCTTCACATTGGAGCGGCTGAAGCGGGAGGAGACGCCGGAGAGCAGGATGAAGCAGCCGGCGAAGCAGTAATGCAGAATATCGAAGACCGGGTTTGTGAACAGCCACCAGGGCGCGCCCAAAAAGGCACAGAGGTCATAAAGCAGATGGTGGATGCACATGAGGACGACGCAGAGGCCACGCAGAGCGTCGATGATCTGGATGCGCTCCCGTCCCGGAGCTGTCATTTGGAGACGTTGAAGCGGAAGAGAACGATATCCCCGTCCCGCATGACGTACTCCTTCCCCTCGCTGCGAATGAGACCCTTTTCCTTGGCAGCCTGCATGGTGCCGACCTTCACCAGATCATCGAAGGAGATCACCTCCGCCCGGATGAAACCCCGTTCAATGTCCGAGTGGATTTTCCCGGCGGCCTCAGGAGCTTTGCTTCCCTTCCGGATGGTCCAGGCCCGGACCTCCGGCTTTCCGGCGGTGAGGAAGCTCATGAGCCCCAGGAGATCATAGGCACAGTTGATAAGACGGCTGAGGCCCATTTCCGTGATCCCCAGTTCCTCCAGGAATGGGGCGCGCTCCTCCTCCGGCAGTTCCATGATGTCCATTTCCAGCCGGGCGCAGATGGGCATGCACTGCTCCTCCGCATCCTCGGCAAAAGCCTTGAGCTTCTGATAATTCTCGTTGTGGTCCAGGTCCGCGTAGCCGTCCTCGCTGAGGTTCGCCACGTAGATCACTTTTTTCAGGCTCAGGAGGCCGCCGTCCAGGAAATAGGACATGTCCTCCTCCGCGATGGGATAAGTCCGTGCGGGCTGGCCCTCGTTGAGGTGGTTTAAAAGCCCCTCGAAGAGCTCCGCCTCGTGCTTGTACTTCTTGTCGCCCTTCAGATTCTTTTTTGCCTTGTCCAGACGCCGTTCCACCACCTCAATATCTGCCAGCACCAGCTCCATGTTGAGGATCTCCACGTCCCGCATGGAATCCGCAGGCTCGTCGAAGATCTCCTCGCTGTCAAAGCAGCGCACCACATGGACCAGAGCGTCCGTCTGCCGGACGGCGGCCAGGTACTTGTTCCCCAGGCCCTCCCCCTTGGCCAGACCGGCGATGTCCACAAATTCGATGGTGGCAGGAGTCACCTTGTCCGGCTGGTGCAGCTGCGCCAGCCAGTCCAGACGGCTGTCCGGCACCTTGACCACGCCCAGGTTGGGCTTGTCGTCAAAGGAGCGGTAGGAGGCCGTTTCCGCCCGCTCGCCGGTCATCGCGTTGAAAAGAGTGGTCTTTCCCACGTTGGGAAGCCCGATAATACCCAGCTTCATGTATCTTCACGTCCCGTCAATAAGGTAGTATAAGCAATGTATCTTAATTATTATAGCACGACTGATCCTTCAGCACAATAGAAAAAACGGGAACCGCGAACAACGCGGCTCCCGCTATTCCTGTTTTCTCAGCCGACCTTCACATGCTTACCCACACCGGTGAGATCCACAACGGCGTTCACGACCTTTACGATGGTCTCCTCGTCAAAGGGAGAGCCCAGGCCGATCTCTTCCAGGGTTTCAGAGAAGGTGAGCTCCGGATCGCTGCGGACCACTTCGTTATAGATCCGGATGGCTTCCTCCCGGTCCTCCAGGGAGATCTCCAGAATCTCCAGGCTGGGGACGATGGAGGTGGCGTAGCTGATATAATACATGGGGGCTTCAAAATTGTGCATCACGTCCACCCAAACATATCCCAGGTCTACATAATAGTCGTCGTCCCCGATCCCGTAACTTCGGCTGATGGTCCGGAACACTTCATTCAATTCCTCAACAGTACTGATGTCGTGTGAAAAAACATACTGCTGAAATTCATCATAGAGGCAGCCATTGATCAACGAATCCAAAGCGTCGATCATCTGATACTTCACAATGCCGTTGTAGGTGTCCAGCTTATTATAGCGGTGGTAGTAAGGGAGGAACAGCAGTTCATTTGCCTGGGAGCAGATTTCCTTCACGTCCAGGCTCATCAGATTGGCCGAGTCCCAGCCCCCCAGGTAATGGCAGTAAAAGTGACCGAATTCATGAACAAAGTTGGAGATGTCCATATAGCCGCCGTTTTCGTGGAGATAGATGAAGGGGAGATCATAGACGGGCATATAGGTCGTGTAGGCCCCGGCCTGGCTCGTATCGCTGTCCGTCAGGATGCTGAGCTGATACTCCATCAGATAGTTGTAAGCCTCTCGCATCTCCGGGGATATCTCATCCACATAGGCGTCGATGTGTTCCTTTCGCCTGAAGATCTGGTCCGTGGCGTTCAAAGCCTGCATCAGACCGGTATACTCCATGGAAGTGAAGCTGGAATACAGGTCCTCCATCTCCTTCACGGCGTACTTTTTCACCGCTTCCGCCAGCGCCAGGGCATCCGCCGGGGAATAATCCCGGGAATACTCATATACATAGGAAAACTCGACATAGTTGTCGTAGCCTGCCTTGGCGGCGATCTGCTTTTCTATGCCGATGAGCTCCAGATACAGTTCCCCCACCACGGCGTTGAGGTTGCGGTAGTAGTCGTTCATCAGGCTGTAGTAGGTCGTCTCATTCACATTCAGACCGTCCAGCTCCGCCAGGGTGTACTCCTCTCCCCGATAAGTGAAGGTGGTATTGGACTGGGCGTCCCAGTAGGCGTTAATCAGCTCCTCCAGCCGGGTGTTGAGGCGCACGTATTCCTCGTCATAGAGCTTTTCCGCGATGCGGAGATACTCGAAATCCTCCTCAGTCCAGTCGGAGAACACCACGTCACGGTGCTCAGACTCGTAAATCTCGACCTCCATTTCCGTGACGAGCACCTGGAACTCGCTGAACTTCTCCATGATCGCTTCCGTCTCTGCGGAGTAGTATTCATCGTTGACATCGATGGCGGAGAATAGGCTGGCCAAGGAGTAGGCATTGTTCAGGACGTTTAAGTCCTCAGAAAGAATGTCATAGGCGTCCCGGATCGTCTCGCTGTCTGTCCCATCCGTAAGCATGGTACGAATGTCCTCAATTTCTGCGGACAGAGCATCGTAATCCGGGCGTTCGTAGCTGAGATCGTCGAAGGAATAAAGACCCCGGCGGTATTCCGCGGAAACCGGCTCCGGCGTGGGTTCCGGTGTCGGCTCAGCACTCGGCATGGGCGACGGCTCCGGTGTCGGTGTCGGGGAAGGGGTGGATTCCGGCGTCGGGGACTGCTCCGGCGAGGGTTCCGGTGTCGGCTCCGGCGAAGGCGTATCCTGCACGGCGATGACAGGCGCCGAAGCGCCCGGTTTTTCCACTACGCGAACGGCACAGCCGCTGCTCAGGAGCATACATACTACCAGCAAAAGGATCCATACTCTTCTCAGATTCATTTCTTCCTGTTCCTTTTCTAATATCTATCTTATTTGATGCCCAACAGCAGTCCTTTTCTCTTCATGACCTCCAGAACGGCATCAACGTTCTTTTCGCAGTTCTCCATGTCTCCGGCCTCCACCATCACCCGCAGGACCGGCTCGGTGCCGCTCTTGCGCACGAGGATCCGACCGTCCCCGCCCAGCCGCTCTGTCACGGCGGCGATCTCCGCCTGCACATCGGGATCGTTCAGAGCGGCGTCCTTATCCGTGACTTTGGCATTTTTCAGAACTTGGGGATAAATGGTGAGATCCTGCACCAGCTCACTGAGGGGCCGCTTGACCTCCAGCATCGCCTGCATGACCTTGATGGCCGTCAGGAGACCATCCCCGGTGTGGGCATGCTGGGTAAAAATGATGTGGCCGGACTGCTCGCCTCCGATGAGGTGGCCGTTTTCCTTCATGTTCTCATAGACATACTTATCCCCCACAGCGGTCTTTTCATACCCGATCCCAAGGGCATCCAGCGCCTTATAAAGGCCGAAGTTGGACATGACGGTCGTCACCACCTTGGTATCTCCCAGGATCCCCCTGGTCTGCATATAGCGCGCACAGAGATACATGATCATGTCCCCGTCCACCACATTGCCGTGCTCATCCACGGCCAGGCAGCGGTCCGCGTCGCCGTCAAAGGCGAAGCCGATATCACACTTGTTCTCCTTCACCAGTCTCTGCAGGTTTTCGATGTGGGTAGAGCCGCAGCCCTGGTTCACATTGGTGCCGTTGGGATGGTTGGCGGTGACGACGGTATCCGCCCCCAGAGTCTCAAATATATTTCTGGCCATCTGCCAGGTGGATCCGTTGGAGCAGTCCAGGCCCACCCGAACATTCCGGTAAGAGCTGGAGGCCAGACTGATCAGATAGCCGATGTAGCGGTTGCGCCCGGCGGAGTAGTCGATGACCGCGCCGATCTTGTCCCCGGTGGCGTAGGGCAGCTCGGGACCTTCTCCGTCCAGATATTGTTCCACCAGGTCGATGACCTCATCCTCCATCTTTTCCCCTTCCCCGTTCAGGAGCTTGATCCCGTTGTCCTGGAAGGAGTTGTGACTGGCGGAGATCATGATGCCGCAGTCGAATTTCTCCACGTTGGCAATGTAGGAAACACTGGGAGTGGTGGTCACATGGAGCAGATAGACATCCGCGCCGGAAGCGGTCAGCCCCGCGCAGATGGCGTCCTCAAACATATAGCTGGAGAGCCGGGTGTCCTTTCCCAGGACGATCCGCCCCTTATGGTTCTGACTATAGTACCAGCCGAGGAATCGGCCGATCTTCATAGCGTGTTCGATGTTCAGGTCGATATTGGCTTCTCCGCGGAAGCCGTCGGTTCCGAAGTACTTTGACATAGGGATCATCCTTTACAATACGAATATCACATAATCCGGAGGAAATCCGGAATACTGTCATCAGAAATCAGGAGGGGGAACAAGCAGTTGGCCATCATCACGATCCGGACGCTCATCGTCTTTCTATGCATCTATTGTTCCCTGCGTCTCATGGGAAAGCGGCAGCTGGGTGAGCTGGAGCCCAGTGAGCTGGTGGTGGCGGTACTCATCTCCGATCTGGCGGCCCATCCGCTCCAGGACATTGGGATCCCGCTGATCAACGGACTGGTGCCCGTGGCCATCCTGCTCTCCTGCGAGCTCATCATCTCCTGGCTGAATATGAAAAGCAGCCGCTTCCGTTCCCTCTGCTTCGGGACCCCCAGTGTACTCCTCCGGGACGGAAAGATCATGGAAAAAGAGCTGAAAAAGAACCGCTTCACTCTGGACGAGCTCTGTGAAGAGCTGCGAAGCAAAGGAGTAACGGATCTCAGCACCGTCCGCTATGCCGTTCTGGAAACGGACGGGACCCTGAACGTCCTTCTTCGGGCCTCCGAGCAGCCAGTCACACCCTCCCAGCTGGGGATCCGCGTCCCGGACGGCGGGCTTCCGGTGACCCTCATCAGCGACGGAAAGCCGGCGCAAAAAAACCTCCGGCTCCTGGGAAAGGACGAAGCCTGGCTGCACAGGGAGCTCTCCCTGCGGGGCATCTCCTCACCCGACCAGGTCCTGTACATGACGGTGGATAACCTGGGCCGGATCTATCTCAACCTGCGGGAGGAACGAAAGTGAAAAAAGAGGTTCTGGCGATCATTCTCCTGGGGGCCATCGGGATTCTCAGCGTCTGGAATCTCCGGCACCTGGATCGGCTCACCGCCCCGCTCCTGGCGCTGACGGAGGAGGCATTTCTCGCGGCTCAGGCCGGAAACAAGGCTGAAGCCGCAGAAAAAGCCCTGCTGGCGGAGGAGGCCTGGCTGGACGCAGGGGCGTACACCCACGTTTTTCTCCGCCACCCGGAGGTAGACGCGGCAACCGACGCCTTCTGTTCCTTCCGGGGCGCCATCGTTGGGGGCGATCCGGGAGAAATATACGGCGCTTATCTCAGTCTGCGGATGCGTATCAGCGGCATTCGGGAGATGGAACAGCTCCGCCTTGGCTGTATTTTCTGACCCCGGTCAGCTCGTCTCCTTCAGCAGCTTGTTGAGCTCTTCCAGGAAGGTATTGATGTCCTTGAACTGGCGGTAGACCGAAGCAAAGCGTACGTAGGCCACCTGATCCAGATCCTTCAGCCGGTCCATGATCATCTCTCCGATCTGGACGCTGGAGACCTCCCGTTCCAGGGAGCTCTGCAGTTCCTGCTCGATCTCATCGGCGATCCGTTCGATCTCATCCACCCGGACGGGGCGTTTCTCGCAGGCCTTGACCATACCTCCGATGACCTTCATCCGATCGAAGCTCTGGCGGCTCCCGTCCCGTTTGATCACCAGCAGCGGGAGACGTTCCATGATTTCATAGGTCGTAAAGCGTTTGCCGCAGCTGAGGCATTCCCGCCGGCGGCGGATGGTGGTGCCCTCCTCCGCGGGTCTGGAGTCGATCACCTTGCTCTCACTGTAGCTGCAATAAGGGCAGCGCATGGGCTCTACCTCCCTTTCTTATTCAATTCAGTATACAACGGAAAGATTCTTCAAGTAAAGTCAAAAATGAAAGATTGCCAGGATCTACCGCTTGCGGGAACGACCTCTCACCTGCTATCCTGAAAGCGGGAGGGGATACCATGCTGATCCGAAAGATCCTGCGGCGGGCAGGAAGAATGTGTCCGGCAGCCTTATGGGTGCAGAGGCTCAGCCTTGCCTGGGCCTGTGTTCTGTTGGGGGCGGCGCTGGCGCTTTTGCTGAACTCACTCCCCCTGTCCCCGGATACATACACTGCAAATCGGCTGGCCCAGGCGCTGATGGAGACGGCCTCAGCCATTCTACTGGTGGGAGTCATCGGCGCGGTGATTATCGAAGAACGACAGCTCTAGGAGGCCATAGCGCAGCATCGTGTTTACCGCGTCCAGAAGCCCGTCGGCGCTCATTCGCTCCGGAAAGCCCAGGCGTTTCGCCAGGGCTTTTCTTTTTTCTCCGCTGCCGGGACCTCCGCTGAGCCCCAGCGCATAAAAATCCGCCTTGGTCAGCCCGGGAGAGGCGGGCTCTTCGCATTCTTCTCCATCCAGTGCAGCCCCGGCGCGGCGCAGCGCCTCCAGCAGCACCTCCGGCGGCATCCCCTCGACCCCCAGCTTTCCTTCCCTGGAGGGTTGGGTCTTTCGCTTCTCCTTCCCGAAGACGTCGGGAATATAAGCGTGCTTGACGCCCTCCTGCGGCAGGACGCCCCGGAGTCGGTTGCGAATGAGGAAGCCCGCAGCGTCCCCGTCGGTAAGGATCACCAGGCCCCGGGTCCCGGCATAAAAGCGCAGCAGGTCCATGAGCTCCCGGTCCCGGAACACGCCGAATCCCCGGGTCTCCAGGATTACGGCATCCACCACCTGCAGGAGGCTGTTCTTATCATAACGCCCCTCCACCACCAGGGCTTCCCGCAGCCTGGGCTTCATGCTTCCGCCGCCATAGTCACGAAAAGGCTGCGCAGCAGATCCTCCGGCACAGCGGAGGTGCTTTTCAGCCGGAGGTCTGTCTCCGCGGACAGGCGGATCATTCTGCGATACCATTCCTCGGAAAACGAGGCGCAGATGCGCAGATACTGCTTGGGAAGGTAATCGCTGCTGCTGCCCAACAGCTCCGTCAGCATCTTCACGCCGCCCTCCGCCTTCTTCACCAGCAGCGCGGCATACAGCTTCCGCAGCTGGCTGCCGATCATGGCGTTGAGGACGATGGGCTCCGTATTCAGCTGGAAAAGCTTGTACATGAGCTCCGCCGCTTTCTCATAATTCTTTTCCGAGAGCGCATCCGCGAGCTTGAAAGCCTGCGCCTCCGCTATGGGGACCGCCACTGCGTCGATATCCTCCCGGCGGACGGTTTTCTCGGGAGCATAGACGGCTATTTTTCCGATCTCATTTGCCAGGTTTTCCATTCCGCTGCCGCAGAGGAAGAGAAGGTAGGCCGCCTCTTCCCTTCCGATCTCCCGGTTTCTGGCCTGGAAATGCTTCTGCACCCAGCGGATCAGCTCAATCTGTCCCTGCAGGGGGAATTCCACCATGGTAACCCGGTCCCTGAGCAGCTCCCAGAGCTTTTTTTTCCGCTTGTCGGGCTTGAATTCCAATGTGTCGTACAGGAACAGCAGACAGCAGTGCTCCGGAAGCTCCGTCAGGAGCTCCGTCAGCTGGCGCTGGGCCTCCTCCTTCGCCGAAAACAGATCATAATCCCGTACCTCGATCAGGGTCCGCTCCGCGAAGGAGGGATAGGCGTCTACGGCATCCCTCAGCTCCCAGAGGTCCAGGTTTTTACCCTCCAGACGGCGCAGATTGAAGGGGTCGTCCTCCCCTCCCAGGACGAAGAGGCGCAGGGTTCGGCAGTAATGGTCCATCAGATACCGCTCTTTGCCATAAAAGAGATAGCAGCGGTCAAGGATCCCCGCGCTCAGCTGCTTCCGAAGGGCCTCCGGTTTCAGTTCACCCATGCTTCCCTGCTCCTTTTCTTTCCTGATATGCGATCTCCAAGGTTCCGCTCCGATCGGTCCGATAGACCTCCGCTCCGGCGTCCATCAGCCTGCGCAGGGTCTCCTCCGAGGGCAGGCCGAAGCTGTTGCGGCCTACGGAGATCACGGAGACATCCGGCGCCGAGGCCGCCAGAAGGTTTTGGGACGAGGAGTAACGAGAGCCGTGGTGTCCCACCGCCAGCAGCTCAAGGTCCGGCAGCTCCAGCCGTTCCAGCAGCCGGAGCTCCGTTTCCGCGGAGGCGTCCCCGGTGAGCAGTACGTCAAAATCCCCCAAGCTCAGAAGGGCGCAGAGACCCTTCTCATTATTTCCGCCGCTTCCCAGCGGCGGGACGATCAAGGCCCGCAGCTCCCCAAAGGCCAGCTCTTCCACCTCGCCGGAAACGATCTTCACAGGCACTCCCAGTTCCTCCGCCGTTTGTATCAGCTCCTGGGCGAAGGAGTCCTCATCCGGCGGCGGGACGATGAGACAGCCCACCTTCATCCTTCGGAGCAGCTCCAGCGCTCCGTTTCGATGGTCCGCATCATAGTGGGAGAGGATCAGAGCGTCGAGCCTGGTGCGTCCCCTGGACAAGAGATACCTGGCCGCGATATCACCGGCGTTTTCGGAAGAATTCAGGCTCCCGCAGTCCGCCGCCACGGCAAAGCCCTTCCCGCTGAGGACGACGCACTGTCCCTGACCCACATCCAGGATCCCTGCCAGGAGATCATCCTGCCGGTATAGCAGTGTTCCCAGGCAGATGCAGACGAGAAGGCTGGAGGCTGCCGCCAGCAGGCAGGGTCGCATTCGCCGGCGAAGACCGGGCCAGAAGCGGAAAAACAGAAGGAGCACGTACAGGAGAAACAGCCACAGGGCCAGCATCCGGTTGTCCGGGTACAGGGACGCGAAGGGAAGCCTGCCAACGGCTTTAACGATCACAGAGATATACCGCACCAGGAGACGGGCGGGCCAGCCGACAATGACTGCGCCGAAGGGCCAGAAAGAGCCCAGGATCGAGACCAACAGGCCAAGGCCGAAGCTGATCGTCACCGCCCATAGGATGAGCAGGTTCGTCAGCGGAGACAGCAGTGGGATCTGACCGAAGGCAAGGGCACTGACGGGCAGCGTCAGGATCTGAGCACCGAGACTGACAGCCAGGGTGCCTCGGACATAGCGCAGGATCATGCCGGGCAGACGCCGCTCCCTTCCGGCGGGCAGCCGCGGAAGGCTCCGATCCAGCTCCTGACTGAACAGCAGGATCCCCAGGGTGGCGGCAAAGCTCAGGATCAGCCCCACGTTCCGCAGTGCATAGGGGTTCCCTGCCGACATCAATGCCAGGGCCAGAGCCAACGCCGTCGGACCGTCATATTCTCTGTTCAGCAGGACGGAAAAACAAACCAGGATCATCATGATCCCAGCCCGGACCACGGAGGCGGTAAAGCCCGTCACGGCCATGAAGAGGAGGATCACCGGAATACAGATGAGGCTGCTCCGTTTTCCCCGCCCCAGGGCGAAAGCCAGGAAGGAGACAAGGAAGGACAGGTGCATCCCGGAGACGGCGATGCAGTGGAGGACTCCCGCCTCCCGCATCATGGCATAGAAGAAGGTATCCTTCTTCAGCTCGCTCCGGTCCCCCGTGAGGATGTCCGTAAGGAAGGCGGCGGTTTCCCCGTCCACGGCAACCCGGATGTTCCTTCTCAGACGCTCTCCCAGCTTTGCGGGAAAGAAACGAATGGCCGGGCCAGCCTCGCCCAGGAGCATTGGCGGACTATCTGCATTCCCAAAAAGGGGCAGGCCAAGGGAGAGGTAGTAGTCTTCCCCGGTCTTCTCCTGCGTCAGACTGAAATGGGCATTCAGGGCGATGCGCATCCCGGGCTCCAGGCCGCTCTCCTCGTCCAGATACAGCTGGCAGCGGACGCCTTCCGCCTCCAGCTTGACGCTCTCGCCGTAGTTGGTCGCCTTCGGATACTCCAGCACCACCGCCTCCACCCGTCGGGTGCCTCCCGTGAGTCGGGCGGCCCTTTCCAGCACCAGGCGCTCCCACACCCCAAAGCACAGGCACCCTGCCAGCAGACCGATCCCCAGGAGAATTAACAGCCGCCGGGAGGAGCGCCAAAGGAAAAAACTAAGGATCAGGAGGGACAAAGGGATCAGCAGGAACAGCCAGTGTACCCGATCCGGCCAGAACAGCACACAGAGAAAGACCGACGCAGAGAAGGCAAAAGCCAGAACGGCAAGCTCTCTTCCCGCGACGGTCCCTCTTTTCATGATTGCTATCCGATCAACCCGGCGGCCAGGTCATATCCCGGCCGGAGAGGACATGGAAATGCAGATGCCGGACCGTCTGCCCCGCGCTCTCTCCCACATTGGAGACCACGCGGAAGCCTTCCAGGTCCTGATCCTTGGCCAGCTTGGCAATGACCTCAAAAATATGGGCTACCACCGCTGAATTCCCCTGGCTGACGGCAGCGGCGGAGTCGATGTGCTCCCGGGGGATCACCAGGAAATGCACCGGGGCCTGGGGCGCGATATCCTTAAAGGCATAGACCGATTCATCCTGATACAGGCAGTCGGAGGGGATCTCCCCCGCCGCGATCTTACAGAACAGGCAATCTTCCATGGGAAACAACCTCCTTGCTCAACCCAGCTTGGCCGCCACAAAGGGCGCCAAGCCGTCCAGGGCCTCCTGCAGCTTGCTCGCGTCCTTTCCTCCGCCCATGGCGCTGTCCGGCTTGCCGCCGCCGCTGCCGCCGGCGATGGAAGTGACGTGCTTGATGATATCTCCCGCCCGGACACCGGAAGAGACCGCTTCCTTGCCGCAGACAGCCTGGAAGGTGATCTTCTCCCCGTTCACCGCCGCCAGGACCGCCACGGCGCAGGGGTCCTTCTCCCGGATGCGGTCGCCCGCCGAGCGCAGCCATTCGGCGCTCACGGCCCCGGCGTTCACCGCCGCCACCCGGAGCTTTCCTACCTGAGTTCCTGTGCTGAGAATCTCTCCGATCTCGGCGCGGATCAGCTGGTCCTGGAGCTTCTCCACGGTCCGGTGGCTCTCCTTCAGCTCGCTCATCACCGCGCCGGCACGATTCAGCAGCTCCGCAGGGGAGGTCTTCAGAGTCTCCGCCATTTCTTTTTCCAGCTTGTCCGCGTTTGCCATGTTCTCCATGCAGCGCAGGCCGGTGATGGCTTCGATCCGGCGGACGCCGGCGGCCACGGAAAACTCGGAAAGGATGTGGAAGGAGCCGACCCGGGCCGTGTTCGCCAGGTGGGTGCCGCCGCAGAATTCCTTGGAAACCTCGCCCATACTGACCACCCGGACCACGTCGCCGTACTTCTCCCCGAAGAGGGCCATGGCCCCCTCCTTCCGGGCTTCCTCGATGGGCAGCTCCCGCACGGTAACAGGGAGATCCTCCAGAACATCCGAGTTGACCAGGGCCTCGATCTCCCGGAGCTGCTCCGGGGAAATGGGCTCGTAGTGCGTGAAGTCAAAGCGGAGCTGATCCGCCAGCACGAGAGAGCCTGCCTGCTGTACATGGTCTCCCAGGACCTTCCGCAGAGCGGCCTGGAGCAGGTGGGTGGCGCTGTGGGCACGCATGATGGCCCGGCGGGTGGGCACGTCCACCTGGGCGAGGACCGTGTCCTCGGCCTTCATCGCGCCCTTGCGGCACACGCCGTGGTGCAGGTACTTGTCGCCCTTGCTGAGAAGGACGTCGGTCACTTCAAAGATGCTGCCGTCGGAAGCCTGGAGCACACCGATATCCGCCCGCTGTCCTCCCTTCTCCGCGTAGAAGGGGGTCTTGTCCAGTACAAGAATGCCTTCCTTGCCCTCGCCCAGGACGCCGGAGAGTTCCCCGTCCTCCACGATGGCCAGAATCTTCCCTTCTCCGGAAAGCTCGGCATAGCCGATGAACTCGGTGGGGGTGTTGTCCAGACCCAGGTCGATGCTCTTCCAGGCTTCGGACATGTCGCCCCGGGCAGCCCTGGCCCGGTCCTTCTGCTCCTGGAGGCAGGCGGAAAAGCGTTCCCGGTCCACCGTCATGCCCTGCTCGGAGGCCATCTCCTCCGTGAGGTCAATGGGGAAGCCGTAGGTGTCGTGGAGCTTGAAGGCCGCGTCGCCGGAGAAGACCGTGGCCTTCTTCTTCTGGAAATCGGCCAGGTAGTCGTTGAAAATGCCCATCCCGGTGTCGATGGTACGGGCAAAGCTCTCCTCCTCGGTGCGGATGACCCGGGTGATGTAGCTCTGCCGCTCCCGCAGCTCGGGATAGGCCCCGCCGCTCTCGTGGACCACCATGTCGCAGACCTGGTAAAGGAAGGGCTCATGGACGCCCAGGAGCCTGCCGTGGCGGGCAGCGCGGCGAAGGAGACGCCGCAGCACATAGCCCCGCCCCTCGTTGGAGGGCAGGACGCCGTCGGCGATCATGAAGGTGGAGGAACGGATGTGGTCGGTGATGATGCGAAGGGACACGTCCTTCTCGTAAGACTGTCCATACCGGGCGCCGGTGATCTCGCTGACCTTGTGGGTGATATTCATCACCGTGTCCACGTCGAAGAGGCTGTCCACCTCCTGGCAGACCACAGCCAGCCGCTCCAGTCCCATGCCGGTGTCGATGTTCTTCTGGCTCAGGGGGGTGTAGTTGTCGTGGCCATCGTTGTTGAATTGGGTAAAGACCAGGTTCCACACCTCGATATAGCGGTCGCAGTCGCAGCCCACGGTGCAGTCCGGCTTGCCGCAGCCGTAGGCTTCGCCCCGGTCGTAATAGATTTCGGAGCAGGGGCCGCAGGGGCCGCTGCCATGCTCCCAGAAGTTGTCCGCCTTGCCGAAGCGGAAGATCCGGTCCTCCGGGATTCCGATCATCTCATGCCAAAGGTTCCAGGCCTCGTCGTCGTCCAGATAGACGGAGGGATAGAGCCGGTCCGGGTCCAGCCCGACCCATTCCGGAGAGGTCAGGAATTCCCAGGCCCAGGCGATGGCCTCCTTCTTGAAATAGTCCCCGAAGGAGAAGTTGCCCAGCATCTCAAAAAATGTGCCGTGGCGGGCCGTCTTGCCTATGTTCTCGATATCCGGCGTACGGATGCACTTCTGGCAAGTGGTGACTCTGCGGCGCGGCGGCTCCTGCTCCCCGGTGAACCAGGTTTTCATGGGGCTCATGCCCGCGTTGATGAGCAGCAGCGAGGGATCGTTCTGCGGGATCAGGGAGAAACTGGGCAGCCGCAGATGACCCTTGGTCTCAAAAAAGCTCAGGTACTTTTCCCGAAGCTCATTCAGTCCGTATTTTTCCATCTCTTGTTCAACCTCCGAAGTCGGAACTGTATATGAAGTACTCAAACTGGGACATGGTGGTAAAGAAGTTGTGGCTCCCGTGCTTGTTCAGGGCGTAGAAATAATAGCCGGTGCTCTCCGGTTCGATGGCCGCACGGATGGAGGCCATGCCCGGATTGGCGATGGGGCCGGGAGGCAGACCGGTATACTTATAGGTGTTGTATGGGCTGTCGATCTCCAGATCCTCATTGGTGAGGGTGGGCTTCCGCTCCTCCAGGGCATACTGGATGGTGGCGTCGATCTGAAGATAGGGATAAGAGCTGCTGTTGAGACGGTTGTAGATCACCGAGGCGATGGTGGCCCGCTCCGCATCGGTGCCCGCCTCCATTTCGATCAGGGAGGCGACCGTGAGGATCTCCCGCAGGGAGTACCCGGATTCCCGGACGTTCAGCATCGTCTCCGCCGTCATCTTTGAGGCAAAGTTGGAAAGGAACTTTCCGATGGCCTCCTCCGGCTCCGAGGGGGCAAAGAATTCGTAGGTGTCCGGGAAGAGATAGCCCTCCAGGCGGTTTTCCTCGCCATAGGGGATGTCCTCCAGGAAATCAAAACCAAACTCATGGTTTGCCGAGCACTCCAGGAGCGTCTCATAGGGGCATACCCCGTGTTCGGCCAGGATCTGGAAGGTCTGCTTCAGGGTCTTGCCCTCCGGGATCATCACCATAACGGTATTCCGTTCCTCCACCCGATCCTCCTGCTGCATGGCATGGATCATGGCATTGTAGTCCAGCCGGGAGGAAATGGTGTAGACCCCGGGCTCCACCTTCGTCTCCGCCTTCATGAGCTTCGCAAACAGGAGGAACAGCGGACGGTACTTGATGATCCCCTTGCTGGAAAGCTCTGAGGCGACCTGGGCCATATCCCGGTCTTCTCCCACATAGATCTCCGCTTCCACGATATCCTTATTCAGGGAGAGAACGTCGTCCGCGGCCAGCCATGCCCCGGAGGCCAGGATGGCGCTGACGCAGATCACAAAGCCGAAATACATCAGCCCGCCCCGCAGCCCCGTTCGGTAGCTTCTGGCCCGGCGGATGGGCATATAATCCCGCTCCCGGTACTCCACCGCGGGCGGCTCTTTTTTGGGAGGCTCCTCTGTTTTCGGTCTCCGGACCGTACGGACCACGGTGGGAGCGTTGGAGGGCTTCGGAGTCCTGCGCCGCAGCGGCGCGGGGGGCTGGACGGCCAGGGTATCGGTGTCCTTCTTGGAGAAAATGTGCGTTTCTTCCTTCTCGGAATCTACCGGCTCCTCAGAAACAGCCTCCTGGGTCAGAAGTTCCTCTTCTCCTTCCGGAAGCTGCTCCTCCTGAGCGGAGGCTGAATCATTGCCGGTCTGATCGGACTCTGTTTCCTCTGCCGGCTGATTCCCGCCCTCCGACACCGTTTGGAAGATGGCGGTAAAGTCGATCTCTTCCCGGGTCTCCGGTTCTCCCCGCAGAGAAGGCGGATTCTTCGCCCCTTCCTCCTTAAGCTTCCAGCCGAACTTCGCCAGCGCCTCGGCCACTTCCTGATCCGTAGCGCGTCCGGGCTTCGGAGCGGAAGCTTCCGCAGGGCTGACAGCACCAGATGCCGAAGACATGCTCGCAATGTCTTCGGCTGGGTCCTTCCCTTTCAGGTTTTTCTTCAATCGCTCTCCAAGCCTGGAGAACCGGTCCTGATTTTTCGTCGTAACACTCTCCCGATGAAACACATAGGATGAGCCGAAAGGGACGGAAAACAACCGTCCACTCATCGGCGGCCCGACTGGTTTTATCCGCGCACGGCGGGCGCTGGGAAACAGGGCGCGGGGAAAGGAATCAAAGCATGTTCTGTTCCAACAACAATAACAACAGCTGCTGGATCTGGATCATCCTGATCCTCTTTATCATCTTCTTCTGGGGCTGCGGCAGCGGCTGCAACAACGGCTGCAACAACAACTGCAACTGCGGCGGCTGCAACAATGGCTGCGGCGGCTGCGACAACGGCTGCTGCTGAACAGGGAGGAAGCGGCAGAGAGCTTCGGTACGCCTTCCTCTCAGAATCGCAGAATCCGTGACTCCGTCACCAGGCAGCACACCGGCTGGTCGTGTTTTTCCCGGGGAACGTGCTCCATCAGGAGCGCGTCCCTGGCCACGCCCACGGAAAACAATCTTCGGGAAGCGAGAAACCGGTCATAGTATCCGCCGCCCTGACCCATACGGTAACCCTCCGCATCAAAGGCCAGGCCCGGCACAAGGATCAGATCGCCCTCCGCAGGCTCCAGACGGGGCGCGGAGGCATCCGGCTCCGGGATGGGAACTACGGTCCCGTCCGTAAGGCAGCCCCGCCGGTATTCCGCAAAGAACATCTCGCCCCCGGGAAGGCTCACCGGCAGCGCGACCGTTTTTCCCAGATTCATCAGCAGGCGGAGCAGCCGGTGCGTATCCACCTCATGACCTACGCTGAGATACAGGAACGCCCTGGATGCTGCCAACACCTCCGGTAAAACTGATAAATTATTATAAATAGCTTTGTCGCTAATTTCAAGCTCTTTTTCGCTGAGAAGCGCGATCCTCCGGCGCAAATCCCGCCGGAGTTCCCGTTTCACTTCCTTCAGATCTGCCATAGTCCCTCCTATGGGCCGCCGGATCCGGCGGCCCTCACTCTGTTCCCTCCGCAGACGCCCTTCCGTGCAGAAGACGCTCCCACACCACGGAAAGAAGAAAAACCGGCAGCTTGATCATCCGCCGGATGCGGCTGGGCTGGCTGATGAGCCGGTACAGCCATTCCAGGCCCAGACGGCGCCAGCCCTCCGGCGCCCGCTTTACGTCCCCGGCAAACACGTCCATGCTGCCGCCGACGCCCAGCATCAGAGCCGGACCCACCTCATCGCGGTGGGAGGCCATCCACAGCTCCTGCCGGGGAAAGCCGAGGCAGACCAGAATCAGCCGCGCTCCCGAAGCCCGGAGAGAAGCCAACACCGGCTCGTCCTCCTGAAAATACCCGTCTCCGCAGCCGGCAACGACCAGCCCGGAATGCCTCTTTTTAAGGTTTTCTCCGGCCCGTTCCGCCACGCCTGGTTTTGCGCCCAGCAGATAAACGGGGATCCCCTGCTCTGCGCAGATGTCCAGGAGATGCTCTGTGAGCTCAATGCCGGGCACCCGCTCCACCAGCGGCGTCCCCAGGATCCGGGCGGCATAGATGATGCCGATCCCGTCCGGGATCACCAGGTCCGCCCCGTTGAGGGCAGAGTGCAGCTCGGGCATGCTCCGGGCCAGCCAGACGATCTCCGGATTGGGCGTGACAATATAGTGCCCGCCCTCCTCGGCCATCAGCGCCGCGGCGTCCCGGACCGCCTCCTCCATGCTGAGCCGGTCAAACCCGATGCCTTTTACAGAGACACGCATTGACGGAACACCTTGCCAAGGCTGTCGTGGATCACCAGATCCGCCTGGTCGTCGTAGGGGGTGACGGATTTGTTGATCAGCACCAATCGTCTGCCCCGGTAATAGTCGACGAGGCCCGCCGCCGGGTAGACCGTCAGAGACGTGCCGCCCACGATCAACAGGTCCGCGTTCCGAATATAGCGCACGGCCTGCTCCATGTCGCCGTCGTGGAGGCTCTCCTCATAGAGCACCACATCGGGCTTGATGATCCCGCCGCAGCGGTCGCATTTGGGAACGTCCTCGGCGGCAAGGATCTCCTCCACGGAGAAGCTCTTCCCGCAGGAGAGGCAGTAGTTTTTCAGGGTCGTGCCGTGAAGCTCGATCACGTTCTTGTTGCCCGCCTTCTGGTGCAGGCCGTCGATGTTCTGGGTCAGCACGGCCCGGAGCTTCCCTTCCGCTTCCAGTTTTGCCAGCGCCCGGTGACAGTCGTTGGGCTGTGCCTCCGGGTAGATCATCTTATCCCGGTAGAAACGATAGAACTTCTCCGGCCAGCGGACAAAATAGCTGTGGCTGATGATCGTTTCCGGCGGCTCGTCGTATTTCTGATTGTACAGGCCGTCCACACTGCGGAAGTCCGGGATGCCGGACTCCGTGGAGACGCCGGCGCCGCCGAAAAACACGATGTTCCCGCTCTCTTCGATCCAGGTTTTCAGGGTCATGATCGGGTCGGACATAGGTTCTCCTCCTCTCGGTGCTGATCATGCGGATTGATTCCATTGCTTTGTTTTCTCACGAAAGCTCCCGCCGGAGCCGCGCCGTCAGATCCCCCATGACGTACCACAGGGTCTCATAGTGGAGGAAGTCCAGCGCCCCGGCGTCCCAGAAAAACTGGAGCTGGGCGGGAAATTCCTCGTCCGCCTCCCAAAAACGGAGCTGCACCGGGAAGAAGTCGAAGACCGGAAGGATATAGGACACGTCTCCCCGCTCCCCCGGTTTTCCTCCCCGACGGCGGCAGACCTCCGCCAGAGCTTCTCCTTTCCCGGAGAAAAAAGCAGCCTCCCGTTCGTTCAGGTTCTCATGGACGCTGTTGGCGCCCATGATGCCGTGAAGCTCCATGGTGGGAACGAAGCTTCCCCGCAGAAAGGGCGTCGTCTCCGAGCGGCAGAGCACATCATATATTGTGAGCGCGGTGGTGGGCAAGGCTTTTGCTCCCCCGGAGTCCAGCACTTCCCCGTCGGGGAGGCGCACAAAATGCTCCTCCCCCAGGTAGCGGATGGGGATCCCTTCCGCTGTCCTCGGGAGGGACAGGCGGCGGCAGAGCTTTTCCGGGTCATAGTTCAGGAAGAGCAGCCGGGCGCTCTCCTGCATCCGCTCATAGTTCCCGCCCCGGGTCATTTTTTGCCGAGAAGCCCGCCCAGGGAACCAAGTGCGCCGCCGATCTGATCCAGATTCAGCTTCGTCTTCACCCCGGAGACGATCTTCTGGAGCACATCCTCCGGAAGGTCCACACCCAGCAGTCCTTCGACCGCTTTGATGGGATCGGACTTGAATTTCGCCAGGAGGTTCTCATCCCCTTTGAGCTTTCCGACCAGCTCCTCTATTTTTCCCTTGATATCCAGTGTATCCATGTTGTTCCTCCTTTTCCACGAAGTTCTGTTTTCCCGGCTGCATATTAGCATATCAGAGCATGGATTTCAACTCACAGACGGTGCCTTCTTTTCTTCGATTCCACTTGATTCTTATCAGGCTATATGATATATTTTAGCTTGGATGTATATGCATCAGGACATCAACGCCGAAGGACCCCTTTCGGCGAAGGTTGGGGGGAGTATTCTACATGTCGCCGGAAACCAACGGCCGAGACCGTTCCCTTCGGGAGCTTTTCCTGCTCACCGCCCTGGAAACCTACGAAGTGATCCTTTGTCTGGACCTGTCCACCATGCTCTGTTCGGAGCTGTACCCCGCCGGGGAGAGTTTTCTTCCCCGGGAGGAAGCGGTCCCCTGGAAGGATAAGCTGCAGACGCTGCTGGACACCGTCCCTCCGGAGGAAAGGATCCATCTGGAGGAAAAGATCGCAGCGGACCTTCTGTCCGCCAGAGAGGGCAGTCACTATAGCGCCACCTTCCGCAGCAGCATCCGCCGTCCGGACGGCAGCTTCGGCTGGTGGACGGTACTGAGCCGCATCCTTCGGATCGACGGAGCGCTCAATATGGTCATGCTCTGCAACGATGTCACCGCCGATATGCTGGACCGGCAGCGCCTGCTGGACCGGAGCGAACGGGACGGGCTGACCGGGCTGTGCAATCGGGCCAAGCTCTCTGAGCTGATCTCCGGCAGCTACCGGAACCTCAGCAGCTGCGGCATTCTTTTCCTGGACCTGAACGAGCTGAAGGAAACCAACGACAAATACGGACATGACGCCGGCGACCGAATCATCCGCCTGGTGGGCGACAGCCTGGCCGATCTGGAGGGGCCGGGCGTCACGCCCTTCCGCTACGGCGGAGACGAGTTTCTGCTCATCGCGGAAAACGCCAGCCAGGACGAGATGAACCGGCTCACCCAGAGCTGGATCCTCCGCTGGCGGAGTCTCCGCGCGTCCAGTGAATTCCAGCCATCCATCGCCGTGGGCATCGCCTGGGGCGTGCAGCCGGTGAATGTCCGGGAGCTCATCGAAAAAGCGGACGCGGACATGTACCGCAACAAGCACTTGATGAAAACGGGGATCATCCCCGAGCTCAGCAGCTTTGGGAGCAACGAGGTCGTTACGGGACTCTACGGGCGCTTTGACTTTTATACTGCCGTGCGGCAGGTGCTGGATGCGGCGGAAGGCAGACGCTACGACATGCTCTCCCTGGGCATCGGCCATTTCAGCCTGGTGAACCGCTGGTATGGCCGGGAGGTGGGCGACAAGCTGCTGGGAGAGATCGGAAACTGTATCCTGGAATTCTCCAAGGCTCACGACGGTCTGGGCTGCTATCTGGAGGGAGAAAACTTCGCCATGCTCCTTCCGGAGGAAGAGGGGCTTCCCCGGAAGCTGGACGCCGAGCTGCGGGAGGTCCTTCGCCGCTACAGCTCCTCTGTGGGCTTTCTCCTGTCCATCGGCGTGTATCCCATTACCGATCTGAATCTGGTCACCGGCTCCATGCTGGATCTGGCCATGGAGGCCCGCAGCCTGATCAGCGACGACGCTGCGGACCGGATCCGATTCTACGAGGCGGAAAAGGCCGCGGGCAATCAGCTCCGGAAGGATCTGCTGGTCAATTTGAAGGTAGCCCTCGCCATGGGTGACGTGTTCAACTGGTTCCAGCCCATCTGCCGTCCGGAGGACGGGGAGATCATCGGAGCGGAAGCCCTGGTCCGTTGGACGCATCTCACCTGGGGGATGCTGGAGCCGGAGGACTTTCTTCCGGAGCTGGAGAGGGACGGGCTCACCGCGGACCTGGACGAGCCGCTGTGGGAGCAGGCCGCGGTCCTGCTTCGGGACTGGAAGGCCGCCGGAAAGAACGTTGTACCCATCACCCTCAACGTCTCCCGCTCTGACATTCTCTCCCTGGATGTGGCGGATGTGTTTCTCCGTCTTACGGAGAAATACGGTCTGGACCGGCGGCTGATCCGCGTCTCCGTTCAGGAGCAGTCCTTGGAGGATATCGTTTCGGAAGCCTTTGACGACCTGAGTGCGCTGCGGCAGGCCGGGTTTTCCGTGGAGCTGGACGTATCCGGGAGCTTTTTGTCCCTGGAGTGGGATCGTCCCCTTCCGGCGGACGGTCTCAAGGTGGACCTCCGCTCCCTCCCCTCCCAGGGCGGTCCGGGAAATATGGGGGGAGACGTGCTTCGTTCCCTGATGGAGAAAGCAAAAGCAGACGGCCTCCCCATCACCGTCGTGGGCGTGGAATCCCGGAAGCAGGCGGAGCTCCTGCGGGCGCTGCAGTTCAAAGGGGTCCAGGGCTACTGTTTCCACCGGCCCATGTCCGCGGAAGACTTCGCCGCGCTGTTGAAGGCGGAGTGAGCTCAGAGCTTCCATCAACCCGTTTCGCCCCGCAGCCTTGGCTGCGGGGCGTGATTTCCGCCAAAGGAGTCTGGTCCCATGCTGAACACTCTCTTTCTCAGCCCGACCTCTGCCTGCTTCGAGCTGAAGAACGACGCGCCCTATTTTGCGCCGGAGCACTATGTCTATGCGCTGGACGGGCAGGAGCTGGGCGAGAGCAGCGTCAACGTGCTCTCCCTGTTCGGACTGACGCCCGGGAGCGCTCATTCCCTCCGGCTCCGCTTCTCCGGAGGCGGAGAGACGTCTGTTTCCTTTCGACTCCCGAAGGAGACCTGTGCCCTGGACGTCCGAGGCTTCGGCGCCAGGGGCGATGGGCTCGCGGACGACACCTCCGCCCTCCGGGCGGCCATTGCTGTTCTGCCTGAAGGCGGCAGGCTTTTCTTCCCTCCCGGCGTCTACCGGACCCTGCCTTTGTTCCTCAAAAGCCATATCCACCTGGACTTTGCTGCGGGGGCGGCCTTGCTGGCCTCCCCGGAACGGGATCAGTATCCCGTCCTGCCGGGAACGCTCCCGGACCTGGAGGGGGGCGAAGAGCTCCACTTCGGCGCCTTTGAGGGGCAGGCAAAGCCCATGTATGCCTCCCTTCTTACGGCGCAGTATGCCCGGGACATCACCGTCACCGGCCCCGGTATCCTGGACGGGAACGGGGAAATCTTCTGGAAGGACTTCTTTGAGCTTCCGGCAGCCCGGCCAAGGCTGATGTTCTTCAACCGCTGCAGGGGAATACGGGTCCACGGGGTCCGGGCGCGCAATTCCCCCTCCTGGCAGATCCACCCCTATTATTCGGAGGACCTGGGTTTCTACGACCTCTCGGTGGAGGCTCCAAAAAACAGCCCCAACACCGACGCCATGGACCCGGAATCCTGCGACAGGGTGGAGATCGTCGGCTGCCGCTTCAACGTGGGGGACGACTGCGTCGCCATCAAGTCCGGCAAGATCGAGCTGGGGAGCACGCTGAACCGCCCAGCCCTTCGCTACACGATCCGCAACTGTCTCATGGAGGCAGGACACGGAGCCGTGACCCTGGGAAGTGAGATCGGCGCGGGTGTGAAGGAGCTGACGGTCTCCCAGTGCTGTTTCCGGGGCACAGACCGGGGCCTTCGCATCAAGACCCGCCGCGGCTGGGGGCAGAACTGCCGGGTGGACGGCGTGACCTTCGAGAACATTTGCATGGACGGGGTCCTGACCCCCATCACCATGAATATGTGGTATAATTGCTGTGATCCGGACCGGGAGAGTGAATACGTCTGGAGCCGGGAGGCCCTGCCCGTAGACGAGCGGACCCCCAGCCTGGGCCGCTTCCGCTTCCGAAACATCCGCTGCACCAATGCCCACGCGGCGGCCCTCTACGTGGACGGTCTCCCGGAGATGCCCGTGGAAGAAGTGGCGCTGGAAAACGTCCGGATCAGCTTTGCCCAGGACGCGAAAAGCGCCGTGCCCATCATGAAGAATTTTGCCAGTCCCTGCCGGAAGCTGGGGCTGTACTTCGACAACGTAAAGCGGGTGGTCCTCAGGAACGTTACGGTCCATGGCGCGGAGGGGTCTCCCCTGCTCGCCAACCACTGCGGAGAGGTCGTCACAGAGGGGTTTCATTCCGAGGAATAGAGATTCGCAGAGCGGTCCGCATCGGCGGGCCGCTCTGTATCTGTGCGCTTCATCTCAGTTCATTGATCCATTCCTCGCCCATCGGCCGGTAGAAGAACTCGCTGATATCCTCCTCCAGAAACACGCGAAGCATATCCCCCATGTCTCTGGCCAGGTTCAGGGAAGAAAGCTTGTCCAGCTCCTCCCACCATACTTCGCCCTCCTCTGAGGATTGAAGGCTGCCGGAAAAACGCTCGGCCCGATAAAACAGGACCACATAGCGGCCCTGATCCGTACACCAGTCCTTGAGGCCGCAGAGCCTTGGATCGGAGATAATCAGGCCAGTCTCCTCCCGCACCTCCCGGATGACTGCGTCCGCAAGGGATTCTCCGGGTTCTACATGGCCGCCGGGGAAGGTAATGCCCGGCCATCGGGGATCCTTTCTGTCCTGCACCAGGACCTGAGAGCCATTACAAACCATGCACATATTGGTGAGTTCAATGGATTCTCTTTGCATTATACACTATGCCCGTCTTTCTTCTGTCTTATCTGCCTCAGAGCGACATAATACCGCATTGATCGCCCTTTGACGTATCTGTTCAGTACTTTGTAAAGGTGGTGATCAGCTTCCGGCCCACCTTGTAGATCGGCCCCTCGAAGGTCTTTTTGCAGGCCTGCAGCTCCTTCCGGATCTGAATGCCCTGGGGGCAATGCTGCTCGCATTTGCCGCAGCCCACGCAGTTGGAGGCCCCGGTGGCGTCCTTCCGCAGGGCGGTACACATGAAATAGCCCTGCATGGCGGAGATCCAGCCCTCCGAGGCGCGGCGATTGTAGGCGGCGAAGATGCCGGGAATGTCCACATTCTTGGGGCAGGGCATGCAGTAGCGGCAGCCGGTGCAGCCCACCTTCATCCTGGAGTTGATGGCCTTCACCACCAGGGCAATCAGCTCCCGGTCCTCTTTCGTGAAGGTCCCTGCCGTGGCCTCGTCCGCCGCAGCACAGTTCTCCGCCACCATCTCCAGGGAGTTCATCCCCGAGAGAACACAGGTGACCTCCGGCTGGTCCCAGAGCCAGCGGAAGGCCCACTCGGCGGGGCTGTGCTGTGTCGGATACTTGCGGAAGAGCTCCTCCGCCTCCTTGGGGAGCTTGTTCGCCAGCTTCCCGCCCCGGAGGGGCTCCATGATAATCACGGGAATGCCCTTCTCCGCCGCGGCCTTCAGGCCCGTCACCCCGGCCTGGGAATGCTCGTCCAGGTAATTGTACTGGATCTGGCAGAAGTCCCAGTCGTAGGCGTTCAGCAGGCTGATGAACATATCCGAGTTGCCGTGGTAGGAAAAGCCCACCTGGCCGATGGCCCCGCTCTCCTTCTTCTCCCGTAGCCAGTCCTCGGCGCCGATGGAATTCAGCCTCTCCCAGGTCTTTACGTCCGTGAGCATGTGCATAAGATAGTAATCCACATGGTCCGTCCGAAGGCGCCGGAGCTCCTCGGCGAAAAACTTATCCAGGCTCTTCAGGTCCTTGGCCAGATAGTGGGGCAGCTTGGTGGCGATCCGCACCTTGTCCCGGAGTCCGTTCCTCTCCAGGATCTCCCCCAGGGCGGCCTCGCTGCCGGGATAGATGTAGGCGGTGTCGAAGTAGTTGACCCCCGCCTGGATCGCGGCCAGGATCTCCTTCTCCGCTTTTTTCAGGTCGATGCCCCCCACGGACTGAGTGAAGCGCATACAGCCGTAGCCCAGGACGGAGAGGGGATTGCCATAGCGGTCTTTGCGGTATTGCATATTCGGGACTCCTTTCCACGGTTGCCGGGATAACGAATTGTTTTGTTTATATTATAGCATATCTCAAAACAGATGCAAGGTAGATTTTGCGCAATCGTTTTTCGCGGCAGACGGAATTCCAAAGCGCCGAACTCCCGCGGGCGCTATTGAACAGCGAAATAACGTGGAAATCCCCGGTTGTTTTCGATGCGGCTTTTATCCTTACGGAGCATCGGCAACAATCCCTCCGCCGTCCTCTTGCGGGGCGGCGATTTTCATGGTATTCTTCTGGAAAACAAAATAAGGAAAGGACAGAGAAGCATGGGTTGCTATCAGAACTTCAAATCCGTCATCTACTGCACCGCCCAGAACATGGTGAACATCACCCGGGAGGCCCTGGAGGAGCAGCTGGCCTTTTTCCGCCGGTACTGCGGGGTGGAC
Source organism: Oscillospiraceae bacterium (assembly GCA_017535635.1). Lineage (GTDB taxonomy): Bacteria > Bacillota > Clostridia > Oscillospirales > Oscillospiraceae > UBA1774. The sequence continues at coordinate 110,967 of JAFXTU010000059.1, forward strand.
AAGGTCTACCTGGAGCCCTATCGGGACGGGCTCATGATCCCCGAGGAGCAGCTCAATATGCTCATCAGCTTCTTCCGGGGCGAAGGGATCGAAGTCTCCGGAGCCCTCACCACCACCTGCGAGGACCTGAGCGAGGGGGACCAGTTCAAGCAGCGCATGGGCGGCACCTACTGCTATTCCAATGAGACCATGCGGCAGTGGCTGGTGAAGACCGTCCGCTACACCGCCCGGCACTTTGATGAATTCATCATCGACGACTGGTTTTTCACCACCTGCACCTGTCAGGAGTGCCGGGACAAGAAGGGCAGCCGGAGCTGGGCGGACTTCCGCCGGGATCTGCTGCTGGAGGTCAGTGAAAACCTGATCCTCAAGCCCGCAAAGGAGGAGAACCCCAACTGTAAGGTCATCATCAAGTACCCCAACTGGTCGGAGGCCTACCAGGAATCCGGCTACGACCCGGACCGGCAGCGGAAGTTCTTCGACCTCATTTACACCGGCACCGAAACCAGGGACACAGCCCACACCGACCAGCACCTCCCCAAGTATTGCAGTTGGAGCCTGATGCGCCTCATGGAGCACTACGCCCCCGGAAGAAACGGCGGCGGCTGGTTCGACCCCTACGGCTGCAGCCCCATGGAGCTCTATTCCGAGCAGGCCATGCTGACAGCCCTCTCCCGGCCAAGGGAGATCTGCCAGTTCTGCTGGGGCTCCCTCTATAAAAACCGGGTGGTGACTCCCATCGGGCTCCAGCTGGAATTCATTGACAAAATGCTCTCCCAAGCGGGGGACTGCCTGGGCGTCCCCTGCTATCTGCCTCCCAACGCCCAGGGGGAGGACCATCTGGAGGACTTTTTGGGAATGCTGGGCATCCCGCTGGAGCCGGTGCCGGAGTTTCCCACGGCGAGCAAGAGCGTCTTCCTCACCGTGCAGGCCCTGGAGGACCCTGAGATCATGCCCAAGCTCACCGCCTTCGTGGCGGCGGGCGGGCGTGCCATCGCCTCCTCCGGCTTCGCCATCGGGGCTTTGGGAAAGGGCTTTGAAGAGCTGAGCTCCATCCGCTATCGGGGCAGGCGCTTCACCACGAAGGAATTCATCGAGGACGGCATGATGGCGCCGGGGAGCGTGTTCAGCCGCCATGAGATGACCTTCCCCCTGCTGGAGCACCGGAACAACACCTCCTGGGCCCTGGCCAAGGGGGTCTGCGGAGAGGAGAACTACCCCCTGGTCCTGCGGGACAGCTACGGCCGGGGCCAGGTCTACACCCTGGCGGTCCCGGACGAATACGGCTATCTCTACGACCTGCCTGCGGAGGTGCTGCGGGTGATTCGTGCTCTCTTCAATCTGGACGTGCCCGCTTATCTGGAAGGACCCAGCCAGGTTTCTCTCTTTGCCTACGAGAAGGACGTCTTTGCCCTCTACCCTTACGTCAGCGGCCTCACCCGGGGCCGGACAAGGCTGGTTGTGCGGGGCGTGGCGGACGCTCTGGTGGACCTGAGGACCGGGATGCGCATGCTGCCGAGCCAGGTGAACCGCTTCGGCGAAGCCGGCACCACCTTCCAGCTCATGCTCCAGCAGGGAGACGTGAGCTTCTACCGGGTGGAGTGGAACGCAGAACGCGAGGGAACGCCCGTGAAGCGGGGCGTCGCCTCCGCGCCCCATGATTTTGGGGTTTAGCTATTGTTTCTTCTTTTATTTCATGCTATAATATTTAAATACACCGAATGTGAATGATAAACCAGGACAGAGGAGACACAGGAAATGGACACTGGGACCGAACTGCTGAAGCTGCTGGAAAAGGACTGCCGCGCCACGCCGGATCAGCTTGCCGCCATGCTGGGAGAAAGCGTGGAGACGGTGCGGGGCGAGATCGCGGAGCTGGAAAAAAACAACGTCATCCTGGGCTACAACGCCATGATCGACTGGGACCGCACCGGGGAAGAGCTGGTGACGGCCATGATCGAGGTCCGGGTCACCCCCCAGCGGGGCGACGGGTTTGATCGGATCGCCGACCGCATCTACCAGTTTGACGAGGTGGAGAGCCTATACCTTATGTCCGGGTCCTACGACTTCGCCGTGACCATCACGGGGCGGACCCTCAAGGAGGTGGCCTCCTTCGTTTCCGCCCGGCTCAGCACCATCGAGGGCGTCATCGGCACCGCCACCCACTTCATCCTGAAAAAATACAAGGAAAAGGGCGTGGCCTTTGAGACCTTGCCTGTTCAGGAGGAAAGGATGAAGTACTGCTGATGGAATTCCGTGAGCTGATCGCCGAGAAGGTCACCGCCCTGAAGCCCTCCGGCATCCGCAAGTTCTTCGACCTCCTGGAGACCATGGAGGACGCCATCTCCCTGGGCGTTGGCGAGCCGGACTTCCCCACCCCCTGGCACATCCGGGACGCGGGGGTCTACTCCCTGGAAAAGGGCTTTACGAAATACACCCCCAACGCGGGCATGATGAGCCTCCGTAAGGAGATCGCCGCCTACATGCTCCGGCGCTTCGGACTTACATACGACCCGAATGGGCAGATCATCGTCACCGTGGGCGGTTCCGAGGGCATCGACCTGAGCCTGCGGATGCTGCTTGAGCCGGGAGACGAGGTCATCATCCCCACCCCCTCCTTCGTCTGCTACGGCCCCCTTACCGTCATGGCCGGAGGGAAGCCGGTCTACGTGGAAACGAAGCAGGAGGACGACTTCAAGCTGACCCCGGCGCAGCTGGAAGCCGCGCTGACGGAAAAGACCAAGGCCCTGGTCCTCCCCTATCCCTGCAACCCCACCGGGGGCATCATGGGAAAAAAGGATCTGGAGGCCCTGGCGGAAGTCCTGAAAGGGCGGAGCATCGCCGTGATCTCCGACGAGATCTACGCCGAGCTCACCTACGGGGGCAAGCACGTCTCCCCCGCCTCCATCCCCTCCCTCTATGACCGGACCATCGTGGTCAACGGCTTCAGCAAGGCCTACGCCATGACCGGCTGGCGCATGGGCTACCTCTGCGCGCCCCGGGACGCCATCGCCCAGATGGTGAAGATCCACCAGTTCGGCATCATGTCCGCCCCCACCACCAGCCAGTACGCCGCCATCGAGGCCATGCGCAGCGGGGACCGGGACATCATGACCATGCGGGCGGAATACGACCGCCGCCGACGTTTCCTGGTCCACGCCCTGCGGGAGGCGGGGCTGGAGTGCTATGAGCCGAGAGGCGCGTTTTACGTCTTCCCCTGCATCCGCTCCACCGGCCTCAGCAGTGAGGAATTCTGCGAACGCTTCCTGCGCAGCCAGCGGGTGGCCGTGATCCCCGGCTCCGCCTTTGGTCCGGGGGGCGAGGGCTTCGTGCGGATGTGCTACGCCGCGAGCATGGAGGACCTGGCGGAGGCCATGCGGAGATTAAAGGCGTTTCTGGACGAGCTCAAGGGGTAAATAAACGAACAGAAAACCCGTGACCTTGCAGAATGATCTGCAGGGTCACGGGTTTTTGTTTCTGTATTCTCACAAAGGCAGCTCCACGGAAAACTCCACTCCGTTGCCGGTGTTCCAGACCAGGCACCTGCCGCCGTGGAGTTCTATGATGTTCTTTGCGATGGAAAGGCCCAGGCCTGTTCCCTTCCCGCTCCGGGCCTTGTCCCGGCGGTAGAAGGGCTCCCAGATTTTGGACAGTTCCTCCACGGTGAAGGGCTTCTCCACCGGGTTCTCCACCCGGAAGCAGGCTTTTCCCCGGTCGATCCCCACCCGCGCCTTCACCCAGGTCCCCGCCGGGGCGTAGCGCAGGGCGTTGGAGAGAAGGTTTTCCAGCACCTGGGCGATCCGACTCTCATCCGCCGTGACGGGGCAGGGTTCTCCGGGCATCAGAGTCACTTCCAGACCCCGCTCCTCCGCCAGAGGACGCAGCTTTTCGAGAAGGTCGTCCGCCAGCGCCCGCAGGTCAAAGTCATCCCGGCTGAGGCGCACTTTTCCCGCTTCCAGTCTGGATAGATCCAGCATCTCCATCACCAGGCCGTCCATCCGCTCCGCTTCGGAGAGGATGGTGTCCAGATACTGCTCCCGCTTCTCCTCCGCGATGCGGGAGAGCAGGCCCTCGGCGTAGCTGTGGACCACAGCCAGAGGTGTTTTCAGCTCATGGGCAAGATTGGAGGTGAGCTGCCGCCGGGCCTGCTCCGCCTCCCGGGCGTAGTCCAGGGCCTTTTGCAGGCGGGTGATCTCATTCTTATCATAGCGGCGGCGGTCCTGCTCGGCCCAATACCCCTCGATCAGCGCCGCAGGCTCCCGCCACACGGAGGGGATCCCCCAAGGCGTGTAAAGGTTATACCAATCCCCCGCCATGCCGTCGGATACATCCGTGACCGGCGCGATCAGGCGTTTTTTCAGGCTGCCCCGAAGAAGGAGGACCAGCAGAGCCGCCATTAGCCCCGTACCGATATAGACGAAGCGCAGCGCCCGCACCGCGCTTTTCAGCGGGTGGAAGCACACCGCCGTGAGCATGAGGAAGTCCAGCTTTTTTTCCCCCGGGTCCCGGAGGTCGAAATAATAGCGGGTGTCCATGCGCAGAACGGTGCGGAGGTTTTCGTTGTCGCCCAGGTGCAAACCCGAGGATGCCTTTGTCAGGAGCAAGGCCTCCAGGTTTTCAAAGCTCAGAGCCTCTCCCTGCGCGCCCCGAAGGGTGATCCTTTGCTTCCCCGGGACGTTCATCTCCGGGAACGATGCATAGATCGTGGTCAGTTCCCCGCCGGTTTCCGCCCCGGCGTCCCCAAAGAGGTGTTCCCATTCCAGGTAACCCGCCCGGTCCAGATCGTCCACGTAGTAAGCATCACGGAACCCTTGTCCCTTCTCCTCCTGCCAGCGCCGGGTTCCTTGGGAATAAGCCTCCTGCGTCAACAGGTCCATGGCCACGGGACGGATCTCCGTTCCTTCCAGATATCCGCTGATGCGCAGGGTCTCGACTTCAAACCGAAGGGTCCCGTCCCGGCGATAGATCTCCCGGAGGCGTGCGTAGGGGTCGTCTTCTCCTTCCCGGCTCAAGTCCACCCAGCCGCCGCTCATCTCCTGCGGCTCGGTGGCATTGGTGGTCCAGGCTTCCTCCGGGGCATAGAAAGGAAAATAAAAGACTTCCCTTCCGCCGTACAGGAGCTTCCCCTCCCCATCCAGGAAGAGGATGGCGGCCTCCGGGGTGATATTGCGTTCCGCCAAAAGCGTCGGGGAATAGCGGGACGAAAGCGTGAACTCCGGGAGGGAGCGGAGCCCGCTCTCGATATCAAACGCCAGATCCCCCGGATGCTCATACTGCCGCCAGAGCCTTCCCTGCTCCGCCAGCGCCGGATCGTAATAAGCGGGCATTCGGCAGGCCTTGGCGGCCCAATCCGCGAAGCCCTCACTAAAGGTTCGGCAGCGGTGATAATTCTCCTCAGCCGTCACCCAGGTGAGGGCGGCCATATTTAGGCCCCAGCAGAAAAGCATGGCAGCGCTGAGAAGCAGGGTCACGGCGGTCAGGGATCTGAGCGGGCGTCGCTTTGTTTCCTTCCGCCGTTTCTTTTCTCCGAGCAGGGAAAAAGGGAGGAAAAACAGCAGCAGGAGGAGTAGGAGCGGCGCCAGGATAAAAATCAAGGTCCAAATGACGTTGCGGCTCATCTCAGCCCTCCAGCCTGTACCCCGCCTTGATGACGGTTTTGATGATCCCGGCCCTGTCCCCCAGCTTTTCCCGGAGGCGCTTGATCTGCGTGTCCACGGCCCTCGCCTCCCCCTCGTAGTCGTAGCCCCAGCATTTCACCAGCAGCTGCTCCCTGCTCAGCACGATGCCCCGGTTTTTCATCAGGCACTCCAGGAGAGCGAATTCCTTGGGGGTGAGGCTTACTTCCCGCTTCCCCGCCCAGGCCTGCCGGGTACTCAGGCGCAGGGAAACGCCGCCCGCCTCCAGCAGGTCCCCGGAGCGGAGGCTTCCCCGCCGGCGGCGGATCAGGGCATCCAGCTTCGCGTAGAGGACGGCCATACTGAAGGGCTTCGTCACGTAGTCGTCGGCCCCCAGCTCGTAGCCGTAGAGCTTATCCTCCTCGTCGGAGAGGGCCGTGAGGAAGACAATGGGCACGTCGCTTTCCCGCCGGGCGGCCCGGCAGACGGAGAAACCGTCCAGCTCCGGCATCATGATGTCCAGCAGCAGGGCGTCGTACTCTCCCTCCTCCAGCCTTTCCAGGGCTTCCGCCCCGTTTGCCGCCGGGATCGGCTCATCCCCCTTGTCCCGGAACCAGTCACAGAGCACCGCCCGGAGACGGGGCTCATCTTCCACGATGAGGACCTTGTATTCCATCCGCTTCCCCTCCTTTGGGGGCAGTATAACTCCCACATGTGTACTCAATGTGTCAGGTTTGAAATTATAGAGAAGGCCGCCGCGAGCCGATAACTCGCGGCGGCCTTTGGTCTTCGGGTCACTTGGTTTCCGGGATCTGAATGTTGCCGAAGCACTTGCCGCAGATGTTGCAGCGCTTCGTCTTGTCAAAGCGGCAGAAGCGCACGTTGTCGCCCATGTAGACGTAGGTCTTGTCGCTCTGGAAGAAGCCGTTGCCACCCTTCCCCGGCTCCGCGGGCCGGGAGACGATGGTGCCCCAGGTACCGGACATGAAGGCCGCCTGGAACATGACGGGCTTGTTCATCTTCCGGAACTTGATGGGGCAGTGCCACACGTTGGCGGGGATACGCACCACGGTGGGTTTCGTGATGATCTTGGACTCCATATGCTCCGGGTCGTCCCCGAAGGTCATCTCGATCTCGGCGTCGAAATCAAAGAAGTCCATAGGATTCGCGCCCATGAAGAAGATGTACTCCTCCGCACCCTGGTGGAAGTGGGTGTCCTCGGTGTCGTTGGCCCCGGCGAAGATCTGGAAGCCCACGTGGTAGGTGGCGCCCTCCATGTACGTCTCGCCCCGGAAATAGGCCTGGGGAGAGGGGCACCAGTCGCCCCAGGCGGTCTTTTCCTTGGGAACGGCCAGTACGTTTTTCCGCACCTCCTCGCTGAGGGCGGGCTTGGGAGCCTTGAGCACGGTGGCGTCGGAATAGGGTTTACTGGGATTGGTGGGGGTGACCACGCACTTGGTGGAATCCGGGGCCTTCTCCGGGTCGTATGCGCCGGTGTCGGTATAGGAGGTGACCCCGTCCTCGTTCACGACGGTCCAGGGCACGAAGTGGTAGGGGCGCGGGGGGACCTTGTCGGGATTGGCAAAGCAGGTGCCGCAGTAGGAGCACTTCTTCCCCGGCTCCAGGACGCAGTCGGCCTCGCACTCGTCGCCGAAGTAGAGGTACTGCTTCTCGCCGGTGTCGTCCCGCTCCACGTACTTCACCAGCCCGGCCCGCCCGGACTGCATCACCGCCTGGAAAATGAGGGGCTTATCCACCCGCACGAAATCCAGGGGACTGTGCCACCAGCCCTTGGGAAGGTGAATGATGGTGGGCTCGGTGATGACCACCTTCTCCATCTGGTCCAACTTGGGCCCCATATAGAAGTGGACCTCCGCGTCCCAGCCGGAGAACACGTCGGGCAGCTGGGCGCCCAGGAACACCAGGTACTCGTCCTCCCGGTGGAAGTGGGGCTCTGTCTCCAGCCGCACGGGCTTTTTGAAGACCTGGAAGCCTACATTCAGCCCCGCGCCGGGCATATCCCGGTCGCCCCGGAAATAGGCCTGGGGGGAGTGGCACCAGTCGCCCCAGTGGGTCTCCTGGGGGACAAACTCGTAAAACAGCTTCTCAAATTTCTCCTGCATACAGGTCGCTCCTCTCTGATTGGTTTTCTGCTGCTATCAATATACACGTTTTTTGCCCGTATAACAAGCACTTCCTGCAAATCCGCCGCCCCATTTCCGCTTGCGGCGGCGGGCGGCGGCTGGTATAATCAAGGACAGGAAAAGAACACAGGAAGGAGTGAAGGAGGAAATGGAAGTGAAAACGGCGGGCATCTCCCTGGCCGACGCCTGCGCCCAGGCCCAGGCCAGGATCGAAAAGATGCCCACCCGGCAGAAGACCGTCACCTGTCCCCTCTGCGGTGAGCCCTTTCTCAGCTTCGGGGACCTGACGGCCCACTATCTCGCCGTCCATCCCGAAGCTGTTGCCCCCGTGGAGGTACGGATGACGGTGAACGGCAGGGACTGCTGCCTCATCATCGAGCCGCAGATGACCCTGAAGGAGGTCCTGCAGTTCCACCTGGGCCTCACCGGGGCCAAGCAGATGTGCGACCGGGGCCAGTGCGGGTCCTGCACCGTCATCATGGACGGGAAGCCCACCCTGAGCTGCAACGTCCTGGCGGCGGACTGCGGCGGCAAGACGGTGGAGACCGTGGAGGGCATAGCGGTGCAGCCCAAGTGGCGGCCTCTGATCGACGCTTACTGTAAGTGGGACGCCATGCAGTGCGGCTACTGCACCCCAGGCTTCCTGGTGGCGGCCAAGTGTCTGCTGGACCGGAACCCTCACCCCACGGAGGAGGACATCAAGGAGGCCCTCAGCGGCAATATCTGCATCTGCGGCACCTATCCCCGCCACAGCCAGGCCATCCTGGAGGCGGTGAGCTACATGGTGAAGGGAGGGGAACAGAATGCCTGATACCACCGGCGTTAACGGTCTGCGGGAAGAATTCCGGGTGGTGGGAAAGCCAAATCTCCCCGGCCTCACCTCCTACGCCATGGCCACCGGTGTGGCCAAATACGGCACCGATTACACCCAGCCGGACATGCTCTTCGCCAAGATCCTCCGCTGCCCCCACGCTCACGCCAGGGTCAAAAGCATCGACGCGGAGGCGGCCCTTCTTATCCCCGGCGTGTTGGACGTGATCCAGTGGGACGACCCGGTATTTCAGGAGCTGGGAATGAACCCCATCGGCGGCTTCCCCAAGCCCAGCTATCTGAATCAGGAGGCCCACTATGAGGGCCAGGAGGTTGGCTGCATCGTGGTGGCGGAGAGTGAGGCCCTCTGCGAGGAAGCCCTGAAAGCCCTCAAGGTGGAGTGGGAAGTCCTCCCCTTCATCACGGATATCAAAAAGGGAACGGACCCGAACCTGGAGCGCATCCGGGGGCCGGAGCTCACCCAGGGGGAGGCGGCGGAGTACCGCCCCGAGGCGGGCATGGCCACCTCGGAGGGCTATGTCCTCATGACCAAGCACTACCCCACCGACCCGCCTAGGGAGGCCAACGTGAGCTGGAACATCAAGGTGGACGGAAACCCGGAGGAGGGCTGGAAAAAGGCGGACTTCGTGCTGGAATACGACGTGAACATCCCCACCAACATCTCCACCATCCCCAATCCCCCGGCCAGCGTGGCCTGGTGGGAGGACAGCATGTACAAGGGACCGGGGCAGAAAATCCACATTGAGGGCGCACCCCATCGGCGGGAGTCCATCATGTCCATGTACCACAAATCCTCCGACGAGGTGGTGCAGGAGGGGCTGTTCCAGGGCGGCAAATACTGCGACTGGGGCCTGCGCATGGCCCAGGAGGTGACGCCCCTCCTCTCCAAGCGCTTCGGCGGACGGCCCGTCCGCTGCTGCAACAGCCGGGAGGAGACCTTCGACCTGAGCCGCAACGAGCGGCACATGCATATGCGCCTGGGGGTCACCAGGGACGGCCTCATCACCGTGGTGGAGGACAATACCCTGGTGGACAACGGAGCCCCCGGCTCCAGCACCATGGGCTCCGTCTCCGATCGGGACTGGGGCGGCTACTACACTCTGAAATGCAAGGACATCACCCAGAAATTCCAGGTGGTGGACTCCAACATCGGCTTCATGCACACCTGCGCCCAGTTCGTGCCCTATAACTGGGACAGCATCACCGTGGCCTTCGACCTCATCGCGGAAAAGCTGAGGCTGGACCCGGTGGAGGTGGCGCGGCGCAATCTCCACGGCCCCTCCTCCCAGGACGACCCGGACCCGGTGCCCTCCTTTGAGAAGAGCGTGGAGGTGGGAAAGGAGCTGATGAACTGGGACTGGCACCCGGCGGGAACGAAGCGGCTGCCCGATGGGAGGCTCCACGGCACTTCCTTCCGCTACGCCATCTGCCCCCGCCACTCCTTCATGGACTACTTCTGCAAGCTGGAGTACCGGGACGGGGTGGTCCACTTCCCCACCCAGGGCCCCATCGCCGGCTGGTTCAGCACCGAGTGCTTCACCATGATCGCGGCGGAGGAGCTGGGCCTCAACTACGAGGACATCAGCGTGGACTACGACTACCGGGAGAAGCACTCCGACCAGGCGGGCGGCTCCGACGGGGTCACCGGCCACGGCTGGATCGTGAAGGAATGCGCCAATAAGCTGAAACGAAAGATTCTGGAATCCGCCGCCAGAGAGGCGAATCGCCCGGAGGACGCCTACCGGGGCGTGTTCTCCTTCCCCATGCCCCCCAGCCCCTTGAAGGGCTGCACTGCCGACGAGCTGGACATCGTGGAGGGTAAGGTCGTCGTGAAGGCCGACCCCAACCGCTTTGTCCCCTTCAGCCGGGCCACGCGGGAGAACGTCACCGCCGAATTCGGCGGCTACAGCCCCAAGTCCGCCTGGGTCACCGGCTTCGGGCGCATTCTGGATACCATGAACACCTCCTGGTGCGAGGTTGCTGTGGACGACGAGACCGGCGAAGTGGAGATCCTCAAGTACATCGTGGTGCCCGACGTGGGCAAGGTGATCCGCCGCACCTCCCTGGAGAGCCAGATCGACCAGGTGGTTTACTTCTCCCAGGGCTGCCAGCTCCTGGAGGAATTTGTTCAGGACCCGGAGACCGGGGTGAAGCTCAACGGCAACTTCCTGGACTACCGGGTGCCCACCACCATGGACGTACCGGAGGTGAGCAAGGAGATCCTGGAGCTCAGGAGCGGCAACGGGGCCTACGGGGCCAGCGGCATCAGCCATAACCTGGCAAACTCCCACCTCATCATCACGGCCATCCACAACGCCACCGGCGTCTGGGTGGACCCGCCCGCCACGCCGGACCGGGTGCTGAAGGCCCTGGGCAAGTGCGAGATCGGAGGCGAAGCATGAGACCCTTCAATCATCTGAATCCTGCGACCCTGGAAGAGGCCGCGGAGGCCCTGAGACAGCCCGGCAGCGTGGCTATGGCCGGAGGCGGCGACCTGCTGGGCGCCCTGAAGGACGATATCGCCCGGGAGTACCCGAAGCTCGTGGTGAACCTCAAGAGCATTCCCGGGCTGGACCGGACCGAAGTCCGGGACGGCGCCCTCTGCATCGGCGCCCTCTGCCTGCTGGGAGACCTGAGCCGAAATGAGCTCGTGCTGCAATACGCCCCCATGCTGGCGGAGGCGGCGGGAAAGTGCGCCTCCCCCGCCCTGCGGGAGAACAGCTCCATCGGCGGAAACTTATGTCAACTTCCCCGCTGCTGGTACTTTCGCAAGCTGAATAACCGCTTCGACTGCGCCCGTAAGGGCGGGGAGCGCTGCTTCGCCCTCTCCGGAGACAACCGCTACCATTCCGTCTTCGGCCCCGCCGTTTTTGAGAACTGCGACGGGAAGAAGCGGGCCTGTATCGCCGTGAACCAGGCGGAGCTGGCCCCACCCCTGATGGCCCTGGGGGCAGAAATCGTGACCACACTGCGGACGCTTCCCGTCGGGGAGTTCTTCGGCGTAAGAGTTATGTCAACCACAGTTCTGGAGCCCGGCGAGCTGCTGACGGAGATCCGCATCCCCCTGCCGGAAGCCGGAACGAAGATGCGCTACAAGCGCTTCTCCTTCCGGAAGAGCATCGACTTCCCGGTGGTGAACCTGGCCATCGTGAAAACGCCGGAAAACGAATACCGCGTCGCTTTGGGCGGCGTGGCCCCCATGCCGATAAGAGCGGAGGCGGCGGAGGAACTGCTCCGGGGAAAGGAGCTCACGCCCGAGCTGGCGGAGGCAGCCGGAAGGGCCGCTGTGCGAGACGCCAAGCCCACGGAGGCGAATGCCTACAAGCTCCAGCTGGTCAAGACGCTTCTTAAGCGGGAGCTCATCTCCATGATGGATTGACGCCAAAGCAACATTTGCGGGAGGTCTCCAGGTTTCCCTGGCGGCCTCCCGCTTTTTGCTTTCATCCACTTCAGGATTCCATCTGTTTTCCCAGAAAGCCGGCCACGGTCTGGGCCAGCTTGTCCTCCACCTCTCCCACGGGAGCGGCGGTCCCGCCGCTGAGAAAGACCACGCAGCCCATCACGTCTCCTTCGGAGATGATGGGAACGGCGATGGCCACGCTGTAATTGTTGTTCCCCTCCGCCACGGGCAGGGCCTTGTCCCCCTCCTGCTTGTGATAGACCTGCCTCGCCTCCATGACCTCGCTGAGCTCGCCGCTGATTCGTTTCTCGTTCAACTCCCGCCGGGGCGCTCCGCTGACGGAGATGATGCTGTCCCGGTCCGTGATCACGGTGATCTGGTTGGTGGTTTTATGCATGGTTTCGCAGAACTGGCCCGCGAAGCTGCTGAGCTCCCCCATGGGAGAGTATTTTTTGAAAATGACCTCGCCGTCGTTGCTGGTAAAGATCTCCAGGGGATCGCTCTCCCGGATGTGGAGCGTCCTGCGGATCTCCTTGGGGATCACGACGCGCCCAAGGTCGTCGATGCGCCGGACGATTCCTGTCGCTTTCATTGCGTCTTCCTCCTGCTTCTTTCTTTCTCGCCCGCTTCTCACAGCCTGCGCTGCGCGAAGCTGCCTGTGCAGGAATTAGGTTCCGCAGTTTCCGCTTTTCTATGCGCCCGGCAGGATTTGGCAGACCTTTTATCCGGCCGCCCACGGACGATAATCGCCTTTTTCCAAAATGTCCGCGATCCGCTCGCAGGCGTGTCCGTCCCCATAGGGATTGCAGGCATGGCTCATCTTCTGATACTCGCTCTCGTCCTCCAGGAGAAGCTTGAAGGTCTTGTAAATGGTCTCCTCATCCGTGCCGACCAGCTTGAGAGTTCCGGCCTCCACGCCCTCCGGACGCTCGGTGGTATCCCGCATCACCAGGACCGGGACGCCGTAGGAAGGGCACTCCTCCTGGATGCCCCCGGAATCCGTGAGACAGAGATAGGAGCGGGCTTCAAAATTGTGGCAGTCGAACACCTCCAAAGGCTCTATGATGTGGATACGGTCAAAGCTGCCCAATTCTTCATCGGCCGCCTGCCTTACCGCAGGGTTCATATGGATGGGATAGACGGCCTTGCACTCGGGATGCTCCTCCAGCACCCGCCGGATCGCCCGGAACATATGGTGCATGGGCTCGCCCAGGTTCTCCCGGCGGTGGGCGGTGATGAAAATCAGCTTGTCTCCTCCCACCCAATCCAGCTCCGGATGGCGGTAGTCGGGCCGGACCGTGTGCTGCATCGCGTCGATCACCGTATTTCCGGTGACGTAGATGCTGCCGGGGTTCTTTCCCTCCCGGAGCAGATGCTCCGCCGCCAGGGGCGTCGGCGCAAAGTTGTATTGTGAGATCAGGCTCACCGCCTGGCGATTGAATTCTTCCGGGTATGGGCTGTAGAGGTGATAGGTGCGCAGACCGGCCTCCACATGCCCCACCGGAATCTGCAGATAGAAGCAGGCGAGAGCCGTTACAAACGTGGTGGAGGTATCCCCGTGGACAAGGACCACGTCGGGTTTTTCTTTTTCCAGCACCACTTTGATCCCGTTCAGTATGCCCGTAGTAATGTCAAAGAGGGTCTGCCGGTCCTTCATGATGTTCAGGTCATGGTCCGGGACCACGCCGAAGGTACTCAACACCTGATCCAGCATCTGGCGGTGCTGCGCCGTAACGCATACGGCTACCTCCAGCCCTTCCCGTCTCTTCATCTCATTGACCAGGGGGCAGATCTTGATCGCCTCCGGGCGGGTACCAAACACAGTCATTATTTTTTTCTTCATACGTAAATCTCCCAGGGACCGTCACGGGTTCATCTAATATTTTTGTTCAGTATAACACACTGGCTCCAAAAAGTAAAGGAACAGGGGAGACCAAACGTCCCCGTGAGTCTCCCGGACGCTCATTCTGCGGCCCGCTTCCCCGTCAGGTAGCCGAAGGTGAGGCTCGCCCCGTAGTTCTGGCCGGGGATGCGGAAATTATAACAGTTTGCGTACATATCCCCCACCATGCTCCCCGCGCACCAGAGGCCGGGAATGGGCTCGTCGTCAGAGTCGCAGACCTGCATCCGGTGATTCGTCCTGGGTCCGCCCAGGACGGTGAAAAAGAGCCGGTCGCTAAGGCTGCACCCATAGAAGGGAGCCTCCCGGATCTCCTGGAGGTACTTGGACTTCTTGTGGAAATCCGCGTCAAACCCGGCGCGGCACAGCTCGTTGTACCTCCGGACGGTCTCCAGCGTCTCCCGGACCGGAAGACCCAGGGCTTCCGCCACGGCCTCCACGGAGTCCCCCTTCACCAGCCTGCCCTCGGAGACCTGTTCCTCCCAGGTTTTCAGCACCTGCTCCGGCCCGAGGTCCGGCCCCTCCCGCCGCCCGCCGTGGGCGCGGAAAATGGTCTCCCGGGCGTAATTGCTGCCCCAGACGGCGTAAGCCTGACCTCCCGGCTCCCGCAGGGTGGTGAGGGCGGTGTAAGCCCCGTTCATATCCTCATTGCAGTACCGCTCTCCCCGGCGGTTGAGCCGCAGGCCACGGTGGGAACCGTAGGGCTGGCTGGTGCCCAGGCGGCTGCCCTGGATCATGACAGCGCAGGGCCAGGTCCGCTGCCAGGCCGCCCCGGCCCAGAGGGCCATCTGCTGCCCTTCCCCCCGGTAGAGGCCGCGCACGGCGAAGCCCACGTCGTAATTTTCCCCGTCGGCGGTGAATTCCGGCGCGTACTGGGGACAGTACTTCGCCATCATCTCTTTGTTGGCGGAGAAATCCCCCGTGGCCAGGATCACGCCCTTCCGGGCCCGCAGCCGCAGATACTCTCCGTTTGCCGCCCGGACGACCACGGCGCAGACCCTGCCGTTCTTCTTCTCCAGGTACTTCGCCGGAGCGGAGTGGAGCACTTCGCCCCCGGCGGCCAAAAACGCCTTTTCCAGGGCTTCCAGGGCAAGGCTTATGCCCGTACCCGCACGGGTGATCCCCTTCCCTGCAAAGGCGTGGGTCCCCGGCGGCTGCCAGGTGGGGCTGTGCCTGTCGTCCCGGTTGGCGTCCTCCAGCACCACCTCGATCCCCTCCGGCTCCAGGATGCCGATGAGCCAGTTCATGGCCTCCTCGCTGCGGTCCAGAAGGGTATACCATTTGCGCTGGTCCACCTGGAAGGAATTCGCGGCAAATTCCTCCAGGAGGAAGTCACTCAGATCCTCCCGGGGCAGGCCCTGGGCGGCCATGACCCGGCTGTAGGCAGCAAAGACGCTGCCGCCCCTGCCCACGGGCCGGGCACTGGCGGTGACGATGCGCACTTTCGCCCCCGTCTGCCTGGCAGAGAGGGCGGCACAGAGGCCCGCCAGCCCCTCCCCTACTACCACCACGTCGGCATCCATGGTCCCGGCGAGCTGTTCCTCCGGGACGGGCGGGGGCGGGATCTCAAAGGAAGCTTTCTTAGGCTGTTCGTCCCGGTGATCGGACATGGTCGGTTCCCCCTCGTTCCGTTATGGATCTTTCCGCATTGTACCATACTTATGCGGTCCGCGGAATTGCTTTTTCTCCGCGCTGTGCTATAATTTCTATAAACATTCCTTATACCCGGCGTAAGGACGGCCGGGCGACCGTTCAAAGAGGTGAGCATTATGGGAATGCCAACCCTGGAAAAGCAGATCAAGGACTATATTCTGACGGAATGTCACCAGGAGAAGGTGGGCATTGCAAGCATTGAACGTTTCAACACCTCCCCCAAGGGCATGCACCCCACGGACTTTTTGCCCGGCTGCCAGTCGGTCATCATGTTCTGCACCCGCCTTCCGGACGGAGCCGTGAACGCGGCCCTCCGCACCTATGAGGACCGGGATTTCCGGGTCCACGGGCAGTATGGCCTGTTCGGCTACGTGGGAGCGCCCAACTACAACCTGCTCTGGGCCGCTTACCGGGCCGCCCGCTTTGTGGAGAAGAACACAGGGGCCATCTGCATGCCCATGACGGCGGGTCCCACCCACGGCTCCGGCATGCTCAGCATGCGCCACTGCGCCGTAGCGGCGGGACTGGGGCAGTTCGGCTGGTGCAGCATCGTGCTGACGCCGGAATTCGGCCCCCGCAACCGCTTCGGCGGCATCCTGACCACCCTGAAGCTGAAGCCGGATCCCATGATGGACGGGCCCCGGCTCTGCGACTACGAAAAGTGCCACATCTGCGAAAAGGTCTGCCCCACCGGGGCCATCCCGCCCTACAAGCCGGGGCAGGAGCGGGTGGTGGACTTCGGAGAAGGCCACATCGAGCGTTACAGCGGCATCAACTGGACCAAGTGCAAGCTGGCCTGCGAGGGGAGCTACGCCGACTTCAATTACAACGGGGACTACAACATGATGGACCCCATTATGGAAAACCCCATTGATGAGGAATTCACCCCCACCCAGCGCTTCCGCACCCAGGCGGAGAATGTCTACCACAACTTCATCCAGCACCAGACCTCCTGGAAATGCGGCAACTGTCTCCAATACTGCCCCATCGGGAACTGGAAGGAGCGCTTCCACGACACGGGCATTTCCAGCGTGAACATCAACCAGTACATCGACCACTACCCCGACGTGGACATGGACACCTACAACGGAGAGGAGGAGGACCGATGACACGGACGGAAGCGGTGAAGCGCCGGGTCCTCCTGGGCTCGGACATGGACTACGCGGGCATCTGCCCCTCGGCGGTATTGGAGGACGAGCCCAGGGGCCGCCGCCCTTCGGACCTGCTGCCGGGGGCGAAGAGCATTCTGGTCTTTGGACGGAAGCTGATCTCCGGCTCCGTGCAGACGAAATTCCGCCAGTTCGAGGACGGGGTGATGAACGTCTCCGGCTCCTACTCCGCCCACTCCTTTGTGCTGTCCGTAAACCACCTCTGCATGAAGGAGACCTACGACATCGCCCGGGACCTGGAGGACGGGTACGGCTGCCTCGCCATGCCCCTCACGAACAACGTGCTCCAGGCGGTGCAGCCGGAGGGGAACTACGCCCCCTTCTTTGCCGATCCCCTGAAGGCGGGACTGCCCATCGACCTCTATAAGGCCGCCGTGGCCTCCGGCATCGGGGAGATGGGCTGGAACCACCGGGTCCTCACCCCGGACAACGGCCCCCGGGTCTATCTCTGCGCCATCGTCACCACCCTGGAATTTGAGGAGTATGACCGGCCCTATGCCGGAGAAAAGCTCTGCGACCCGGAGAAATGCTCGGTCTGCTCAAAGGTCTGTCCCACCCATGCCCTGGACGCCTCTGCGGGGGTAGAGTGGCGCGTCGGCGAAACGAAATGCCGGGTGGGCAGGCTGGACGTGAACGGATGCGCCGCGGCCTGCTTCGGCTTTCGGCGGGAGACGAACCCCATGTGCACTCAGCCCATCGGCGAGCACCCCTCCGAGAAGGAGCTGGCCCAGGCCCTGAAACGTCAGTTTGCCGCCCCCGGCTTCCAGACCCTGGACCACCTGCCCATGTATCACTGTGAGCGCTGCCTCATCTACTGCCCGGTAGGCAACTGGAACGAGCAGTTCCGCGACACGGGCCTCAGCAAGGGGGCGGAGGAATGAAGAAAAGGATCGTATTGGCCGCGGGCTTCCTGCCGGAGGGCGCCATTCACTACAAGGGCCAATACATATACAAGGTCAAGGCCTTCCGGGAGGGGCGCGGCGGCCTGGGGCCCGGCTATCCTCAGCCGGAATTCCTGGAGCTGGAGCTGGAGGGCGTGGGCGGCATCGACGGGAAGCTGGAGCGGGTGATCCCCGTGAGCACGAAGAACCCCCTGGACTGCCGCATCCACAAGTATTATCTGCTGGAGCATGAGGTCTGGATCAAAAACCTGGGAGACGGGAAATACGTCTCCGACTGGACCAGTGCGGAATGCTGGGCCTTGGCGGAGCAGCGCAACTATGACGACGAAGACAGCGTCACCGAAGTGCGGGAGCTGGGCTTCGTCATCATCCACAGCGACCGCCGGGCCGGTTACGTGGTGTAAGGGAGGAACGGACATGGACAGGCATCAGCTGACGCAGAACATTCGGAACTACCTCCTGGGTGAGAGGAAAATGGATCTGGTGGGCTTCTGCCCCGCCGGGGCCCTGGCGGAGGAGCCGGAGGGACGGCGGCCCACGGACCTTCTGGGCTGCTGCCGCAGCGTGATCGTCTTCGGGCGGAGGCTGCTGAACGGGGCGGTGCAGGCCCAGTTCCGGCGGCTGGAGGACGGCATGGCCTTCGCGGAGTCCATCTACTCCACCTACGGTCTGGAGCTTGTACCCAACTGGGACATGGCCCTCAGCACCTTCTATCTGGCGGACTATCTGGAAAACACCTTCGGCGCGGCCACCCAGCCCCTGGGCTGCGGCCCGGAGATGGGCACCCTGCCCAAGAACACGCCCCTTCCCATGTTCGCCGGGCCCAACAAGGACGGGCTGAATCT
The DNA here is from genome assembly GCA_017535635.1 of Oscillospiraceae bacterium. Lineage (GTDB taxonomy): Bacteria > Bacillota > Clostridia > Oscillospirales > Oscillospiraceae > UBA1774. Next base: position 129,426 of record JAFXTU010000059.1, read on the forward strand.
GGACATCGGCCATGCAGCCATCGCCGCCGGGATCGCCCAGCCCGGCTGGAACAATTTTCCCCTCACGAAACAGTACGGGCCCCGGGTGCAGTTCGGCTGTCTGCTGACGGACCTGGAGCTGGCATACGACGAGCCGGACCGGGGAGAGCGTCTCTGTGACCCGGAAAAATGCCATATCTGCTCCGATGTTTGCCCCATGCGTGCCCTGCCCCCAAAGGAAGCCGGGGAAGCAAGTCTATGGCGCATCGCCGGGGAGGAATATGAGGTGGCAAGTCACAAAGTCCACGCCTGCACCGTGGCGGCCCTGGGTCTGCGGGACGAGTTTGCTGGGATTCGCAAGCGGGGCGACCTGGTGAGCTCTGACGATCCCACGGCGGAGGATATCGCAGAGGCGATGAAGCGCTTCCCCATCTCCAACTGCAACCTGGACCACTATCCCAAGAACAACTGCAACCGCTGCCAGATCTACTGCCCCGTGGGGAACTGGCGGGAGACCTTCGGCGACACGGGGCTTTCCAGGGGGCCGTAAGGCGCGGCCCGTGTCACAGTCACCGGCAAAACAGAAATCGGGTAGGAGGTCACCCATTAGTTGAGTGACCGACCTCCCACACCACCGTGCGTACCGTTCGGTACACGGCGGTTCACCCGCATAAGTGCAGATGCGCGTACAGGTCGAGAAGGCTAACAAGTCCGGCCTGTGCG
>JAFXTU010000060.1 GCA_017535635.1 Oscillospiraceae bacterium
CACCGCCGCCGTCTATCGCGCCGTTCTGAAGTATAAGCCCGAGATCGTCCTCTACGGCGCCACCCACATCGGCCGCGACCTGGCCCCCAGCGTGGCCGTCAAGTGCGGCACCGGCCTCACCGCCGACTGCACCAAGCTGGACATCGACGCCGAGACCAAGGGCCTGCGCCAGACCCGTCCCGCCTTCGGCGGCAACCTGATGGCCACCATCATCTGCCCCAACCACCGGCCCCAGATGTCCACCGTCCGGCCCGGCGTCATGGCCAAGCCTGAGAAGGTGGAAGGCAAGAAGGGCGAGCTGATCGACGTCTCCCCCAAGTTCAAGAAGGGCGAGATCCGGCAGGAAGTGCTGGAGGTCGTGAAGAAGGTGGGCGAGATGGCCTCCCTCACCGACGCCAAGATCATCGTCTCCGGCGGCCGCGGCATCGGCGGCCCCGAGGGCTTCAACACCATCCGGGCCCTGGCCACCAAGCTGGGCGGCAGCATCGGCTCCTCCCGTGCCTGCGTGGACGCCGGCTGGATCGACCACAGCTTCCAGGTGGGCCAGACGGGCACCACCGTCAAGCCCGACCTCTACGTGGCCTGCGGCATCTCCGGCGCCATCCAGCACCTGGCCGGCATGCAGACCTCTAAGACCATCGTGGCGATCAACAAGAACGAGAACGCCCCCATCTTCGAGGTGGCCGACATCGGCATCGTGGGCGACCTCTTCAAGGTGATCCCCGCCATCATCGAGGAGCTGGACAAGTAAGTACATCCTGTGACCCATGTTTCGGGGCGCGGTCCGTTCGGCCCGCGCCCCGGATGCTAAGGACCCGTTTTCTGAGCGATTCCCAAACAGCAGGGAGGCAGTCAGCTTGCTGCACACCACCGTCGGCCAAATGTTTCTGGATACCGCCGCCCGTTTCCCGGAGCGAGTCTGCGTGGAGACGCCGGAGGAGGCGCTGAGCTATGCCCGCGCGGAGGAAAACGCGCTGCGCTGCGCCCTGGCCCTTCGCCGCGCCGGGGTCCGGAAGGGGAGCCGGGTGGGGATCTGGTGCAAGGATTCCCCGGCCTTTCTGTACCTGTATCTGGGTCTGGAAGTGCTGGGCGCTATTCCCGTGCTCCTGAACACCGCCCTCACCGGGCCGGAAATGGCCGCCCTGCTCCGCAAGGTGGAGGGGGAGCAGCTGTACTACGACGACGGCTTCAAGGGCGTCTCCTTCCCGGATGAGATCAAAAACCTCCGCCTGGAAAACACCGTTTTCATCCCGGACCTTCTGGCCTCCCTCCCGCCCCTCACGGAAGAGGGCAGGGCGGAGGTCCTGGGGGAGCTGGGAAAGGTGAGCCCGGAGGATCCGGACGTCATCATCTTCACCTCCGGCACCTCCGGGGCTGCCAAGGGCGTCCTCAGCAGCCACTTTGCCCGGGTGAACGTGGCCCAGGCCCAGGTGGACACCATAAGCATGACCGAGGCGGACAAGTGCTGCGTGGCCATCCCCATGTTCCACTGCTTCGGCCTCACCGCCGTGATCCTGGCGGCGCTGAACTGCGGCGCGGGGCTCTATTTCCCCGGCCAGCGGCACACGAAGCAGCTGCTGGAATCCATCTCCCTCCACGGCTGTACCGTCTTTTCCGCCGTTCCCACCCTCTTCAGCGCCATCCTGGCGAGACCCGACCTGGGTGACTTCGACCTCCATACCCTCCGCACCGGCTACATCGGCGGCAGCGTCTACACCCCGGAATTCTTCCTCAGGGCGGAGAAGGCCCTGGGCTTCCGTATGGCCCCCTCCCTGGGGCAGACGGAGGCCACCGCCGGGCTGACCTTCCTGTCTCCCGACGCGCCGGACGAACTGCGCGCCTCCACCGTGGGCCGCTTCCTGGAGTCCATCGAAGGGGAGATCCGGGACCTGGAGGACGGACACGCCCTTCCCCCCGGCGAGACCGGGGAGATCTGCATCCGGGGCTGGAGCGTGATGAAGGGCTATGTGAACGAGCCGGACCTGACCCGCCAGGCCCTGGACGGGGACGGCTGGCTGCGCACCGGGGACCTGGGCTGGCTGGACGAGGAGGGCTGTCTTCACATGGCCGGGCGGCGGAAGGAGCTCATCATCCGGGGCGGGGAGAACATTTCCCCCGGAGAGATCGAGGCCGCCATCGCCCTGGACCCCAGGGTCCGGGAGGTGAAGGCTGTGGCCGTCCCCGATCAGCACTACGGGGAGGAGATTTGCGCCTGCGTGGTGCTCCGGGAGGGGAATGAAGGAGCTTCGGAAGAGGAGATCCGAACCCTTGTCCGGGAGAAGCTGGCGGCCTACAAGGTACCCCGCTATGTGCTCTTCATGGACGCCCTGCCCAAAACCGGCAGCGGGAAGCTCTCTCTCGCCGCCCTCAAGACCCGGGCCGCCGAACGCCTGGGACTGAAATAAAGAACCCACGGGGATGAATCGGACCCCGTAACCCATACCACAACTTCTTATCAGGAGGAATTGATCATGCCCAAATTTATCACCGCCCAGGAAGCTGCCGCCCTCATCCCCGATCACGCTACCGTAGGCGTCTGCGGCATGGGCCTTGCCGGCTGGCCGGAAGAGATCGCCTGCGCCATCCGGGACCGGTTCAAGGAGACCGGCCATCCCTGCGATCTGGACGTTCACCAGGGCTCCGCCATGGGCGACTGGAAGACCCGGGGCATCACCCGTCTGGGCGAGGCCGGCCCCGGCCTGGTGACCCGCTGGAGCGGCGCTCATGTGGGCTCTGCCTTCGCCATGCGGGACCTGGCTCTGCAGAACCAGCTCCAGTGCTGGTGCCTGCCCCAGGGCGTCATTGTGAACCTGTGGCGTGAAGTCGCCGCCGGCCGGCCTGGCCTCATCTCCAAGGTGGGCCTGGGCACCTTCGTGGACCCCCGGGTCCAGGGCGGCAAGATGAACGAGTGTACCACCGAGGACCGGGTGGAGCTCATTGAGTTCCAGGGCGAGGAGTACCTCTTCTACAAGGGCTTCAAGTGCGACGTGGCCCTGCTCCGGGGCACCGTGGCCGACGAGAACGGCAACATCACCTTTGACCATGAGAGCTTCATCACCGAGGCCCTGCCCGTGGCCACCGCCACCCACAACTCCGGCGGCATCGTCATCGTCCAGGTGGAGTACCTGGCCAAGAAGGGCACCTTCAAGCCCAAGGACGTGAAGATCCCCGGCATCCTGGTGGACTACGTGGTCCAGGCCACCACCCAGGACGCCTGCTGGCAGACCGAGGGCATCTACTACGAGCCCGCCTTCTCCGGCCAGATCAAGAAGCCCATGGACTCCATCGAGCGGATGAAGTTCGACGAGCGGAAGATCATCTGCCGCCGCTGCGCCGCCGAGGTCAAGAAGGGCGACGTCATCAACGTGGGCGTGGGCATCCCCGCCGACATGGCCAAGGTCATCAACGAGGAGA
>JAFXTU010000061.1 GCA_017535635.1 Oscillospiraceae bacterium
CCAACACCAATCGCCGTCAAGAAAAACACTGTTCGGCAACTCCTTTTTCAGCTGCTGACTTACCGTCGTTTTACCGACGCCCATTGTACCGCCGATCAGATATATTGTTTTCATATCTGTTCCTCACAAATCCCGATTTGTCGCTGCGTTTCAAAAGTATACCATGTATCTGAGCTTTTGCAATACTTGCATGAACGTGACGAATGTTCATCTCACCAGCACAGCTGGTGAACCGATTTCCCTCTCCTCCGCTTGTGCTTTTCCGGGATCGGAAGTATAATGGCAAAAAAACGAAACGGGGCGAAAAGCATGGATATGGAGAGCATGGAAAACCTGCAGCTGCTGCGGCAGGAGCTGGAGAGCGCGGACCGGGTCCTCCTGGGGGCCGGGGCGGGGCTCAGCGCCGCGGCGGGGCTCAGCTACCTGGACGTGACGGTGTTTCAGAAGTACTTCCCGGAGATGGTCCGCTTCGGCTACCACTGCCAGTACGAGCTGGTGGGGATGCGGGACGACGAGTGGACACCTGGGCGCAAGTGGGCCTACTGGGCCACCCACATCCACTACGTCCGGGAGACCCTGCCGCCCCTCCCCCTCTACGCCCGGCTGAAGGAAGTATTGGAGGGGAAAGACTACTTCGTCGTCACCTCCAACGCGGACCGGCAGTTCATGCGCTCCGGCTTCCCCATGGAGCGGCTCTTTGAATATCAGGGCAGCTACGACGTGATGAGCTGCTCGGAACGGTGCACAAAGCACACCTGGGACAGTCTCCCCTACCTCCATACCGTCCTGGAGCACATCGACCGGGAGAACTTTGAGTGCCGGGAGGAGGGGCTCCCCCGCTGCCCCCACTGCGGGGCCCTGGCGGACCTCACCTTCCGCCCGGAGAACTACCGGGAGGGCTACCACCGCTACGCGGACTTCGTGAATTCCAGCATCGACAAGCGGCTCTGCATCCTGGAGATCGGGGTGGGCTTCAACACCCCGGGGGTGATCCGCTGGCCCTTCGAGAAGTTCACCGCCAGGATCCCGGGGGCAAAGCTCTTCCGGGTGAATCGGGGCTACCGGGACCTGCGGCGGCCCGGCTACCCGGAGGTGCCGGAGGAGCTGGAGGGCAAGGCCTTCTCCATCGCCCTGGACGCAGGACTGGTCATCGACGCCCTGAGCGCCCCGCTGGCGTGAACCATGAAGACGCCCCCGGCGGATTGACAATCCCCCGGGGAAGTGGTATGCTTGCCCGGCAGACGGAGGGTTACCGAAGCGGTCATAACGGGGCGGTCTTGAAAACCGTTAGGGGGAAACCCCACGCGGGTTCGAATCCTGCACCCTCCGCCATCGTCAGAAGTCCCTGGAATGCCTCGCAGCGCCGCAAGCGGCACTGTTCGGAGATTCCAGGGACTTCTTCCTCCCAAAATGCGACTCGCTTCGCTGGACTCGCATTTTATTTTTTTGAGGGTGTAGGAGGTTTAACCGATTCATGTATCGTCAATAGTCCCTGGAATGCCTCGCAGCGCCGCAAGCGGCACTGTTCGGAGATTCCAGGGACTTCTTCCTCCCAAAATGCGACTCGCTTCGCTGGACTCGCATTTTGTTTTTTTGAGGGTGTAGGAGGTTTAACCGATTCATGTATCGTCAATAGTCCCTGGAATGCCTCGCAACGCCGCAAGCGGCATTGTTCGGTGATCCCATGGACTTCTTCCTCTCAAAATCGGTGCACCCGCTGCGCCGGGCTCCGGTTTTGTTTTGCTTAGCTCAGAACCATGTCTTTTAGCCGATCACTGCATCCAGGAAGATTTCAGGCGTGAGACGGCTTCTTTTTTGTGGACAAGACAAGAATTAGATTGTATAATAAAGTATTAAACGGCGTGGTCCCCGGAGCGGGCTCCGTTTATGGGCTCTCTATCAACGCGGAAAAGGAAGCGGACAAGTGGATCGAACGAACGCAAGAAAAAACGAAGAGACTCTCGGGACCGCGGGAGACGCGCTTCAGCGCGCGGTTGAAAGAACGGCGCTTCTGGAGCAGGTCTGCCGGACCGTGGTTCTGAGTCACTATGAGGAATGCAATCTGATCGACGCGGTTTCCCGAAGCGTGCACACGCTTCTGGAGAACGGCGCGTCCGGGACAGGCCGTTTTCTTTCCGCCTGTGCGGAGGATTACGACGCCGGACTGGACCGCATGATGGAGGACTGCGCTTTTGACGCGGAGGATCGGGAGGCCCTGCGCGCTCTGCAGCTCAACTCCCTGCTTCCCAGGCTCCGGAAGGGAGAGCAGGTCTCGGTCTGCTTACGGCTGCGGGGGGAGGACGGCGGCCCCGCCTGGAAACGGGTGGAGTGTTCCTTTTTCCGCGAGGAGGAGAAGCAGATCCTCATGCTGGTGGCCGATATACAGGAGGAGGAAAACACCAAGCAGCGCCTCCGGGACGCCGCGGAGGCGGCCGAAGCCGCAAGTCGGGCCAAGAGCGCTTTCCTTGCCAACATGAGCCATGAGATCCGCACGCCGATGAATGCCATTGTGGGCATCAGCGAAGTGCTTCTGCGCCGGGAGCTGCCCCAGGACGTGCTGGAAGCTCTCAGCACCATCCAGAACTCCGGCAGCAGTCTGCTGGGCATTATCAACGATATTCTGGACTTCTCCAAAATCGAGACCGGCAAATTTGAGATCGCTGAGGTGGAATACATGCTGCCCTCCATTCTGATGGACCTCAGCAACGTGATCTCCGTGCGCCTGGCCAGCAAGCCGGTCTGTTTTTTGATGGACATTGACCCCACGCTGCCGAACCACTTTATCGGAGACGACATTCGCCTCAAGCAGATCCTGATGAACCTGCTGGGCAACGCTGTGAAATTCACCCATGAGGGCTATATCGTCCTGCGCGTCCGGGGAGAATTCACCGAAGGAGAAAACTTTGAGCTCCGTTTTGAGGTGGAGGACAGCGGCATCGGCATCCGGCAGGAAGACCTGGGCAAGCTCTTCGACACCTTCAGCCAGGTGGACACCCGCAAAAACCACGGCATCACCGGCTCTGGCCTCGGACTGGTCATCAGCCGGGATCTGGCCCGGCTCATGTGCGGCGATCTCACGCTCAGCAGCGTCTACGGGCAGGGCAGCGTGTTTTCCGTGCGCGTGATGCAGCGTGTGCCGCGCTATGTACCTCTGGGCGAAGTGAAGGACAAGACCGCTCGGCTGCTGATCTGCGAGCAGAACGAGAGCATCATACGCGGACTGAGCGCAGCGGCGGAGAATCTGGGGCTGTCCTATGAGGTCTGCCGTGAGATCGACAAGATCCGGGAGCATCCGGGGATGACTCACGTTCTCATTCGACGGAGATTCTTTGCCCCCGTTCAGGAAAAGCTGAACTTCATGTTTCGCCGCAGCGGTATTTTCCTCATTCTGGACAACGACGAGCTCCCCGACAGCGCCTATATGGACTATAAGCAGCTCCAGCTGCCGCTGATCACCCTTCAGCTCATCAATGCCCTCAACGGTGAGGAGATCGTCAGCAGCATCAAGAAAGAGAGCTTTGACCGCTCCCAGATCGTCCCGCTGACCTTTGCCCGCATTCTGATCGTGGATGACAACACGACGAATCTGCAGGTGGCGCAGGGCCTGATGTCGCCCTATCAGATGAAGATCGACTTGACGACCAGCGGCTTCGAGGCGATCGAGATGGTCAAAAAGACACGCTATGACGCGATCTTCATGGATCATATGATGCCCGAGATGGACGGCATCGAGACCGCTCACTATATCCGCAGCATGGAAGGGGATTACTTCCGGGAGGTACCCATCATCGCCCTGACCGCCAACGCCATGAGCGATGCGCGCGAGCAGTTCCTGCAGGCCGGGATGAACGATTTTGTCGCAAAACCCATTGAGATGCGCGAGCTGCACAGGGTCATCAAGCAGTATATCCAGTCCCGCGCCCCGAAGGACTATCTGGAGAAGGTGAAAAAAGAGCGGGAGTCTGCAGCGGATCGGAAAAACGCAGTCACTCCTACGCCCGGAAAGGGTGAAAGGCCCGTCGGGGCCCTGAAGCTTCGGCAGTCCGCCGAAGCCGCGCCGGGAGCCCTCGGACAGCTGCTTGCGCAGAACAACGCGCTGCTTGAGCAGAACATGCTGCTGCTCAGGGCTCTGCTGGGAGAAGCCCCGGCAGAAACGGAAAACCCGGCTCAGGCAGCGGCTGAGGCGATCCGCGAACCCGAACGGGCGTCGGAGGCTGCCCCCGCCGAACTACCGGACTTTATTCCCGGAGTGGACATGCACCGCATCCTGGAAACCTATGGCGGCTCCGTGGAGATCTACCACAACATTCTGAAGACCTACTATGATGACATCCGGGAAAAGGAAGAGACGCTTCCCGTGCTTTTCGACAGGCAGGACACCGAGAATTTCACCATCCAGGTCCACGCGCTCAAGAGCGCGTCCCGCGGCGTCGGCGCCTTTGACCTGGGGGAAGCCTCCTATCGGCTGGAGCTCGCCGGAAAAGCCGGCGACTGGAATACGATCAAGACCCTCTTTCCGGAATTCCGGGAGGCCCTGCACCGAATGGTGGAAAACGTGGGCCGTTACGCGCAAAAGTACCTCCTCCCCCAGGAGGACAGCGGCGGTGAGTTTCAGGAGCATCCGGACCCGGCGCTGATCGACCGCCTTCGGGAAGCCTGCGCACAGATGGATTATCTGCGGGCGGAGGAGATCCTGAAGTCTCTTCGCAAATACAGCTATCCTGAGCCGTTCAGCCGCAGACTCGATGAACTCTGCGCCTGCTGCGCCGCCTTTGACTACGACCGGCTGGATTCGCTGGTCACAGACCTGTGAGGTGACAAGAGATGAAAAACCATAGGATCCTGGTTGTGGACGACGACAAGACCAATCTGCAGATCGTCAGGGATGTCCTGGAAAACAGCTACGATCTGCAGATGGCCATCAGCGGTGAAACGGCGCTGCGATTTGTCGCAAAACGCAGACCGGACCTGATCCTCATGGATCTGATGATGCCGGGCATGGACGGCAAGGAGACCATGCGCCGCATCCGAACGGAAGCCGCAAACCGGGACATCCCCTTTATCTTCCTCACCGCCAGCCAGAATCCGGAGGAAGAGGCGGCGTGCCTCAGCATGGGGGCCAGCGACTTCATCACCAAGCCCATCGTCCCGAGTGTCCTTGAGCGGCGCATCTCCCGAATTCTGGAGCTGGAGGACTTTCACCGGGACCTGCAGGCCAAGGTGGAGGAAAAGACCCGGCAGTATCAGGAGCTGGCCCTGGAGTCGATCTTTGCCATCGTCAATATCATTGAGGCCAAAGATGAGATCACCGAAGGTCATTCCGTGCGTGTGGCCGGCTACAGCATCGCCCTTGCCCGCGCCATGGGATATGATGAGCAGAGGGTGGATGAGGTTTATCAGACCGGCCTTCTCCATGACGTGGGCAAGATCGGCATCCCCGATCTGATCCTGAAAAAGGAAGGCAAGCTTACCTCGGAGGAATACGGGGAGATCAAGGAACATACCTCCATCGGAGGACATATCCTGGCCGCCATCGAGACCATGGGCTACCTCGCCGACGGCGCGAAGTACCACCACGAGAAGTTTGACGGAACCGGCTATCCCAATGGGCTCAAGGGAAAGGAGATCCCGGAGATCGGCCGCATCATCGCCGTGGCCGACGTGTTTGACGCACTGGTGAGCAAGCGTCATTACAAGGAGGCCATGGACGTAGAGACGGCCAAGCAGGAGATCCTGCGCGGGTCCGGCACTCAGTTCGATCCCGAGATCGTCCAGGTTTTTCTCCGGCTGCTGGACGACGGCACCATCGGGCGCATCCGGGACCAGTCCATTCGGCGCCGCATGGACGCGGAAGCCTCCGAATAAACCAGATTTCTGACTGAGCAGACCTCCCCTCCACAGCCAGTTTCTGCAAGAACTCTTTTAGACCAAAGCAAAGGCACCGGTCAAGGCAGCAGGAAAACCGCCTCGGCCGGTGCTTTCGTATGCGTCACTATCTGTATCTCTATACGCTGAGCCTTTTTTCCATGATCTGCGCCGTCACGAAATACATGACTGCGGAGAACACCAGGCAGATCAGCCCGTTGACCAGCATCAGCATAAAGTAATCTCCGATGGACCCGCTGATCAGGTTGGCCAGCCGGGCGCAGCCCCAGGACAGGATGAGGAACAGGACGAAGCTGATCAGGCCGCTGAACCGTTTGCCGTTCAGCAGCGCGGAGCTGATCACCACCGCCAGATAGATGGTCGTAACGGTGAGGAGCCAGCCCGCCAGAAGAGAAAAGCTTACCGACAGGAGGGACTGGAGCCGGATATCGCCTAAAAAGGACCTGCCGTTGATGGTGATGCTGGACAAAAGCTCCCGGACCCAGTCCCACAGGGCCTTGAGCTCCCCGTTCCGGGCAAAGAGCAGCGTGATATCCAGTGCACCCAGGGCAAAGAAAACCGCGCCGGTGATCAGGATGGAGATGCCGCACTCCAGCACCTTCGCCCCCAGGATGGAATAGCAGCTGTTGGGGGTCATAAACAGCATATAGCTCTGCTTGGTATTCATGTCCCGGTGGAGCGTCACCACGCTTCCCAGGCCGATGACCAGGAGCCCGCCGACGGCCAGCAGCATCAGGAGGAACACCCCCGTCGCCAACAGGCCCTCCCGATCCCCATACAGGCCGATCAGATAGACGATCTCCGCCAGAGCGGTGATTGCCAGCAGGATCGCCTTTGTGAACCAGGTCTTCCGAAACTCATATTTCATCAGCTTCAACATCGTCTTAGCCCTCCGTATGCCCGTAGATTTGGCGGTAGCGGTCCGCCATGGATACGCCCCGTTCAGAGCGCATGGTTTCCAGGTCCACGCATTCCACCAGACGCCCTTCCTTGATGTACAGGGCACGGTCCGCCACCATCTCCATCTCCTCCACCAGATGACTGGAAAGCAGGAGCAGCTTGTCTTCCGTGGCGTACTGCAGGATGCTCGCCCGGATCTCGTCCCTGGCCAGCAGGTCGACCCCGTTGAAGGGCTCGTCCAGCATGTAGACCAGCGCGTCCCGGGACATGGTCACGGCGATCTTCAGCTTGGCCATCATGCCGGAGGAAAGGGTCTTGACCTTCATCCCCTCCGTCAGCTCCATCCGCTGCAGCAGAGCCTGATAGCGCCGTGGAGAATAGTCCTCAAAGAAATCGGCATAATAGGCGCCCACGTCCTTGATGGTCATCCAGCTGTAAAAATAGGGCTCCGTGGACATGTAGGCCACATGCTTCCGGCTGTTCAGACTCACCGGCTCCCCTTGAAACAGTACCTGGCCGGAGCTGGGCTTGATGAGCCCGGCGGCCATTTTCATCCAGGTGGTCTTTCCGCTCCCGTTCGGCCCGAGCATCGCGTAGACATGGCCCTTTTCCAGCTTCACGGACACATGGTCCACGGCGGTTTTCGAGCCGAACACCTTGGTCAGTTCCTTGCTCTCCAGCATCTTACTCTTCCTCCTCCAGGATCATTCTGGCGGCGTCCTCTCTCGAGACCCCCAGCGATCCCACTTTTTTCAGAAAATCATTCACGGCCTTCCGGGCCAGTTCCTCCCGAAGGGCGGCGATGCGCTCCGCGTTTCCCGTAACGAACGTACCCATGCCCCTCCGGGTCTCACACAGGCCGGCTTTTTCCAGTTCCTGGTAAACACGGGCCGCCGTGTTGGGATTGATCCCGTAGCTCACGGCCAGCTCCCGTCCCCCCGGCAGCTTTTCTCCGGGGCCGCGAACCCCGGTGACTATGTCGGTCTCGATCTCTCCCATCACCTGCAGCCAGATGGGACGCATAGGATCAAACTGCATCTCCAGGACCCCTTTCCCTTGTGTCTTAGTGCACTATGCGCATAGTACACTAAGACATTAGTTTTGTCAAGCCCTTTTTGAAATCTTTTTTCAAGGGCAGACAGCAGGGTCATCCAGTCTTGAGCAAGAAACAAGCAAAAACGGCATGCCGAAGCATGCCGCTCTGTTTGAGTCGAACCTGATAACCCTCCGGGGAGCCGTCAAAGGACGCTTCCCGGAGGGTTACTCCGTGTGTTTTCTCAGATCTCCAGCACATAGGTCCCGGCGATCTCGATCTCTCCCCCCTCCGCAGCCCGGAGGACGGTGTCCTTCTCTTCCGGCGGAGCGCTCCAGGCCATGCCGCAGCCAGCCGTGATCTCCCGGGGGATCGGGATCAGACGGCCGGGCACGGCGTTTTCCAGACAGTACCGCTCCATGGCCATGGCGGCGGTGGTGGTATGAAAGCTGACGATCAGCCGCAAAAGCCTGGGACGCATCAGGGCTTGATGATCTTGTCGGCCCCGGCCAGCGTCTCGACGATGCTGTACATATTCGTCACCTCGCCCACCGCCAGCTTCTCGGTCAGGCCATAGAAATTCAGACAGGTGCCGCAGGTCAGGATCTTGACCCCCTGGGCCTCCATGCTCCGCAGGTCCTCCAGGGAGAGGGAGCCCTCGGTGGTGAGCTTCGCTCCGCCATTGTAAAAGAGAATGGTTTTGGGCAACTCTTCCAGCTGGGAGAGAGCGTAGAGAAAGCCCTTCATGAGGGTTTTGCCCAGCTCCTCGTTGCCGTGGCCCATGCTGTCGGTGGTGACGGCGACGACGGTGCTGCCCCGCCGGTCCGGCGCGCAGACGATCTCTTCCGCCCGGGGCTCCCCGGAAGGCCCGGAGGCGGGCTGGGGAGCCTGCATATAGATCACGAAATGGTCCGCCGCCAGCTTTTCACTGGTCACCGGGAAGCCCCGGCTTCCCGCCAGCCGCGTCACATTCTGCACGGCGGTCTCGTTGTCCACGTGAGTCTCCACCGTGCAGGGACCCTTCACGCCCTCCAGGGCCTTGATCGTCATCACGACCGGCACCGGACACTGGTGGCCTCTGGCGTCTACGATGATGTTTTCCATGTTTCCTCCGCAATCAACTCTGAACTTTCAGCAATATTTGTCCCGTCGGGCCTGGAGCTGCCCGGCCAGGGGAAGGATGGCGCGGTACTCCCCCCGGTTTTCCTTGATGCACTGCCGCACCGCGTCGATATCCGCTTCCTCCACCAGGAGGGACATGCCGCAGGCCGCCGCCTCCTTGAAGCAGCGGGGCGCGGGGGCGATGCGGTTGGGAAGGCCCTGCTCATCCAGCAGGCCGTGCAGCGCCAGGCCCTGTTCGTAGTTCTCAAACAGGATGTAGTACCGAAGCGTGGAATCAGGCATCCAGCATTTCCACGAAGGCGCCGATCCGGGTCCGCAGCTGCTCGGCGTCGGTGTCGGTGTAGTCGGTCTCCAGGCTCAGGATCGGCACGCCGGCCTCCTTGAGGGCGCGGGAGACGCTGTACTTCTCGGTGTCGTAGAGGCAGCAGAACTTGAGGCTGCAGTCGATCACGCCGTCCACCTTGTACTCCTTGACCATGCGCAGGATGTCGTCAATGCGGCCGGTGTTGGGGGTGAAGCAGGCGCAGTTGGTCTTCATGTAGCGCTCCGACAGGGCCATGAACTGCTCGTCCAGGGTCGTCTTCGTCTCGTCCACCAGATTCTCGAAGTAGCGGGTGCCGGTGCACATCTCCTCGCAGACCACGGCGGCGCCGGAGGTCTCGATGATGTTGTGCAGCTTCCAGTTGGGCACGGCCAGAGGAGTACCGGTGACCAGGATGCGCTTGGTGCCGTGGGGGACGACGCTCACGCCGTCGCGGATCCGATCCTCCAGCTCGTCGGCCAGCCGGTTGCACATCTGGGCGCAGCGGGCGGGATCGTCGAAGAAGGCGATCTGCATCATGAGCAGGGCGTCCCGGCCGGAGATGGGCAGACACTCGGACTTCCGGGCGTCGTAGACCCGCTGCAGGGCGCGGCGCTTGGCGTTCACCAGCTGAATGGCCTCATTCAGCTTCTCGGGGGTGATCTCGTTGCCGGTGAACTCCTCCACCCGCCTGGCAAAGGCGGCGATCTCGTTTTTCCACTTGAGGATGTCCTCGGGCCGCTTCATCTGGGGCACGTCCATGACGTACATGGGTACGTCCTCGCCCAGGATCTCATAGGCCTTCTTCTTGCCGTCACAGGTGGTCTCCCCCACATACATGTCCGCGATGCGGAAGAAGGGGCAGGTCCTGCCCAGTCTCGCGCCCACGGAGGCCTTGATCAGAGGACAGGTGCTCTTGGGAAGCACCGCCTCCCCGTCGGGGACCCAGAACTGGGAACCGCCGCAGAGGCCGGTCACGATGCCGTTGGCGGCGATCACCACCTCGTCGGGAACGTAGACGCAGAAGGTGCCGAAGACCTTGCGGCCCTTTTTCTGCTCCTCGATCAGCTCCGCGGGGCGGATGCCGTGGACCTCGGAGATGACCAGATCCCAGAAATCCATCGCCTTGGGCCGGTTCTCCTGGGACAGGAACACATCGCCCACCGCCGTGGGCAGCACCTGGCAGAGCAGATCGTGGTTCTCCAGATCCATTCCCAGGTCTTTCCACATCTGTACGTAGTCAGCCATTGTTTCTCTCCTTTATTCTTTTGATAAATCCCGGATCGCCTCCACGGCGATCCGGACTTCCTCCAGGGTGTTGAAGGGGGAAAAGCTGAAGCGCACTGCCCCCTGCTCCGTCGTCCCCAGGGCTTCGTGCATCCGCGGGGCGCAGTGGGCTCCCGCCCGGGTGGCGATCTCATAGTCCGTATAGAGCACGTCCGCCACCACAGCAGAATCGTAGTCCCGTATGTTCAGGGAGACGATGGGCGCCCGCTGGGCCTGGGAGTGATCGCCGTACACGGTCACGCCCTCGATGCGGCTGACTTCGCCGTAAAACCGCCGCGCCAGGGCGTCCTCGGCAGCGTGCAGCGCCCCGACGCCCTCCCGGGCGATATAGTCCAGCGCGGCGCTGAGTCCGGCGAGACCGTGACTGTTGAGGGTCCCTGCCTCCAGCCGGGTGGGATAGGCCGAGGGCTGGCGCCTGTCGTAGGAATGGACGCCGCTGCCGCCCCTCTGGAAGGGGCGAAGCTCCACGCCGGGGCGGATGCACAGCCCTCCTGTGCCCTGGGGGCCCAGGAGGCCCTTGTGGCCGGTAAAGCAGAGCACGTCGATGCCCATCTCCTCCATGTGGATGGGCAGACAGCCCGCCGTCTGGGAGGCGTCCACGATCAGGTACGCCCCGTGCCGGTGGGCCATTTCGCCGATGCGCCGCAGGTCCAGCACGTTCCCGGTGAGGTTGGAGGCGTGGGTGCAGACGACAGCCTTGGTGTCCGGGCGCAGGAGCCGCTCAAAATCCTCGTAGCGCACATTTCCCAGCCGGTCCGCGGGGACCATGTCCAGCCGGAGGCCCCGCTCCTCCAGATCGTAGAGGGGGCGCAGCACGGAGTTGTGCTCCAATGCGGTGGTGACGGCGTGGTCCCCCGGAGCGAGCAGGCCGTAGATGGCGATGTTCAGCGCGCCGGTGGCGTTGGCGGTAAAGGCGACGTGATCCGGCCTGGGGCAGTGGAAGAGCTCCGCCAGCTTTTTTCTCGTCTCATAGACCGTGCCCGCCGCACCCAGGGAGGCGCCGTGTACGCCCCGGGCGGCGTTGCCGGAGGTCTTCATCGCCCGCACCACGGCCTCGATCACGCCCTCCGGCTTGTGCAGCGTGGTCGCCGCGTTGTCAAAGTAGATCACGCCGCGCCCTTCCCTGCCAGCAGCGCGGCGCCGATGGCGCCGGCGTAGCGGGCGTCCGGGGAGGTGAGCACGTCCCGGCCCAGCTTCTTTTTCAGTGCCTGCCGCAGATAGCTTAGCTCGCACAGGCCGCCGGTGAGGCAGACCCGGCCGGCACCTTGCAGCAGACGGGAGGCCTGGCTCATCACTTTGGTCACGATGGAATCCACCACGGCATAGGCGATGTTTTCCCGCTTTTCTCCCCGTCCGATCAGGCTGGTGACCTCGGACTCGGCAAAAACCGTGCACATGGAGCTGATGCTGGTCCCGCCCCCGGTGGAAGCCAGCTCGCAAAGCTCCTCCAGCCGGAGCCCCAGGGTTCCGGCCATGATCTCCAGAAAGCGGCCCGTGCCCGCCGAGCACTTGTCGTTCATCAGGAAGTCGCTGACCTGGCCCTGCTCCAGCCGGATGATCTTGGTGTCCTGCCCGCCGATGTCGATGACGGTCAGCTCCGGCCCGCCGAAGAGATAGGCCGCCCCCCTGCCGTGGCAGGTGATCTCCGTCACGCTGCGGCCGGCATAGGGCACGCAGGCGCGGCCATAGCCGGTGGCGACGGTGTCCGCCTCCGGGAGCCAGGGCCCCAGTGCCTCCTTCAGCTTTTCCGCCGTATCCACGCTGCTCCAGCCCGTGGGCAGGAGCACACGTTGAAGGATCTTTTTGTCCGACGAGAGCACCACCGCCTTTGCGCAGGTGGAGCCGATGTCGATCCCGATCTGATAGTTGTTCATTCTGACTTCGTCCGTTACTTCGTTGATCTTAATCTTTTTTATCTATTGGTGCTTCTTTTATTTGTAGTATATATATAAACCCTGCTCTTGTCAATCTATAATGCTGTTCCGTCGCCGCTTCTTTCCGCGTCCTTTGTTTTTCCAGACGTTCTTTCCCCGTCCGCAGCGCGCAGGTCCTTGTGCTGCGGCCTCTTCGGTGGTATACTTTTCACTAAAGGATAAGGAAGGTCTCTGCGTCCGCCGGGAAAAAGGCGGTGCGCGGGATACGGAACAGGAGGCAAAAATGTATTACAACGAGATCTCCGGCGTGAAGGTATCCGCCCTGGGCATGGGCAATATGCGGCTCCCCACTCTGGAGGGACAGGGGGAGAAGATCGACCGGGAAAAGGCGCAGCAGATCATCGACTACGCCATGAGCCACGGGATCAACTATTACGACACCGCCTACCGCTACCACGGGGGCGAGTCCGAGCGCTTCATCGGCGAGGCGCTGAAAAAGTATCCCCGGGACAGCTTTCTCCTGGCCAGCAAATTCCCCGGCCACATGATGGAGAAAAAAGGCGGCGGCATCCTGGGCTTCACGGGAATGCTGGCGGGAAGGCCGGATTCCACGGTGGAGGGAGTCTTCCGGGAACAGCTGCAAAAGTGCCAGGTGGACTATTTCGACTTCTATCTGCTGCACAACGTCTCGGAAAAGTCGCTTCCCTTCTACCTGGACCCGGAGATCGGGGTCATCGACTTCCTGCGAAAGCAGAAGGAGGAGGGCCAGATCCGCCACCTGGGCCTCAGCTCCCATGCCGTCAGCGCGGAGACGATCGACGAGTTTCTTACCAAGTACGAGGGCGTGTTTGAATTCGTGCAGATCCAGCTGAATTACCTGGACTGGAAGCTGCAGGACGCCAAGGGCAAGGTGGAGGCCATCGCAAAGCACGGGCTCAAGGTCGTCGTGATGGAGGGCGTGCGGGGCGGAAGGCTGGCGACTCTGCCGGAGGCACAGATGGCTAAGCTTCGGGCCCTGCGCCCCCGGGACAGCGCCGTGCGCTGGGCGCTCCGCTGGCTGCAGAGCCTGCCGGAGGTGGGCGTGGTCCTGTCCGGCATGTCCGCCCTGGAGCAGATCGTGGAGAACGTGGAGACCTTCTCCTCTCCGGACCCGCTCGGGGAAGAGGAAAAAGCCCTCCTTACAGAGGTGGCGGATTCCATGCTCTCCTGGGTCCCCTGTACCGCCTGCCGCTACTGCACGGAGGGCTGTCCCATGGAGCTGGACATCCCGAAGATCATCGCCGCTTACAACGGCGTCAAAAACGGGGACTTCATGGCGGGCTACGACCTGAATGACGCTGCCCCTTCCATGGACCCCCGGCGCTGCGTGGGATGCAGTGCCTGCGCTTCCATCTGTCCCCAGAACATCGCCATTCCGGAGATCATGAGCGAGTTTGCCGGAATGCTGACGCGCCGATAAGGCGGAGTCCGAGAAACCAGGAGAGATCAGATGATCAAACGGATCGATACCGGGGGCATCTCCCATTTGGAACCGCTCACCGGCAGCAAGGACTGGTATTGGGGCACGGACTACACCTCCGGGGACCTGTATGAGGCGGAGGAGCTGTATCGCGCCGGGCACCGGATCCGGCGGAACCGGCTCATTTTCGTCCACTATCCGGAGGGCCGGGTCGCGGAGCCGGTGAAGGCCAAAGACGGCCAGTATTTCGGGCTGCCCGCCTTCGACAATGGGCGCCCGGTGCTCCTGCTGGCGGACTTCCCTGCCGGGGAGCTGCGGCTCCTGGCCTACGATGACTCCTGCGGGAAGGTCTCCCCCATCGTCACTCTGCCCCTATCCGGGGTGGAGGACTGCTACAACCTGATGCCCCACGTTTCGCCCCTGACGCTTACCCGGCAGACGGCGGAGCGGTTTCAGATCCTCTGGCCGGAGCGGGCGGACTTCCCCATCCATCCTGCGGAGAGCTTCTGCTTCCGGGAGGGCGACCGGCTTTGGTTCAGCCGCTGGTACGAGGACCCGGATTACCGGGAAGAGGCCGTGGTGCGGCGTCTTCCCGACGGGAAGATCCTGGAACAGTTCCGGGGCTCTCTGGAAACGATGCCCGACGGACAGCAGTGGATCTTGACGGAGCATTGAACAATCGAATAACGAGGATACAGAGAAGCCGCCGGGAGTCCGGCGGCTTCTCGCGTCAGTGTTCGGTTTTGGCTTTTTGGATGCTGTTCTTCCCGGCCGGGTAATCACATGGGATTGGCCTTGATGAGCTCCAGCTCGTCCTCGAAATCGGAACCCAGGAACCAGAATTCGGCCTTCTCCTCCTTGCCGGCGGCCTTGTCCTCCAGCGCCTTCTTCACCTTGTCGGGCGTGGCGGGAAGCTGGAAGATGCGCACGCCGCAGGCGTTCTTGATGGCGTTGATGACCGCCATGTGGCCCGAGGACTGGAAGCACTCGGAGCAGCCGCAGGAGCCGTTGGGGCCATTGGGCCGCGGGGTCTCGATATAGATCACGTTGTAGTCGTCGGGGATCATGTCGATGGTGGGAACGCCCGCGCCGGCCAGGGTGCTGGTCTTCTTGTCGGCCAGGTAATTCTCACTCAGGGCGAAGCCGATGGAGTGGCTGAGGCCGCCGTAGGCCTGGCCGTCCACGCTCAGCCGGTTGCCGATGACGCCCACGTCCGCCACGGTGGTCCAGCGCTTCACCTGGGTCTTGCCGGTATTGGTGTCCACCTCCACCAGGCAGGTGTTGACGTTGTACATATAGGTGGGGTTCTTCTCGCCCATGCCGGTGTTGGGATCCAGTCCGGGAGGCAGGCCGATGTTGTGCTGGTCGTAGTGGCCCACGTACTTCACGGGGATGTTCTCGGCCACCATCTCGTCGTAGGTGCGCCAGGACCCGTCGGGCTTCTTCATGGCCTCCATGAGCTGCCGGGCAGCGTCCAGGATGGCGTTGCCGCCCATGTAGTGGCTGCGGGAGGCGGCGGCCAGACCGGTATCCGGGCAGGTCTTGGTGTCGTTCATCACCAGGCGGACCTGGTCGGGCTGGATGCCCAGAGGCGCAAGGGCCTTGACGGTGTGAGTCAGGGACCCGATGTCGCCGCCCTGGCCGACATCCTCCCAGGTGTCGTAGCAGGTGATGCCGCCGTCGGGCATGAGCTCCAGGGCCGCCTCGGCGGAGTCGAACATGCCGATGGTGATCAGGAAGCCGCCCATGGAGATGCCCACGCCCATGGCCTTGCCGGCCGCCTTGCCCTCTTCGGCTTCCTTCTTATAGGCGTCGTAGTAGGGCTTGATCTTCTCCAGCATGGCGGGGTAGGGGTAATCCTGGTAAGGCATGCTGTTGATGGTCAGGTCGCCGGGACGGGCAGCGTTCTTGTAGCGGAACTCCCAGGGATCCATGCCGCAGGCCTCGGCCGCCATGTCGATGAGGGCCTCGGTGGTGGTGTAGATCTGGGGGGCGCCGAAGCCGCGGTAGGCGGCGTTGAAGCCCTGGTTGGTGGCGACGCCCCGGGCCAGGCCCCGGAAGGCGGGGATGTTGTAGCCGTGGAAGCCCACGCTCACCAGGTTGTTGAAGATCTTGCCGGCCACCACGCCGTAAGCGCCGTGATCCAGGCCCACGTCGTACTCGGCGGCGATGATCTTGCCGTCCTTGCCCACGGCCAGGCGGCCGTTGGTGTAGGTGGCGCTGCGCTTGCCGGACATATGCTGGAACTCATCCCAGCTCAGGGTCATGGAGCAGGGCATATCCAGGTTCTGCACGGCGGTGACCGCCAGGGCGAAGGTGTTGGCGGTGACGGAGTAGCCGAAGGAGCCGCCCACGGTGTTCATGATGACGCGGATGTTGTCCATGGGGATGCCGCAGCCCTGGCTGATGCCCTCCTTGGCCTCGGTGAGGGCCTGGGCCTTGCACTGCACGGTCATCATCCCGTCCGCGCCCCAGTAGGCCTGGACCGTGTCGGGCTCGATGGGCAGGTGCGGCTCATGCTGGCTGTGGAAGGCGCCCTCCACCACGATGGGGGCATCCTCGATGGCCTCGGGAGCGTCGCCCTTGAAAACGGGCTGCTCCATATAGAAGTTGGGCACGTTCTTGTGGAGCTGGATGGCGGTGGGCATGGCGGCCTCGGGCAGGGTCATATAAGAGGGCAGGACCTCCAGGGTCTGCTTGACCTTCTTGGCGGCCTCCCGGGCATGCTCCCGGGTGTCGGCGGCCACCAGGGCCACCACGTCGCCCATGCGGCAGAGCTTCTCGCCGCAGATGATGGGGAACTCGGTGAGGCCGCTGCCCCGCTGCCGGGGAACCACGGCGGGGAAGTCGATGTTGTTGGTGCCCTTCACGTCCTTGGCGGTCATGACCTTGATGACGCCGGGCATCTTCTCGGCCTCGCTCACGTCGATGTCGATGATGTTGGCGTGGACGGCTTCGCCCAGGACGGGGGCCAGGAAGGCGACGCCCTCGGGCATCTTCAGGGCGATATCGTCACCGTAGTCGGCAAGGCCGGTAGCCTTGGCCAGCGCGGTGGGACGGGGGTACTTGGAGCCGTAGATGTCCTCGCCCTGGTACTGGTAAGTGATGTCGGCCATGGTCTTCTCGCCGCGCATGACGGCGGCGGCTTCCATGACGGCGTCCACGATGGGCTTATAGCCCGTGCAGCGGCAGACGTTGTGGTTCTTGCGGAACCAGTCGCGCACTTCCTCCCGGGTGGGGCTGGGGTTCTTCAGCAGGAGGCCGTAGGCGGAGACGATGAAGCCGGGGGTGCAGAAGCCGCACTGGATGCCGCCGTAGGTGATCCAGGCCTGCTGCAGGGGATGGAGCCGCCCGGGGGCGCCGATGCCCTCGATGGTGAGGATGCGGCTTCCTTCAGGGATGGAGCTGATCTTCTTCGTGCAGGAACGGACCGGCTCATCGTCGATGAGCACGGTACAGGCGCCGCAGACGCCGATGCCGCAGCCGACCTTCACGCCGGTGAGGCCCATCCGCCGGAGGACGGTGGAGAGCCGGTCCTTCTCAGGATCAACGATCACAAAGCGGTTGACGCCGTTGATCTCGAAGGCCATTCTGGTGAGTTTTGCCAATCGAATCATCCTTTCGCAGTTAATTATGGGGGTGAGGCCCTAGTTTTCCTTTTATGATTATACCAGCGATTTCCGGGATTCTCAAGCCCAACCTCAGCGGAATTGACTTTTTTTCCCGCGCAAATTACAATATGGGAAATCATACGGAAGACATTGAGAAGGTAACTATGAACGGAAACGAACTGCTGTGGCCCCGGGGGGAAAAACGGGGCAGCCTGGAGATCTCCCAGGCCGGGGACGACCTGGAGCTGGGACGCCTCAGCGCCCTCCTTTTTCCCTGCCTGCGGGAGGCGGAAGCCCTGTCTTTTGCGAGCTCTCTGCTGACGGACGACGGCGAGACCCTCCGGATGCGGCAGGAGGCTCTGCTGGAGCTCCTGGAGCATCCGGAAACCGTACAGGCGCTGGAAAAGCTTCTGGCGCTGACGGAGGAGCTGGATACCTGCGGCCGAGGCGTGCGGGAGAACATCTCCGCCCTCCGCCTCTCCCGGCTGGACGCCGCCGTGGACGGGCTGAAAAAGACCATGCTCCGCCTGGGAAAGGACGTCTCCCGCCAGGGAGCCGAGCTCCTGGAGGAGGCCGGGGCGGACAACCGCTACGCCCAGCTGTTACGCCTCACCCACTTCCGCAGGAGGCTCCTGAAGCTCTATACGGAGATGCTCTCCCTCCTGCGGGAGTCTGTCCGGGGAAAGGACTTTCGCAGCGAAGTACTGGTAAGCCTGGGGGCCTGGACGGAAGAGGTCTTTGAGAAGGACCGGATCCCGGATACGGCCTCGGCGCTGGAAAGGCTGGACGCGGAGTGGAAGGGCGTGGGGGCCTTTGCCATCGACGTGTGCCTGGACAGCCGCAGGAACATCACCGGCCTGGAGCTCTATGAAGTGCGGGAGGAGCCCTACGCCAAACCCGGCATGCTGGAGGGGGCTCTCTCTGGAGAAGCCAGGGACGGGATTACCTCCCTTCTGGCCTTTCCCCAAGTGGGAGCCGGAGTGGTCTTCCAGGAATACCTGCTCTCCGAGGCGGGGTACGAGGCCAGAGACAAGCTCACCCGCCTGCGGGACGCGCTGACGAAGCTTCCCCTCAGCGGCGGGGAAACGCTGCTGTCTCTTCGGGAGGCCCTGCGCTTCTACACCGGGGCCGCCGCCTTTGCGCTGAAACTGCGCAGCCGGGGCGCAAGCGTCTGCACCCCTCAGCTCACGGAGGATGTGACCTTTGAGTTTCGCGGCGCGCTGCTGCCGGAGCAGAGCTATTCCGGGGAACTGCCGGTGCCCAACGACCTGCGTCTCCCCTTAGGGGGCAGCCTGCTTTTGACGGGGCCCAACTCTTCCGGCAAGACCTGCTGCCTCATCATGGCGGGCCAGCTCCTCTTCCTGGGACAGCTGGGCTGTCTGCTGCCGGCGCAGGAAGGGCGCTTCTCCCCCAGGGACCGGCTGCTGACCCTCTTTGCCGCCGGGGAGAGCGAGACGGGAGAGGACAGCCGCATGGGGATGGAGATCCGGCGCATCCGACAGCTGCGGGAGGGGATGACGCCCCGGAGCCTCTTCCTCTTCAACGAGCCCATGACCAGCACCAGCGCCCAGGAGGGCGGTTCCATCTGCGCCCGCCTCCTTTCAGACCTGGCGGAGCAGGAGGTCCCGGCCATGCTGGTGACCCACTTCAACCACATCTGGGGGGAGCTCACGGAGCGGTTCCGGGCCCTGGGAAAGACGGAAAAGCTCAGGAGCCTGGTGATGACGGCGGAGGAGGGGCCGGAGGGGATCCGGTATCTCTACCGTCTGAAGGAAGCGCCCCCGCCCCCCTCCAGCCACGCCAGAGCCGTGGCGGCGAAGCAGGGGGTCAGCCTGGAGGCACTGCTGACTGCCCTGGGCTCCCGCGGCCTGGATATGCGCCCGGAGGACGCCGGCTGGGACCGGGTCCGGCGGGGCGCGGTTTGAAAGGGGGAAGAAAACCATGGCCTGTTTACTGGATCTTCCGGGTCGGGAGGCTCCTCCCTGCCCCTTTCCCCCGCGGACCATTGAGGACCTGCAGCTGGAGAGGCTGGCGGGAGCTATGTCCTTTTCCGACTACTACCGCCTCACGGCATCGGAGCTCTGGTCCCTTTTCACAGACGATGTCGATGTCCTGCGGCGCCGGCAGGATGTGTTCCGGGACGTGCTCCGCTTCCCGGAGCTGGAGGGGGCCATGGAGGCCCTGCTGGACAGTCTGGACGGCTGGGAGGGCCGCTCCGGGGGCCGGAGGAGCGCCGCGGACGCCTTTGCCGTGGGCTTTTCTCTGGAGGACTTCGGCTGGCTGGACAGCTATCTGAAAAAGCTGGACGCCGCCTGGCAGGCGTTTTCCCGCATCCCGGCGGAGAGCGAGGGCATCCGCGCCCTCACCGCCCTGCTGGACCAGATCCGCACCTCTTCCCGCTTCCGGGACGCGGAGGCGGACTTCCGCGTCCTCTGCGACGGCTTCTCCGCCCCGGCGAAGCTGCGGCTGGGGTACAACCTGGACGGGGAGCTGAAGCCCTCCCGCCTGAAGCTCCTGGCTATGGAGCCCTGGACCGGGGAAAAGAAGAAAAAGGGCTCCCGGCGGCAGATGATGCTGACCCAGCTGGCCCTGGAGATGGACAACCTGCTCCTGCAGCGCGTCAGTTCCCAGGCCTCCCAGGACATCAGTTCCTTTGTGCTCCGGGAGACGGCCCCCCTCCGGGGACTGCGGCGGGACCTGATCGTCTGCCTCACCGCGAAAAAGTTCACAAAGCTGCTGGGAGACGCCGCTCTCCCCTTCTGCTTCCCGGAGCTGCTGCCCGCCGAAGAGAAAGGATTCCGGGCCAAGGGTCTCTACGACCCGCTCCTGCTCCTGAACGAGGCGGAACGGGTGGTCCCCAACGACGCGGAGTTCCGTCCGGGGGGAGAGCTGCTCTTCCTCACCGGAGCCAACCAGGGAGGAAAGACGGTTTTCCTCCTCAGCGTGGGCCTCTGCCAGGCCCTGGGGCAGCTGGGCTTCCCGGTGCCCGCGGCGGAAGCGACCCTGAGCCCGGCGGAAAACATCCTCACCATCTTCGCCCCCAACGGCCAGAGCTACGGCCGCCGGGGCCTCCTGGCGGAGGAGACGGGCCGCATCGCCGAGGCCATGGAGCAGGTGGGGCCAAACAGCCTCCTCCTCTTCAACGAACCGCTCACCAGCACAGGGCCGGAGGAGACGAAGGCCATCTCCGCCGAGGTGATCGCCGTGTGCATGGCCGCCGGGGCCAGGGGGATCTGGGTCACCCACGTCCACGAGCTGGCCCGGAATCGTTCTGCTTTGGAGGAGGCGGTCCCCTGGGGCAGCCGCCTGGGCTCCCTGCGGATCGTGCTGGAGGAGAGAGCCGGAGAAATGAGCTTCACCTACCTGGTGGAGCGGGGCGAGCCCTTGGGCCGGAGCTATGCGCAGGAGGCCCTGCGCCGGGGCGGCGTCCTCCTGGAGGAAGAGGAAAAACCGCAGGAAACCCGTTGACTTTCTTCCTTTCCTTCGCTAAAATACCCGATATCCTTTTTGTATTCCTGTGCTTTCCTGAACGGAGGTCCCAATATGAAAACCTATGTCCCCCAGGGCTATGAGAGCCTGCTTTCCATCTATGACACCCAGAAGGCCATCTCCCTCTTAAAGCGCCTCTTTGAGGACCGGCTGGGCGCCCTTCTGAATCTCTACCGGGTCTCCGCTCCCCTCTTTGTGGCGGAGTCCTCCGGCCTGAACGACGACCTGAACGGGGTGGAGCGCCCCGTTTCCTTCGACATCCTCCGCTCCGACATCCGGGCCGAGGTGGTCCAGTCCCTGGCCAAGTGGAAGCGCCTGGCCCTGAAGCGCTACGACTTCCACCCCGGCAAGGGTCTCTATACGGACATGAACGCCATCCGCCGGGACGAGGACGAGCTGGACAATCTCCACTCCGTCTACGTGGACCAGTGGGATTGGGAGAAGGTCATCCTGCCGGAGGACCGGACAGAAGAATACCTCCGCGAGACGGTGAAGAGCATCGTCACCGCCATCTGCGACACCCAGGACACCATGGAGTCCATCTATCCCCAGCTGGCCCCCTTAGGGAAGCTCAAGCGGGAGGTGAGCTTCGTCACCGCCCTGGAGCTGGAGGAGCGCTATCCGGAGCTGAGCCCCAAGGAGCGGGAAAACGCCTACCTGCGGGAGCACGGCACCGCCTTCATCCAGGGCATCGGCTCTGCCCTCCGCTCCGGCAAGCCTCACGACGGCCGGGCCCCGGATTACGACGACTGGAGCCTCAATGGGGATATCCTGGTATGGAACGAGCTTCTGGGGAGGGCCATGGAACTCTCCAGCATGGGCATCCGGGTGGACCCGGCAGCCCTGGACCGGCAGCTCACCCTCTCCGGCTGCGACGATCGCCGGGAGCTGCCCTATCACAAAATGCTTCTTGCGGGTGACTTACCCCTCACCATCGGCGGCGGCATCGGCCAGAGCCGGCTGAGCATGCTGCTCCTGGGCAAGGCCCACATCGGCGAGGTGCAGGCCTCCGTCTGGGACGAGGAGACTATGGAGACCTGCCAAAAAGCAGGCATCATACTCTTATAATGCGATACCAGGCCATACAGAACTCCCGCCGCCGGACCCGGCAGCGGGAGTTCTTGTGCTTGTTATGGGTTGTTTACTTGACCTTCATGATCCCTTTGTGGATCAGAGCCGCCAGGGCCGCGCCCACCAGGGGGCCGACGATGAAGACCCAGAGCTGTCCAAGGGGCGCGCCGTTCCCGGAGATGGCCGCCACGATGGCGGGGCCGATGGAGCGGGCCGGGTTCACGCTGGTGCCGGTGAGTCCGATGCCCAGGATGTGGACCAGGGTGAGGCTGAGGCCGATCACCAGGCCGCCGAAGGAGCCGTGGCCCGCCTTGGAATCCGTGACGCCCAGGATCACCATCACGAAGATGAAGGTGAGAACGATCTCCACCACGAGACCCGCCGCCGCGCTGCCGCCGACCCCGGCGAGGCCGTTAGAGCCGAAGCCGCCGGTCATGTCCGTCACGCCGCCAAGGGAGAAGATCAGGGCCAGGAGACCGGAGCCGATGAGGGCCCCCACGATCTGAGAGATCACGTAGCCCACAAAGTCCTTGGCGCTCATGCCCCCGGTGAGGAGCACGCCCAGGGATACTGCAGGGTTGATGTGGCAGCCGGAGACGTTGCCCACGCAGTAGGCCATGCCCACGATGACGAGGCCGAAGGCCAAAGCCGTCAGCACATAACCGCCCCCCTGGGCGGCGTCGCAGCCCACCAGCATGGCCGTGCCGCAGCCCAGGAGGACCAGCACCGCAGTCCCGATGCACTCCGCGACATACTTCTTCAAAATGATTACCCCTTTCCTTTTTCACGACCCGGCCGGGCCGTGGTATTTCATTTAAGCTTCTTCCCCTTCCTCCGGGGCGGTGTCCAGGGCCCATAGGTTGCAGATCTCGCCGCTGAGCTGCTCATAGGTCCAGAGCGCTCCGCTGCGGGCCCGGCTGAAGGGATCCAGCACCCGATACCCCTCCCTCTCATAGGCATAGAGGATGATGAAGTGGCCGTAGAGGGTGAAGTTCCCCGGGTCCATGACGCAGACGACCCACTTCCCCTTGTCCAGGGCATCCCGGATGCTCCCCTCCCAAAGAGGCAGCTCCTTCCCCTCCAGGCCCCAGGCGGCCGCGCCCAGGGTGAAAAGGGCCCACTTGGTCCCCGCGCCGTAGACATAGTAGTCGTTCTCCAGGGCCCAGGCGGCCATCCGGTCCGGCGTGGCGTCCTCCCGACCAGCGAAGTGGAGGGCCGCCATACTCAACACCGTGGGGCCGCAGCCGGTGACGGCCACGTCGCCGCTGCCGTAGGGACAGTAGCACCAGCGGGGATCGTACTGCATGAGGAGCAGCGTCTCGCCGCTGAGCTCGTCCTCCGTGAAATACCCGGTCGTGGGCTCTCCCGGATACCCCAGGACGTAATCCAGCAGCTCCGGGTTGGAGCAGAGGTCCTGCCGGACCATCTCCGGCAGGGAGTCCCACTGGTCTGCGGCCTCCAGGAAGCGGCTGTCGAAGGCGGAAAGTGCCTCCAGACGCAGCAGCTGCTCCTCCGGGTCGCGCATCCGGGGCTTCTCCAAGCCTGCCGCCAGCAGGGAGTCAATGACCTCCGGCTCCGGCGCAGGGGTGGGTTCCGGGGTCGGCTCAGGAGTCGGCTCAAGCGTAGGCTCGGGCGAGGGCGCCGGTGTAGGCGCCGGTGTGGGCGCAGACGTTGGTTCCGGCGGCGGCGCAGGAGTCGTCTCCGGGGTGGGCACAGGCGAGGAGGTGGGAGAGGGGGACACATCCGGAAGAACGGGCTGCCGATCCATTTGCCTGGCGACCAGGAAAATGAGGATCGCCAGCGGCAGAATGGCCAGCAGTGCGAGCGGGGACACTTTCTTTTGCTTTTTCTGATCGCGTCCGTGCCGGGACGAACTTGCTTTCTTCTTCGCGGACAAGCGCAGCGCCTCCGTTCTTCCAGGATAGCAAAAACAGGATAGCAAAAACCGACGAAAAATACAAGGAAATGTGCGTTTCTTTTTCCCCGAGGGCGGATCTGGCCGCGCTTTACTTTCCCGCCGCTTTTTGCTAGAATCCGGACGGGATGAAAAGGCCCTCGGCGGCGCATACTGCAGCGGAACGATCATCACGGAAAGCATCCCAGGAGGATTCGACCCATGCTGCGGCGCCTCGCCTTTGGCCTCATGGTCCTCTTTTCCCTCTTCTATTCTCCCCCGCCGGAGGAAGCGCCCGTCCGGCTCCCCATCCTCATGTATCACGATGTAAAGTGGGAGCACACCGGCAAGGACGTGATCACGCCGGAAGAGCTGCGGAGCGACCTTAAGTGGCTCCGGGAGGAGGGGTACACCGCCGTCACCTTGAAGGAGGTCGTCTCCTTCGTGCTGGAGGGAGCTCCCCTGCCGGAAAAGCCCATCGTCCTCAGCTTTGACGACGGCCTCCGCAGCGCGCTGGATACCGTGCTCCCCCTGCTTCGGGAGGCGGAGATGCCCATGGTCCTCTCCGTCATCGGCCTCAGCGCGGACGAGGTCTCCACGTTTCCGGAAGGCAAACCCTACGCCCACGCAACTTGGGCCCATCTCCGGGAGCTGAAGGAAAGCGGCCTTGTCGAGCTGCAGAACCACAGCTATGACCTGCACCGGACGGACAGAGGCGCCGTGGGAGTCCTGCGCAGGCCGGGAGAAGGAAAGGAAGCCTACGAGGAAAGGCTGAGCGGGGACGCCCTGCTCCTGCAGGAGCGTCTGCTGCAGGAGACGGGCTGCCTCCCCAGCACCTTCACCTACCCCTACGGGGCTTACGATGCCCTCAGCGAGAGCGTCCTCCGGGAGCTGGGCTTTCAGGCCACACTGACCTGCGATTTCGGCATGAACCTGCTGGACCGGGACCCGGACTGTCTCTTCGGCCTGAAGCGCATCTGCCGCGCCCACGGCGCGGACCTGGCCGCCCTCCTGACGGAGGCGGAAAACACCCTGAAATGGAGATGAGCCCATGCCCTTTGACCGAATGCTCGCCTACTGCGCGGCCCTGCGGGAGCACAACGACCGGAGCTGGTTCCACGAGAACCACGGACAATACGAGGAGGCCAGAAAGGACTTTCTCGCCCTTCTGGACCAGCTGCGCTATGTTATTGCCGCCGGGGCCCCGGAGCTGGTGGACGACATATTGTATATGAATGCCCGGGACTGGATATACCGCATCGCCAGGGACATGCGCTACTACCGGGACCGGCCGCCCTACGACCCCTCCTTCCGGGCCTACATATCCGCCGACCGGAAGAGCTGGCTTCCCATCGGCTACTTCCTCTGCGTGGAGCCCGGCGGCACGCTGTTCGGCACGGGAATGTTCCTGGAAAAGACCAGCGCCATCAACCGGGTGCGGGACTACATCGCCGCGAACCTGGACGAATGGGAAGAGCTCCTCCGGGCCGGGGACCTCACCCTGGAGGGGGACAGACTCAAGACCCTCCCCCGGGGCTACGCTCCCGGCCATCCCGCCCAGGAATGGCTGCGGTACAAAAACTGGCTGGTCACCTTCCCCTTCCCGGACAAAGACCTGGGCTCCTTCGACGAATTCGGGGAAAAGGTCGCCGCCCTGCTCCCCCGGCTGGAGCCCTTCCGGAAATTCCTCCTGGCTGCGGGAAGAAGCGCGGAGTCACCGGGACCGGTGATTCCCCCAACTCAGGAAAAGGACTGGGGCTGGTAATATATTCGGGCGGCGTGAAGCTTCACGCCGCCCGAACCACTAACCACTAACCACTAACCACTAACCACTGACAGAATCATCCACATAGGGATTCACGTGCACCATACAGTGCCGGATGCTGGGCTCGCTCTCCTCCACGGCATCGTGGACCCGCTCGGAGATGTCGTGGGCCTCCCGCAGTGTGAGCCGCCCGTCCACGGCGATCTCCAGGTCCACATAGATGCCCGGTCCGAAGCGGCGGGAGCGGAGCTCATCCAGACGCATGACCCCGGCCACCGAGAGGGCCGCCGTGCGGAAGCGGGCCTCCAGCTCCGGCGGGCAGGCCTGGTCCACCGTCTGGCTCACGGCCTCCAGGAAGATGGTCACCGCCACCCGGAGGATGAGGATGCTGATGATGACGCTGGCCACCGCATCCAGCACAGGAAGGCCCAGCCGCGCCCCCAGAATGCCCACGAAAACGCCGGCGGAGGCAAAGACGTCCGAGCGGTGATCCCACGCGCTGGCCTTGAGCGCCAGACTGTTCAGCTTCTTTGCCGTCCGAATGGTATACCAGTAAAGGGCTTCTTTCACTACGCAGCAGACCGCGGCGGCGATGAGGGCCGGGAGACCGGGAGCCTCCAGGCTGTCCGATCCGGCAAAGATCGTCTTCAGCCCGCTCCATCCAATGCCCAGGCCGGTGAGGAACACCAGAAAGGCCAGGAGCAGGGACGCAACGCACTCAAAGCGGGCGTGGCCGTAAGGGTGCTGGGGATCCGCCTGTTGGTTGCCCAGGTGAACGCCGATCATGGCGATCAACGTGTTGAGCACATCGGAGGCGGAGTTCACAGCGTCGGAAATGAGTCCGCCGGACTTCGCCAGAAAGCCGACGACGAGCTTCATGATGCAGAGCAGGGCGTTGGCGGTGAGACCCACCAGAGTCACCCGCCGCGCCTGTCGGGAGTTGTCCATGAGAGGGCCTCCTTGACACGGCTTTTTGTTCGGCCTGTGCGCGATTCAGGAGTCATTTTATGCCCGGACCGGGGCGGTTAGACGCAAGAAACTCCCGAGACACCAGGAAAGACGGCTTGCTGACGCAAGTCGTCTTTCCTGTGGCACGCCTGACGCGACTCGAACGCACGACCTTCTGCTCCGGAGGCAGACGCTCTATCCAACTGAGCTACAGGCGCACATCCCGGGTTTCATATGCCCGGATATTATAGCACTCGTTTTTTGATTTGTAAAGACTTTTCTTTTCTCTTGCGCAATTTGGCTGAAATCAAGCATTTTTGGCCGCCGAATTGGGGCATTTACTGAAAAACTCCCGGAAAAATCGAACTTTTTCGCGCTATTTCCCCTTGCATATTTTCCCTGAGGGGGCTACAATGCCATTGTGCGCCGAGTCGGCGCAGAAGGAGAGGCAAAAATGCTGAATGTTGTGCTGGTAGAGCCGGAGATACCACAAAATACGGGGAATATCTCCCGGACCTGCGCCATCACCGGGGCCAGGCTGCACCTGGTCCGTCCCCTGGGCTTCGACATCTCCGACCGGGCGGTGAAACGGGCCGGACTGGACTACTGGCACCTGCTGGACCTGCGGGTCTACGAGAACCTGGAGGAGTTTCTCCGGATGCACGGACACGAACCCCTCTGGCTCGCCACCACCAAGGGCGGGACGCGCTATACCGACGTCTCCTTTGAGGAGGAGTGCTGGCTGGTGTTCGGCAAGGAGAGCGCGGGGCTGCCCGCCTGGCTCCGGGAGAAGTACGCCGACCGCTGCCTCCGCATCCCCATGGTCCGGGGCGCCAGGAGCATGAACCTGGGAAACAGCGTGGCGGTCCTCTGCTACGAGGCGCTGCGGCAGCAGGGCTTCCCGGAGCCGCTCTTTTGATTTCAAATCGGACCCGCTTTTCGCATCACTAATACCATATTTGGAGGAGCTTGCATGAACTACGTGAAAAAGAGCGTTTCCGCCGCCCCCCTTCGGGGCAAACGAGTGCTTCTGCGCTGCGATTTCAACGTTCCCCTGGCCGACGGCGTCATCGGCGATGACACCCGCATCCGTGCCGCCCTGGAGACTCTGCGCTATATTCTGGACAACGGCGGCGCGGCGGTGGCCTGCTCCCACCTGGGGCGTCCCAAGGGCCAGACGGTCCCTGAAATGTCCCTGAAGCCCGTGGCGAAGCGGCTCAGCGAGCTGCTGGGCATCCCCGTGGTCATGGCGCCGGACTGCGTGGGTCCGGAAGTGAAGGCGATGGCCGACGCCCTGCGGCCCGGTCAGGTCCTGCTGCTGGAAAACCTCCGCTTCCATAAGGAGGAGGAGAAGAACGATCCCGCTTTCTCCAGAGAGCTGGCCTCTCTGGCGGACCTCTATGTGTCCGACGCCTTCGGCACGGTCCACCGGGCCCACGCCTCCACCGCCGGGGTGGCGGACTATCTCCCCGCCTACTGCGGCTTTTTGATCGAGAAGGAGCTCAAGGCCCTGGGCGGCGCCGTGGAAGCGCCCAAAAGGCCCCTGGTAGCAGTGCTGGGCGGAGCCAAGGTGGCGGACAAGCTGGCCGTCATCGACCATCTGCTGGATAAGGCGGACGTGCTCCTCATCGGCGGCGGCATGGCCTACACTTTCGTCAAAGCCAGAGGCGGCAGCATCGGCAAGTCCCTCCTGGACGAGGAAAAGCTGGACTATGTGCAAAAGATGATGGACAAGGCCAGGGAAAAGGGGGTCAAGCTCCTGCTTCCCGTGGACGACGTGATCTCCACTTCTCTCTCCGGCGACGGAGAGATCCGGACGGTCCCCGCCGGGGAGATCCCCGAGGGCTGGATGGGCCTGGACATCGGCCCGGAGACCAGGAAGCTCTATGCCGACGAGATCCGGAAAGCCGGGACCGTCATCTGGAACGGGCCCATGGGCGTCTTTGAAGAGCCGAAATTTGCCGAGGGCACCATGGCCATGGCGGCGGCGATGGCGGAGTGTCCCGGCGTCACGGTGATCGGCGGCGGGGACAGCGTCTCCGCCGTACAGAAGGCAGGCCTGGCGGACAATATGAGCCACAACTCCACCGGCGGCGGCGCTTCCCTGGAATTCCTGGAGGGCAAGGAGCTGCCGGGCATCGCCTGTCTGCAGGACGCCTGAGGGACCGGCCATGAATCCGAAATACCGCAAAACCGTCATCGCGGGCAACTGGAAGATGAACCTCCTCCCCTCCCAGCTCCGGGACTATGCCGATGGCCTGAAGGCCCTGCTGGGGAAGGAGCACTGGTGCGAGGCAGTCCTCTGTGTTCCCGCCCTCATGGCGATCCCCCTGGGGCGCGCGCTCCGGGGCTGCCGGGTGAGTGTGGGAGTCCAGGACGTGTCCGACCGGGACATGGGGGCTTACACGGGCGAGGTGGCAGCCGCCCAGCTCCGGGACGCCGGGGTGAAGTACGTCATCGTGGGCCACTCCGAACGCCGCGCCTATCACGGCGAAACGGACGAACTCATCGGCCGGAAGCTGCGGAAGGCGCTGGAGGAGGGCATGACCCCCATTCTCTGCGTGGGTGAGACGCTGCCCCAGCGCTCCGCAGGGACGGAGAAGGACGTGGTCCGCGCCCAGGTGAAGACCGCACTTCTCGGCCTGGATGCCGCGGCGATGAAAAAGGTCGTCCTGGCTTATGAGCCGGTGTGGGCCATCGGCACGGGGCACACCGCCTCCCCCGCCCAGGCCCAGGACATGTGCCGGGAGATCCGGGCCGTCCTCCGGGAGCGCTTTGACGCCCGGACGGCGAGGGCGGTCTCCGTCCTCTATGGCGGCAGCATGAACCCCCGGAACGCACAGGAGCTCCTCTCCCAGCCGGACGTGGACGGCGGCCTCATCGGCGGCGCCAGTCTGGACCCCGGGAAATTCTATCAGATATTGGAAGCGGCAAAGCCATGAAAACACCGGTAACCTTGATCATTATGGACGGCTTCGGCCTGTCGGAGGAGAAGACCGGCAACGGCATCCTGGCCGCCGGGACTCCCAATTTTGACGAGCTCTGGTCCTCCAATCCCCACTGCACCCTGGCCGCCTCCGGTCCGGACGTGGGACTGCCTCCGGACACCATGGGCAACAGCGAGGTGGGACACACCAACATCGGCGCCGGGCGGGTGGTGTACCAGAGCCTCCTGCGCATCACGAGCAGCATCGAGGACGGTTCCTTCTTTGAAAACCCCGTTCTGGCCGGGGCCGCCCTCCGGCGGGCCGAGGCCCCGTCCGGCAGCGCCCACATCTTCGTCCTCCTCAGCGACATCGGCGTCCACAGCGATATACATCACGTCTGGGCTCTGCTGAAGCTTCTGAAGGACAAGGGCGTGAAGAACGCCTACCTCCACTGCTTCCTGGACGGGCGGGACGCCTCTCCCGAGTCCGGCAAGGGCTACGTGGAGGAGGCGGTCCGGCAGTGCGAGGGCATCGGCCTGGGCAAGGTGGCCTCCCTCTGCGGCCGCTTCTACGCCATGGACCGGGACAAGCGCTGGGAGCGGGTACAGCGGGCCTATGAAAACCTGGTGGCCGGAACGGGAAAGCAGGAGCCGGACCCGGTGAAGGCCATGGAGGAATCCTACGCCGCCGGAGTGACGGACGAATTCGTGGAGCCGGTGCTCTGCTGTCCGGAGGGCCTCATCCGGGAGGGGGACACCATCTTCTTCATGAACTTCCGGCCCGACCGGGCCAGGGAGATCACCCGGGCCTTCTGCGACCCGGCCTTCGACGGCTTTGAGCGTCTGAAGGGCTACTTCCCTGTGGACTTCATCTGCCTGGCCCAGTACGACGCGGACCTGCCCAACGTGAAAGTTGCATTTCCCCCCGAGGAGCCGAAGAACACCCTGGGAGAGTATCTGAGCAGGCTTGGCATGACCCAGCTGCGGATCGCGGAGACGGAGAAGTACGCCCACGTGACCTTCTTTTTCAACGGCGGCAGCGAGGAGGAGCTGCCCGGGGAGGATCGGGTCCTGATCCCCTCCCCCAAGGAATACGCCACCTACGATCTCATCCCCCAGATGCGGGCCTACGAGGTCTGCGAGGAGGTCACCAGGCGCATCCGCAGCGGCAAATACGACCTGGTGGTGGTGAACTACGCCAACTGCGACATGGTGGGCCACACCTGTGTGTGGGACGCCATACTGGAGGCGGTCCGGGTGACGGATAAGTGCGTCATGGAGACGGTGAAGGCCACCGCCGAGGCCGGAGGCATCAGCATCGTCACCGCCGACCACGGCAACGCCGAGGAGGTCTGGAACAAGGACGGCACCCCCCATACCGGCCACACCACGAACCCGGTGCCCTTCATCATCCAGGGTGCGGACGTCCGGCTGAAGGACGGGCGGCTGGCGGACATCGCCCCCACCATCCTGAGCCTCATGGGTCTGGAGCAGCCCGAAGAGATGAGCGGGCAGAGCCTGATCCTGCTGTAAATATCCAAGCACAAGATACTGCGCGGCGGACTGATCCGCCGCAGCATTGAAAAAACGAAGGAGTGTTCGCTATGAGCAAGTATCTGGAGATCGTCGATGTCCTTGGCCGCGAGATCCTGGACAGCCGGGGCAACCCCACCGTGGAGGTGGAGGTCTGGCTGGAGGACGGCACCATGGGCCGGGCCGCCGTGCCCTCCGGGGCCTCCACCGGCGTTTACGAGGCCTGCGAGCTGCGGGATGGAGACAAGGGCCGCTACCTGGGCAAGGGCGTCCTGAATGCCGTGAGCGCCGTGAACGGCGAGATCGCCGAGGCCCTCATCGGCCTGAACGCTATGGACCAGAGCGCCATCGACGCTCTCCTGATCGAGCTGGACGGCACCCCCAACAAGACGAGGCTGGGGGCCAACGCCCTGCTGGGCGTCTCTCTGGCCTGCGCCAAGGCCGCCGCGAGCGCCCTGGGAATGCCTCTCTACCGCTATATCGGCGGCGCCAACGCCAAGACCCTTCCCGTCCCCATGATGAACGTTCTGAACGGCGGCGCCCACGCCACCGGCTCCAACGTGGACATCCAGGAATTCATGATCATGCCCGTGGGAGCGCCCAGCTGGCGGGAAGCCCTCCGGATGTGCGCCGAGGTGTTCCACACCCTCAAAAAGGTGGTCCCCGCCTCCGGCGTGGGGGACGAGGGCGGCTACGCCCCCAACCTGGACAGCGACGAGGATGCCCTGAAGGCCCTGGTCGCCGCCATTGAGAAGGCGGGCTACAAGCCGGGCGAGGATTTCATGCTGGCCATCGACGGGGCCGTCTCCGACTGGTTCAGCAAGGAGGACGGCTGCTACCACCTGCCCAAGCGGGGCATCACGATGACTCCCCAGGAGATGGTGGATATGTATGTGGGCTTCGTGGAGAAGTACCCTATCATCTCCATTGAGGACGGCATGGCCGAGGACGATTGGGAGGGCTGGAAGCTCCTCACCCAGGCCCTGGGCAAAAAGATCCAGCTGGTGGGCGACGACCTCTTCGTCACCAACGTCCAGCGCATCAAAAAGGGCATTGAGCTGGGGGTCTGCAACAGCGTCCTCATCAAGCTCAACCAGATCGGCACCCTCACCGAGACCCTGGACGCCATCCAGATGGCCAACCGGGCCGGCTACACCGCCGTGGTGAGCCATCGCTCCGGCGAGACGGAGGATACCACCATCGCGGACCTGGTGGTGGGCCTCAACGCCGGGCAGATCAAGACCGGCGCCCCCAGCAGAACGGACCGGGTCGCCAAGTACAACCAGCTCCTGCGCATCGAGGAGGAGCTGGACAGCGCCGCCCAGTACCTGGGAAAGAAGGCCTTCTTCAATCTGTAAACCCCGTATAAAACCCCCTCCTGGGGGAATAATCCCCATAGAGAAAGCTCCGCGGAGAACTTCTCCGCGGAGCTTCGATCATGGGGGTGAATCGTTATGAACGACAAAAAGAAAACGGAGAGCGTCCTGCCGCGCATTCTTCGCTTCATCGGAGACCGGGGCTTTACCTTCATTCTGCTCCTCTGCGTGGCGGTGATCGGAATCACGGCCTGGATCTTCTCTACGGCCCTGGAGAGCACAGTCCCCAGGGAGGAGCCCAGCCTGCAGAACCGGGTCACCGCCCCACCGGAGACCCCGTTTGCGGTGGAGGATTTCCACTGGATGCCAGCCGTGGTCCCGCCCGTCCAGGCGACCCCGATGCCCACAGAGGCACCGGAGGCGCCCGCGGAGCCCGAATCGGCGGAAGCTGCCGCGGAAGAGGAAGCGCCGGCGGCAGAGGTCATCGCCACGGCCTTTGACTGGCCGGTGAAGGGGGCGATCTGCGCCGATTACAGCGTGGACGCCCTGCAGTACGACCGGACCATGCTGGACTGGCGCACCCACGGGGCCATCGACATCGAGGCCGACCTGGGGCAAAAGGTAAAGGCGGCGGCGGACGGAACGGTGGAACGGCTCTACACGGACCAGATGTACGGCGTCACTCTGATCCTCTACCACGGGGGCGGGCTGCGCAGCATCTACTGCAACCTGGCGGGGAATCCCGCCGTCCAGGCCGGAGACATTGTGGCCCTGGGCCAGGTCATCGGCGCGGTGGGCAACACCGCCGACGCGGAGAACGGGGACGTGAACCATCTCCACTTCGCCATGACTCTGGACGAAACAAGAGTGAATCCTTTGGACTTTCTTCCGGAGAAATGAATACGTTCTGAGCGGGCCGATGGTCGGCCCGCTCAATGCTTTTTCCGCCCCTTGTTTTTTCCTCTCCCGTCGGGTAAAATGGGGAAAACCTTCGGACGGGAGGCGGTCCCTTTGGCCCAGGAGAATCCCCGGCAGCGCAGGGAGCTGTGGCGGCTCTTTACCACTTTTTTCAAAATCGGCGCCTTCACCTTCGGCGGCGGCTACGCCATGATCCCCCTGATCCAGCGGGAAACGGTGGAGACGCGGAAGTGGATCACCGACGAGGACGTGCTGGAGATCATCGCCATCGCCGAATCCACCCCCGGCCCCATCGCCATCAACTCCGCCACTTTCGTGGGAAGCCGGGTGGCCGGGGTCCCCGGGGCCCTCTGCGCCACCCTGGGAGTCATCCTCCCCTCCTTTGTCATTATCCTCATCGTGGCCCGGGTGCTGGACGCTTTTCAGCACCTTCGGGCCCTTCGCTATGCCTTTTTCGGTATCCGGGCCGGAGTCCTGGCCCTGATCCTCAAGGCCTTCTGGAACATGTACAAAAAATGCCCCAAGGGGGTCGTCCCCTACTCCATCGCCGCCGGGGCCTTCCTCCTGGCGGCCATCCTGAAGGTGAACGTGCTGCTGGTGATCCTCTGCTGCGCCGCGGCGGGGCTCATCACCTCCGCTCTCCGGGCGAGGAGGGAGGAGAAATGATCTTTCTGGACCTGTTCTGGACCTTCTTTAAGATCGGCCTCTTCACCTTCGGCGGGGGCTACGCCATGCTGCCCCTGATCCAGGCTGCGGTGGAGGAAAAAGGCTGGCTTGGAGCCGAAGAACTGCTGAATTTCATCGCGGTCAGCGAATCTACCCCCGGTCCCTTCGCGGTGAACATCTCCACCTATATCGGCTCCCGGTTGGGCGGGATCCCCGGGGCCGCCTGCGCCACCCTGGGCGTGGCGCTCCCCAGCCTGATCATCATCCTTCTGGTGGCCCGCTTCTACGCCCGCTTCCGGGAAAGCCGCTGGGTCAAGGGGGTCATGAGCGGGCTGAAGCCCGCCGTCATCGGCCTCATAGCCGCCGCCCTCCTGAGCCTGGGAAGGACCGTATTCTTTCCCGACGGGCTCGGCTTGGAAGTGCTGGGGACCCCGGTCTTTCTCGTCTCCCTGGGGATCTTTCTTCTGACGGCGGTGCTGGCCTTCAAAAAAGTTCACCCCATCCTCCTGGTCCTGCTCTCCGCCGCCCTGGGCATCGGAGCGGGATATCTGCTGCTGTAAGGGAGGGAGCAAAATGACGATCGTAGAGCTCTTCTCCGGGGAAATGTCGGAAAACCTTCTGTCCGCCCTCTGCCTCCGCCCGGAAAAGGTGATTTTCCTGGGCACCCAGAGCCAGATGACCGACGGGCGCATCGCCGCCCTCCGGGCCTTTTTCAAAGGGAGGGCCGGCGCGCCGGCCCTCCGCTTTCTGCGGGTGAAGGACCGGGACTACGCCGGGGCCGGAAACGCCATCCGGGACACCCTGAGGGAAGAGCCGGAGGTCTGCTTTGAAATGACCGGGGGCAGCGATCTCACGCTGGCGGCCCTGGGCGCTGCCGCGGCGGAAAAAAAGCTTACCCTCTTTGAGCTGGAGGTCCGCCAGCAGCGTCTGCGCCTCCTCCAGGGCGCTTCTCCCGCCCTGAAGCCGGGGCTCATCCGGCCGCTCCGGGGCATTACCGTCTCCGAGTCCATCCGTCTGCGGGGCGGCTCCCTGGCGGAGAGCAGCTATACTCTCGCCGGAGCGCTGCCGCCGGACCTGGAAAGGGACGTGGCGGACCTGTGGCAGGTCTATCAGGCTTCCCCGGAGATCTGGACCAGGCAGTGCTCCCTCCTGGCAAATCTCACCGCCAAAAGCGGCGGCAGGCTCACCGTTTCCGGGACCATGCCAGAGAAATGCGAGCACAGCCACATCCAAGCGCTGGAAAAGTTGGACCTGATTTCCGGCTACCGGGAGGAAGGAAACACCGTCACCCTCACCTTCCGGAACGCCCACGTGAAGCGGACCCTGACCCGGGCAGGGGACCTGCTGGAGCTCTGGGTCTTTCTGGCTGCCAGAGAGAGCGGCTTTACCGACGCCGTCATGGGGGCGAAGATCGACTGGAACGGGACCGATCGGGGCGGCACCTCCAACGAGATCGACGGACTCCTGATGTACGGCGCCGTTCCGGTCTACGTCTCCTGCAAGATCGGCGCGGTCCCCAAGGAGGCCCTCTACGAAGTGGATACCGTGGCCTTCCGCTTCGGCGGGGAATATGCCGTAAAAGCTCTGGCCTGCAGCCGTCTCGGCGGCCCCGAGGCCACCCGGGAAACCCTGCGGCAGCGGGCCAGAGACATGGGAGTCCTTCTCATTGAGGAGGTGGACCGGCTGCCCCGAAAGGAATTGGCCAGGAGGCTCCGCAGCGCGGCGCAGGAGGGCGTCTCCCTTCGCCTGACCCAGCGCTGAGGCGGTCCCGGCTTACTATTCCAGCTCCGGGAACCAGACGACCTCCTTCAGCTCCTCCGGGTAGTCCCCGATGACCTTTTCCATAATGGAGGCGTGATACCAGCGGTCAAACTTATAGCCGCAGCGGCGGAGCAGGGCGATCCGCTCGTAGCCCATATGGGCATGGAATTCCGCGCTCTCACAGTTCACATAGAGGTCCTCCCCCGCCGGCAGGGTAACGCAGGCGTAGAGGACCTGCAGGCCCATGGCGCGGCATTTTTCCTCCAAGGCCTCCAGGAGCCGCCGCCCAAAGCCCCGGCCTCTGGCCTCCGGGACCAGGTAGATGCTGGTCTCCGCCGTCCAGCGGTAGGCTGCCCGGGTCCGGAAGGGGGAAGCATAGGCGTAGCCCAGGATCCTCTCCCCCTCCTCCAGGCAGAGGTAGGGGTACTTTTTCAGCGTCCCGGTGATCCGTCGCCGGAATTCCTCCGCGGTGGGCGGCTCATACTCAAAGGTGATGGCTGTCTTCTCCACATAGGGGGCGTAGATGTCCCGCAGGGCGGGAGCGTCCTCCGGGGTCACGGTTCGGATGATGGCCGCCATAACGCTCGCCTCTCTTTCTCAAATACTTCAAGGGGCCGCTGCAAAATCTCCATTTTGCAGCGGCCCCAAAGGGTTCAATGAAATTCAGTCCAGCCAGGGGTAGGGACAGTCGGGAAGATAGTCCATGGGGTCGGCGGCCGCGCCGCCGCCGGGATGCAGCTCAAAGTGGCAGTGATTACCGGAGGCCACGCCGGTGGTGCCGATCCTGGCGATCACCTGTCCCTGGTCCACCACGTCGCCCTCCTTCACCAGGATCTCGCTGCAGTGGGCGTAGTAGGTCACATCCCCGTTTTCATGCTGGATCTTGACCAGAAGGCCGTAGCCGTGATAACTCTCGGCGAAGAAGACCACGCCGCCGTCGGCGGCCATGATGGGCGTCCCCCGTTCGTTGGCAATGTCCACGCCCTGGTGGTCGGAGGAGCCGATGCTGCCGTAGCGGGTGCCGAAGGGGGAGGAAAGCCAGCCATCCTCCACGGGCCAGATATAGTTTCCTGCGGAATGGTGGACCCGGCTCCCCACCACGACGATCTCCGTCACCGGTTCCTGCCGGGTATGGGACAGGGCCTCGATCTCCGAAGCCACGCCGTTCTCGTAGCGGACCAGGTTCTCCACCCGCTCCCGTCCTTCCCGGCCGGGGGTAACAACGTAGCCCTCGTCCTCATAGAGCTGACTGTCCACGATCTCCTGGGTGAGGTAGGGGATCGTCTTTTCCACCACGACGGTCTCCACCGTTTCCACGGTGAGCGCCCCTGCCAGCTTCTTTTCCGCGCCGCGCAGAAGGCCGTCATCCACCGGCGCGTGGGCCAGGACCACCTCCTGCCGGAAACGGACGCTCTCCGTGCCGTCGCTCAGATAGGCGCCCTCCAGGCGCTCCAGGGCCTCCACGGCCTCAGAGGAGCTCTTATAGGCACAAACCGCCTCTCCGTCGGCGTAAACGACCGTCAGCTCCCGGGGCGTGGGCAGGGAGGGCTCGTCCGCAGGGGTTTCCTTCGCACTTCCGTTTTCCGGAATCTGTCCCGCAAAAGCGGCCAGGGTGCGGGTAGGCCGGGTTTCCCCCTCCGAACCTCCCTCCGTATTGACGGCCTCGGCCATATTCAGCCTGCCGGCCGCAGCCAGGACACCCAGACAGAGCACCGCCAGGAGCAGCAGATGACCGCTCCCCTTCAGGCGCAGAACCAGACGGCGCACAGCGCCGCAAGGCTGTTTCGATTTGAGATCGAAGGATCTTCGCATCCCGCCGGTACTCCTGTCAATAGATTACAGCAAAGGTTACATTTAGGTTACAAGCATTCTACACTAGTTACAGAGGCGTGTCAACACAAAAATCGTCGTTTTTTCTGCTCCGGGTCTTCCCACATTTTTCCGCAGCAGAGTGCATAGGAATGAGCCGAGGTGATCGCATGGCAATGCTGTATGAAGACAACCGAAAACAGCCCATGAGCCACCTGCTGACGCTGACGGACCGGAAACGTCTCAGTCTCAGCGGCGTGGAAGAGGTAGATGCTTTCGACGAGGAGACCGTAACTCTCTCCACGGTGGGCGGCGCCCTGACCATCCGGGGCAGCGGTCTCAAGATCAACAAGCTGAGCCTGGACGGCGGCGAGCTGCTGGTGGAGGGCAGGATCGACGGACTGGAATACGCCGGAGAGAACGAACGGCGCAGGGGCTTCCTGGGGCGGCTGCTGGGCTGATGGAGATCGATCCCGGCAGCCAGGGTCTCCAGGCCCTGCTGAGCCTTTTCTGCGGCATGGCGCTGGGCCTTCTCTACGAGATATTGGTGTGCCTTCTGCGCGCTCTTCGGCTGGAAAGGTGGCTCGTTCTATTTTACATCCCCTTTTCCCTGCTGGCGGCGGTGCTGCTCTTCCTCCTGGGCAGCATCGCCGGTCGGGGGCAGCTCAGGCTGTTTATGCTGCTGGGAATGCTCCTGGGCGGGTTCCTCTACCTTACGGCGCTGCGGCCTCCGGGCCGATGGCTGGCACAGAAGATCGGCGCCGCGGTGTCCTTTTTGCTCCGGCTATTCCTGATCCCCCTCCGATTCCTGCGTTCGATGCTCAAAAAAACTTGCGAAATGATAAAAAAACTCTTTCATTCTGCGAAGAAATGGTATAAAATACATTTTGGATTTTTGGACTCGGCATTTGGCAGAACTTCGGCGGAGGCAAAGCATGAAGCATCGAAGATCGGGATTCTATATCGTTACGGGCCTGATACTCTCGACCCTGCTCATTTACGCGGTGGTGTCGCTGGTGAAGATGAACGAGCGCATCGAAAACGCGGAAGCGGTCCGGGATGCTCTGGCCGCCCAGGCCCAAAGTCTGGCCGTGGGCAACGCCTCGCTGGAATACGAGATCGAGCACTGCGATGACCTGGATATGGTCGAGCGCGTCGCAAGGGATAAGCTGGGGCTGGTCCTGCCCGGAGAGATCATTTACTACGACATCGGCGGCTGAAGCATCGCCGAAGGGTCACGGAGCAAGGGAGAGGGGTCCGGCTTTTTCATGGAACTGACGGTTGGGAGCATTCTGGAGGGAAAGGTCACCGGCATCACGAAATTCGGCGCGTTCGTATCGCTGCCGGATGGGCGATCCGGCCTGGTACATATTTCCGAGATCGCCTATACCTATGTGAGCGAGGTCAGCGACCATCTGGCGGTGGGCCAGGAGGTCCGGGTCAAGGTCGTGGGCATCGACGAGAACGGGCGCATCAATCTGTCCATCAAGAAGGCCCAGGAGGCGCCTCCCCGGCCGCCCCGGCACGGAAGCGCCCCTTCCGGCTTCCGGCCTGCCGCTCCGGCTGCCCCCGCCTCCTTTGAGGACAAGCTCAAGCAGTTCATGCAGGATTCGGATTCCAGGCTTTCCGGCGTCCGAAAGCACAACGAGCGCCCCTCCCGCCGGCGCGGCGGAGGCCGCAGCGGCGGCGGAGGCTACGACGACTGAAGGGAATACTGAGTATGGATCATGGTCCCCTCCCGGCTTCGGGAGGGGATCGCTGTTCCCGGGCAAAAAAAGCGGCGGGCCCCGGAGGGCCCGCCAGACGGGATGTGGGGTCGGAAGCCCGGCAGGCGGGCCGGCGCTTCCTCGGGATATGAGCCGCTGGTAAGCTGTGATGCGAGCTTAGCACGCCCCCTGCGAAAAAAACGTCGAAAGGCGTCGGGTCAAAACCCAAAAATGAAAAAAAGGAAAAATGCGCGCTCTTCTTTCCTTTTTCTTCTCTCTGTGGTATACTTTTCTCAGGACAGGCTCCCCTGCCCATCACTCCATGAAAGGAGAGAAGATCATGAACTTCGTATTCACCGAAAAGAAGATGTCCTCCTCCGACGATCTCCGCGCCTACGCTGAGAAGAAGATCGGCAAGCTGGAGAAGCTGTTCCGCGGGGAACCCACCGCCTACGTCACCTTCCGGGTGGAGCGCAACCGCAACATCGCGGAAGTGACGCTCAGCGCCAACGGCATGTTCTACCGGGCCAGCGAGAGCACCAACGACATGTACGTTTCCATCGACGCCGCCGTGGCCGCGCTGACCCGCCAGGTCCGCAAATACAAGACCCGGCTGGAAAAGCGCATCCACGAAAACGTTCTGGACAGCGACTTTGCCGCCGCGGTGCCTGTGCCGGAGGAAGAGGAGAAGGAATTCAAGGTCATCCGCACCAAGCGCTTCTCCATCAAGCCCATGAGCGTGGACGAGGCCATCCTCCAGATGAATCTGCTGGAGCACGACTTCTATGTGTTCCGCAACCAGGATGAGGACGGTGCCTTTGCCGTGGTCTATCGGCGGGAGGCCGGAGATTACGGACTCATCGTCAACAGCGACATGGACGAGAACTGATACTTGTGTCTCACAAGGGGGCTGCCCGCGCGGGCAGCCCCCCTTTTTGTTTCTGCATGAACCGTTGCCACGGAAAACGCAGCTATTTCTTCGCCTGCTTCATGCTCAGGGAAATGCGTTTTTTCTTCTCGTCCACCGACAGCACCGTCACCTTCACCGTGTCGCCCACGCTGACCACCTCGCTGGGGTGGCGGACAAAGCGGTCGCAGAGCTCGGAGATGTGCACCAGGCCGTCCTGATGGACGCCGATATCCACGAAAACGCCGAAGTCGATCACATTCCGCACGGTGCCGCTGAGCTCCATGCCGGGCCGCAGGTCCTTCATTTCCAGGATATCCGTGCGGAAAACGGGCTTGGGAAGCTCATCCCTGGGGTCCCGGCCCGGCTTCATCAGCTCCGAAGCGATGTCCCTCAGCGTGGGGAGCCCCACGCCGCAGTCCTTCGCGGTCCGCTCCTCTCCCCGGTCCCTGAGCCGCTGGGGCAGCTGACTCAGCCTTCCGGCCCTCACATCCTCCAGGCCGAAGCCGCAGAGCTGCAGCAGCTTCTCCGCGGCGGCGTAGC
This sequence comes from Oscillospiraceae bacterium, assembly GCA_017535635.1. Lineage (GTDB taxonomy): Bacteria > Bacillota > Clostridia > Oscillospirales > Oscillospiraceae > UBA1774. The sequence continues at coordinate 40,726 of JAFXTU010000061.1, forward strand.
TCTCCGGGTGGACGGCGGTGTTGTCCAGCACCGCCTCGCTCTCCGGCACCCGCAGGAAGCCCGCGCACTGCTCGAAGGCCTTGGGTCCCAGCTTGGGCACCTTCAAAAGCTGCCGGCGGGAGGTGAAGGCGCCGTTTGCCTCCCGATAGCCCACGATGCTCTTTGCCGTGGCCGCCGTGAGGCCGGAAACCCGGCGAAGGAGAGAGGGCGAAGCGGTGTTCAGGTCCACCCCCACGGCGTTGACGCAGTCCTCCACCACCGCGTCCAGGCTCTCCTCCAGCTTCTTCTGGGGCATATCGTGCTGGTACTGGCCCACGCCGATGGCCTTGGGCTCGATCTTCACCAGCTCGGCCAGGGGATCCTGGAGCCTTCTGGCAATGGAAACGGCGCTTCGGAGGTTCACGTCGTATTGGGGAAACTCCTCTGCAGCCAGGGGACTCGCGCTGTAAACGCTGGCTCCCGCCTCGCTGACCACCATGTAGCTGACGCCGGGGCAGCGGTGCAGCAGCTCCGCGGTCATCTGCTCCGTCTCCCGGGAGGCCGTGCCGTTGCCGATGGCAATGTGCTCCACCCCATGCCGGGCGATCATGGCGGCCAGGGTGTCGATGGCCTCGGCACGCTGCCTCTCCCCGTGGGTTGGGTAGACCACGGCGGTATCCAGCACCTTGCCGGTGGGGTCCACCACCGCCACCTTGCAGCCCATGCGGTAGCCGGGGTCCAGGCCCATGGTCACCCTGCCCTTCACCGGCGGGGCCATGAGCAGGGGCCGGAGGTTCAGGGCGAAGTTGCGGATGGCCCCCTCGGCGGCGGTCTCTGTCAGGGCGGAGCGGGTCTCCGTCTCCATGCTGGGGAAGAGCAGCCGGTCGTAGCCGTCGGCGACGGCGGCCCGGAGGAAGGCTTCGTTCCGCGCTCCCGGGCGAAGCAGGCCCCGGGATACTTCGTTCAGGGCCAGCTCCCGGTCCAGAGAGAGGGATACTTTTAAATAGCCCTCCTTTTCGCCCCGGTTCAGAGCCAGGATCTGATGCCCCTGCAGCCGGGATACCGGCTGGGAGAAATCATAGTAGAGGCGGTAAACGCTGTCCTCCGGGCTCGAGGCCTCCGAACGGAGGCTCCCCCGCCGCCGGATGGTCTCCCGGAGCCTTTTCCGGTTTTCCGCCGAGTCGCTGACCGATTCGGCGATGATGTCCGAGGCTCCGGCCAGGGCTTCGTTTACGCCGGGGACGCCCTTCTCCGGGTCGATGAAGGCTTCCGCCAGCTTCTCCGGCTCCTTCTGCGGCTGGAGAAGGATCGCCTGGGCCAGGGGCTCCAGCCCTCTCTCCTTGGCTATGGAGGCGCGGGTGCGCCGCATCGGCCGGAAAGGCCGGTAAATATCCTCCAGGGCAGCGAGGGTCTCCGCGGCTTCAATGGCGGCGCTGAGCTCTTTCGTCAGCTTCTCCTGTTCCCCCAGGAGGCGGCGGATCTCCTCCCGCCGCTGCTCCAGGCTGCGCAGATAACGAAGGCGCTCCTCCAGCCTTCGCAGGGCAGTATCGTCCATGGCCCCGTGGGCCTCCTTGCGGTAGCGGGCGATGAAGGGGATGGTATTCCCCTCGTCCAGAAGTCGGACGACGTTCTCCACCTGCCCCGCCGGCCTGCCCAGCTCCCGGGCAATGCTCTCAATGATCCGATCCATAGTCAACTCCGTTTCATTTATACTGCTGTACTGATCAGCTCGATCACTGTTCATTATGTCATGCTGAAACCCGTTGTCAAGCCGTCCTTCCCGTTTCTGAACCTTTTCCAGTTTCTCCGGCTTCTCCCGGGCAACGCCGATGTTGATTTCTTCCGGCGGAGTCTGTATAATAAAGTATTCTTATGATTCTGAGCTGCTGCGCGGCGGAAGGGAGACCCCACATGGATCTGCAGGCCTACTTTGATCGCATCGGCTACAGGGAGGGCGGCACGGACACGGAACGGCTGTTTCGTCTCCATCGGGCCCATCTTCTCAGCATCCCCTTCGAGGCTCTGGACGTATATAACGGCAAGACGATCTCCCTGCAGCCGGAGGACCTGATGAAAAAGCTGGTCACGGAGAAGCGGGGCGGCTACTGCTTTGAGATGAATGCCCTCTTCTATGAGGCAGTCAAGGCCATGGGCATCCCCATCTATGGGGTGCTGGCTCGGGTGGCGGTGGGTCCGGGGGGCTTCGGCGCCCACAGTCACCGGATGAACCTGGCCCAGGCGGACGGGGTCCGCTGGATCTGCGACGTGGGTTTCGGGGGGGACTGTCCCTTCGAGCCGCTGAAGCTGGAACTGGGCCTGGAGCAGCGCGTCCACGGCTGCGTCTATCGGGTCGTCCGGGGCGAGGCGGTGCAGTACTCCGTTCAGCTCCTCCAGAACGGGGAGTTCAGCGATATGCTGGGCTTCGACGACATTCCCGCCCTGCCGGTGGACTTTGAGATGAGCAATTTCTACACGAACTGCCACCCCACCTCCGGCTTCCGCAATTTCCTGATGCTGAACCGCTTCACGGAGGAGGGCAGGGCCAGCATGTTCAATCTGAGCCTGAACCTGGTCACCGCCGAGGGGTCCAGCCGCCGGGATGTCAGCTGGGAGGAACTGCCGGAGGTGCTGAAAACCCACTTTGGCCTCTCTGTAATGCCGGACCATCCCCCCCTCCCCATTTCCCGCCCCTGATGGACCACGAGCGCTGGATGCTTGAGGCGCTCCGCCTGGCGGACGAGGCCGCCGGAGCGGGAGAGGTCCCCGTGGGCTGCGTCGTCGTCCGGGGGGACACCATTCTGGGCCGGGGAAGGAACCGCCGGGAGGAAGAGCGCTCCGCCCTGGCCCACGCGGAGGTACTGGCCATCCGGGAGGCTTGCCGGGCCCTGGGGGACTGGCGGCTCAGTGACTGCGGCCTGTATGTGACCCTGGAGCCCTGTCCCATGTGCGCCGGGGCCATTCTGAACGCCCGGCTGAAATGGGTCTGCTACGGCGCCAGAGACGAGAAGACCGGCTCTCTGGGCAGCGTACTGAACCTCTTTGAAGAGAATTACGGCTACCGACCCGCCGTCTACGGCGGGATCCTGGAGGAGGAGTGCCTCCGCCGGATGCGGGAGTTTTTTCAGCTTCTGCGTTGACTGTATAACGGATTTGGAAAGGACGCGTCCCCTTGGAAAACGCCTTTTTTGCCCTGGCCGCCCGGATGCGCAACATCCGCCGCTGGGGTCTCATGCGCAACAGCTTCGAGGAAAACCTGCTGGAGCACAGCCAGATGACGGCCATCCTGGCCCACGCCCTGGCGGTGATCCGCCGGGATGTCTTCGGCCGGGACGCCCGACCGGAGGAGTGCGCCGCCGCTGCGCTTTTTCACGACATGAGCGAGATCATCACCGGGGACCTGCCCACGCCGGTGAAATACCTGAATGAGGACATCCGCTCTTCCTACAAGGCTGTGGAGGCCCAGGCGGAGGACCAGCTTCTCTGCCTCCTGCCTCCGGAAATGCGCCCCGCCTACGCCGATCTGCTCCGGGGCGGAGAGGGCGACGTCCGGGAGCTGGTGAAGGCGGCGGACAAGCTGGCTGCCTATGTCAAGTGCATTGAGGAGCTCCGGGCCGGGAATCAGGAGTTCCGCTCCGCCGAGGAGCAGATCCGCCAAACGCTGGAGGCCTCTCCCCTGCCGGAGATCGGCTATTTTATGGAGCACTTTCTCCCCGCCTTCGGCATGACCCTGGACGAGCTGACCCACAGCTGATGGCGAAGGGCATTCTGGTCATCACCGGCCCCACCGCCACGGGGAAGACGGCGCTGGGCGTCGCCCTGGCGAGAGCGCTGGGGGGCGAAGTGATCTCCGCCGACGCCATGCAGCTCTACCGGGGCATGGTCATCGGCACTGCCGCGCCCACGCCGGAGGAGATGCAGAGCATCCCTCACCATATGGTGGGCGTGGTGGATCCCTGGGAGGCCTATTCCGTGGGCCGCTACGTGCAGGAAGCCTCCCGCTGCGCGGACGACATTCTCTCCCGGGGAAAGCTCCCCCTTCTGGTGGGAGGCACCGGCCTCTACATCGACGCCCTCCTCCGGGGGACGGACTTCGCCGCCGGAGATCCTTCCGTCCGGGCGCGGCTGGAGGCGGAATACGACGCCCGGGGCGGCGAGAGCATGCTGGCGCTGCTGAACTCGCTGGACCCGGAGCGGGCGGAGAAGCTCCACCCCAACGACCGGAAGCGCATCGTCCGGGCTCTGGAGATCTGCCAGGTCACGGGCGAAACGATGACCCGCTTTGACGAGCGCAGCCGCTCCGCTCCTCCCCGCTACGCCTCCTGCACCCTGGCGCTGAGCTTTGAGGAGCGGGAGGAGCTCTACCGGCGCATCGACCGGCGGGTGGAGCGCATGTTCGCCGGGGGCCTCCCGGAGGAAGTTCGGGCCCTGCTGAACGCCGGCGTCACGGAAAAAGACACCAGCATGCAGGCCATCGGCTACAAGGAGACCCTGCGCGCCCTCCGGGGAGAGTGCAGCCTCCCGGAGGCTGCCGAGGAGGTCAAGCTGGCCTCCCGCCGCTATGCCAAGCGGCAGCTGAGCTGGCTCCGGGGCCGGGAAGGGATCCACTGGCTGCTTTGGAAAAAAGAACCGAATTTACAGGAAGCCTGCCTGATTTCGACAAGAATTTTGGAGAATTCCGGTATACTTTGACTTGCGGCCCCGTTTCGGGGCGGTAAGATCAGGAGAAAGCCCCCGAAAGGGACGGCTCTTCCGGAAAAAAGAAAGGACGTCGAAACCATGCAGAAAAACATCAACATACAGGATACCTTCCTGGCGGGAGCCCGCCGGGAAAAGCTGCTCCTGACCCTCTTCCTCATGAACGGATTCCAGATGCGGGGCTTCGTCACCGGCTATGACAGCTTCACCGTGGTGCTGGACTGTGACGGAAAGCAGGAGCTCATCTACAAGCACGCCATCTCCACCATCATCCCTGCGCGGCCCCTGCCGCTGCCGGCGGAATCAAACTGATCGTCCATTCAAAAGAGGCTGGGAATGAAAAGAAACACCAATCTAACCCTGAAGATCGCCTGTTATCTGGTTTTTGCCGCCCTGCTGGTGTGGCTGGGCATCTACACCTATCAGGCCATGAACGATCCTTACCGGACCGTTCCGGTCACCACCTATGTGGACCGGGAAACAGCTCCGGTCCGAGGCATCGTAGCCAGAGAGGAAGAGGTCATTCTCAGTACATACACTGCCGTAAACCTTAAGCTCCAGGAGGGCAGCCGTGTGGCCAAAGGCGGCACGGTAGCGGAAGCCTTCCGCTCCGAGGAGGCGCTTCTCCGCGCCGTCCGTCTCAGCGATCTGGAGGCGGAGGCCGCGGAGCTCACCACTCTTCTCACCGACAGCGCCATGGAGAACGCCCGGCAGACCGATGCGGAGATCCAGTCCGGCATCCGCAGGCTGCGGCAGCAGGTGTCCTCCCGGAGCTTCGCCGAGGCGGAATCCCTCAGCCAGCTTCTGGAGACCCAGGTCTTCGCCGTGTTCAGCTCCCAGTCGGACATTCGGGAACGGCTGCAGGAGGTCAACGGGGAGATCGGTGATCTGCGCAGGCATTCCAGCGAAAGCGCCGACATTCTCACCGCGCCGGTCCCCGGTCTTTTCAGCACCGGCACGGACGGTTGGGAAAGCCTTGGCTATGAGGAGCTGCAGGGCATCACTCCCGGCGCCTTGGAATCGCTCCTGGGTCAGCGGCGACAGCCGTCGGAGCAAGCCCTGGGCAAGCTGGTCAGCGGTGTCAAGTGGTACTTTGCCGCCCTGATCGGCGAGGAGGATGCGGACGTCCTCTACGGACGCAGAGAGGTCCGCCTCCGCTTTGGCCGCTACTACGGCGAGGAGCTCAATATGCAGGTGGAGAGCCTGAGCGCCCTGGAGAACGGGCGTCGGGTCATTCTCCTCAGCTGTTCGGAAGCCCTGTCCGACGTGAAGGACATGCGTCTGCAGGAGGGAGAGCTGCTGCTTTCGGAGATCAGCGGCTTCCGGATCCCCCGGCGGGGCCTGCACGTGGACGAGGACGGCTATCCCTGCGTTTACGTGCAGACAGCCCTCATGGCGGAGAAAAAACGGGTGGAGGTCCTGCGGGACTACGGTGACTACTACCTGGTAGGCAGCGAGACTCTCCACGCCGGAGATGAGATCATCGTCAGCGCCAAAAAGCTATATGACGGAAAGGTCGTGGGCTGAATGAACAGCATCGGTGAAAACGTGCGCCAGGTCCGTGAAAGCATCGCTGAGGCCGCCATCAAAGCCGGCACTGCGCCGGAGAGCATCCTCCTGGTGGCCGCTTCCAAAACAAAGGACGCCGAAGCGGTGCGTCAGGCCGTCGCCGCCGGAGTCGACGCCTGCGGGGAGAACCGGGTGAACGAGTTTCTGGAAAAGGATGCCCAGGGCGCCTACGAGGGAAGGCCCAAGCACTTCATCGGGAGACTGCAGCACAACAAGGTCAGGCTGATCACCGGGCGGGTGGATCTCATCCAATCGGTGGACTCCGCCGAGCTCCTGCAGCTCCTGGAAAAGCGGGCCGCTCTTCTGGACACGGTGCAGCCCATCCTCCTGCAGGTGAACATCGGGCGGGAGGAGACCAAAGGGGGCTTCCTTCCGGAGGAGACAGACGAGGCCGCCGCCCTGGCCGCTTCTCTCCCCCATCTGCGCCTGGAAGGGCTCATGGCCATCCCTCCCGCCTGGGAAAAATCCTCCGGGAGCTGGCCCGGCACAAAAAATTATCCTTTTTTTGACGAAATGTACCGACTCTATATTGACATCCGGTCCAAAAAATACGATAATACCCATATATGGTGCTTGTCCATGGGAATGAGCGGAGATTATCCGCAAGCGATAGTGTCCGGATCCAATATGGTCCGAGTCGGAAGCGCCATTTTCGGAGCGCGGACGGCTCCGCAGATCTGAGAAATGGAGATATGAGGAAATGGGAAGTATTTGGGACAATCTCAAAAAGATCGCGCGGCCCTATGATGATCCTTTAGAAGTATTTGAGGAGAAGCCGAAGGCGGCAGCTCCTTCCGTATGGACTGAGGGTGAGGATGTGAACGCTCCGGAAAAGCACAGCGGCAACAAGGTAGTCAACATTCACGCTACTGCCCGGCTGCAGGTCGTGCTGGTCATGCCCGATCAGTATGAGTCCGCCCGGGAGATTGCGGATCATCTGCGGGACAAGCGCACCGTGGTCCTGAATCTGGAGAATACCAGCAAGGAAGTCTCCCGCAGGATCCTGGATTTTGTCAGCGGCGTAGCTTACGCCCAGGACGGGAAGATCAAGAAGGTCGCCGTGAGCACCTTCATCGTCACGCCCTACAACGTGGATATCATCGGCGATCTGATCGACGAGCTGGAAAACAGCGGCGTATATTTCTGATCCGGCGGCACTCCCCCAATCACGAAAGGATGACCGACATTGCTGACTCCCCAGGAAGTCACAGATTTTGTATTTGAACGAGCTGTCTTTGGCGGCTATGATACCGCCTCTGTCGACAAGCTGATGGAGCAGCTCATCCAGGATTACTCCACGCTGTACCGGGACAATGTGATCCTGAAAAACAAGATGAAGGTCCTGGTGGACAAGGTTGAGGAATACCGGTCTACGGAGGACGCCATGCGCATGGCCCTTCTTCAGGCCGAGCGCACTGCCAAGGAGATGATCACCGAGGCCGAACAGAGGCGGGACGCACTGGATGAGGAAACCGAGCGCCTTCGCACGGAGATCGTGGCCAAGGCAGAGGAAGAAGCAGGCGAACGCAGGGCCCAGCTCCAGGCGGATCTGGCCGCAGAGGAGGCCGCCCTCCTGAACGCGAAAAAGGCCACCGCCGAATACCTGGACAAGCTCGGATCCTCCATGCTCGCTTACCGGGATGCTCTGACCCATATCTATGATTTCGTCGAGCCGCTTCCCAAGGAAGAGAAGCCCAAAGAGGAAGAAACCCCTCCCCCCGCGGCAGTGACGGAAGAACCCCCGGTGAGCGCCGTCAGCCAGGACACGGTGGAAAACATCGCCGCGATGATCAACAAATCCTTCTCCTCTTCCGATGCGGCGGAAGAATCTGCGGAGGAGTCGGATAACGTGGAACAAACGATCCCCAAGCTTCCCCGCATCGACTACGATAAACTGGGGCAGGAATTCGGACCGAATTACGACCCCGGGAAAAAATGATTTGATTTCATTGGTTTTTCTAAGGCGCGGCAGTTGAATGCCGCGCCTTACGTATGCTATAATGTTCTGAAGACGGTTTCCATTGAAGACGCATCTTTCCCCTTCCCCGCAGGGCTCAAATACAGGCAACACAGGCGGAAACGGAATATGAAAGAAACAAGCCGGACCGAAAAAAAGGGCTTTTCTCTCCGGCGGGTGAATCGGGTCATGGCCATCGGCATGATCGTCATCTCGCTCCTGCTCCTTTTCTTCGCTTACCGCATCACCGACCGGTTTCGGAACCTGCGCACGGCAACCTTTAATTACATTGACTGGCAGAGGGGCGCATACGATTTGCAGATCGCCTCCGATTACCTCACAGAGCAGGTCCGCTGCTTCGCTGTGACCGGAGACGTCGCCTATCTCTGGAATTACTTTGAGGAGGCGGAGATCTCCCGCCGCCGGGATAAGGCCCTGGAGCTTCTGCGGGAGCATTTGGGCGATACCCAGGCCTATGATGCCCTGGCCTCCGCGATGAAGGAATCCCAGGCGCTCATGGAACGGGAATACGATTCCATGCGCCTCATCATCGAGGCCAGGGGATACGATCTGTCCAAGCTGCCGGAGGTGCTCCGGCTCCGGAGCCTGCCGGAGGGCGCCGACCTTCTGTCCCCGGAGGCCCAGGAGGAGCTGGCCCGGGAGACGGTGTTTGATGAAGGCTATCGCTTGAAAAAGGAAGCGATCTCCCAGCATATGCAGCGCTGCCTGGACGAGCTGGTGCTCACCACGGAGACCCTGCTCTACGCCGACACCGCCAGCTTCCGTTCGCTCCTCCGGGTGCAGCAGATCCTGATCATCGTCATGGTCCTTCTGGTGCTTTCCATTGTTTTTCTCACCGCAATCCTGATCATCCGACCCCTGTCCTATTCCGTAGACCGGGTCCGCGCAGACCAGCCCATCCCCACGGACCAGGGCTCGGAAGAGTTCCGCTTTCTGGCCGCGGCCTTCAACCAGATCTCCGCAACCAACCGGAAGCGCCGGGAAGCCCTCGCCTATGAGGCGGCCCATGACAAGCTCACCGGGCTTTACAACCGCAGCGGCTATGATGTTCTTCTCAAAAATGTGGATTGGAGCACCTCCGCCCTGCTGGTGCTGGATGTGGATTTCTTCAAGAGCGTCAACGACACCTACGGCCACGAGATGGGAGACCGGGTGCTGCGCTGGGTCGCCTCGGTCCTGCGGGACAGCTTCCGCTCGGGCGACTACGTCTGCCGGATCGGCGGCGACGAGTTCTCCATCATCATGCTCCGCACCCACAAGGACCATCGGGACCTGATCCGGCAGAAGGTGGAGGCCATCAACGCTGCTCTCAGCGTCGCCGAAGAGGATCTGATCCCCGTTTCCATCAGTGTGGGCGTTGCCTTCGGCGACGCTGACCTCAGCTTCGAGCAGATCTTCGAGGCGGCGGACAGCGCCCTTTACCAGGTGAAGAAAACCGGCCGCAGCGGCTGTGCTTTCGCAGAGTAATACACCGTCATCAGAATGAACCGCCGCCCGGGAGCGGCGAAGGGAGGTCATTATGGAAAACAGACCGCAGGGGCGCGAGAAGCATGTGACCGGCGCCGGGAAGGACATACAGAGAAAGGGCGAAGGGCTGCACTCCGGCCCGGTGGGTCAGGCTCCCGCCCAGGCGGGGCAGCGCCCCGTGGGAGGGCAGAGGCCCAACGGCGGGCAGTCTCTCCGCCCCGCAGCCGGGCGCTCCTCTTCCCAGCAGAGGGGAGTTTATCAACCCGTCCCCTCCGGGGGCAGAGCCTCCGGGGGCAGAAGCCCCATCATCGGCATCATCATTGCCGTCATTGTCCTTTTGGGCGGCGGCGGCTTCGGCCTCAGCAGCCTCCTGGGCGGGAACAGCGGCACCGAGGCGCCCTCCTCCGGCTACAGCCAGAGCTATACCCCCAGCTCCACCCAGGCGCCTTCTTCCGGCAGCCAGAGCGGGACTTCCGGCGGCGGCAGCCTGAGCGGTTTAGGGGGCCTGGGAAGCCTCGGCGGCGGCCTTGACATCTCCAGCCTCCTGGGAGGCAGCGTGGGCAGCGTTTCCACCGGCTGGAGCGGCACTTCCAACACCTCCAGACTCAACACCTCCGTGGACCCCGCCGCCCGGCCCAAGTACACAAAGCTCCTGGGCTCAGGGCAGGACACCGTCACCATCATGGTCTACATGTGCGGCTCGGACCTGGAATCCAAGAGCGGCATGGCCTCCTCCGATCTGCAGGAGATGACCCAGGCCACCCTGGGGGACAAGGTGAACCTCATCGTCTACACCGGCGGCAGCACCTCCTGGAAAAACAGCGTGGTGAGCAGCAGCGTGAACCAGATCTACCAGGTGGTCAGCGGCGGCCTCATCCCCCTGGTAAAGGACGACGGCTCTGACCCCATGACCCGGCCCGCCACCCTCCGGCGCTTCATCGAGTACTGCTCAAAGAATTACCCCGCCAACCGGAACGAGCTCATCCTCTGGGACCACGGCGGCGGCTCCATCAGCGGCTACGGCTACGATGAGAAGAACCAGCGCTCCGGCTCCATGAGCCTGGCGGGGCTGAACGAGGCCCTCACGGGCGCGGGGGTCCAGTTCGACTTCATCGGCTTCGACGCCTGCCTCATGGGCACCCTGGAAAGCGGCCTCACCCTGGCTCCCCACGCGGACTACCTCATCGCCTCCGAGGAGACGGAGCCGGGCATCGGCTGGTACTATACTGACTGGCTGAGTGCCCTCAGCGTCGATACCTCCATGCCCACCATTGAGGTCGGCAAGCGGATCGTGGACGACTTCGTCACCACCTGCGACAAAAAGTGTTCCGGGCAGAAGACTACCCTCTCCGTGGTGGACCTGGCAGAGCTGGAAAAGACGATCCCCGCCAAGTTCAGCGACTTTGCCCAGAGCCTTTCCGGACTGCTGGAGGAGAAGGAATTCAAGGCCGTGTCCGACGCCCGGGCCAACACCAGGGAATTCGCCGTCTCCAGCAAGGTGGACCAGGTGGACCTGGTGCACCTGAGCCGGAACCTGGACACTGCCGAGAGCCGTGCCCTGGCGAACACCGTCCTCAGCGCCGTGAAGTACAACCGCACCTCCTCCAGCATCACGGACGCCTACGGACTTTCCATCTACTTCCCCTATCAGAAGATGTCCCGGGTGGACAGCGCCGTGAACGCCTACGACGCCCTGGGCCTGGACAGCGAATACTCCCGCTGCATCCAGCAGTTCGCCAGCGTGGAGGTGGCCGGACAGGCCGTTTCCGGCGGCCAGGCCAGCCCCATGAACTCCCTGCTGGGCGCTTCCTCCGGCGGCAGCATGGTCTCCGGCGATCTTATTTCCGGGATCCTGGGTTCTCTTCTTGGAGGCGACAGCCTGGTCTCCGGCCTCACCGGCTCCAGCTCCGGCTTCCTGGGAAGGAACCTGGACGTAGAAGGTACGGCGGAGTACCTGGCCGCCAACCGCTTCGATCCCTCCCTTCTCTTCTGGCAGAGCACAAGTGAGGGTTATTCCCTCTCCCTGCCCGAAGAGCAGTGGTCTCTGGTGCAGGATCTGGCTCTCAGCGTCTACTACGACGACGGGGAGGGCTTCCTGGACCTGGGCCTGGACAATGTATTCGACTTCACCGACTCCGGCGCGCTGATCGGGGAATACGACGGCACCTGGCTCGCCATCGACAGCCAGCCCGTGGCCTTCTACTACATCGACACGGTCTATGAGGGCAGCGACTACACCGTCACGGGCCGGGTCCCGGTGCTGCTGAACGGCAGCCGGGCGGACCTGATCCTCATCTTCGACTCCGCTCACCCCTACGGCTACATCGCCGGTGCCCGGAGCGACTACCGGGCCGGGGAGACGGAGACCGTGGCCAAGAGCATCCCGGAGCTGGAGGTGGGAGACACCATCGAGTATGTCTGTGACTATTACGCCTACGACGGGACCTATCTGGATTCCTACCGCATCGCAGATCCGGTGACCTATACCGGCAACGAGGAGATCAGCAACGTCTATATCGACGCCTCTGCCGCCTCCGCCTGCTACCTCTTCACCGACATCTACCATCAGAGCTACTGGACGCCGGTGATCCCGTAACTCGTTCTTTGCTCCCACGCAGGGGATACCTGGTTTTTCCAGAACATACAAAACACCATCGCCGTCGCAGTATGCGGGACGATGGTGTTTCTTTTTCCGATATTTTTCTCACTTCGCCAACTTATAGAGCGCATATTGGTTGAGGCTGACACCGTTTGCCTTTGCGGCTTCCACCAGCTGTTTGTGCAGTTCCTTCGGAATTCGGATCAAAAGGCGTCCGCTGTACTCGCGTTGCTGCTTGTATTCCTCCAATGTAATGGTATCCTCCGGGTCTTCAGAAGCGGCCCTGGCGATCGCCTCCAGGTCTTCTTTCGTCGGGTTCTCCGGTTCAAGCCCGTTGATCTCAGCAAACCGTGCATTCAGGTCCATCGCAGTAGAAGGATTTTCTTTCATAATTCATCACCACTAAACACCAGAATTCAAAGCTAATACTTAATATTCGTTCGTGTGTTGATCTCAATGACGGTAATCACGATTTCTCCCTTGATCCATTCAAACAAAATCCGGTAATGCTGGATTTTGAAGCGATACTGGTTTTTCACCCCCTTTAACGGCCGGATATCTCCTTTAAGCTGTGCGAGTTGTTCCAGCGCCTTATAGAGTTTCTTCCTGGTCGGTTCATCAACAGAGTCCAGATACTTTTGGGCCTGTTTCTTCAGGCGGATTTCCATAGCCTCGCTTCGCCTCGCTTTTCTTATATGATATTATATTCGATATCATTTGTCAATATGCAAGATTAGGGATCGAAAGCCTCACTCCAGCGCTCCTTTCGATGATGAAAGGCAAATGCGGAATTCCTCTTTCTGACCATTTCCTGACTCGAAGCTGCGAAGCAGCTGTCCACCGCAGCGTAGAATCGTCCCTTTTGAAGCAGCATTGTCTGCCAGGCAGACCACCTTTACTTCATCCATACCATGCTGTTTTGCAAGCTCCAATGCGGAACGGAGCATTTCCGTCGCATAACCCTTACGGCGCTGATCCGGCACCACGCTATATCCAATATGACCGCTGTCCAGATAAAAAGGTGTCAAATCATAGCGGATGTTGATGATACCCACCAATTCTCCCGCATCGTTCTCGGCAAGAAAGGTATCGGATACGCCGAACTTGGGATTTGCCGTTTCCCTGGAACGATTGCGCTCCAAAATGGTCAGCCAGTCCAAATAGGTATAGTGGTCCTGATCCAGCTTATAGCTGCCGCTGATCACTCGCTCTCCGGCATCGTAGAATTTCTGTCGGAATGCCAGCACTCGTGACTCCATATCCGCCATTGGGACAATCATATGAATCATTTCCAACTCTCTCCTATTATTGAAGTATATCGGGCAATCGCTAGTCTTTGTTTTCTCTCTGCATATTCCCTCTGTCTCTACGCTTTCCCGAAGGTCATAAAGAACTTTTTCGGGTCCAGCAGCTCTTCGGCGTACTTGTCCATCATTTCCGGCTCCCAGTCCCACCAGCGGACCCGCAGGAGGACTTCCACCTCCTCCGGGGTGTAGCGGTATTTCAGTACCCGGGCCGGGGCTCCGCCCACCACACTGAAGGGCGGCACGTCGCCGTTCACCACGGCACCGGCGGCGATGATGGCCCCGTCCCCGATGCTGCGGCAGCGGGAGACGTTGATAAAGGCGTTGGCCCCGATCCAAACGTCGCTGCCGATGAGGAGCTTTTCGCCCCGATTCACCACGTGGGGGTCCTCCCGGACCTTTTCGTAGTATTTCCGCTGGTTCTCCGGGGAGAGGAACTGCTGGAAGCGGCCTGTGCCCAGCATGTTCAGGGGGTGATCGTAGTGGAAATAGGCGGTCTCATTGATGCTGGTAAACCTTCCCACCCGCTCAAAGAACACGGCGGCGGCAAACTGGAAGTCCTGGGAATTGTAGAAGCTTCCCCGCCCGATGGAGGCACCCAGGTACTTCCAGTCCACCGGAAGGCCCCACATGTAGGGATCCGACTGGTCGTAGCAGTCCTCAAAGGGGCGGAAACCCAGGGCCGCCAGGGCCCCAAGCGCCTCTCTCCCCTTTTCCTCGATCACCACATAATCCTTCGCCGGGTCATACGCTTCCCCGGAAGCATAGACGCGCACGGTCCTGCCCCGGGCATAGGTCTCGATCATATAGGGCCGGGCGGCCTGCCCGGCGGGATAGACCATCATATTCCGTTTCCTCCCTTTCCCAAAATCGCCCGCCGGGGATCCGGCGGGCGAAAACCCTATTTCGCGGCGGTCTCGCAGTAGACGCAGCGATAGACCCGCTTCTCCCGGTCCGTGAGCCGGAAGATGTGCCGCAGCTCCTGCTCCGTGGAGGTGATGCACCTGGGGTTACGGCAGAAGATCACGTCCGTCAGGGTGTCCGGCAGCTCCACGTCCCGCTTCTCCACCAGCTGACCCTCCCGGATGATGTTCAGGGTCGCGCCGGGGTCCACATAGCCGATGACCTGGAAATCCACGGGGATGTCGGCGTCGATCTTGATGATGTCCTTCTTCCCCTTTTTCTCGCTGACCGCGTTCTTGATGATGGCCACGCTGACGTCCAGGGCGTCCAGCCCCAGGAGGGAGTAGAGGAGCATCCCCTTCCCGGCGGTGATGTGGTCAATGACCACGCCGTTCTGAATGGAGTCGATGTTCACAGGGTCCCGGCCTCCTTCAGCAGCAGGCGCATCAGCGCCATGCGCATGTATTTCCCGTTCAGCACCTGCTTGAAGTAGCAGGCCCGGGGGTCCTTGTCGATGGCCACGCTGATCTCGTTCACCCGGGGCAGGGGGTGGAGGATGGACATGTCCTCCTTTGCCCCACGAAGCTTGTCCGGGGTGAGGATGTAGCTGTCCTTCAGCCGCAGGTAGTCCTCCTCGTTGAAGAAGCGCTCCCGCTGGACCCGCGTCATATAGAGGATGTCCAGCTCGGGGATGGCATCCTCCAGGGAGGTGGTCTGGACGTAGGGGATGCCCTTCTGCTTCAGCACGTCCCGCTTTACATAGCTGGGGACCTTCAGTTCCTCCGGGGAAATGAGGACGAACTTTACCCCGCTGTAGCGGGAAAGGGCGTTAATGAGGGAGTGGACCGTGCGCCCGAATTTCAGGTCCCCGCAGAGGCCCACGGTGAGGTCCTCAAAGCTCCCCTTCTCCCGGTAGATGGTCAAAAGGTCCGCCAGGGTCTGGGTGGGGTGGCAGTGGCCCCCGTCCCCGGCGTTGATGACGGGGACCGTGGCGTTCTCGGAGGCCACCAGGGCCGCCCCCTCCTTGGGGTGGCGGATGGCGATGATGTCCGCGTAGCAGGAGACCACCCGGGCCGTGTCCGCCACGCTCTCCCCCTTGGCCGCCGAGGAGGAGGCGGCGGAGGACATGGAGATCACGTTTCCCCCCAGCTCGTACATGGCGGCCTCAAAGCTCATTCTCGTGCGGGTGGAGGGCTCGAAAAAGAGGGTCGCCAGCTTCTTCCCCCGGCAGAGCTCGCTGTACTCCGCCGGGCGCTGGATGATATCCAGAGAGGTTTGGATCAGCCCCTCCAGCTCCTCCACGCTCAGGTCCAGAATATCAATGACGCTTCTCACGATTTCGCTCCGTTCACTTCCAGATAGGCCCGGATGCGGGCGATGTTCTCCCCGTTCTTCGGGTCCTCAGACAGATACTCCAAAATGTCATATACGTCCGCCACGCAGTAAACGGGGAAGCCGAATTCCTCCTCGATCTCCTTCATGGCCGACTTTTCGCTCTTCCCTTTCTCCCGCCGGTCCACCATGACGAAGGCGGCGGCTACCTTCACGCCCTCCAGCTTGGAGAGCAGCTCCATGCTCTCCCGGATGGCGGTGCCGGCGGTGATCACGTCCTCCACGATGACCACTTCCTCCCCCGGCTTGGGGACATAGCCCACCAGGACGCCGCCCTCCCCGTGGTCCTTGGCTTCCTTCCGGTTGAAGAAGAAGGGCAGATCCAGCCCCTCCCCCGCCAGGGCGGCACTGGCGGCCACAGCGATGGGGATGCCCTTGTAAGCGGGGCCGAAGAGGCAGGTCTGCTTCTCCCCCAGATGCTCCTTGTACGCCTTGGCGTAAAACGCCCCCAGGCGGGCAATCTGGGCGCCGGTCTTGATCTCCCCGGCGTTGATGAAATAGGGGATCTTCCGGCCGCTCTTGGCGGTGAAGTCGCCGAATTTCAGGACCCCGGCGCTTTCCAGAAAGGCGATGAATTCTCTCTTATAGGCTTCCATCCTCTTCTCCCTCTCAGTCAACAAATTCCCGGAGGCAGCGCGCGTAGGCCGCCGCCGGGTCCTCCGCCGCCGTGATGGGCCTCCCCACCACGATATAGTCCGAGCCGGCCTTCTTCGCCTCCACCGGGCTCATGACCCGCTTCTGGTCCCCCTTCTCCCCCTCCGGAAAGCGGACACCGGGGGTCACGGTGAGAAATTGTTTTCCACAGACTTCATGGACCCGCCCTGCCTCCAGGGGCGAGCAGACCACCCCGTCCAGCCCGGCGCGCCGGGCGTTTTGCGCGTAGGAGAGGACCACCTCCTCCATGGGCCGGGGGATCAGAAGCTCATCGGCCATGGTCTTCTCGTCGGTGGAGGTGAGCTGGGTCACGGCGATGAGCAGGGGTCTCGTGCCGTCGGGCCGCATCAGCCCTTCCAAAGCCGCTTCCATCATGGCCCTCGTCCCGGCGGCGTGGACGTTCACGATGTCCGCCCCCAGGCCCGAGAGCACTGCCATAGACTTTTTCACCGTATTGGGAATGTCGTGGAGCTTCAGATCCAGAAAGACCCGGCAGCCGCGCTCCTTAAGGGTGCGCACAACAGAAGGCCCTTCGGCGTAGAAGAGCTCCATGCCGATCTTCACAAAGGGGGCCGGTGCCCCCAGCTTGTCCAGAAACGCCAAGGTCTCCCCCGCTGAGGGGAAATCGCAGGCAATGATCACGTCCTTACCCATTCTTCGCACCTCCGATGATGTCCCGCAGGTTTTCGATGCCGTACCGTTCCATCGTTTCCGGCAGCTCATGGATGATGTCCCGGCAGATATAGGGGTCTGTCAGGTTTGCCGCCCCGATGCCCACGGCGGTCGCCCCGGCCAGCATCATTTCGATCACGTCCTCCGCCGTGGAAACGCCCCCCATGCCGATCACAGGGATCTTCACCGCCTGCGAGACCTGGTACACCATCCGCAGGGCCACCGGGAACACTGCCGGGCCGGAGAGCCCCCCCATGGTATTGGCCAGGATGGGTTTTCGCGTCTTCAGGTCGATGCGCATACTCAGCAGGGTATTGATGAGGCTGAGCCCGTCGGCCCCGGCCTCCTCGCAGGCTCTGGCGATGGCGGCAATGTCCGTGACGTTGGGGGAGAGCTTGATGATGAGCGGCTTGGTGGTCACCTTTTTCACCGCCTCCGTCACCCTGGCGGCGGCAGCCGGGTCCGTCCCGAAGGCCATGCCGCCCCCGTGGACGTTGGGGCAGGAGACGTTCACCTCCAGCCAGCCCACCTGTTCTTCCCTGTCCAGCAGCCCGGCGGTATAGGCGTAGTCCTCCACGGAAAAGCCGCTGATGTTGGCCATGACGGGCTTATGGAAGCAGTTCCGCAGCTTGGGCAGCTCCTCCGCGATCACCTTCTCCACCCCAGGGTTTTGCAGACCTACGGAGTTCAGCATCCCGGAGGGGGCCTCCGCGATGCGGGGGGTGGGGTTCCCGAAGCGGGGCTCTTTTGTCGTCCCTTTGAAGGAAAACGTGCCCAGCATATTGATATCGTATAACTCCGCGAACTCATAGCCGTAGCCGAAGGAGCCGGAGGCGGGGATCAGCGGGTTATCCAGTTCGATGCCGCAGAGGTTCACGCTCAATCTTCCCATAGCAGCTCCTCCTTTCGCAGCACCGGGCCCTCTCTGCAGATGCGCTTATAGCCGGTGAGCGTCTCGCAAGAGCAGCCCATGCAGGCCCCGAAGCCGCAGCCCATCCGCCGCTCAAAGCTGAGCTGACCGGAGCCTTTGGAAGCCCGGAACACAGCCCGGAGCATGGCTTCCGGTCCGCAGGTGTAATAGTAGCTGTACTCCTCCGGCAGCGCGTCGGTCACGAAGCCCCGGATGCCCCGGCTCCCGTCCGCCGTGGCAAGGATCGTCTCGCAGCCCAGGGCCCGGAATTCCTCTTCATAGAAGACTTCTTCCGCTGTGTTGAAACCCAGCACCGCCCTTGGCCTCTTCCCCTCCGCCAGGAGGCGCTTCGCCAGCCCGTAGAGGGGCGGGATGCCCACGCCCCCGCCGATGAGGAGGGGCGACGGCCCGCTCTCGGTGAGGGAAAAGCCGTTCCCCAGCCCCGTGAGCAGGTCCAGGGTTTTTCCCGCGCCATAGCGGCTCATCTCCTCCGTTCCCTTTCCCAGGACCTTGTAGATGAGGGTCAGCTCCCTCTCCTCCCAGTCGCAGACGGAGATGGGACGCCGGAGGAAACGGCCTTCCAGCCGCAGGTTCACAAACTGCCCCGGCGCGGTGACGGAGGAGGTATCGCCCCGGAGGCGCATCCGCCAGATGCCTTTCGCCAGGCTTTGATTTTCAGCAATTTCAAATACGCTTTGAAGCAACTCTGCGCCCCTCCCGTCAAATCAGGCGTCGATGGTGGAAATGGTGAGAGTAGTCTCCTCCAGCACATCCAGCAGGACCCGCACCGTGTCCAGGGCAGTGAAGATGGTGACGTTGTTCTCCGTGGCCAGCTGCCGGATCTTCACCCCGTCGGTGGTCTCGGAAAGAGAGCTCAGGTCCCTGGTGTTGATGACGTAAGCGATGTGGCCCTGGCGGATGGCGTCGGGGATCTCCTCACTAGAGTCGCTGATCTTCTGCAGGACGTGAGTGCGGATGCCGTTCTCCTTCAGGAAACGGGCGGTGCCGGCGGTGGCCTGGATGTTGAAGCCCAGGTTGTAGAAGCGCCGGATCAGGGGCAGGGCCTCGGGCTTGTCCTTGTCCGCCACGGTGACCAGAACGGTGCCGTAATTCTGGAGGCGCATCCCTGCCGCCTGGAGGGCCTTGTAGAGGGCCCGGTTCAGCTTGTCGTCGTAGCCGATGGCTTCGCCGGTGGACTTCATCTCCGGGGAGAGGTAGGCGTCCAGGCCCTTGATCTTGTTGAAGGAGAACACCGGGACCTTCACATAGTGCCGCTTTTTCTCCTCCGGGTAAATGCCGAAGATGCCCTGCTCCTTGAGGCTCTTGCCCAGGATCGCCTCGGTGGCGATGTCCGCCAGGGAGTAGCCCGTGGCCTTGGAGAGGAAGGGCACCGTCCGGGAGGAGCGGGGATTCACTTCGATGATATAGACCTTCTCGTTCTCGTCCACGATGAACTGGATGTTGTAGAGGCCCACGATGCCGATGCCCAGGCCCAGCTTTTTGGCGTACTGGAGGATGGTTCCCTTCACCTTGTCGGAGATGGAGAAGGCGGGATAGACGCTGATGGAGTCCCCGGAGTGGATGCCGGTGCGCTCCACCAGCTCCATGATGCCGGGAACGAAGACGTCCACCCCGTCGCAGATGGCGTCCACCTCCACCTCCTTGCCCTGGATGTACTTGTCCACCAGGACGGGCTTGTCCGCGTCGATCTCCACGGCGGTTTTCAGATAGTGCCGGAGCTGCTCCTCATTGGCCACGATCTGCATGGCCCGGCCGCCCAGGACGAAGGAGGGCCTTACCAGCACCGGGTAGCCGATCCCGGCGGCGGCCCGGACGCCCGCCTCGATGTCCGTCACGGCCTCTCCGGGGGGCTGGGGGATATGCAGCTCCTCCAGGATCTTCTCGAAGCTGTCCC
>JAFXTU010000006.1 GCA_017535635.1 Oscillospiraceae bacterium
AACGGCAAGGCTATCTCGTGACGCCCAGCGCCACGTAGATTATACCCCGCCCGCTTGCTCTTGAAAAGTCCCTTTTTCCAGGGGCTGAGTTTTTTGCGCCTTATTTCGGTATGGTGCGCTGATTACAATGTTTCAACCTTCCGCTCCTTTCACCATGGTCCCCGCGCCCTCATCCGTGAGCAGCTCCATGAGGATGGCATGGGGGACCCTTCCGTCCATGATGATGACCTTCTCCACACCCATGCCGATGGCCTCGATGCAGCAGTCCACCTTGGGGATCATGCCTCCGGCGATGACGCCCTCCCGGAAGAGGCCCACCGCCTCGGAGACGCTGAGCTCCCGGATGAGGGTGGAGGGATCGTTCTTGTCCCGGAGGATGCCCGCCACGTCCGTCATCATGATGAGCCGCTGGGCGTGAAGGGCCCCGGCAATGTAGGCGGCGGCGGTGTCCCCGTTGATGTTGTAGGTGTTCCCCTCCGCGTCGCAGCCGATGGTGGAGACCACCGGGATATAGCCCTTGTCCAGCAGGTCCCGCACCGGGTCGATGTTGATCCTGGTGATGGCCCCCACGTAGCCCAGGCGCTCGTCCCGCATCTTCGCCTCGATGAGCCGCCCGTCCATACCGGAGATGCCCATGGCCTTGCCGCCCTTCATTTCCAGGAGGTTCACCAGGGACTTGTTCACCTTCCCCGCCAGGACCATCTGCACCAGCTCCATGGTCTCCGCGTCCGTCACCCGGAGGCCGTCCACAAAGGTGGACTCCTTGCCCACCCGGGCCATGAGCTCCGTGATCTCCGGCCCGCCGCCGTGGACCAGCACCACCTTGACGCCCACCAGCCGCAGGAGGCAGATGTCCTCCATCACCTGCTGCTTCAGGCTCTCGCTGGTCATGGCGTTGCCGCCGTATTTGATGACCACGGTCTGCCCGTAGTATTTCTGGATGTAGGGGAGGGCCTGGACCAGGACCTCCGCCAGCTCGGAATTAGACAGCGCATGGTTCATGCCTCTCACCTCAAGTCCGGTAATCCCCGTTGATCTTTACGTAATCGTAGGTCAAATCGCAGCCCCAGGCCGTGGCCTCCGTCTCCCCGTCGTTCAGGGAGACGAGAATGTCGATCTCCTTCTCCAGCAGGATCTCCTTGGCCTTCTCCTCGGAGAAATCCACCCCCGCGCCGGCTTCGCACACGGCGATCTCGCCCTTGGCGGAGCGGAAGGCCACGCCGATCTTCGTCACGTCCACCGCCGCCCCGGAGTAGCCGATGGCGCAGAGGACCCGCCCCCAGTTGGCGTCAGAGCCGAACATGGCCGCCTTCACGAGAGAGGAGCAGATCACGCTCTTGGCTACCGTCCGGGCAATCTCCCGGTCCGGCGCGCCGGTGACCCGGCATTCCAGGAGCTTGGTGGCCCCCTCCCCGTCCCCGGCGATGGAGCGGCAGAGGGCCATGGTGACGGTGTTCAGCGCCTTCATGAATTCGCTGAAATCCTCGCCCTCCTCCGTGATGCAGGGGTTCCCGGCGAGGCCGCTGGCCATGAGCGTCACCATGTCGTTGGTGGAGGTGTCCCCATCCACGCTCACCATGTTGAAGGTCTCGCTCACGTCGGAGCTGAGGGCCTTCTGGAGCATGGGGGGAGAGACGGCGGCGTCGGTGGTGATGAAGACCAGCATGGTGGCCATGTTGGGATGGATCATGCCGCTGCCCTTGGCCATGCCCCCCAGGCGGCAGGTTTTGCCTCCCAGGGTGAACTCCACGGCGGCCTCCTTGGCCACGGTGTCCGTAGTCATGATGGCGGCGGCGGCGTCGCCGTTCCCCTGGGGGGAGAGGGCGTCGGCCAGCTTCGGCAGCCCCGCCTCAATGGGAGTGAGGTCCAGCCTCTGGCCGATGACGCCGGTGGAGGCCACCAGCACGTCCTCCGGGGCGATGCCCAGGGCCTCGGCGGTGAGGGCACACATCTTTTCCGCGATCTCGATCCCGTCGGCGTTGCAGGTGTTGGCGTTGCCGCTGTTGACGATCACCGCCCTGGCCACCCCGTCGGCGAGGTGGTTTTTCGTCACGGTGAGGGGCGCGCCCTTGACCAGGTTCGTGGTGTAGACCGCCGCGGCTGCGGCGGGGACGGCGCAGGAAACGAGCGCCAGATCCTTCTTGTCGTGGTTCTTCCGGATGCCGCAGTGGATGCCCGCGGCCAGAAAGCCCTTCGCGGCGCAGACGCCGCCGGAGATGAGTTTCATGTTTTACTCCTTTAAGCTGAGGCCGGTGGTTTCCGGGAGGCCCAGCAGTATGTTCATGTTCTGGATGGCGGCGCCGGAAGCGCCCTTGCCCAGGTTGTCGAAGCGGGCGGTGAGGATCAGCCGCTCTTCATTCCCCAGGACGCTGATCTCCATGTCGTCCCGGCCGGAGAGGGCGGCGGCGGAGAGGAAGCCCCCCTCGTCGGGCTTCTCCGAAAAGTGCACGATGCCGACGGGGTACTTGGCCCGATAGACTTCCTTCACTTCCTCCATGCCGCCGGAGAGCTGATCCCGGAAGAGAGGGACCGTCACCTCCATGCCGCTGTAGAAGTCCGCCACGATGGGGCAGAAGACGGGGGCCTTTTCCAGAGAGCAAAGGGCGGCCATCTCCCTTAAGTGCTTGTGCTGCTGCCCCAGGCCGTACTGCCGGGGCGCGCTCAGCAGGGGGTCCCGGTCCGGGCCCTCATACTGGGCGATCATGCTCTTGCCGCCGCCGCTGTAGCCCGTAAGGGAGAAGCAGCTGAGGGCGGCGTCCCTGGGCAGCAGGCCCGCCTCCGCCAGGGGATAAACCAGGGCGATGAAGCCGCTGGCGTGGCAGCCGGGGTTGGCGATGCGCTTCGATGCTATGACCGCTTCTCTCCCCACCAGCTCCGGGAAACCGTAGACCCAGCCGGGGGAGGTGCGGTGGGCGGTGGAGGTGTCGATGACCCTGGTCTCCGGATTTTCGATGAAGCCTACGGCCTCCCGCGCCGCGTCGTCCGGCAGACAGAGGAACACCAGTTCCGCTTCGTTGAGGATATCTTTCCGGGCGCTGGGGTCCTTTCGTGCCTCTTCCGGCAGAGTCAGCAGGGTGAGCTCCTTTCGCCCTTCCAGCCGCTCCCGGATCCGCAGGCCGGTAGTCCCGGCGCTGCCGTCGATGAATACCTTGGTCATGCTTCCAGCCTCCCTTTCACCCACTTGATCTGCGCTTCCACGGAGGGGCGGCTGGTGCCGCCCAAACTGCTTCGCTTCTCCACACAGGCTCGCAGGTCGATGGCCTCGTAGACGTCCTTTTCGATCAGCTCCGAATGGGCCTTGTACTTTTCCAGGGGCAGGGTCTCCAGGACGCAGCCCAGGCGAATGCACTCTGCCACCGCCTCGCCGGAGACCTTGTAGGCGCTGCGGAAGGGGAGCCCCTTCTCCACCAGGTAGTCCGCCAGGTCGGTGGCGTTGATGAAGCCCTCCCGGGCGGCCCGGAGCATGTTTTCCTTCTGCACACTCATGGTCTCCAGCATGGGGACGCAGATACTGAGGCAGGCTTTCACCGTGTCGCAGGCGTCGAAAACGGCCTCCTTGTCCTCCTGCATGTCCTTGTTGTAGGCCAGGGGCAGGCCCTTCAGCACCGTCAGCAGGGTCATGAGGGAGCCGTAGACCCGGCCCGTCTTCCCCCGAATGAGCTCCGCCATGTCCGGGTTTTTCTTCTGGGGCATGATGGAGGAGCCGGTGGTATAGGCGTCCGAGAGGGCGACGAAGCGAAATTCCCAGCTGGACCAGAGGACCAGCTCCTCCGCCAGACGGCTCAGGTGGGTCATGATGAGGGAGAGGCTGCTGAGAAGCTCCACGCAGAAGTCCCGGTCGGACACCGCGTCCAGGCTGTTGAGGCAGAGCCCGTCGAAGCCCAGCTCCCGTGCTTCCATTTCCCGGTCGGTATCAAAGCCGGTGCCCGCCAGGGCGCAGGCCCCGATGGGGGAAAGGTTCAGCCGGCCTCTGCCGTCACTGAGCCGTTCCAGGTCCCGGAGGAACATCATGGCGTAGGCCATGAGATGCTGCCCGAAAAGGATGGGCTGGGCCCGCTGCAGGTGGGTGTAGCCGGGGAGAATGGTGTCCAGGTTCGCCTCCGCCTGGGCGGTGAGGGCGCTCACCAGGGCTCTCAGAAGGCCGGAGATCGCGTCGCTTTCCTCCCGCAGGTACATCCGCAGGTCCAGGGCCACCTGGTCGTTGCGGCTCCGGGCGGTGTGGAGCTTTTTCCCCAGGTCCCCCAGCCGCTGCGTCAGCACCTGCTCCACGAACATATGGATGTCCTCGCTGCTAAGGTCGATCTCCAGATCTCCGGAGTCCAGGTCCTCCAGGATGCCCCGGAGACCCTCGATGATCTGCTCCGTCTCCTCCGGCGCCAGGATGCCCCGGGCTCCCAGCATTTTGGCGTGGGCCATGCTGCCGGTGATGTCCTGCCGGTACATCCGGCTGTCGAAGCGGATGGAGGAATTGAAGTCGTCCGCCGCGGCGCTGGTCTCGCCGGAGGTCCGTCCGGCCCAGAGCTTTGCCATAATTGAAGCCTCCAAATAAAGGTGTAATTCCGGCGGCGCTTCTCGGCGCCGCCGGACGGTGTTCGGTTAGCGGAGCGATAATTTATAGTTTGCCCTGCTCCCGCAGCGCCTGCACCACCGTGGGCAGGCCCCAGAGGTTGATGAAGCCGGCGGCCTGGGCCTGGTCGTAGTCGCTCTCCCCGAAGGTCACCAGGTTCTCCGAATAAAGGGAGTAGGGGGAAACGGTCCCGGCGGGGATGATGTTGCCCTTGTAGAGCTTCAGCTTCACCGTGCCGGTGACGTACTTGTTGGCCTCGTCCCCGAAGGCCTGGATGGCCTCCCGCAGGGGGCTGAACCACTTGCCGTTGTAGATGAGGTCTGCGAAGTCCACCGCCAGCTTCTGCTTGAGATGCAGGGTGTCCTTGTCCACGGTGAGCATCTCCAGCTGGGCGTGGGCGAAGTAGAGGATGGTTCCGCCCGGAGTTTCGTAGACGCCCCGGTCCTTCATGCCCACCAGCCGGTTCTCCACGATGTCGATGATGCCGATGCCGTTGGCGCCGCCGATCTCGTTCAGCTTCTCAATGATTTTGCTGGCCTTCATCTTCACGCCGTCCAGGGCCACGGGGGCCCCGGCCTCGAAGTCCAGGGTCACGTAGCTGGGCTTGTCGGGGGCCTTGGCGGGGGAGACGCCCATCTCCAGGAAGCCGGGCTTGTCGTAGTCGGGCTCGTTGGCGGGGTCCTCCAGGTCCAGGCCCTCGTGGCTCAGGTGCCAGAGGTTCTTGTCCTTGGAGTAGTTGGTCTCCCGGGAAATCTTCAGGGGTACATTGTGGGCCTCTGCGTAGTCGATCTCCTCGTCCCGGGACTTGATATCCCACTCCCGCCAGGGGGCGATGATCTTCATGCCGGGGGCGAAGCGCTTGATGGCCAGCTCAAAGCGGACCTGGTCGTTGCCCTTGCCGGTGGCCCCGTGGCAGATGGCGTCGGCGCCCTCTTCCAGGGCGATCTGGGCCAGCTTCCGGCCGATGATGGGCCGGGCAAAGGCGGTACCCAGCAGATAGGTCTCGTACTTGGCCCCCATCTTCAGGGAGGGGATGATGACCTCGTCCACCATCTCGTCCACCAGGTCCGCGATGATGAGCTTGCTGGCCCCGGTCTTCAGGGCCTTTTCCTCCAGGCCCTCCAGCTCGTCGGCCTGCCCCACGTTGCCGGAAACGGCGATGATCTCCGGGTCGTTGTAGTTCTCCTTCAGCCAGGGGATGATGATGGAGGTATCCAGGCCGCCGGAATAGGCCAGGACGATCTTCTTGATGTTGTCTTTCTTCATGGCAGTGCCTCCGTATGCTCTGGGCGGTCGGGCCGCCGTTATTTCGGGATATGGGCCATTGTAATGCCCATCCCTGCGTTTGTCAAGAAGGAAATGAATAAAAATACCAATAAATCGGAAACAATGAATAAATATAAATGGTCTTCCCAGGATCAAGGATGCTTTATGCAAGATGACGAATGAGCAGGACGACGCAGCGCTCAGATCCGCGCCACGCCGGAAGCCCGGGCCGCCTGGGCCACCGCCGAGGCCACCGCAGGGCAGACCCGGGGGTCGAAGGCGGCGGGGATGATGTTCTCGGCATTGAGCTCCTCGGGGGAAATGAGGTCGGCAAGAGCAGCCGCGGCGGCCAGCTTCATTTCCTCGTTGATGTCGCTGGCTCTCGCGTCCAGGGCGCCCCGGAAGATGCCGGGGAAGGCCAGGACGTTGTTGATCTGGTTGGGGAAGTCGCTGCGGCCGGAGGCCACCACCGCGGCCCCGGCGGCCTTGGCCTCGGCGGGGAAGATCTCGGGGGTGGGGTTGGCGCAGGCAAAGATAATGGCCCCCGGGGCCATGCTCTTCACCATCTCGGGAGTGACCAGCCCCGGCGCGGAGACGCCGATGAACACGTCCGCTCCCCGGAGCATCTCCCCCAGGCTCCCGGCCTTTTTCTCCGGATTCGTCAGTTTGGCGATGTCCTCCTTGGCGTCGTTCATGCCCTGGGGACGGCCGGACCAGATGGCGCCGTGCCGGTCGCAGAGGGTGACGTCCTTCGCCCCCGCAGAGAGGAGGAGCCGGGCGATGGCCATGGCGGCGGCCCCGGCCCCGCTGAGGACCAGCTTCACCGCGCTCAGCTCCTTCCCCACCACCTTCAGGGCGTTGCGCAGCCCTGCCAGGGTGATGACGGCGGTGCCGTGCTGGTCGTCGTGGAAGATGGGGATGTCGCAGACCTCCTTCAAGCGCCGCTCGATCTCGAAGCAGCGGGGGGCGGAGATGTCCTCCAGGTTCACCCCGCCGAAGGAGCCCGCCAGGAGGCGGACCGTGTTCACGATCTCGTCCACGTCCTTGGAGCGGATGCAGAGGGGGATGGCGTCCACGCCGCCGAAGGACTTGAAGAGGACGCACTTCCCCTCCATCACCGGCATCCCCGCCTCGGGGCCGATGTCCCCCAGGCCCAGGACGGCGGTGCCGTCGGTCACCACGGCCACGGTGTTCCAACGCCGGGTGAGCTCATAACTCTTGGACACGTCCTTCTGGATCTCCAGGCAGGGCTGGGCCACGCCGGGGGTATAGGCCAGGCTCAGGCTCTCCCGGCTGTCCACCGGCGCCCTGGCCGTGACCTCGATCTTTCCTTTTAAATCATAGTGCAGCTTCAGGGATTCCTTCATGTAGTCCATGGGTCCTTCTCCTTATATACTCCGTCTGTTTCAGTTTTCATATCATCTGCTCCGGGTGGAACAGCCCGTCGAATTCCTCTCCCGTGAGGAAGCCCAGGCCCAGGCAGGCTTCCCGCAGGGTCAGATCCTCCCGGTGGGCCTTCTGGGCCACCTTGGCGGCATTTTCGTAGCCGATCCGGGGACTCAGGGCCGTCACCAGCATCAGGGAAGCGTGAAGGTTGAAGTCCATCTTCTCCCGCTTGGCCTTGATGCCGGAGACGCAGCGGGCTTCGAAGGAGGCGATCACATCTCCCAGGAGCCGACCGGAGCGGAGGAAGTTGTCGATGATCACAGGCAGGAACACGTTCAGCTCAAAGTTCCCCTGGCTGGCGGCGAAGCCGATGGCCGCGTCGTTCCCGAAAACCTGCACCGCCACCATGGTGACCGCCTCGCATTGGGTGGGATTCACCTTGCCGGGCATGATGGAGGAGCCGGGCTCGTTTTCCGGGATGCTGATCTCTCCCAGGCCCAGCCGGGGGCCGGAGGCGAGCCAGCGCACGTCGTTGGCGATCTTCATCAGGTCCCCCGCCAGGGCCTTCAGGGCCCCGTGGGCGAAAACCAGCTCGTCCCGGCTGGTAAGGGCGTGGAACTTGTTCTCCGCCGTGACGAAGGGGTGGCCCGTGAGGGCCGCCAGTTCCTTCGCCGCCGCCTCCCCGAAGCCCTTGGGGGCGTTCAGCCCCGTGCCCACGGCGGTCCCCCCCAGAGCCAGAGAGTACAGGGGGCCGAGGCTCCGCCGGATCAGCTCCCGGTCCGTCTCCAGGCTGCTTCTCCAGCCGGAGATCTCCTGCCCGAAGCTCAGGGGCGTGGCGTCCTGCAGGTGGGTCCGCCCGCACTTGACGGCGTCGGCGTTCTCCGCTTCCAGGCGCTTCAGGGTGGAGATCAGGCCCTCCAGGGTGGGAAGCAGCTTTTCCTCCAGCAGAAGCACGGCGGCGATGTGCATGGCGGAGGGAAAGGTGTCGTTACTGGACTGGGAGAGGTTCACGTCGTCGTTGGGGTGGAGGAGGGGAGCCCCTGCCGCCAGGTTGGCGCAGCGGGCGATCACCTCGTTCACGTTCATGTTGGTCTGGGTGCCGCTGCCGGTCTGCCAGACCACCAGGGGAAAGTGCTCCGCCAGTTCCCCGGCGAGGATCCGGTCACAGGCTTCCTCGGTGTACCGCAGCTTCTCCTCCGTCATCTTTTCCGGCAGGAGGGCCCGGTTTGCCCTGGCGGCAGCCTTTTTCAGCAGGGCGAAGGCCCGGAGGATCTCCTCCGGCATCCGCTCCCGTGCCCCGCCGATGGGGAAGTTAAGTAAGCTCCGCTGGGTCTGGGCGCCCCAAAGCTTGTCTGCCGGGACGCGCATTTCCCCCAGGGCGTCGTGCTCCGTTCTGTATTCCATGGACTGCACCCCTTTTAACGCAATACCTTATTATACCGACTATCCGCCCGAACTGCAATCGGGAATTGCAAATTTCCGCAGTCGTGCTATAATGCTAAAATGTAATCGTTTTCCGTAGAAAGTATCGGAAGGGAGCCCCATGAAGCTGCGCTTTTCCCACGTCCAGATCATCGTCGCCGGTTTTCTCAGCATCGTGCTTTTGGGTACGGTGCTGCTCCTGCTGCCCGTCTCTTCGGCGGACGGGGCCCCCGCCCCCTTCCGGACGGCGCTGTTCACCGCCGTCTCCGCCTCCTGCGTCACGGGGCTGGTGCTGCGGGATACCGCCACCGGCTGGTCCGGCTTCGGCCAGGCGGTGCTCCTGGTGCTGATCCAGCTGGGCGGCCTGGGCTTTATGACCATCGCCACCTTCCTCTACCAGGCCTTCCACCGGCGCATGGGCCTGCGGAGCCGGGAGCTCATGGTGGAGAGCATCAACACCACCCACGTGGGAGGCATCATGCGCCTGGCGCGGCAGATCGTGCTGCTCACCGCCGCCTTCGAGGGGGCGGGGGCGCTGCTCCTGCTCCTGCGCTTCGGTCCCCGCTTCGGCTTCTGGCGGGGCCTGTGGTACTCGGTCTTCCACTCGGTCTCCGCCTTCTGCAACGCGGGCTTCGATCTCATGGGCGTCCTGGAGCCCGGCTCCTCCCTGACCCACTTCTCCGGGGACTTCATTGTGAATATCACCCTGGTCCTTCTCATCACCCTGGGGGGGCTGGGCTTCCTGGTGTGGGACGACCTGCTCAACTGCGGCAGGCACTTCAAACGCTACCGCCTCCATACCAAGCTGGTGCTCGTCACCTCCGCCGTCCTCACCCTGGGGGGCGCGGTGCTCTTCCTCATCATGGAGTGGAACGCCACCGGCGCGGACCTGAAGGCGGGGGAGCGGGTCCTCACCGCCCTTTTCGCTGCCGTCACTCCCCGGACGGCGGGCTTCAACACCGTGAACATTCCGGACATGTCCTCCGCCTCCAAGCTCCTCACCATCTTCCTCATGATTGTGGGCGGCTCCCCCGGCTCCACCGCCGGCGGCGTGAAAACCACCAGCCTGGCGGTGATCCTCCTTTACACCTTCGCCAGCTTCCGGGGCCGGGAAAAGCCCACGGTCTTCGGCAGGAGCATCTCGGAGGAGACCTTCCGGAAAAGCTGCTCCGTCCTCTTCTTCAACATCGGCATCGCCATCCTGGCGGCCATCGTTCTCTGTGCCTGGCAGCCCCTGGACCCGATCGACGCCCTCTTTGAAACCGTTTCCGCCATCGGCACCGTGGGGATGACTGCGGGCATCACCCAGTCCCTGCGGGGCTTCTCCGCCTATGTGATCGCCCTGCTGATGTTCGCCGGGCGGGTGGGCAGCGTCTCCTTCGCCGTAGCCCTGCTCTCCAAGCGCTCGGACCCGCCGGTGACCTATCCGGTGGAGGAGATCACCGTGGGCTGATCCCCTCGAATCCTTGGGAGGTATGTAAAATGAAAAGCTTTCTCATCATCGGCGCGGGTACCTTCGGCCACCACCTTTGCCGGGAATTCAGTCTGCAGCAGTGCGAGGTCATGGTGGTGGACCGGAATGCCAAGGCCCTGGAGGACGTGCTGAACCTGGTCACCAGCGCCAAGATCGCCGACTGCTCCAACATCGAGACCCTGCGGAGCTTCGACATCCCCAGCTTCGACGCCTGCTTCGTCTGCGTGGGGCGGAACTTCCAGTACAGCCTGGAGATCACCAGCCTCCTGAAGGAGCTGGGGGCGAAAAAGGTGTTCAGCAAGGCCGACGAGGACATCCAGGCCAAATTCCTCCTGCGCATCGGGGCAGACCAGGTGATCTACCCGGAGAAGGACAGCGCCAAGCGTCTGGCCATCGCCGAGAGCTCCGACAGCATCTTCGACTGCATGCCCCTCACCGAGGACTACGGGATCTATGAGATCACCGTGCCGAAGAAGTGGGTGGGGAAGACCGTCGTCAAGCTGGATGTGCGCCGGGCCTTCAACCTGAGCGTCCTGGCCCTGAAGACCGGGGAGAAGCTGCGCCCCCTGCCCCCGGTGGACCACGCCTTCACCGAGACAGAGCATCTCATGGTCCTGGGCCGGGACGAGGACATCCGGCGGGTCATCGACTGATGCGGGAGTTGTCTGTCGATAACTTTGCACAAGAGAAAACGGCTCCGAATTCCGGATTTTGGAGGACTGCACCAAATTAAAAAAGTGGCCCGGAAATCTCGCATTTCCGCCGCGGATATGGTAGAATACAATCAGAAAAAAAGGGCGTGCCCGGTGAAACCGGAGCGGCTGCCCACAAGGAATCTTCATCAAGAAAGAGAGGCAATCGGAATGGTACCCAAACTGGACCCCAAGGAGCTGGAGTACATCGAGGTCCCCGGCTTTATGGGCATGAAGACGAAATCCCTGAACTACCCCCTCAACAAGCATGACCATGAGGTCGCCACCTTCCAGCGCGAGCCCTGGTGGCAGGCCATGCAGGCGACGGACGCCCAGATCTTCACCCCCAGCGTGATCCCCGACAACGTGGCCCGGGGCTTCGTGTTCGAGGGCAAGCCCTTCGATGCCAACACCCAGGGCGGAGGCCCGGACATGTTCGGCGTGGAGTGGGAGTACATCAAGACCGTGGGCGGCAGCATGGTGCGCCCCGGCCATCCCTACCTGGAGGACATCTCCGAGTGGCGGGAAAAGATCGTTTGGCCCGACCTGGATTCCTGGGACTGGGAAGGCTCCGCCAAGATCAACAACGGCACCTTCCTGCGGAAGGAAAACTTCAACCAGATGTGGTTCCAGACCGGCTTTTATGAGAGGCTCATCGCCTTCATGGAGTTCGAGGGCGCCATCATGGCCCTCTTCGACGAGGATTCCCAGCCCGAGGTCCACGCCTTCTTCGACAAGCTGGCGGACTTCTACATCGAGATCTTCAAGCGGGTCATCAAGTACTTCCCCGACGTGAACGCCGTGTTCTTCCACGACGACTGGGGCTCCCAGAAGGAGACCTTCTTCTCTCCCGCCATCGCCGAGGAGATGATCGTGCCCTATATGCGCCGGGTGACGGATTTCCTCCACGCCAACGGCATCTTCTGCGAGCTGCACTCCTGCGGCAACAACTACAAGCAGGTGCCCAACTACATCAAGGCCGGGTGGGACGCCTGGGCTCCCCAGCTGATGAACGACAGCTATAAGATCTACGACGACTTCGGCGACAAGATCCTGAT
>JAFXTU010000007.1 GCA_017535635.1 Oscillospiraceae bacterium
AACGGCAAGGCTATCTCGTGACGCCCAGCGCCACGTAGATTATACCCCGCCCGCTTGCTCTTGAAAAGTCCCTTTTTCCAGGGGCTGAGTTTTTTGCGCCTTATTTCGGTATGGTGCGCTGATTACAATGTTTCAACCTTCATTTCCTCCTTTGATCGCATTATGTCCCGCTGATTCGATAGTAGCATACAGCATCAGGTTTTTCAAGCTCCGGGCATTGACAACGGCCCGATGGAAGGCTTCCGGGGCATTTGAAAACGGGGACGCTGCTGCGGCAAGCGATTCACCAACAAGCAGGAATCAGTCCACATGATCGAGGACTTCATCCACTGCTGCAATCCTCACCGTGTTCAGCGCAAACTGGGTGTCCTGACACCGGTGGAGAAGCACGAGCTTGGTCTTGCTGTATAAAAGCGGCTGACAACCGAAGCTGCCAGCCGAGAAAGAACCTATTATTATTGCATTGTCTGCTTGACGGGGTGCAGTTCGGGCCGCCCCGGGGCGCAGTGCTTTGGTCAAATCTTGGACATCAGTCCGTTCACCGTCTGTTCCGTGAGGAAGAGAGCGCCCCGGACGCCCAGGTGGGTCTTCTTCACGATGTCCGTATAGCCCATGCCGGGGAGACTGATCTCGATGCCGGAAAAGGCGTCGTGCCGGGTGCAGAGAGCGGAGATGGTGTTGGCGTCGGCGTACACCAGCTCGGCCCTGGAATCCAGGATGTCCTTCGTCAGCGCCCCCTCGGCCCGGCACTTGCGCAGCACCTTCCCCAGCGCCTCCCGCATCCCGGCGTCCGGGCTCCCCGTGAGGGAGACGCACTCCGGGGTCATGCCCAGATAGTCCGTGAGGAAGGAGACATAGGAATAGACCGTGCTGTCCATCCCCTCCACGGCAAAGCTCCGGAGGGTGGAGAGGTAGCTCATTTCGTCCAGCTTGTTCAGGGCAAACCAGCACTCCGCCCTGGCCCGTTCGCTGTCCTCCAGGGCGGCGGCAGGGTCCAACCCGAGAAGTTCCCCGATCTCCCGCAGGGCCTTTTCCGTGGCGGCAAAACCCACCGGCGGCCCAGGGAAGACATAGCAGGGGGTGCCGAAGTATTCCTCCAGCCGCGCCGCCGTCTCCCGGCCCATCTCCGGGTAGATCAGCAGATTCAGGTCCGCATCCGGCAGGGAGAGGACCTCCTCAAGGCTGCTCCCGGCGCAGGGACAGGCGTTCACCTCCGCTCCCAGGAGCTCCAGGAGCCGGGTGAGCTCCTCCTTGTCCCCCTCCCAGTACCGCTGCCAGACCGAGAGACCCAGCAGGTTCACCCTGGGCTTTCCCCGCCCCGGCTTTTTGGGGCCGAAGTGGGGCCGGAGCTGGCGGATGAGCTGATCCAAAGCCCGGTCGTAGCCGTCGGAGAAGTATTCCGAATAGCCGGGGCTCTCCAACACCACCGTGGGGATGTCCGGCAGGGCGCGCCTTGCCAGCTCCGTCAGCTCGTCCCCGATGAGGGAGGCGCCGGGGGAGGCCGCTACCACCATCAGATCGAAGGAGAAGTTGTCCCGGAAGTAGT
The DNA here is from genome assembly GCA_017535635.1 of Oscillospiraceae bacterium. Lineage (GTDB taxonomy): Bacteria > Bacillota > Clostridia > Oscillospirales > Oscillospiraceae > UBA1774. Next base: position 1,547 of record JAFXTU010000007.1, read on the forward strand.
TCAGGGCCGCCTCCACCTTCTCCGAGGTGCCGTAGACGTAGTCGTAGCCGTCCAGGTAGGTGCTGGGGACCCTGGGCTGGCGGAAGAAGTAGTTGTTGAGGACGTCGTACTCCACGTGGCCCTTCTCCGCGGCCCTCCCGGCGGACAGCTTCAGGTCCGGCCGCTTCATCAGGTGGCCGGAGGTGGTGCTGTGGTAGAATTTGCAGCCCATGGGGCCGTTCAGGAGGACCATCGTGTTTTTGATGCCCTCCATGGCGAAGATCATGCCCGTGATGCTGTCAGGCGAAATACTTTTGGAACAGGACGCCGTCATGCTTCCAGCTCCCTCCTTTCTCCAGCCGTTCGCCGCCGGTCTCCTCCCGCTCCAGGAACATGGCCTCCCAGCGCTGGAGCACCGGGATCGCCGCGCCGAAGAGGGAGATGGGGGCGGTGGGAGCCGCGTCCCGCAGATAGTCCCCCTCCTCCGCCACGGCGGAGGCGTAGTTGGAGAGCAGGAGGTCCGGCTTCAGCTCCCGCAGCTTCGTGAGGACCTGTCCGGCCCCGGTGACCTCCTCCGTGATGCTCAGGAACTCCGGGTCCCGGCTCACGTTCATGGGGGTGCGGAGATAGTTCATCACGCCGATCCACAGGAAGCGCATCCCCACGTCCCTGGAGGCCCGGAGGATCCAGTCCATATTCTCGTTGATGGCGGTGAGCACGATGGTTTTGCCCGCCAGCACCGGCCTCAGAGCTTCCACCTCCCGGAGGTAGGCTGCCCGCTCCTGCTCGATGAGGGCCGCGGTCTCCGCCTGTTTTCCGAAGGCCTCCCCGATCTCCGTGAGCCAGGAGGCGGTCTCCTCGAAGCCCACGGGCAGAGGCCGGGAGAGGAAGCGGCAGCCGAAGCGCTCCGTGAGCCAGTCCCGCAGGGCCAGGTTGTCCGCGCTCTCGGAGGTGAGAATGTTCAGGGGGGCTTTCTTCAGGCCCCGGACCTCCTCACAGGTGGCGTCCCCCAAAAAGCGGCAGTTCAGCCGGAGGCCCATCTGCTCCAGGAGCCGCCGCAGGGCCCGGACGTTCACCTCGTTGTTGTTGGAGATGGCGATCTCCCCCACCAGGTTCAGGCAGTCGTCCTCCGGCGCGGCACTTTCGTCCACCAGCCGCTCCGCCAGAAGGTGCAGGCAGTCCCGGATGCCGTCCATGTAGTCCCCGGCGATGTCCCCGTCCGCGGGGACGGCGATCACCGGGGTCTCGGGGGTGGAGAGCTCCTCCAGGGAGCGGATGTCGTCCCCGATGATGCCGCTGACGCAGGAGGAAATGACCACCACCGCGCCGGGCTTTCGGGAGACGGCTTCCTTCACCTGCTCGCGCAGCTTGTCCATGCCCCCGAAGACCGCCTCGGCGTGGCCCATATCGGAGCATTCGAAGTGGGGGCTGATGGCCGAGGGCATGAGGATGCCCCGGTTGAAAAGGTTTTTCCGTCCGGGGGAGGAGATGTTCTGCCAGGTGTAGAAGGCGCAGGCCCGGGGGCTGTGGGCGATCACCAGGGCGTCCGTCAGGTGGACGGCGGCGGTAGCCGCCCCGTTGAAGGCGCAGCCGTAGAGGGGCGGCCGGTCCAGACTGGGCCTCCGGGACAGGGCCTCCGGGTGACGGGCCTCCGAGGCCGCGTCAGGAGCGGCTTCTGCATTCTCAGCCTCCATCGGTGCGCTGGGCTTCCGCTCCAGGCCCAGCACCACGGCCTCCAGCTCGTCGTCCTCCAGGGGACGGGCGGGGTAGAGGGGCGCTTCCCCGGCGATCAGGGCCGCCAGATCGCGGAAGACGGCCTTCTCCGCCTCCCAGCCCTCCAGCTCCATGAGGCAGCGGTTTTGCTCCTCCGCCTCGGCGAAGCCCGCCGAGCGGGGAACCGTGGCGGCGATGGGGAGGCCCACGGCCTCCGCGAACCGCCGGACCCGGCCCACCTCGTCGGGGAGGTTGCGGCGGTTGAGGATGATGCCCGCCACCCGCCGGTGCGTCAGACCGTCAAAGTTCTGGATGCCCCGGAGGATGTTGTTGGCGGCGTAGATGGCCATGTATTCCCCACTGGTGACCAGGAAGATGGCGTCGGCGTACTCCCGCCGAACGGGCACGGCGAAGCCGCCGCAGACCACGTCCCCCAGCACGTCGTAGATCACCTCGTCGTACTGTCCCTTCACGTGGTGCTTGTCCAGAAATTCAAAGGCGGAGATGATGCCCCGCCCGGCGCAGCCCACCCCGGGTTTGGGACCTCCGGCCTCGATGCAGCCGATGCCGAAGGCGCCCTGGCGCAGCACGGCCTCCGGCCTTGCCTCCGTCCCGGCGGTGCGCAAAAGCTCCAGCACCGTACCGATCAACTCCCCGTGCATGAGAAGGCGGGTGGAGTCGTGCTTGGGGTCGCAGCCGATCTGCAGCACCCGCCGCCCCGCTTCCGCCAGCGCGGCGGAGAGGCAGGCGCTGACGGTGCTCTTTCCGATGCCGCCCTTGCCGTAGACCGCGATCTCCAGGGGGCGGTCCCTGTCCTTGCCCAGGCTCATGGGCCATCGCTTCCTTTCTTCGTTGTGTCAGGTTATTTGATGATCAGCTCCAGCAAAAAGACCACGATGCAGCAGGTCCCCGCCACGGTGATGAGGCTGCCGCCCAGGAGGGCCGCGCCGATGCCCGCCAGCAGGGCCGCCGCTCCGGCCAGAGGCTTTTCCGTCGCCTCCACAATGGCGGGGAAGGTCATCACCGCCAGGGTCACGTAGGGGACGTAGTAGAGGAAGGAACGGAGAAAGCGGCTCCGAAGCGGCTTGCGGATCAGGGTCAAAGGCAGGACCCGGACCGCGTAGATCACCCCGAAGGCGATGAAGATATAGATGTAATTACGGGCCATCCTGCTCCTCCTTTCGGGGGAAGAGAAGGGCGATGAGGGCACTGATCCCCACCGTGAGGCAGATGGTGCGCATCCCGGCGGAGAGGGTCTTCACGCCGGGGAGCACCCCGGCGGCCCAGCTGAGCAGGAAGCCCAGGACCACGCAGAGGGCCACGCTCACTTCCTTCCTGGCCGGGGGAACGATGATGGCCAGAAACATGCCGTAAAGGGCCACGCTCAGGGCGCTCACCACCCGGGGCGGCAGGATCGTGCCCAGGAGGATGCCCAGGGCGGTCCCGATGGCCCAGGCGGGCACCGCCACCGCCATGGCCCCGTAGTGGTACTTGGGCTCCAAGGGGCCGGGCCGGGCGATGGAGATGCCGAAGATCTCATCTGTCACCGCCGTCCCCACCAGCCAGCGGTGCCGGTCCTTCATCGTGGGGGAGATGCGCTGGCTCAGGGCGCAGCTCATGAGAAAGTAGCGGGCGTTGGTGATGAGGGTCACCAGCGCCACCTCCCAGTAGGCAGCCCCGGCTCCCACCAGGGTAAAGAGGGCGTACTCCCCGGCGGAGGCGGTGCAAAGGAGGCTGGCTAAAAAGCCCTGCCAGGGGGTAAGGCCTGCGTCCCGGGCGGCGATGCCCAGGGAGAAGGCCACGGCGAAATAGCCCAGCGCGATGGGGATCCCGTCCCGCACGCCCTGGGCGAAAGGGTTCAGCTTGATCTGTTTATCCAATCGGTCCACGCTCCAGGTCGATTTGTTGCTTTCATATATATTTAGCACGACCGACCGGGCTTGGCAAGGCTTTTCGGCTTTCCGGACAGGAAAAAGGACCGGGAAACGCCAAGGCGTTCCCGGTCCCGGAAGGATACTGTTACTCCGCGAAGAGGGGGGTGGAGAGGTAGCGGTCCCCGGTGTCGGGCAGAAGGGCCACGATGGTCTTGCCCGCGTTCTCCGGGCGCTTGGCCAGCTGCAGGGCCGCCCAGACCGCCGCGCCGGAGGAGATGCCCACCAGCACGCCCTCCTTGCGGCCCACCAGCTTCCCGGCGGCGAAGGCGTCCTCGTTCTCCACGGGGATGATCTCGTCGTAGACCCCGGTATTCAGCACGTCGGGGACGAAGCCCGCGCCGATGCCCTGGATCTTGTGGCTCCCGGCGGTGCCCTTGCTCAGCACGGGGGAGGAGGCAGGCTCCACCGCCACCACCTTCACCTGGGGGTTCTGGCTCTTCAGATACTCGCCCACGCCGGTGATGGTGCCGCCGGTGCC
>JAFXTU010000008.1 GCA_017535635.1 Oscillospiraceae bacterium
ACGGCTTCCCCGGCGACGACACCCCCATCGTGAAGGGCTCCGCTCTGGGCGTCCTGACCTCCGATTCCACCGATCCCCACGATCCCGCCTATCAGTGCATCTGGGATCTGATGAACGCGGTGGACACCTGGATCGCCACCCCCGAGCGCAAGGCTGACCTGCCCTTCCTGATGCCCATCGAGGACGTCTTCACCATCACCGGCCGCGGCACCGTTACCACCGGCCGTGTGGAGCGCGGCACCGTCAAGGTGGGCGACAAGGTGGAGATCGTCGGCATCAAGGAGACCAAGGAGACCGTCGTCACCGGCACCGAGATGTTCCACAAGACTCTGGACTACGCCGAGGCCGGCGACAACGTGGGCTGCTTGCTCCGCGGCATCGCCAAGAGCGAGGTGGAGCGCGGCCAGGTTCTGGCGGCACCCAAGAGCATCAAGCCCCTGACCAAGTTCACCGGCCGTGTTTACGTCCTGACCAAGGAAGAGGGCGGCCGTCATACCCCCTTCTTCAACAACTATCGGCCCCAGTTCTACTTCCGTACCACCGACGTGACCGGCGTCATCACCCTGCCTGACGGCGTGGAGATGTGCATGCCCGGCGACAACGTGGACATGAAGGTGGAGCTGATCACCCCCATCGCCATCGAGAAGGAGCTGCGCTTCGCCATCCGTGAGGGCGGCCGCACCGTGGGCTCCGGCGTCGTTATCGAGGTCGAGGAGTAATTCCCGGAAAACCTGTCATTCCCGGCGGGACTGCAATCGCGGTCCCGCCGCTTTTTTCGCCGCGAACCGGACTTTTTTTGCCAAAAAATGTGAATCCTACTTGCTAATTTTCAGAAGCGGGCGTATAATATACATATGGGATTTTATGCGTAAGTATTTGCGGTTTTTGCGGCGAGAGGAGCATTGTCATGTTCAGCACCGGCGACCGGATCGCGCACCCCCTCCATGGGGCGGGCGTGATCGACGGGATCGAAGAGCGGAGGATCAACGGCGTCACCAGGCAATACTATCAGTTCCGGCTGCCTGGCGGAGGCATGGAGGTCATGATCCCGGTGGACCATTCGGAGGAGATCGGGATCCGCCCCATCATCAGCTCTGAGGAAGCGGACGATCTGCTGGCCGAGCTGGGCGACATAGAGATCGACATGACCCAGAACTGGAATCGCCGCTATCGGGAGAACATGATCCGCATCAAAAGCGGCAACCTTCTGGAGGTGGCCAGGGTCATCAAGGGACTGATGGCCCGGGACGCGGAGAAGGGTCTTTCCACCGGGGAGCGGAAAATGCTCCGCAGCGCGAAGCAGATCCTGATCTCCGAGGTGGTCCTGGCAAAAAACTGCGATTACGACGAGGTGGAGCAGCAGATCAACCGGGCCATGGTTTGACGCTGCGAGGGATGGCTTTTCCCCGGATGCAGAGGATGGGGTCGGGTGAACGCTCGGCCCCCCTGTTATTCTTCGGGCTGGCAGGAGCGGCGGTATGAGACAGAAGAAAGAGAATACAGAAAAACTGCCCTCCGCCTCCCGGAAGCGGCGGGGCAGGAGCAGGGAAGAGACGGTTTCCGCCGTGGTGGTGGCGGCGGGGAGCAGCCGGCGCATGGGCGCGGTGGATAAGCTCACCGCTCCCCTCCGGGGAGGGACCGTGCTGGGGAAGACCCTGGAGGCCCTGCAGAGCTGCCCGGAGATCGACGAGCTGGTGCTTGTCCTGAAGGACGGCGGCAGCCCTGAGACCCTGGCCGCTGCCTCCGGCTTCAGTAAGCTCCGGCGCATCGTCCCCGGCGGCGAAAACCGCACGGAGTCCGCTTATCGGGGCGTGATGGCCTGCGACCCCAAGAGCGGGATCATCCTCATCCACGACGGGGCCAGGCCCCTGGTGACGAGGGCCGTGGTCCGCGCCGCGGTGGAGGGAGCCAAAGAATTCGGCGCCGCAGTACCGGTGACGCCGGTGACGGATACCATCAAGGTGGGGGAGGAGGGCTTCTCCGCCTCCACACCGGACCGGAGCACCCTCTTTGCCGCCCAGACCCCCCAGGCCTTCCGTTCCGAGCTCATCAAGGCCGCCCTGCAGGACGCGGTGGACCATAAGCTCTCCCTCACGGACGACTGCGCCGCCGTAGAGCGGCTGGGCATGCGGGTGAAGCTGGTGGAAGGGGACGTGCGGAACCGGAAGATCACCCTGCCGGCGGACCTGAAGCTGGCGGAGGCCCTTTGGGAGGAGACGGAAGCATGAGGATCGGACATGGATATGACGTTCACCGCATCGTCCAGGGGCGGAAGCTCATCCTCTGCGGGGTGGAGATCCCCTGGGACGGCCGGGGCCTTTTGGGCCACTCCGACGCGGACGTGGCCGCCCACGCCCTGATGGACGCCATTCTGGGCGCGGCAGCCCTGGGCGACATCGGGCAGCTCTTCCCGGATTCGGACCCCGCCTACGAGGGGGCCAGCAGCATGGTCCTCCTGGAGGAAGTCTGCCGAAGGGCCGGGGAAGCGGGCTATCAGCTGGGAAACTGCGACATTACCATCCTTGCCCAGAAGCCCAGGCTGCTGCCCCACATCCCCGAGATGCGGCGGACCCTGGCGCGGGTCATGAAAACAGAAGTGGATCGGGTCAGCGTCAAGGCCACCACGGAGGAGGGCCTGGGCTTTACCGGCCTGGGCGAGGGCATGGCGGCCCACGCGGTGGTACTGCTGGAAGAAAGGGCCAGGCTCACACTGCTATGAACATTCACAAGGCTGAATTTGTCAAATCCGCCGCCGGAGCGAAGGATTTCCTGCGGGACGGACGGCCCCAGCTGGCCTTTGCGGGGCGAAGCAACGTGGGGAAGTCCTCCGTCATCAACCGGCTGCTGAATCGGAAGAATTTCGCCCGGGTGGGCTCCACCCCGGGCAAGACGGTCCATGTCAATTATTTCCTGGTAGATGGAGTCTGGCTGGTGGATCTGCCGGGCTACGGCTATGCCAAGGTGTCCCAGAGTGAGAAGGACCGGTGGGGAAGACTCATGGAGGCTTATTTCCGCTCCGGGCTCATCACCGCCGGGGTCCTGATCGTAGACGCCCGCCACGCCCCCACCGGGGACGACGTGACCATGCTGGAGTGGTTCCGCTCCTCCGGCTGCCCCCTTACCGTGGTGGCAAACAAGCTGGACAAGGTGAAGAAGAGCACTCGGGAGGAATGCCTGGGGATCATCCGGGAAAAGCTGCAGCTGACGGAGGAGGACTGCCTGATCCCCTTCTCCGCCGAGGACGGCACCGGGAGGGACGCCCTTTTGGCCCGGTTGGAGGCCCTCACATGAGCTCACTTTTGAAAAACCTGGACTGGAGCTATCTGGGGGATCTGCTTCTGCAGGTGATCCCGGCCCTCCTGTGCATCATGGTCCACGAGATCTGCCACGGGGTCGCCGCCTACGCCCTGGGGGACCGGACCGCCGCCGACCAGGGAAGGCTGAGCCTGAATCCCCTGCGGCACATCGACCCCTTCGGCCTCCTGATGCTGGCCCTTTTCCACTTCGGCTGGGCGAGGCCCGTGAGTGTGGACATGCGGAATTTCGAAAACCCCAAGCGGGACATGGCCATCACGGCCCTGGCGGGCCCTGCCTCCAACTTTGTGCTGGCGGCGGCACTGCTCTTCCTCTTCGGCCTTTTCTACGGCAGTCTGGGCGAGGGAAGGCCCGGGCAGTTCGTGCTGCGGCTTCTGAACACCGCCGCCTACCTCTCCATCGCCCTGGGCCTCTTCAACCTGATCCCCTTCCCGCCCCTGGACGGGTCCAAGGTCCTGTTTTCCTTCCTGCCGGACCGGCTGTATCTGCGCCTCATGGTTCTGGAACGCTACGGGATGTTTGTGCTCATCGTCCTTGTTTTGCTGATGAACCGGCTGTTTGCGGTCTCTCCCGTGAGCGCGGCGGCCCAGGCGGTCTACGGGGTCTTTTTCCGCATCGCCGTTTTCGCGGATTCGCTTGTGAGGTAAGGCTGTATGGACGATCTGACCTTTCGCCTGCCCGGCCTGAAGAGCACAAAGGGGGAGCTCACCGATTTTGAAGGGCCCCTGAGCCTCATCCTCCAGCTCCTCAGCCGCAACCGGGTGGAGATCCAGGACATCCGCATCGGGGACATCCTGGACCAGTACCTGGAATGGCTGGCGGGCATGGAGCGCATGGACCTGGAGGTCACCGGGGAATTCATCACCATGGCCTCCTACCTCCTGTATATCAAGGCCAGGACCCTGCTGGAGGGGACGAGGGACGTAGAAGAGCTGGACGAGCTCATCTCCTCCCTGGAGGCCCAGCAGCGCAAGGAGACCCTGGAACGGATGAAGCAGGCCGCCTCCTGGCTCTCCGGCCGCAGCAGCCTGGGAGAGGGCCTTTTCCTCCGCTCTCCGGAGCCCATCTCCGGCCCGCCGGAGTACACCTACGCCCACCGGGCCCGGGAGCTGATCCGTGCCCTGCGGGAGATCATGAGCCGGGAGCGGTCCGAGGGAGAAGCGCCGCGGACCGTGCCCATGCCCGCGCCGCTCACCTATTCCATCCGGGATAAATCCGACGAGATCCTCCTCCGCCTGCGGGACCGGGGAAGGTTCCCTCTGCAGGAGATTTTTCAGTCCAGCCGCAGCCGCAGCGAGCTTACCGCCGCCTTCCTGGCGGTGCTGGAGCTCTACCGGGCCGAGCAGATCGGCCTGGCGGACACGGAAAACGGGATCGAACTGACGGAGTTTGAGAACGACCATGGAAACTGACCACATCATTGAAAGCATCCTCTTCGCCTCCGGGGACCCCTTTCCCATCGAGCGGCTCATGGGCCTGCTGGACCTGAGCCGGGAGGAGGTGGAGGCCGCCGCCCAGAGGCTGGGGGACGGCTACGCCTTCGAGCACCGGGGCATCCGGCTCCTGCGGCTGGAGGACAGCCTGCAGCTCGCTTCCGCGCCGGAGAACGGGGACCTCGTCCGCCGCGCCCTGGACACCCGGAAGCCTGCGCGCCTCAGTCCCGCCGCCCTGGAGGTGCTGGCCATCGCCGCCTACTTCCAGCCGGTGACCCGGACCTACATCGAGCAGATCCGGGGGGTGGACAGCAGCTATACCGTGGGCCTCCTGGTGGACAAGGGCTTTCTGGAGCCCTGCGGAAGGCTGGACGCTCCGGGGCGGCCCATGCAGTTCCGCACCACGGCGGCCTTCCTTCGCACCTTCGGCCTCCGAAGCCTGGAGGAGCTGCCTGCCTTCGAGGGCGCGGAAAGCGAGGAAGCGCCGGACGCCCAGCTCCTGATGGAGGGGCTGGCGGAGGTCCGGGATTGAAGGCCCTCCTCTGGGTGGGGGGGATCCTGCTGCTGCTTGTCCTTCTTCTCTGCCTGCGGGTCCGGGTCACCGCCCTCTACGGCGAGGAGGGTCCGTCGCTGACGGTGGCCCTGGGCGCCCTAAGGCTGGCGCGCCTGCCCGGAAGAAAGCGGCCAGCGGCGGCCAAAGAAAAAAAGAAACCCAGAAAAAAAGAGAAAAAACAGACGGAGGAGACTTTGGAACGTCCCGGCCCCGAGCCCGGTTTCCGGGACCTGGTGCCGATAATCACGAAGGTGCTGGGCAAGCTAAAGCGCAGGCTTGGCGTCGATGAGCTGACGCTGTGGTATGTGAGCGCCGGGGACGACCCGGCCATGGCCGCCCTTCTCTTCGGCGCGGCCAACGCTGCCGCAGAGGCGCTGCTGCGCCCCCTGAAGGAGCGTCTGCGCATCCGGAAGCTGGACGTGCGCACCTCCGTCAGCTTTTCAGAGACGAAACCAAGAGTCCTTGTGCGTCTCCGTTTCTCCCTGGCCCTGGGCGCGCTTTTGTGGATCGCCCTGGGCGCGTACAGGCAATACCGGGCCCTCTGCCGTCCCGGCGGGACCAAGGCCCAGGCCGCAGAATGAAGGAGGAATCATCATGGAAAAGCACCCCATCGGAACGCTGATGGAGACCACCATGTCCAAGATCCGGGAGATGGTGGACGTGAATACCATCGTAGGCAGCCCCATCACCACCGTGGACGGGATCACCCTGATCCCCGTGAGCAAGGTGAGCTTCGGCTTCGCCGCCGGCGGCAGCGACATCCCCTCCAAGGAGGGGAAGGAGGGCCAGCCCTTCGGCGGCGGCAGCGGCGCCGGGGTGAAGATCGAGCCCGTATCCTTTCTGGTCATCCGGGAGGGGAACGTGCGCCTGATCTCCGCCAACTCCGGCACGCAGAATTCCGTGGAGAAGCTTCTTGACGCCATGCCTGACATCATCGACAAGGTCAAGGAGGTCCTTCCGAAGAAGAATGAGGAAGAGGATACCGAGGATTAGCCTTGCTTCCTTCCTGCTGGTGAGCCTGCTCCTGCCCGCTTCAGCGGCGGAGGAGGACGCGCCGCCCGACCTCAGCGCGGAGGCGGCGGTGCTCGCGGAGCTGGAAACCGGCAGGGTGCTCTTTGAAAAGAACGGCGATAAACCCATGAAGGCGGCCAGCACCGTGAAGATCCTCACGGCGCTGACGGCGCTGGAAACCCTGGAGCCGGGGGAGAAGATCACCATCCTCCCGGCGTGGACCGGGGCGGAGGGGAGCAGCATGTACCTCCGGGCCGGGGAAGAGCTGACGGCGGAGGAGCTCCTCTGCGGTCTGCTGCTGGTCTCCGGCAACGACGCGGCGGTCGCCCTGGCCTGCGCCGCGGCGGGCTCGGAGGAGGCCTTCGTCCACAGAATGAACGAAAAGGCCCAGGCCCTGGGAATGAAGGACAGCCGCTTTGCGGACGCCAGCGGCCTCGCTTCCGAAGGCCACCAGGTCACCGCCAGGGATATGGCGGTCCTGGGCAGGGCGGCCATGGAGAACGAACTGATCCGGGACATTGTCTCCCGGAAGAGCACTGCCGCCGCGGGGCGGACCCTTCGCAATCACAACAAGCTCCTCTGGCTCTATGAGGGAGCCGTGGGCGTCAAGACCGGCTATACGAAGGCTGCGGGGCGGACCCTGGTCTCCTGCGCCCGGCGGGAAGGGCTGACCCTCCTCTGCGTCACCCTGAACGCCCCGGAGGACTGGAAGGACCATGCCGCCCTGCTGGACTGGGGCTTTGCCCATTACGCGAGCCCGGAGCCCGGAAACCGGACCTGGACCGTGAGCGTGGTGAGCGGCCTTTCGGAGACCGTGGAGGTGATCTCCGGCGAAGGGGAACTGCCCCTGCTGCCCAGGGAGGGCTGGCACTGGGAGGTAAGGCTGCCCGGCTTCGTCTACGCGCCGGTCTCGGCGGGAGAGGCGGCGGGAAGGCTCCTCTGCCGCAGCGACAGCGGCGAGATCCTGGCCGAGCTTCCCCTGCGCTTCGCCCGGGACGTGCCCCTGGACCCGGAGATCCCCCTGGATTTCTGGGAAAAGCTCCGCTGGGCCTGGTTCTTCGCCTGCCGCCACGCTCCCAATGTTCCGCAGACCGCTTTCTATTAAAATAGACCGCGTCCCGGCGGGGGCGCGTGAGGTGCGCTATGGAAGAACGACTGCAAAAGCTCCTTTCCCTCCACGGGGCCGCCTCCCGGCGGGAGGCGGAGACCATGATCCGGGAGGGAAGGGTGACGGTGAACGGCGTCGTGGCGACCCTGGGGATGAAGGCTGACGACGAGAGAGATGTCATCTGCGTGGACTCCTGCCCGCTTTCCGGATCGGAGGAGCGGGTCTACATCCTGCTGAATAAGCCCAGGGGCTGCCTCTGCACCCGCCGGGACGAGCAGGGCCGGAAGACGGTGCTGGACTACGTCCGGGGCTGTCCGGCCCGGGTCTGGCCCGTGGGCAGGCTGGACCGGAACTCCGAGGGTCTGCTGCTCCTTACGAACGATGGAGAGCTGACCTATGCCCTGACCCATCCCTCCCATGGGGTGGAGAAGGTCTACACCGTCCGGGTGGAGGGGAGCGACATCCCCGGCGGGGTGAAAAAGCTGGGCGGCGTCCTGGAGCTGGAGGACGGACCGGCCAGGGCCAGGCGGGTGCGGATTCTCCGGAACGACGGGGCCCGGGCCATTCTGGAGATCACGGTGACGGAGGGGCGCAAGCACCTGGTGCGGAACCTCTGCGCCGCCGCGGGTCTGGAGGTGAAGCGGCTTATCCGCGTCTCCGAGGGGGGCCTTGCTCTGGGCGATCTGCGGACCGGCTGCTGGCGGGAGCTTACGGAGGAGGAGGTGCGCCTGCTCCGGCGCTCTTCGGGCAGGTAAGACCGATCCGTTCTTGCATTTTTGACAGTCTGCGGCTAAGATAGGCAGGATGAGAGACTGGGGAAGGGAGGCGCTGCGGCGCGGTGGAAACGAAGATGGAGAAGGACATCGTGCTCCTCATCCAGAGCAAGGAAAAAAGCTTTTCCAAGGGCCAGCACCGGATCGCCAGGTACATCACGGAAAACGCGGACAAAGCCGCCTTTATGACGGCCTCGAAGCTGGGCCAGAAGGTGGGCGTCAGCGAGTCCACCGTAGTGCGCTTCGCCCTGGAGCTGGGCTTTGAGGGCTACCCGGAGATGCGCCGGGCCCTGCAGGAGATGATCCGCAACCGGCTCACCAGCGTCCAGCGCATCGAGGTGGCCAAGACGGTCATCGGCGAGCGGGACACCCTGGCCGCCATCCTGAACTCCGATATGGAGAACATCCTGCGGACGCAGAACGGCCTGGACCGGGGCCGCTTCGACGAGGCGGTGGAGGCCCTGCTGGGGGCCAAGCACATCTACATCCTGGGGACCAGGACCTCGGCGGCCCTGAGCATGTTCATGGGCTTCTACTTCAACCTCCTCTTTGAAAACGTGAAGGTCCTCTACGAGAATACGGCGGGGGAGATCTTCGAGCAGCTCATGCGCATCGGTCCCGGCGACGTTTTTGTGGGCATCAGCTATCCCCGCTACTCCAAGCGGACGGTGAAGGCGGTGCGCTTTGCCAAGGAGCGGGGCGCCGCCGTCCTGGCCCTGACGGACGCGGCCACCTCTCCCATCGCCGAGGGGGCGGACATCTGCCTCCTGGCCAGGAGCGACATGGTCTCCTTCGTGGATTCCCTGGTGGCGCCCCTGAGCCTCATCAACGCCCTGATCGTGGCGGTGAGCGAGCGGAAGCCGGGGGTGGCGAACACCTTCACCGAGCTGGAAAAGGTCTGGAATGAGTACGACGTCTACGCAAAGAACGTGGACTGACGTCTGCGTGGTCGGCGCGGGGGCGGCAGGCCTCATGGCCGCCCTGGCGGCGGCAGAGGCCGGGGCCCGGGTGATCCTGGCCGAGCGGGAGGAGCGTCCCGGCAAAAAGCTCAGGATCACCGGCAAGGGCCGCTGCAACGTCACCAACGACTGCCCTCCGGAGGAGGTGCTCCGGAACGTGGTGCGGAATCCCCGCTTCCTTTACAGCGCGGTGAATGCCTTTCCCCCCGGGGAGGTCATGGCCTTTTTCGAGGGCCTGGGCGTGCCCCTGAAAACGGAGCGGGGGCGGCGGGTCTTCCCGTTCTCCGACCGGGCGGAGGACGTCGTGGAGGCCCTCCTGCGGGAGGTGAAGCGCCGGGGCGTGGAGCTGCGGCGGCTCCGGGTCCGGGAGATTGCCGCGGAAAATGGGGCGGTCTGCGCCGCCCTCGGCGGGGATATCCGGATCTCCTGCGCTTCCCTGGTGCTGGCCACCGGCGGCCTCAGCTATCCCGCCACCGGCTCCACCGGGGACGGGTATCGCCTGGCGGAAGCCCTGGGTCATAAGGTGCTGCCCCTCACGCCCTCCCTGGTGCCCCTCACCTCGGAGGACGGGGACTGCGCCAGTATGCAGGGCCTCAGCCTCCGGAACGTGACCCTGACCCTCCGGGAAGCCGGGGGAAAGAAGGTCTGGTCCGAGCTGGGGGAAATGCAGTTCACCCACTTCGGCGTGTCCGGTCCCCTGGTCCTCTCCGCCTCCGCCCACATGGCGGAGGGAAAGACGTACGAGCTGGAGCTGGACCTGAAGCCGGGCCTGACGGAGGAAGCTCTGGACGCCCGGCTGCTCCGGATGTTCGGAGAAAACAGGAACCGCAATTCCTCCAACGCCCTGGACGAGCTCCTGCCCCGGCTGATGATCCCGGTGGTGATCCGCCGCAGCGGCATCCCCCCGGAGACCAAGGTCCATACCGTGACCCGGGCCCAGCGGCAGAAGCTGGGGGAGCTGCTCAAGCATTTCCCCGTCTCCGTCAGCGGTCCTCGTCCCATCGAAGAGGCCATCGTCACCCGGGGCGGGGTGGACGTGCGGGAGCTTGTCCCCTCCACCATGATGTCCAGGCTTGTGCCCGGCCTGTTTTTTGCCGGGGAGATCCTGGACCTGGACGCCTATACGGGAGGCTACAATCTGCAGATCGCCTGGTCCACGGGCCGGGCGGCGGGCCTGGGGGCTGCGGCCTGGGCCGAAAGGAGCAAAGAGACATGAAGATCCGTGTGGCCATCGACGGCCCCGGCGGCGCGGGGAAGAGCACCATGGCCAAGGCCCTCAGCCGAGCCTGCGGCCTGCACTACGTGGACACCGGCGCCATCTACCGGACGGTGGGGCTGGCTGCCCTCCGCGCCGGGCTGGAGCCCTCCGACGGCGAAGGGGTCCCCGCCCTGCTGGGGAAGCTGGATGTCCAGGTCCAGTATGAGGGAGAAGAGCAGCACATGCTGCTGAACGGGGAGGATGTGACGGGCATGATCCGCACGCCGGAGATCAGCGCCGCGGCCTCCGCCGTTTCCGCCCTGCCGGAGGTAAGGGCTTTCCTCCTCCAGACACAGCGGGACCTGGCTGCGAAGGGCGGCGTGGTCATGGACGGCCGGGACATCGGCACCGTGGTCCTGCCGGAGGCGGAGCTGAAGGTCTTCCTCACCGCCTCGCCGGAGGAGCGGGCCCGCCGCCGCTTCCTGGAGCTGCGGGAGAAGGGGATCGACCAGCCCTATGAGGAGGTCCTCCGGGAGATGAACGAGCGGGACCGGCGGGATTCCACCCGGGCCGTCGCCCCCCTGCGCCCTGCGGAGAATGCCGTGCTCCTGGATTCCTCGGAGCTCACGCCGGAGCAGGTGCTGGAAAGGCTCGTTTCCCTGGTCCGGGAGAAAAGCGAAGGAAGGCCGGAGCCTTGCGCGTAAAGCTCGCGGAGACGGCGGGCTTCTGCTACGGGGTCCGCCGGGCCATCGAGATGGCCGAACGGGAGGCTGGAGAGGGCTGCTGGGCCCTGGGCGCCCTGATCCACAACCGCATGGAGATGGAGCGCCTGGAGGCTCTGGGCCTGCGGACAGCCAAAACCGTGGAGGAGGTCCCGGCGGGGGCGAGCGTTCTCATCCGCTCCCACGGCGAGCCGGACAGCGTCTATGAGGCCCTGCTCTCCAGGGGCTGCCGCATCGTGGACGCCACCTGTCCCAATGTGAGCCGGATCCATCGCCTGGTGCGGGAGGCGGAGGAAAAGGGGAGAAAGCCCGTCGTCATCGGGGACCGGGACCATCCGGAGGTCCGGGGGATCGTGGGCTCGGCAGCCCATGTCCAGGTCCTCCGAGACGAGGAAGAGACCCTGAAATGGCTCTCTGAGGGCGCTCCGGGGCCCGAAACCCCGGTCACCGTGGTATTTCAGACCACGGAAATCCGAAAAAATGTGAAAAAGTGCTCGGAAATCCTAAAAAGAGTATATACAAATCAGGAAACATTTGATACAATATGCGATGCCACGTATCGTCGCCAAAAAGAGGCGAGCGGACTTTCCACCATATGCGATGCCATGCTTGTGGTAGGAGACAGGAGCAGTGCAAACACGCGACGGCTGGCGGAGATCTGTGCCGTCGGTTGTCCCAAGGTTATTTTTGCGGAAACAGCCTCTGAACTCAACCTGTCAGACCTGAAAGATGTCAGAACATTGGGGGTTACCGCCGGGGCCTCGACTCCGGCGTGGATAATTAAGGAGGTTTGTGCAAAGATGACCGAAGAACTCAAGATCGAAGAGACCAGCGTAGAGGCTTCTGCCGAGACGGAAGCCCCTGTCGAAGCCGCTCCCGTGGAGTCCGCCGCGGAAGCTGCCCCTGTGGAAGCTGCTGCGGAAGCCGCTCCTGCGGAGGCGGAAGCGGCCGCCCCTGCCGCCGAGGAGGCCGCGCCCGCCGCGGAATCCTTCGACGAAATGCTGGAAAAGAGCTTCAAGACTTTAAATAACGGGGACAAGGTCACCGGGATCGTCGCCTCCATCGGCGCCAATGAGATCACCGTGGACCTGGGCACCAAGCATTCCGGCTACATCCCCATGTCCGAGCTGACGGACGACCCCGAGGTCAAGCCGGAGGACATCGTGAAGGTGGGCCAGGAGATCGAGACCTTTGTCATCCGCGTCAACGACGTGGAGGGCACGGTCCAGCTCTCCAAGAAGCGCCTGGACACCGTGAAGAACTGGGACAGCATCGAGGCCGCCAAGGAGGACAAGGTCCCCGTGGAGGGTCTGGTCACCGAGGAGAACAAGGGCGGCATCGTCGTCAACGTGAAGGGCATCCGCGTGTTTGTGCCCGCCTCTCAGACCGGGCTTCCCAAGGACGCCCCCATGTCCAGCCTAGTGCGGACCAAGGTCCAGCTCCGCATCACGGAGGTGAACCACGCCCGCCGGAGAGTGGTGGGCTCCATCCGCGCCGTACAGTACGAGGCCAGGAAGGCCGCCGCGGAGAAGACCTGGGCCGAGATCGAAGAGGGCAAGAAGTACCAGGGCACCGTCAAGTCCCTCACCAGCTACGGCGCCTTCGTGGACATCGGCGGCGTGGACGGCATGGTCCATGTCTCCGAGCTGAGCTGGAAGCGCATTCACAATCCCGCCGAGGTCCTGAAGGTGGGCGACGAGATCGAGGTCTACGTCATCTCCTTTGACCGGGAAAAGAAGAAGATCTCCCTGGGCTACCGCAAGGCTGAGGACAATCCCTGGGTGAAGTTCACGAGCCAGTACCAGGTGGGCAGCGTCGCCCATGTGCGGATCGTGAAGCTCATGGCCTTCGGCGCCTTCGCCGAGATCGTTCCCGGAGTGGATGGCCTGATCCACGTCTCCCAGATCACCAACGAGCGCCGGATCGGCAAGCCCGACGAGGTGCTGTCCGAGGGCCAGGAAGTGGACGTGAAGATCACCAACATCGACGAGGAGAACAAGAAGGTCTCCCTGAGCATTCGCGCTCTCATGGACGAGGGCTATCTCCCCGCCGGTCAGGAGGAAGAGCCCGCCGAGGACGACGGCGCCGACGAGGTGGTCTACGATACCGACGCCCCCACCGATTACCAGGGCGAGTGATCCCCTGAAACAGCAAAACCGCCGCGCTCCCTCTGTGGAGGGGGCGCGGTTTTCGTGTCCGGCTTTCTCCCGTGAGGCAGAGCCGAGGTCAGAGTGGAGAGTGGAGAGTGAGGAGTGGAGAGTGGAGAGT
>JAFXTU010000009.1 GCA_017535635.1 Oscillospiraceae bacterium
CACTCCTCACTCCTCACTCTTCACTCTTCTATTGCCTTTTCCTCCAAAATAGGTATAATGCAAGACAAGAAAAAGCCATCACAAGGAGGCGCGGGCATGGAAGAAAAGAAGCTAACCGGCAAGCTCTACGACATTCAGGGCTTTTCCGTCCACGACGGGCCGGGCATCCGCACCACGGTATTCCTCAAGGGCTGCCCCCTTCGCTGTCCCTGGTGCCACAGCCCCGAGTCCCAGGAGTTCCCCACGGAGCTGAACTGGATGGAGATCCGCTGCACGGGGGTGGAAAAGTGCGGGCGCTGCCTCTTCGCCTGTCCGGAAAAGGCCATCTGGCCGGGGGAAAAGAAGATCTCCCTGAAGGACGAGAGCGAGTACACCGTGGTGAAGATCGATCGGACGAAGTGTGTCTCCTGCTTCCAGTGCGCCGACGCCTGCCCCCACAACGCCCTCTACCGCTGCGGCACGGACTACACCGTGGAGGAGGTCCTGGACCGGGTGAAGCGGGACATGCCCTTCTTCAAGCGCTCCGGCGGCGGGGTCACCGTCTCCGGGGGCGAATGCCTCTGGCAGCCGGACTTCACCCTGGCGCTGCTGAAGGGCTGCAAGGAGCTGGGGATCCACACGGCGGTGGACACCACGGGCTACTGCAAGTGGGAGATCATCGAAAAGGTCCTCCCCTATACGGACCTCTTCCTCTATGACCTCAAGCAGATGGACCCGGAGAAGCACAAGCGGGTCATCGGCGTGGAAAACGGCCCCATCCTGGAAAACGTGCGGAAGATCGCCCAATCCGGCGGGAAGCTGCAGATCCGCATTCCCACCATCCCCATGTTCAACGATTCGGAATCCAGCTACCGGGCCTTCGGAGCGTTGATCCTGGAGTTGGGAGAGGCGGTGGAGACGGTGCAGCTCCTCCCCTACCACAACCTGGGCGCGGTGAAATGGGAGCGCCTGGGCCGTCCCAGTCCCGCCCTGGAGGCCATCCCCCCCACGGAAGAGAAAATGCAGGGTCTGAAGCAGCTCCTGGAGGAGATGGGGGTCCGGAACGTGATCATCCACTGAGTCTTTTGCTAATGGTGAAAATGCTCCCGGCGGGCCAGATCGGCCGCGCCGGGAGTGGGTTTTCAGAGCTTCAGGATCCAGTCCGCCATGGCTTCCGGGGTCTCGGCCAGGGCGAGAGCCCCGGCGGAGGTGAGCTCCTCCCGGCTGCCGTAGCCCCAGAGGACCCCCAGGCAGGGAATGCCCGCCGCCTCCCTTGCCCCCAGGACGTCGTGCTCCCGGTCCCCCACCATGAGGCAGTCCTCCGGCTCCATCCCCAGCCGGTCCAGGGCATAGCGGAGGACCTGGGCCTTCTCCGTCCGGCTGGCGTCCATGGACGCGCCGCAGACGGCCTCGAAATAGGGCAGGAGGCCGAAGTGCTCCACGATCCTCAGGGAGAATTCCTCCGGCTTGGAGGTGGCCACGCAGAGCCTTTTCCCCGCGCCCCGGAGCCGTTCCAGGGCCTCGGGGATGCCGGGATAGACCGCGTTTTCAAAGAGGCCCCCGGCGGAAAAGTATTCCCGGTAATAGCCGATGGCCCGAAGGGCCTGGGCGTCGTCGAAGCCGAAAAAGCGCTGGAAGCTCCCCTTCAGGGGCGGGCCGATGAAGGAGAAGAGCTCCTCCCGCGGCGGGGGCGTCACCCCCATCTTCTCCAGGGCGTAGACCACGGAGTTGAGGATGCCGGGGCTGGAATCGGTCAGGGTCCCGTCCAGATCGAAGAGGACCCGGTTCGGAGCGTTCAGGGCTTGACTGCTTCCAGGCGTCGTCCTGCCAGCCGGCCTCCATGCAGCCGCGGCAGGAATCGCACTTTTCTCCCGGATAGAGTCTGCGCATAATGGGGCCGCTGTACCACAGCTCCCGCTCGCCGCCGGGGAAGCCGCAGACGCCGCCGGTTTTTCGTACATGCGGGTACATCCTTTCTGCTTTGATATTTATGCATATTCCGGATTGTACCTGATTTCCCCGGGCATTACAATGAGGAAAAGCGGCATTGTTGACATATTTCCGAAAGGGGCTATACTGTTCTCCATAAAAAACCGCCTCTCCGGAGGAAGCCGGAGAGGCGGGGGAAGCTTTCTTCTACACCAGGGCCGCGCGCTTCTTCCAGAAGCCCCCGTAGTAGTAGACCATGCTGATGATGGTATTCACATAGGCCGCCATGCCGTAGCCGAAGAACCAGCCCATGAGCCCCATATGGAAGCCGTAGGCCAGGATGAGGCTGATGGCGATGCGGCTCACAAACCCGTCCAGCAGGGCGATGATCAGCACCAGCCGGGCGTTCCCGATGCCCTCGATGAAGGCCTGGTAGGGCCCCATGAGGCTGGTGGCGGGGATCGAGCAGGCCAGGGCCAGCATGAACTTCGGGCAGAGCTCCAGCACCGCCTCGTCGGAGGTGAAGAGGGAGTAGATCTGCCGTGGGAAGCAGAGGAAGAGGGTCATGACCACGGCGGCGGTGATGCCGCAGACGATGGCTCCCACGGTAACGCACTTGCGCATCCGCTCCGGCTTCCCGGCCCCCATGTTCTGCCCCACCATGGTGGCGGAGGCGGCCATGATGCCGTTGATGATGATCCAGGGGAATTCCTCAATCCTCGTCCCGGTGCCGAAGGTGGCGGAGGCGGTGACCCCGTAGGAATTCACAAAGCTGTTCACAAAGAGCATGGAGATGGAGATGGCCGCGTTCTGGAAGGCGAAGGGGACCCCCAGGCGCACCAGCTTTGCCAGGCAGTCCTTATGGAAGCGGAAGCTCTCCCGCTTGAAGTCGAAGCCGAAGCGGTCCCGGTTCTTATACAGGTAGCGGACGGAAATGAGGAGGCTCACCGCCTGCCCCGTCACGGTGGCGAGGGCCGCCCCCGCCACGCCCATGCGGAGGACGGCCACGGCGATGATGTCCAGCACCAGGTTCACCGAGGCGGAGATGGCAACGAACATCAGCGGGTGCTTGCTGTCCCCCATCCCCCGGAACATGGCGGAGACCAGGTTGTAGCCGAAGGTGAAGACCGTGCCGATAAAGGTGATGTGCAGGTAGGCCGCCGCCCCTTCGAAGGACTCCGCCGGGGCCCGCATGAGCCGCAGGATGGGCCGGGTGAGGCTGAGGCCGAAGGCGGTGACGAACATGGCGACGCAGAAGAGGGTGAGGATCAGGGTGCCGATGGTCTTCTGCAGCTCCTCCCGCTTCCCCGCCCCGATGAGCTGGGCGATGAGGATCTGCCCCGCGTTGGTGAAGCCCATGCAGAAGGCCGTGGTCATCCATATGACCCGGGTGGACATGCTCACGGCGCTGAGGCCGGAGGAGCCCACCACCTGGCCCACCACCATCATGTCCACCAGGCCGTAGGCGGTCTGGAGCAGGGTGGAGAGCATAAAGGGCAGGGCAAAGGTCAGCAGCTTCTTCGGGACGCTGCCGGTGGTCAGGTCGTTGATGATTTCTCGGGATCGGGCCATAGTACACTCCATTCCAAAAGCGGAAAACGACAGTCAATTAAAAATAGTATAACAGTTTTCAAAAAGAGGTGCAAGATGGAAAGTAACGTACCGCTGGAGATCGAACGGAGATATCTCATCCGCCTGCCGGAGGAGGGGCTGCTGGAGAGGCTCGCCTCCCGGCGGGACTGGATCGAGCAGACCTATCTTCCGGGGGAAGAGGGCGTCACCGAGCGCGTCCGCAGCCGCCGCGCCCCGGGGGGCGAGCCGGTCTATACCCACACTGTGAAGCGCCGCCGCTCTTCCCTCGTCCGGGAGGAGACGGAGGAGGAGATCGGCGAAGAGGAATACCGCGCCCTTCTCTGGAAGGCGGACCCTTCTCTTCGGGTCATCCAAAAGACCCGCTGGTGCATCCCCCACGCGGGGCGCACCCTGGAGATCGACCGCTTCCCCTTCTGGACGGACCGGGGGCTCCTGGAAGTAGAGCTCGCCTCCGAGGAGGAGGCGGTCTCCCTGCCGGAGTGGCTGGAGGTCCTGCGGGAGGTGACGGAGGACAAGCGCTATACGAACCGGGCCCTGGCAGCCTCCATCCCCTATGAGCCGCTGCCGGGAAGCTGCCTCACCGCTACGATGGACCCCACGGCCCGGAGCTGGGCGGAGATCCGGCTGGACAACATCGAGCACAATTTCCGCACCCTCCAGGCTCGGCTCCCGGAGGGGAGCTTCTGCCTGGGGGTGGTGAAGGCGGATTCCTACGGTCACGGGGCCCTGCCGGTGGCAATCAGGCTGGAAACCCTGGGCTGCGGCTACCTGGCCGTGGCGACCCCGGTGGAGGCCGCCCGGCTCCGGGAGGGGGGCATCACCCTCCCCATCCTGATCCTGGGTCCCAGCCCGGCCGCCTGTGCCCCGGACCTGGCCACCCTGGACGTCACCCAGGCCGTCGGGGACCTGGCCGAGGCCAGGGCCATGAGCGCCGCCCTGCGGCCCGGACAGACCCTCACCGTCCACGCCAAGCTGGAGACGGGCATGGGCCGCACCGGCTTCCCCGCCCAGGGGCCGGGGAGCGAAGACCTGATCGAGGCCATGGCCCTGCCGGGGCTGGACTTTGAGGGGGTCTTTACCCACTTCGCCATGGCGGACGTGCCCGGGGACCCCTATACCTTGGAGCAATACAGGCGCTTCCGGGCCGCCATCGAGAGGGCGGAGGAGGCCAGCGGGAAGAAGTTCCGCCTCGTCCACTGCTCCAATTCCGGGGCGGTCATCCACACCCCCACGGAGTACGCGGAGGATATGGCCCGGCCGGGCATCGCCCTCTACGGCCTCTTCCCGGACAAGGAGACGGAGGGGGTGGACCTGCGGCCCGTTATGGCCCTGAAGAGCCGGGTGGCCGCCATCACCCACCACAAGGCCGGGGACACCATCGGCTACGGCAGGACCTACACCTGCCCCCGGGACATGCGCGTGGCGGTGCTGCCCCTGGGCTACGGCGACGGCCTCCACCGGACCCTCTCCAATCAGCTGGAGGTGGAGCTCTGTGGCGTGAGGGTGAAGCAGATCGGGCGCATCTGCATGGACCTCTGCATGCTGGACGTGACGGACCTGCCCCAGGCGCAGGTGGGAAGCGTTGCCACGGTCTTCGGCGGCCTCATCTCCGCCGACGAGCTGGCGGACAAGGCGGGGACCATCTCCTACGAGCTCTGCTGCGCTGTGAATCCCAGAGTCCCGCGGGTGTATCTTGGGTAAAATTCCAGGTTTTTCCGTCAACTTCAGTGGATTTCAGGCTTGCATTCTTCCGCGGAACGGTCTATGATACCTTTACTTTTAGATACGAGCTGAAATGAGAGCGATATGAAAAAACAATTTGTCAACCTGCTCTGTCTGCTCCTGGGCATCGCCCTGGGCATCGGCGGCTGTCTCCTGGTCTCCTTCATTCGGGACGGCAGCCCCAGCCGGAAGGGCGAGGGCGCGGCGGAGGTCGCCTCCGCGGAGAGCGCCATACTCCGGAACGAGGACCTGGCAAGGCTCGCCTCCGGCGTGGCGGACTGTCTCGCCAGGGAGGAATACGATACTCTGGCCGAGTACGTCCATCCGGTCTACGGGCTGGTCTTCTCCCCCTACTCCACGGTGAACCTGGGAAGCAACCAGTGCTTCACCCCCCAGCGGGTGGCGGTGGCGGACAAGGACAAGACCGTCTACGTCTGGGGCGTGAAGTACGGCAGCAACGAGCCCATCCAGCTCACCGCCAGGCAGTTTTTCACCGAGGTCCTCTACGACCGGGACTACGCCAGGGCCCCGGTGATGGGCTTCAACACCGTGCTGCGCAGCGGCAACGCCCTGGAGAACGTGGCCTCCGCCTTCCCCGACGCCCAGTTCGTGGACCTGTACTTCCCCCCCTCCTCCGGCGAGGGCACGGACTGGCGCATCCTGCGCATGGTCTTTGAGGACTACGAGGGCAGCATGAAGCTCAGCGCCCTCATTCACAGCGAATATACCGAATAATCCCTCTGATGCAGACGCCCGGGCGCAGAAACAATACAACTTCATCCGACAACATGAGGAGGTGCGGCTGATGCCGCGCCTCCTCATGTGCTAAATGCCTTTCATTTCCGCTGCGCATATTATGCGCAGGCCGAGGCGATGTCAGGAGCGTTCAAAGCAGCGCAGGGAAAGGGACGTAAAGAGGACGATAAACCCCAGGGAAACGAGAGCGGAAAACGCGATCCACAGTCCCGGTCCATTCGGCTGCCACAGGGCCCGGAGGCCGTGGAGAAAAGCCGGGAGGGGGATCGGGATCACCCCTTCCCATCGGGAGGCCAGGACATTCAGCGCGTAGCAAAGGCAGCCGTAGGCTGCATTCAGCACAATGACCGCGGACATTCTGCGGATGCGAAACGCCAGATACATAGGGATGGAGAGAACTGCCAGGTCCATCAGCAGCCGCAGCAGCAGGGTATACAGGAAGTAGGCAAAACCGGCCTGAGATACGATGCTCCCGGCAAAAAGCGCGATCTGAACGAGAAGGGAGATCAGGCTGAGGAGAAGGGCTGTGAGGAAGAATACCGCGATCTCGGCCAGGGCCACCCGCCGCCGGGATTTCACCAGACCAGCGGTCATTGCTGGAAAGCCCGTGTCCAGAGGATAGCGGATCAGGGCGGCGGGAAGAACGGCGCAGAGGAAAATCAGCCCGCCCGCAAACCACAGGAGCCGAACATACTGCGCTTTTGCGGTGAGAGGATAGATCTCCTCCAGGCTCTGTATGCCCGCATCCTCCAGACCGTAGGACTCCGTTACCTCCTCCAGGCTTTTTCTGCTGAAGGAGCTGAGGAGCCATCCATCCAGCACCTGTCTCCGGAACTCCCCGCGGCTGAACAGCCAGTAGCTTTTTGCGTCGATGTGCCTGTCGTACTTTTCCGTGCCGATGGGCTGGGTGCTCCCCAACCAGCAGCTGCCGATCAGAGCCGCCAGGATCAGCAGCAAAGCCGGCCAGCGGCGGAAAAGAATGAATACTTCCTGCTTCAAACACTTAGCCACGCGCTCCGCCCTCCATTCTTCTTTGCAGTTCGTTCCAGTCCTCGCTTCCCCCGGTAATGGCCTGCTGTGCCTTCAGTCGAGCCGTGTCCGTTTCTCGCCAGCCCTCCGGGCAGCAAAAGCACAGACGCTGGGGTACGTCGAGCTCCATCACGTCCTTGAGCTTCGACGCGGTATAGCTGACGGAAAGCCCGCGCTCCCCACACCAGCGAAGCAGGTCTGCAAAATGGCCACGATCCTCTGGGGTCATGCCCGACATAGGCTCGATGGCCAGCAGGGCGGGGGCGCGGCGCATGAGTCTGATCGCCAGCCCCCAGAGCCGCCGTGCGCCTGGTTCCCGCAGGGAACGCACACGCCAGCCGGGTTTTCGCAGACCCGCCGCTTTCAGCAATTCCCATAACCGCTTCCCTTCCTCCTCCGGCAGCACGGTCTGAAGGGCAAGGGCATTGGCACGCAGCCCCAGCCTGGGATAGTAGGGGATGCCCTTCTCCGGGCATATCTCCGTTCCCGGCAAAGCCTCTTCCCGCCGGAGCTCTGCCGCCCGGTCCCCGATATAGACGGTAACGGTATCCAGGATAGAATCTCTCATGCCTGGCCCTCCGCCGATCCCCGGCTCAGCTCCGAAGCGAAGCGCTGTTGGGAATAGCCGTTGCCGGTGCAATCAATGCGGGTCACGCTGCCCTCCTCCGTCTCCTGGGTCCCGACGTGCACCTCCCAGCCAAAGAACCCGCAGGAGAGGACCAGAATCTCGTCATCCGTTCTGTCCCGCATCAAATTGGGGTTTTCCAGCCGCAGCTGCTCCGCGGACACCAGGTCGGTGAGCAGCTCTTCGGAATGCCAGTACCACTCCGCCTCCGGCAGCTCCCGGGGATCGTAGCGAGGCCTGGGCATTCCGTTCACGTAGTCCACCCCGTCGCCGGTGTGCCTGTCCAGCGCATGCTTTTCCCGCTGACCCAGGATGGCCGTCAGCTCCTCTGTCCAGTCGATTTCCCCCGGCACGGTGATCTGAATGCTCTCCAGCACCGGAAAGCCGTAATCGACATGGTGCTGCCACCCGCCCTCGACGCTGAGCTTGGGGAACACCAGGGTGACCTCGGCAGAGTATCCCAGAAAGCTTGCTCCCGTCAGCTTCGCAAAAACCTTGGTATGATTGTTGTCATATTCAAAAAAGCTGAGCCTGGTGTCCGTCGCCGCTGACTCCTCCGGGGTCATGCCCCAGCGAAGGGCATTCACGGTCCCGTCGGGGTTCAGGGTCAAGGCTTCCGGCTGAGGGGAATGGCTTTTGGGATCGGTGGCGCAGGCGGCGATGAAGAGCAGTGAGAAGAGCAGTGCCGCTACGGAGACCCAGGCTTTGGAACGCTTCCAGCGAAGCACATTCTCGATCCGCTGCCGGACTCCCAGCTCGCCGAAGCCCAGGGGCGCGGGGGAGAGGGGGCTTCCCTTTTCCGCGATGCGCAGGAGGCTTTCGCAGTATTCCCGGCGCACATCCCCCAGCCGGACCAACACCGCCTCGTCGCAGCTCAGCTCCATATCCCGGCCCGAGAGAAGGTATCCCAGCCAGCAGAGGGGGTTAAACCAGTGGACGCAGAGGGTGAGCCAGCCCAGCAGCCGGAGCCAGGGGTCACCCCGGCGGAGATGGCAGCGTTCATGGGCGAGGGCAAGCTGCAGATCTTCCCCTTCCATCCCCCAGGGGACGTAGATCCGCCCTCCCAGCAGGAAGGGAGAGGTCAGGCCATCGGCGCGGTAGACGTTCCCCTCCAGGCGCACCGCCATCCGCAGCCTCCTTCTCAGGCGCAGGCCGGAAACCAGACCAAAGATCAGAAGCGCCGCCAGCACCCCCAGCCAGACCCAGGCCAGGACACGCACCCAGGGGAAGGCCACCGGGACTGCCGCCAAAGGGGTAACCGACGCCGGCTGGGACGAAACCGCAGCGCCCACGGGTTCCGGCGGGAGAATTGGAGCGGACGGCACCGCCTCGACTGAAAAGGCGGTAAGCCCCAGATCAAAGGAAGCGGCGGGTCTTCGCAGCAGATGGAACAGGCTCAGGGGCGAGGGCAGGCTTGCCGGGATCAGCAGTCGGAATGCCGCCGCTGCCCAAAGGAGATAGCTGTATTTCCGGGGGGCGCGGCGCAGAAGCAGGCGGAGGACCAGCACCGCCAGGATCACAATCCCGCCCGTAAGGCTCATTTTCAGCATACGGAGAAAAATCGCTTCCATGATTCGCATCTCCTTTCCACGGGATGTACTAGTCTCGTTTCATCTCGTCGATGAGCTTTTTCAGCTCCTCCGCCTCCTCCGGGGAGATGCCCTTGCCGCCGTAGAAGGAGGCCAGGAAGCTGGGGACCGAGCCGGAAAAGGTCTGGTCCACAAAGCTGCGGCTCTCCCGGTTCTGCACCTCCTCCCGGGGAACAAGGCTGCGCACC
This sequence comes from Oscillospiraceae bacterium, assembly GCA_017535635.1. Lineage (GTDB taxonomy): Bacteria > Bacillota > Clostridia > Oscillospirales > Oscillospiraceae > UBA1774. Next base: position 9,411 of record JAFXTU010000009.1, read on the forward strand.
GTGGCATTCTCGCTGACCACCAGGCCCTTTTCCGCCAGCTTTTTCACCATGGTGTAAACGGTGGATTTTTTCCAGCCCAGTTCTCCGGCGCAGAGGCGCACCAAGGCCGTGGAATTCACAGGCTCATGGTCCCAGATGAGGGAAAGGAAGCGGTAATCGCTTTCGCAAAGACGGTGATATGCCATTTTGAAACTCCTCCAAAGTCTATAATCATCGACCTGTGAGACTAGTCTATAATAGTAGACCTATTTTGTCAAGCTTTATTTCGTTATTTTTCCTTTCATGAACGGGACGGCGGGAAACATACTAAGGCTGAAACCTAAGGAAAGGAACGAATGGCAATATGAAACGGATGATCCTCCTGGCCGGGATCATGGCGGCGCTGGCTCTGGTCCTCTGCGGCTGCACGGCCGGCGAAGGCACGAGCGGCGTCCAGGCGCCCCACGTCACCAGCAACGTGACCTCTTCCCCCAGCCCGGCAACGCCCACCCAAGCCCCCACCCCGGCGATCACTCCCGACGGCCCCGGCACGGGCAGCGGGCCCGATCAGGGCAACGGGCTGACAAATGGCTCCGGCATTGACGGCTCCGGCAGCGGCACCGACACCGGCCACGGGACCGGGAACGGCAGCGGATCCGGGAACGGGAACGGCAGCGGCGCAGGGGCCGGAAGCGGCACAGGGACTGGCTCCGGGACCGGCTCCGGAAACGGAAGCGGCAGCGGGACCGGCGTCGGCGGCTCCGG
>JAFXTU010000010.1 GCA_017535635.1 Oscillospiraceae bacterium
CCGCGACATGTTTGAAGAAGCCAAAAAGAATTCCCCCTGCATCGTATTCATCGATGAGATCGATGCAGTGGCCCGCCGCAGAGGCACAGGCCTGGGCGGCTCCCATGACGAGCGCGAGCAGACCCTCAACCAGCTGCTCGTGGAGATGGACGGCTTCGGCTCGAACGAGGGCGTCATCGTCATGGCGGCCACCAACCGGCAGGACATCCTGGACAAGGCCCTTCTGCGTCCCGGCCGGTTCGACCGGCAGATCTACGTGGGCATGCCTGACGTGAAGGGGCGGGAGGAGATCCTGAAGGTCCACGCCAAGGGCAAGCCCCTGGCGGAGGACGTGAAGCTGGATACCATCGCCAAGACCACCATCGGCTTTACCGGGGCGGACCTGGAAAACCTGCTCAACGAGGCGGCCCTTCTGGCCGCCCGGCGTTCTAAACGCTTTATCAGCATGTCCGAGATCGAGGACGCCATGATCAAGGTCATCGCCGGTCCCGAGAAGAAGAGCCGGGTCGTCACCGAGAAGGAGCGTCGGCTCACCGCCTTCCACGAGGCGGGCCACGCCGTAGTGTCCTACAGCCTGGAGCACTCGGACCCGGTGCATCAGATCACCATCATTCCCCACGGCAACGCCGGAGGCATGACCATCTATCTCCCCGAGGAGGACAAAAGCTTCAATTCCCGCAGCGAGATGCTGGACGATATCGTCTCCCTGCTGGGCGGCCGGGTGGCGGAGAAGCTGGTGCTGAACGACATCTCCACCGGCGCCAGCAACGACCTGGAGCGGGCCACCGCCATCGCCAAGGCCATGGTCATGAAATACGGCATGAGCGACGCCCTGGGTCCCGTGGTCTACGACTCCGGCTCCGGCGAGGTCTTCCTGGGCCGGGACTACGGCCATACCAAGAGCTACTCCGAAAAGGTGGCCGCCGAGATCGACGAGGAAGTGAAGCGCATCGTGGAGGAGGGCTATACCCGCTGCCGGAGCATCCTGGAGGAGAACATGGATATCCTGACCATGACGGCGGAGTACCTCCTGGAGCATGAAACCATGGACGGAGAGACCTTCCTCACCCTCTGCCGTACTCATGAGCTTCCCCCGCCTCCGGCGGAAGAGAAGCCGACAGAAGGGGACGGAGAGCAGGAGACGCAGCCGGAACCGGCGGAACCGGCGGAAGGCCGCTTTGACTATGAGGAGATCCGGCATTCCGAGCCGCCCGCTGAAGATACCGCGCCGGAGGCTTCCACAGAGCCGCCGGAGGACGGGGAAGAACAATGAAACGATCGGAAGGGCGCGAAAAGCGCCCTTCCGTCTTTCCTGTGAGGTGAAAACCGTGTTTTATGATACGGACGATCTGAAAAACGGGGAGATCCTTCTGCGTCTGAACCATACCTGTGAGGCGCAGCCGGAAAAGGGCTGGGTCCCCGCTTACTATTTTGATATCTGCCTCCCGGACAGGACAAAGATCGGCTATTGTGACCTGCGGATCGGGCACAATGAGAAAACCTACCTTGGCGGCAACATCGGCTACGGCATCGACGAGCCCTTCCGGGGACACCGTTATGCCGCCCAGGCCTGCGGGCTCCTGTTCCGACAGGCCAGAAAGCATGGGATGGACCATCTGTTCATTTCCTGTGATTATGGAAATGCCGCGTCCTCCAGGACCTGCCAGCTCGCCGGCGGGAAGTACATCGAGATCGCCCCGGTCCCGAAGGACAATGATATGTACGCACAGGGGATCCGAAGGGTCATGATCTATCGCTTTGACCTGTGAATGACGATAAGGAGAAAAGTATGGAAGGATTGACGATCCGGTTTGCGGAGGAAGAGGACTGCGGGCAGATCCTGGAATTCATCCGGGCCCTGGCCGCTTATGAAAAAATGGAGGACCAGGTGGTCGCCACGGAGGAACTCCTGGGGGAGTGGATCTTCCGAAAACGGAAGGCCGAGGTGCTCCTGGCCTGTCTGGACGGGAAGGCAGTGGGCTTTGCCCTGTTCTTCCACAACTTCTCCACCTTCCTGGGCCGGGCGGGTTTTTTTCTGGAAGACCTGTTTGTGCTGCCGGAGTATCGGGGGAAGGGGTTAGGGAAGGCACTGCTTCGGAACCTGGCCAGGATCACGGTGGAACGGGGCTGCGGACGGCTGGAGTGGAACTGCCTGGACTGGAATCAGCCCAGCATCGACTTCTACCTCTCCCTGGGGGCTTCGCCGATGGGGGAGTGGACGACGTATCGCCTGACCGGCGAGACGCTTCAGCGTCTGGCGGAATGACAGATTCCTTTTTGAATTCCGGCGCAGCTGTGGTATACTAACACAGCATCCGCATTCTGAGCGCTGCCGGTCACGCCGCAGCAGAGGGGAAAAGCATGGAAAACCACAGCCCGGAAGAGAATACAGCCAGAGAGAAAGACAGTCTGAAGCAGCGTCTGTCTGAGCTTTTCGCGCTCACCGTGGACGCCCAGATCATGGTCTACGCCTCCTCCGGCGCCTTTTATCTCTTCCTCTCTCTTTTCCCCTCCGCAGCGCTTCTGTGCTCGCTCCTGCCCTTGCTTCCCTTTACCCAGCAGGAGGCCCTGGATTACATCTCTGCTGTGCTCCCCAACGTTATGCAGGAGCTTTTGACAAGCATTGTGAACAACGTGTATTCCTACAGCGCCGCTGCGTTTTCCATCTCCGCCCTGGTCCTGCTCTGGTCCGCCGGGCGGGCGTTTTACGGCCTGATCCACGGGCTGGACCGGGTCTATCATGTGGAGTCCAGGGGCAGCTTTCTGAAGCTCCGGGGTCTCAGCTGCCTGTATATGCTGGTCTTTTTCGCCGCCATGCTCCTGACCCTGGGCCTGAGTCTCTTCCAGAAGTCGCTGATGGAGCGTCTGGTGGGCATCTGGCCTCAAAGCGCAGGTACGGTGGAGCTTCTGCTGCGGCTTCGATTTGTCCCCGCCATGGTGATGCTGGCGGTCTTTTTCAGCTGCCTCTACCGTTTCCTCCCCGCCGGAAAAAGGCGCTTTTTCGACCAGGTCCCCGGTGCGCTCCTCGCTTCCGCTCTCTGGATGCTCCTGAGCTGGGTCTTCTCTCTGTATCTCAACCGCTTCGGCTCCTCCAGCGTGTATGGCAGCCTTGCGACCGTGGCCTTCGCTCTACTGTGGATCCAGTGGTGCATGGCGCTGACGCTGTTGGGCGGCTGTTTTAACGTGTGGCTGGGAGGAGGGAAGAGGAAAAAACGGAATTTGGATTGATTATCCCCAAAATATGGTGGATTTTCCCTGAAAAATCGCAGGATACAGTAGACAATTCTCTCAAAAGGTTATAAAATATTACAAAGGAAAAAACGTTCAAGCGGAAAGGGAAGACGAGCATGGAGAGTATTTTCAACAGTCCCAATCCCATCCTGTTCGGCGTCGGCGCTGCGGGGCGCACCGGCAGCGAGCTGAAGAAGCTGGGCTGCACGAAGGTCCTGGTGGTCTTCGACAAGGGCGTGGAGCAGGCCGGCGTGGCGGAAAAGGTCCTGAAGGTGATCCGGGAGGCAGGGATCGAGACCGTGATCTACAATAACGTCCAGGCGGACCCTCCGGTCTGGTCCGTGGAGGAGGCAGGCGCCCTGGGCGTGAAGGCGGGCGTGGACGGGGTCGTGGGCCTGGGGGGCGGCAGCTCTCTGGACACCGCCAAGGGAGCAAAAATGCTCCAGACGAACCCACCCCCTCTGCGGCAGTATTTCGGCCGCACCGGGGTCGTGACGAAGCCCAGCGTTCCCCTGGTGGTGATCCCCACCACCGCCGGCACCGGCAGCGAGTGTACGCCGGGGGGGACCATCACGGATACGGAGAACAACATCAAGACCAACATCTCCGGGGTGGGCTGCGCCGTGTCCCTGGGGATCGTGGACCCGGAGCTCAGCGCGTCTCTGCCCCGGAGCGTCACCGCCTCCACGGGACTGGACGCCCTCTGCCACTGCGTGGAAAGCTACACCTCCGCCATGGCGAACTCCATCAGCACCGTTCTGGGCCGGGAGGGAATCCGCCTGGTGGGCCAGTACCTGATCCGGGCCTGCGAGAAGGGCGCTGAGGACATGGAGGCCCGAGCGGGGATGGCGAAGGCCGCCTCCCTGGGCGGCATGGCCATGAGCGGCGCTTTCTGCCATCTCTGTCATGACATCGGCCGGAGCCTGGGGGCGAAGTTCCACGTGCCCCACGGCAACGCCTGCGCTGCCACCCTGCCTCAGGTGCTGGAGATCATCGCGCCGGTGAAGACGGAGGAGGTCCGCTACATTGCCCGCTGCCTGGGCGCCGAGATCGACGACGAGGCGGGGGCTCAGGAGGTGGGGAAGGCCGCCTATGCCGCTGCCCATGCGCTGCTGAAGGCGACGGGGCTTCCCAATCTCCGGGAGCTGGGCCTGAAAAAAGAGGATCTGCTGGCTGTGGTTCCCGACGAGGTGGTCATGCAGATCGGGATGGAGATCAAAGCCTTCGGCGGCGTCGCGCCTCCGCCGCTGCCGGTGACCAAGGAGCTGGTGGCCCAGATCGTGTCCCGGGCCTATGACGAAAACTAAGATAAAATGAAAGATTTAGGGCTGTTTTGCTGTATTGATTGAAGCAGCCCGGGGATGATTCGGAAGGAGTAAGAAAATGGCGAACAAGTTTCCCGCTGTCAACAGAGAAGAAATCAAGTCCGTCCAGGTCCTGACCCCCAGGCTGCAGAAGCTGAAGCAGCAGTGGGAGGACGCCGCGCCCCAGGTCTATGTGGACGATACCCTGCTGTTTACGGAATCCTGGAAGGAGACCGAGGGCCTTCCGGTGGACATCCGCTGGGCCAAGGCCTTTGAGAAGCGCCTGGACGAGTGCCCTATCCTCCTGCGGGACGGGGAGCTCCTGGCGGGCAGCCTGACCAAGTTCATCCGGGGCAACGGGACCCTCTGTGCCATGAAGCCCCATGAGATTTTGAAGATGGTGGAAAGCGGGAAGTTTGACCGGAAGACCAGCGACACCGCCTCCACCAACATCACCCCCGAGGACCTGGAGGCCCTGCGGCAGGACGCCCTGTACTGGATCGACCATATGCCCAAGGTCAGCACCGTCAACGCCTCCGTGGCCTTTGAGATGGGGGAGGAGGCCTTCGACCTGCTCTTCGACCGGGGCATGATCTTCGAGGGCCGCGGCGTCCGCTATTCCATGGACCGGGGCCTTTTCCAGAACTACTCCGCCTACGGCGGCGGCGTGGCCCAGGTCAGCGACAAGTGCATCAAGGTGGGCCTGAACCACGTCATAGAGCTCTGCAAGAAGGAGCGGGAGCGGATGATGGCCGAGGGAGACAATGAAAACAGCCACGGCGCCGCCCAGTTCCTGCGGAAGTTCTGGCTGCTGAAGGCCTGCATCATCTCCTGCGAAGCTTTCATTCGCTACGCGAAGCGCTATGCCGATCTGGCCCGGGAGCAGGCCAGGACCGCCAATCCCCAGCGGGCCAAGGAGCTCCTGCGGATCGCGGAGGCCTGCGAGCGCTGCCCCGCCGAACCGCCCCGGGATTTCTTCGAGGCCGTCCAGTGCGTCCGCCTTTACCACCTCATTTGCTGGAAGGAATCCTCCGACCGGCCGGAGGTGCCCGTAGGGCGTCTGGACCAGATCCTCTATCCCTACTACGCCGCCGACAAGGCTGCCGGCAAGGTCACAGCCCAGGAGGCCGCCGAGCTGCTGGGCGCTCTCTGGCTGAAGATCCGGGAATGCGAGAACCTGGTCACCATCCCCCGGGAACAGCGGGCCGCCCCCGGCTCCCTGCTGCCCAACATCACCCTCTGCGGCGTGGACGCCGAGGGCAACGAGCTCACCAACGAGATCTCCTGGCTGATCCTGGAGGCTATGGCCCAGATCAAGCTCTCCGAGCCCGCCATCTACATCCGCTGGAGCGAGCAGATGCCCGAGGAATTCGTCACCCATGCCCTGGAGTGCAACGTGGAGTTCGGCGGCGGCAACCCCGCCTTCCTGAACGACAAGCTGGGCACCCAGCGCTATGCGGAGCGGGATGTGCCTCTGGAGGACGCCTGCGACTGGTGTGCCTCCGGCTGCCTGGGCTACCACTTGAATTCCATGGAGCACCTGGGCGGCGGCCACAACCTGAGCCAGCTCAAGATCTTTGAAGTCACCCTTCATGACGGCTTCGATCCCCGGACGGGGAAGCAGCTGGGCTTACATACCGGCGATCCCAGGAACTTCAAAACCCTGGATGAGCTGATGGAAGCCTATTTCAAGCAGGTGGATTACTTCACCGAAAAGCTCCATATGTTCAAGATGATCTCCCTCTCCACGGAGGTGGCGGACGGACCCATGAGCGGCCTGCGCTGCGCCATGCAGTTCGACACCAGCATCAAGGCGGGCCTCACCCCCAAGGAGGGCGGCGCCAAGTACCCTGAGGGGCGCACCTCCTGGCTGGGGAGCCGGGGCATGGTGGACCTGGCCGACAGCCTGGCCGCCATTAAAAAGCTGGTCTTCGACAAGAAGGTCTGCTCCATGGACGAGCTGCTGAATGCCTGTGACAATAACTGGGAGGGCAGAGAGGACCTGCACCAGCTCTGCCTGAACGCCCCCAAGTACGGCAACGACGACGACTATGTGGATGAGATCTATGATGAGCTGAGCACCCGGGTCCCGGAGATCATGACCCGCCGGGTGGATCCCATTACCGGCAAGAAGCCCATCCTCTTCATCGGGGCCGCCGCCGGTCACGTGGGCATCGGCCGGGCCATCGGCGCTCTGCCTAACGGCAGGGTGAAGGGTCAGCCCACCTGCGACGCCGCCTGCTCCGCCATGCCTGGTATGGACGTGAACGGACCCACCGCCCTGGTGAACTCCGCCACGAGGGGAGACTACGCCCACGAGTTCTGCGGCTATGCCCTGAATATGAAGTTCTCCAAGTCCGTGCTGAATACCCCGGAGAAGCTGGCGAATCTCTCCGCCCTCATCAAGACCTTCATGCTGCGGAACGGCTGGCATGTGCAGTTCAATATCCACTCCCGCGCCGAGCTCATCGACGCCCAGGCCCACCCCGAGAAGCACAAAAACCTGCTGGTCCGCGTGGGCGGCTACAGCGCCTACTTTATCGACCTGCCCCGTGAGCTGCAGTCCGAGATCGTCCGCCGCAGCATGCACGACGAGATCTGAACGTCGGGAGCCCAGGAAAAGAACATCTTTTCCTGGGCTGCCTGTGAAGTCGGAGGAGCCTCATGCAAGGGACTATTTTCAATATTCAGCGATACAGCATCCAGGACGGCCCCGGGATGCGCACGACTGTGTTTGTCAAGGGCTGCCCACTGAAATGCCTCTGGTGCTCCAATCCCGAGTCCCAGGACCCGGAGCCGGTGATCTCCAACCGCTATACCGCCTGCAAGAAATGCGGAAAGTGTGTCCAGGTCTGCCCTCAGAGCGCGGTGGAGCTGACGGAGGAAGGCGTGAACATTCGGCGGTCTCTCTGTGACAAGTGCGGAAAATGCGTCGACACCTGCTTTTACGACGCCATGCACTGGACCGGAGAGGTGGTTTCCGTAGATAAGGTGATGAAGACCATCCTCCGGGACAAAATGTACTACGAGACCTCCGGCGGCGGCGTGACCTGCTCCGGCGGGGAGATCCTGTCCCAGCCGGACTTTGTGGCGGAGATCTTCCGCCGCTGCCGCGAAGAGGGCATCCACACCAATGCGGATACCTGCGGCTTTGGTACGGAAGAAGCTGTTCGCAAGGTCATGGCGGAGGCGGACCTCTGCTATTATGACCTGAAGCACATGGACCCGGAGAAGCATCGGGAATACACCGGCTTGGACAATGGGCTTATCCTCCGCAACCTGGAGCTGACCCTTTCCCTGGGGGTGAAGGTGGTGATCCGGGTGCCTCTGATCCCGGAGCACAATGCCGATGAAGAGCATATCCGCGCTTTGGCCGCCTATGTGAAGGGCCTGGGGGAGGGCGTAGACAGCGTCTGCTTCCTGCCTTATCACAGCTACGGCGAGAATAAATACCGCATGATCGGCCGGACCTATCCTTTGGAAGGGCTGCGGAAGCTCACGGAAGAGGAGCTCCGAAGAGCCGTGGAGATCGTCGAAGGCTTTGGCCTTCGGGCGACGGTATCAAAATAAAACCTGCCGGAAGCAGTGCTTCCGGCAGGTAAAGAGCGGAAAAAGGGGGCGTCCTATTCAATATCTTCCCGATTGGTGACAATGCGGATGCTTTCGTCCCGGCTCTGATTCGCGATGGTGACGGTGAGGTAGGGGATGGTGATCCCATTGGCGTCAAAGGCTTTCTTGACCAGAATGCGGGCGTCGCTCCCAGCCTGGTGGAAGAGCGCCGGGTCCCGAATGGGAAGAAAGCCCCGCATGGAGATCCCACTGCCCCCGAAGCCGGTGACCAGGACCTTGGGAGTCTTCTCCCCGGCGCAGAGGGGATGGGAGAGAAGGGCCTCCCGCATGACCCGGACGGCCAGATCCAGATCGGTGTCGTAGGCCACGTCCACTTCGATGGGGATCAAGGTCAGAGTCCCGTCCACATAATTCCCGTTTTCTACGATGGCGGAGCCCATGACGGCGTTGGGAATCAGCTCCCGGGTGTCCGCCACGGTGCGGATGACGGTATGGCGCAGGGTGACGTCTTCAATGATGCCGGCAATGCCCCGGTCCGGGAGAGTGACCCGATCCCCCACGTCAAAGGGCTTGAAGAGCGTGAGAAATACCCCACTGATCAGGTTGCCGAAGCTCTCCTGAGCGGCGAAGCCGATGACGACCGCCAGGATGCCGGAGCCTGCCAGGATGGTGGTCAGGGTCCCTGCCAAGGTGGGGATCTGATTGATGGCAGTAATGGCGCCGAGAATGACCACCAGGGCAACCAGCGCCTTTCGCATCATTTTCCAGCTCACCTTGCCGGAGCTCTGAGTCCCCTGCCTTTTCAGCCGGAGTTCCAGCCGGTCCAGCCCTTTTCGCAGGAAGTAAATGATGACACCGGTCCCCAGCAGGATCAGTGCGACGGAGGCGACGGTGCGCAGTACGGGATGCGCCGCGAAAAACTCAGCCAATGGAATTGCCTCCTCTGCAATTTGTTTGAGAAAGTATACCACGTTTCCCTTGAAAAGGAAACTAAGGAATAAGCGAATCCTGATATTAAAACATATATTTGGAGGAACAACATGAGCATCAATGTAGGCATCAACGGGTTCGGCAGGATCGGCCGTCTGGCGATCCGGGCCGGGAAGGAGCTGGGCGGCTTTAGCTTCAAAGCGATCAACGACCACAAGCAGCCGAAGCAGTTGGCATACCTTTTCAAGTATGATACGGTCTTCGGCAGATACCCCGGCGAAGTGACCTACACCGACGACAGCATCATCATCGATGGGGAGAAGATCCGGGTCTTCAACTGCGGCGATCCCTCCGAGATCCCCTGGGGCAACACGGGCGCGGAGTATATCGTGGAGTCCACCGGCAAATTCAAAAAGCTGAAGGACGCGTCCAGGCATCTGGAGGGCGGCGCAAAGAAGGTCGTTGTCACCGCTCCCTCCGACGAAGCGCCCACCTTCGTTATGGGCGTCAATCACCTGGGCTACACAAAGGATATGACCGTAGTGTCCAACGCCTCCTGTACCACCAACTGCCTGGCGCCTCTCGCCAAGATCCTCCAGGACGCCTACGGCATCCGGAATGGCGTCATGACCACCATCCATGCCATGACCACCTCTCAGAATACCGTAGACGGCCGTCCGCCCAAGGACGATTGGCGGATGGGACGTGCCGGCTCGGGGAACCTGATCCCCACCTCCACCGGTGCTGCCAAAGCCGTGGGAAAGGTCCTGCCGGAGCTGAAGGGCAAGCTCACCGGCGTTGCCGTGCGCATTCCCACGCTGGACGTCTCCATGGTGGACCTGGTGGTGAATCTGGAGAAGCCGGCGACCTATGAGGAGGTCTGTGCGGAGATCAAGCGGGCTTCGGAAAATGAGATGAAGCCCTATTTCGGATATACCGACGATCCGCTGGTTTCTTCCGATTTTGCCGGAATTACCGTGGGCGGTGTATTTGACGCAAAGGCGGGCCTGGCCGTGGACGGTCAGTTCATGAAGCTCTTTGCCTGGTATGATAACGAGTATGGCTATACCTGCATGGCAATGAAGCTCATCAAACATATGTACGAGGTGGATCACAAGTAACCATGAACTGGTGGAGGATCTTGCTCTCCCTGGCAGGTGGCTATCTGCTGGGGTCCGTCAGCGTAGCCATCGTGCTGACGCGGCGGAAGGGAGGAGACGTGCGGGACAAGGGCAGCGGCAATGCCGGCGCTACCAATGTGGCGCGGGTCTACGGTATTTGGGTCGGCTTGGCCACGCTGGTGGGGGACGGAGTCAAAACCGCCCTTGCCATGCTGGTGCTGGGACGCCTCCTGGCCGGTTCGCCCGGGATGGCCGCCGCCGCCTTCGGCTGCCTTCTGGGGCACTGCTTTCCCCTGTACTTCGGTTTCCGGGGGGGAAAAGCGGTGTCCGTCGGCGCGGCCATCGGCCTGTGTCTGGACTGGCGGCTGTTTCTCATCCTGCTGGGCGTGTTTCTGATCCTCGCTTTTTCCACAAAGCGGGTCTCCGTGGGCTCCATGGCGGCAGCGGTGGCCTTTCCTGTCGGATTGCTGGTCTTGGGCGGCTTTCCGTGGTATGACCTTGCCCTGGGCTGTTTCATCACGGTATTTGTGATCTTCATGCACCGGGAAAATCTGAAACGCCTCCTGAAGGGTAAAGAACCTGAATTCAAGCTCGGCAAGTCAAAATGAATGCGGCGGACGCTGCCCTTGATTAGGCAGCGTCCGCTTTTTTGAACAAACAGAGGGAGATGCGGGATGAAATCACTGGTCGTCTATTATTCCCTGGAAGGGAACACGGCGATGATCGCGGAAAAGCTGGGGGAGGCACTGGGCGCAGAGCTCCTGCGCCTGGAGCCGGAGAGAGCCTATCCGGATAAGGGAGCCTCGAAATTCCTCTGGGGCGGAAAGAGCGCGGTCATGGGGGAGAAGCCGGCGCTGCGTCCCTATTCCTTCCTGCCGGAAAACTATGACTGCATCATTATCGGCTTTCCGGTCTGGGCAGGGACCTTTGCACCGCCCATTCGCAGCTTTGTCCTGGAAAACCCGGATGACTTCAAGGGGAAACTCCTGGCGGCCTATGCATGCGAGGCCGGTTCCGGTGGAGAGCGGGCCCTTCAAAAACTGAAAAAGCTCCTGGGGATCGAAGCCTTCACCGCGGAAATGATCCTCATTGATCCCAAGGACCGGCCCAGCGACGGAAACGACGCCCGCTTCCGGGAATTCTGCCGGAAACTCAAAACGGCGGGAGAAAATGTTCTTGTTTGAGAATGGTATCAATCGCCTTTTAAAGCGGTTTGATTGAGATTGGTATAATAAGAGACGAAAAAGCCCTCCTCCTGCAGCGCATGTACACCTATGCCGCAGGAAAAGGGCATGAAAAAGCCGGGGACTGCTTCGCGTGTCCGTTCCCGGCTGTGTAATGTTCTAATTCAGTGATCCGATCCCGACAAACGGGAATTGGTCAGTGTGTCGAACAAAGCGACCTCTGCATGCAATACATGGTGTGACCTTTCGGATAATCCTCAAGCATGCCAGTCACTGTCTCATATCCGTTCTTTTTGAAAAAACCCACGTTCCTATCATATGCTTCAATAAACACAACGCTTGCGCCGTTTTCTTTGGCCTCCCGCTCAAACTCGCGAAGTAGCCTGGTGCCGATCCCTTGCCTCCGGTACGGATCGTCCACCCAAAGCGCATCGATATCTGTTCCATTCCATCCGTCTACGCCGCCGACAAGGCCGGCAATGATCCTGCCGTTCTCGTCCGTGACCTTTTTCCCGATGTAAACGTATTCGTGCTCGCGCGGCGCGAATGCTTCATCGTGCCTGCGCAAGCGGTTGGAGAGGAACTTCGCATCTTCTTCGCCGCCTGGGATGATCTCATATTTGATAGTGTTTGCAGGAGCGCGTTCAATAACGGTTTTGTCGAGTCGTTTCGTCATGAAATAGTGCTCATGTCCCTTCGGAACACCCGACATTATGTCATTCACCATATAGCCATGGTTTTCGTAGAACGGTTTTGCTTGAAAATCGAAAGTGCCGACCATGGCGAGATAGCAGCCAAGCTCTCTTGCTTTCTTCTCGGCCTCTTGGATCAGCGCGGAGGCAATTCCCTTACAGCGGTATGCTTCCTCAACCCACAGATCGAAAATCGACGCTGTCTTCTGTTCATCGACAGTCAGAATACATCCGCCGAGAAGTCTTCCTTTTTCATCTGTGACTTTATACACGAATTCTTCTTCCTCGGCAACCTCTTCGGGCGAAGCGAAGGTATTGAACACCCGGTCTGCCTGTTTTTCAATATAGTCAGCGTCTTCTTCAGAACAAGGCATTATATCGAATGACATTCTGTTTCCTCCTCAGATCCCGGGCCGTCGAGGTCTTCGGCTCCCGACACATGCATAAACTTCGACTCCCTCAGGGTTCCGAAAAGGAGAAGAGCCCCCCTGGCGGGGAACCCTTCTCCTTGTCACGCCTTGAGGGATTTACCCCCTTCGGGGCATAAACTTCGGCTCCCTCAGGGTTCCGAAAAGGAGAAGAGCCCCCCCTGACGGGGAACTCTTCTCCTTGGCACGCCTTGAGGGATTCGAACCCCCGGCCTTCTGGTCCGTAGCTTTATGAGAATCACGGTATATAAGGACTCGGCGGGATTTTGCCATCAATTCTGCCATCAAAGCCTGAGCACTGCAACCGGCTGCCATCAACCACGGGGCTTATCCTGCGCTCTTTTTGGGAGTGGCGGAGGCGGTCATGGCGTCCTGGACGTGGGAGATCAGGCGGCCCACGGAGGCCTGCTCCTGGCGCTCCCGAAGGTGGGTGTAGACGGTCATGGTGGTCTGGATATCCGCGTGGCCGAGGAGGCGCTGGGCGGTATACATATCCACGCCGGCCTCATAGAGCAGGGTGGCGTAGCCGTGGCGGAGGACGTGGGGGGTCAGGGTCGTCTTGAAGTCCGTATGGGTGTAGCGGCGGCCCTGGGAGCTGGTGCGGATCTCGCTCTCCGTCTCCACGAAGCCCATGTCCTTGCAATAGTGCATCCAGCGGCGCCGAAAGGTGACCTCCGGGAGCGGGGCGCGGGGATCCTCGCCTGAGAAAAGGAAGTCCTCCGGCTCATGGGCGGGGAGGGCGCGCAGCGCCTCCTCCAGATCCGGCAGGAGCGGGACCACACGGACGCCGGCGGCGGTCTTGGTGTCGCTGACCTCGGCCCGGCCGGAGCGATAGTTCACGGAGCCGGTACAGGAGACGGTCTTCCGCTTGAGGTCGACATGCTTCCAGCGGACGGCCAGGGCCTCGCCCCGGCGGAAGCCGGTGGAGAGCAGGAAGAGGGCAAAGAGCCCGAAATAGGCGGTGGAGGCCTGGGCGCGGATCGCTGCGACCACCACATCCTCCGGGGCGGTGCGCTGCACCGCTTTTTTTGCTTCCCGGGGGATGGTCACGGCGTCGGCGGGGTTGAAGCGCAGCTCCTCGCCGAAAACCGGGTCAATGAGGGCGTGCTTGTAAATCAGCCGGATCACGGTGAGCTGCATCTTCACTGTCTTGGCCGCGTAGCCCTGGGTGGCCAGGCGGGAGAGGAAGGCGTAGATCTCCGGGGCGCTGAGCTCGGAGGCCGGGCGGGCGCCGAAGACCTCCACGGCTCTCTCCAGGGGCTTCGAGTAGCAGGCCCTGGTGCCGGGCTTGAGGTGCTCGAAGACGCCGGTCTCCCAGGCGGCGGCGATGGAGCCGAAGGTCAGAGCGGGAGGCTGCTCCTTCTCCTGGAGCCTCCGGTGCAGGCGCTCCGGGTCCCGGTCGCAGAGGGCATGGCGCTTCCCCTCGGCGTCCTTCCAGTACCCCTGATAGCGCCCGTCGGCACGGAGAGTATAGAGCTTTTCATAGGGGGGCTTTTTCGGCATGGGGACCTCCTTTTCGCTGCCGCCTCGGAGAGATCCGGGGCGGGGATTGGTCATGTAAAAAAGATTTGACAGCAGGGTAATCCATGCTATACTGAAAAAAGTATAGGGTAAAAATATGGGAAAGGAGTGACTGCTGATGGAAAGCGCAAAAAGCATTGCCCGTGTCTTTGAATACCTTAGTCTGCAGTCTGAAGGGACACCTATCGAGAAGACACGCCTGAACAAACTCCTGTACTTTGCCCAGGGTCATTCGTTGTCTGAATTAGGTCATGAACTGTTTAAAAACGATGTTGACGCATGGGATCACGGACCGGTGGTATCGGTTGTATGGACAGGATTCGATAAGATCCTGGAAAAAACAAATAAGGACGGTATTGCAGACATAACCATTGCTCCGGAGGAGATGGATCTTATTCTGGACGTATGGGACCAGTATCGCGCCTTTTCTGCCGGTGAGCTGGTGAAGCGGACCCACGAAGAGGGGACGCCGTGGAAAGCTGTTTATGTACCTAATACGAAAAACACGCATATTCCAAAGGAATTGATGCGGCAGTTTTTTATGCGTCCGGAGAACCGGCTGCGGCAGTTTTCCGATGAGATCAAAAATCTGCCGTCCGTAAGCGCCCTTCCGGCTGAGGAATACGATCCCGATGAGGATGCGATCTGGGAGGGGCAGCTGAATGATACCCCGTAAATGGGAAGTATGGCTTGTAGATATGCCATTTGAAGAAGTCGAAGGATCTAAGCCGCGTCCGGCGCTTGTGATCGATTCACAAACGCAAAGCATCCTGGTGGGGAAGATGACCAAGCACCCGCCGAGGGACGGATATCCCAACGAATATCAGCTGATCGACTGGAAAGGAGCCGGGCTGAGCATCCAGACGACGCTGAGACTGTCCAAGATGGTCAAATTGCCGCCGTCCAGCTTCCTCCAGAAGATGGGGATCATACGAACGGTGGACCAGGTCAATATACGGAATATGCTGCGGGAGATCGCAGCCAAGAAAGAGTAACATAAGGGCCGCCTCGGAGAGATCCGGGGCGGTTTTTTATTTGATGCGGAACATCCGGCCCAGCTTGGCGCGGCGGCCCTGGCGGGTGGTGGGGATGCCGGTGGCCCGGGCGATCTTCCGCTTGACCTTTGTGATCCCAAGGGCCCGCTTCCAGGAGAAGGAAAGGCCGGGGATCAGCTTCTTTCTGCGTTTTGCCATACTTCTAGCCTCGATTCAGGTAGGATGACAGACTTTGCAGGCTATATAACCGGCGGCCTCAGCCTCTTCGATGGTGTCCCAGTAAACAAGGTTTTCTTCATAGATCACATCACAGTAGCGGCAGGAAGGTTTGTGGTACTTATTACTCTCTGCGCTGCCGACATAATGATACTGGCTCAGCCATTCAAGGTGTGCGCGCTTAAGCTCCTCTTCAGTAGGCTCCGGCGTAGGAGCGGGCGTGGGCTCCGGCGTAGGGGCAGGCGTGGGTTCCGGCGTAGGAGCGGGCGTGGGTTCCGGCGTAGGAGCGGGCGTGGGCTCCGGCGTTGGGGCGGGAGTGGGTTCAGGTGTGAGCTCCGGGGTCGGTTCAAGCGTCGGTTCCGGAGTCGCGTCCGGAAGGGAACGGTCGGCGACGGCCAGAACGGGGGAGGCGGCCTCCGATGGATCGGCCTCGCCTCTACCGCCGCCGGCGATGCCGCCCACGACCAGGACGGCGGCGATGGCCCAGAACCACCATTTTTTGAAGAACGGTTTCTTTGTCTTTTGTTTTTTCACGGAATGACGCCTCCTCGGTCATTTACCGGACTGCCGGAAGTGATCCAGCAACAGGACTTTTTTTGTACTCATCCTTCTCGGCCAGGTGACGGACCAGGAAAAGAGCCTCATTCTGGCCACGATCGTTGAGAAGACGGAAATCGGCGAGAAGAATGGATTCAGCAGGGGTGAGAGCGGGAGAGGGAGCGGAATAACCAAATTCTGAAAGGATGTTCTCAATCCCGAAAATATCACAAAGACATATGAAAGTGTTGACATTAGGATAGGAAACACCTTTTTCATATCCGTTAAGTGTCTTAGCGGAAACCTCAATTCCTCGATTGCTTAGTTTTGCGGACAGTTCTTCAAGGGTCAGCTTCATGTCGAGCCGATGTTTGCGCAACATTGATGGAATCATAGGATTGTTCTTCATGCGTTCGCCTCCTTAAATTGAAAATACCATTAAAAATGGAAAAGTCAATAGAAAATCTGAAAATCTAAGAATTTTCTATTGACAATCCTAGAAACTAGGATTATTATGCTTTCAAACCCTTAGAAACTAAGATATCGGAGGTGAAAGAATGACTCCAGAGGAAAGAATCTCCAAAGCCATCAAGGAATCAGGAATGACCGTTGCGGCTGTTTCCAGAATGACCGGGATAGATTACAACAAACTCCAGCCTTGCATGAAGGGTCGTAGAGAGCTTCGTGCAAATGAGTTCCTTGAACTGTGTGCGCTCTTGAGACTTGACCCTAGAGAGGTCGGAGCTGCAAGCGCATGAGGGAGGGGACGGATTGCCGCGCCAGTGTGCGCAGAAGGTGAATCGCCCGAAGGGCGAGAGAGACCGGCCTGGGCCGCTGGCTCGCAATGACGGGAGACGGCGGAGAAAGGAGGGGAGAGGATGACAGTATCGAACAAGGTCAGACCAGTGACGGTCCGGATCCGGGTGAGCGGGCCGGAAAGTCGGGAGCTGTGGAAAGAGTTCCGAAACGTGCTTCGGCAGATGAACCGCATCCGGCGCAAGGAAGGGAAAGCAGAATTCGGGTATCTACTGGAGGAGCAAAAGGAAACCGCCGCAGAGGAAGCTGCGGCGGGACGGGAGAAATCAGAACCTGATGTTGCCGGAAACGGTCTCTACATCATCGAACCCTGAAACCACGTCGATTTCGTCATATTCGATCATAAACTCAGGCTCAGCTTTCCGGAAGCCGGAAAAGAGGACTGACGGTGGGGAGGGATTCATGGAAGGGATCGGATCTCCCTCCAGAAGCTCCAGTTCCACATAATCCATGCCGTCTTTGCGAAGCTCTTTAGCGATTTTGGAAAGCTCGGAAACGGGTATGATCCAGCGCATTTTTGTCACCTCCTTTCATTGTGAGGTGAGGCCATTATAACCGGGAAGAGGCCGAGGCACAAGACAGAAAGGAGGGGAGAGGATGGACTACACCGCGCTTCGGGAGCGGATGCGGGAGCTGAAGCTGAGCCAGAAAGAGGCGGCGAAGCGGAGCTGGATGGATGAATGGCAGCTCAGCCGGAAGCTGAACGGAGCGAGCGGGTTTACCCAGGAGGAGATCCTGCGGCTCTGCGAGGTGATGGAGATCCCGCCGGGGGAGATCGGCTTCTATTTCTTCCGAAGGAAGGAATGAAAAGGAGAGGAGCGGATGCCCTAACATCCGCCCCCGCCCATAACCCCGCTACTTCGTCCTGGACTTCCGGTTCGCCAGCGCGGATCCGGCTGCCGTCTTGGAATCGCGGCCGGTTCGCCCGTCCCGAAGGACCTTGCTGGCCGCGGAAGCGGCCTTGGAAGAAGTGCGGATCACGTTCTTCGCCATTCGCTCACCCCCTTTGCTCAAAGTGCCCGATGGGGGATGGATGCAAAGAACAAGGAGAATATACGCCATCTTGCGGGAAAATGCAATATGTAAACCGGAAGCACCACAAGATGTTGTGAAAAAGCGCCGCCCCGGTGGCGGAACACCGGGACGGCAAATGCGGGGGCAGGGAATCTGAACGCTGCCCCTAAGATATCACAGAAAGGGGAAATATGCAATGCCGAAAGAGAAAGAGGACTACCGGCCCATCCTGGAGGAGCTGAACGCCCGGTTCCCGGACAAGTTCCTGCTGACGGTGACGGACGTGGCGGCCTGGCTGGGCTGCGGGCGGAAGACCGTGCGGGACCGCTGGCCCCTGCCGAAGGGGGAGCACCACTACACCAAGGTCTACCTGGCGAGGAGGCTGGCGAGATGAGGGGACGGAAGATTTTCGAGGCCGCCGGGTGGGCGGCGCTGGCGCTGGCGCTGGGTATCTACGGCGGGACGGAATGCGGGCTGCTGCCCCTGGGGCGGGGCGCGGCGGAGGCCCTGGTCTCCCTGCTCGCCGGGGCGTGGATGCTTTGGAAAGCCGGAGTGGTGAGGATATGACCGTCCTCACGCTCCAGGTGCGGATGTACGGGGACGCCCAGGGCTGCCGCGTCCTTATTCGTCGGAATGTCAGGTGTCGGCCTGACGGGCCAACACCTGAATGATTCCGACGAAACGTCCTTTCCAAATCGAAGCGGATGCTTCGATTTGGGGAGGAGGAGCCGGGGGAATCTTTCGGTTGCTGCCGCCTGCGGCGGCAATCGACATTTCCCCGAGCGACGACGAGATGGAGCTGGAGGAGATCCTGCGGAAGATCGGGTGGGCGGAGGTGCGCTGCATCTCCGCCGTGGAGGAGCCTGAGCCGCCGGAGGCGCGGCTGGAAGGGTGGCGGGGGTGAGCGTGATTACAGGGGAACGGATTGCCACACCGGCGTGCGCGCCGGTTCGCAATGACAGACATGTCAGCGCTTGGGTGCATGGAACCCGGTGTTGACCTCCTTTCTGTTCGGAAGCACGGGGGCGGCGGCGCATGCTCGCTGCGGGGGAAGCGCAAGAGAAGCCCGCAGCGCAGAGGACTGACAGGCCTCGCGCCGCCTCTGACAGCCCGGAAAGACGGGCACCATGCCGGGGTAGCTCAACGGGAAGAGTGGTCAACTGCCCTCAGTGCTCGACCTCCTGAGGCAACAGAAACGGAGCGGGTTCGAATCCCGCCCCCGGCACCGGCCGAAAGGCAGAAACCAGAAAGAGAACTCCCTCAGCCGCCTGCGGGCGGCAGCTCCCTCGGCGAGGGAGCCGGGGGCAAAGGAAGGAGCGAGACAATGGACAAGGCCATAGCGGCCATCGAGGCCCAGCAGGCCAAAACGAAGGCCAGGACGGCGGCCTGGATGGTGGGCGAGCAGCTGAAGGACATGGTCCGGCGGGAGCCGGGGATCGGGGCGCTCATCGCCCAGGATCTCACCGCCGGGGGCATGACGCTGGAGAAGGCCGAGGAGAAGATCCGGGACTACGCCGGGAAGCACCGGACGGGGCATTTTGCCTGCGTGACCCCGGCGGAGGCGGAGAAGCTGCTGCGGGAATACTTCGGGCTGCCGGAGGTGGGGGGTCCCTCATCCGTCGCCTGCGGCGACACCTTCCCCCAGGGGAAGGCAGGCGAGGGGGTGGTGAGCCTTGAAGACTTCTTCTGAAGAGCGGGTGCGGAACTACGAGCGGGATATGCCCAGGTCCGCGCCGGGCTGGCTGAGGGAGTGGGCCGAGGCGCGGGAATGGCCGGAGAACGCTCTGCTTTTCAAGTGCGACTGGCTCCGCGATCCCATGACGGGTATACGGAGCAAGGCGGCCCGCTGCCGCTGCACCGCCTGCGGGGAGGATTTTTGGCTGGACTGGGTCAGCGGCGGGCAGTGCCGGTACGGCGGAGCCGGAGGTATCCGCCTTTGGGAGGAGGGCAAGCCCAGGGAGATCACCGACTGGAACAGCTGCCGCTGCCCGGAGTGCGGCGAGGAGGTCAAGGCAAGGCACCTGCGGAGCGGGGCGGAATATGCCGGGGAGACCGCATATCCCATGACGCTGCACCGCATCCCGGTCGAGGGGGAAAAGGACCGGCTGGCGCTGGTGTGCTGGCAGGCGGTCAAATACTTCGACGGAACGGGGGCACGGCATTTCCGCTTTCATCCCTACGAGGCCATGGTGGCGGAGGAGACAAAGCTGAAGCGGGTCACTTTCCACGGGGGCGGCTTCGGGGGCGTCTACTGGCTGGAGGGGCCGCACCAGTGCCGGAGCCTCCAGGACATGATGCAGGACATTACGGAGATCGTATGCCCGGAGGGGATCGGGAAGGCCGCGGAGGGGACCACCTGCGAAAACGCGAAGCTGGAGATCTATCTGGAGGCCGGGAGGGTGAACTTCCCGGCGGCGTGGGTGCGGCTCTGGCAGAAACGGGGCGGAAAGGCGGAAAGCCTGCTGACCTGCGGCGCCGGGGGCATCGTGGGCAATCTGATCGGGCAGGAAAAATTGAACACACGCGCGACCAACTACTACACCGCGAGGACCGTGTATAATTCCGCGTTCCCCCAGCTGAAGGCCCTGGACTGGAAGGGCCGGAGGCCATGGGAGATCCTGCGGATGCGCGGGAAGGATGAGCTGCGGGAGGCGATCGCCCTGCAGGGGCGGGCCAACCTGGGCGGAAAAACCTGGCAGGCCTGGCTGGAGGGCCGGAAGGCAGGGAAGCCCTGGACGCTGGCGGACGCGGAGGCCCTGGAGGGCATGGAGCACCCGGAGCGGATCACGGCGACGGAGATCAGCCCCGCGAAGGCGGCACGGTATCTGGCCGGGCAAAGGCGCCGGTGGCCGGAGGACAAGGCGGACGAGGTCATGCTGACGGACTACTGGACCATGGCGCGGGAAGCCGCGGGGACGGGGGGACGGATTGCCACGTCGGCTTCGCCTCCTCGCAATGACGGGGAAATGTGGCCGGAGCGGCTCCGGCGAGAGCACGACCGGGCGGTCGGGCGGCTGAAGAAGGCGGAGAACGCCGAGCGGGACCGGAAGATCGCCGCCGTGGCGGAGACGCTGGAGAAGTACAGCCTGACTCTGGACGGGATCACCATCCGCCCGGCCCGGAGCACCGGGGAGCTGGAGGCGGAGGGCAAGATCCTGAATCACTGCGTAGGCAGCTACGCCGAGCGGGTGGCGGCGGGGGAGACGTTTATCTTCTTCATCCGCCGGGAGGAAAAGCCGGACATCAGCTGGTACACCCTCAACCTGGATAAGGACCGGCGGCGGGTGATCCAGAACCGGGGGCGCAGGAACTGCGACCGGACGCCGGAGATCGAGGCGTTTGAGCAGACCTGGCTGGCCTGGGTGAGGGCCGGGGCAAGGCGGGATAAGGCCGGGGCGCCGGTCATCCCGGAGAGAAATGCAGAGAAAACGAAGGAGGATGCGGCATGAGCGAGGAACGGATTGCCACGGGCGGCGGGGCCGCCCTCGCAATGACGAAGGAAGGGGAGCCGGCGCGGACGCTGGAGGTCATCGGGGCGGAGATCCGGGCGCTGACGGTGGCGGTAGCGGTCAACGTGATCGAGATCGGGCGGCGATTGGTGGAGGCAAAGGAATTGCTGCCCCACGGGGAATTTCTGAACTGGGTCAAGGAGAATACGGGGTATTCCTCCTCCACAGCGAACAACTACATGACCATCTACCATAGGGTGGCAAGCAAGCAGCTCAGCCTCTTCGGGGCGGAGGTCGAAAACTTCCAAGCGTTTGGAAATTTGGGCTATGCCAAGCTGATTGAGCTGACGAAGATAAAGTCCGATGAGGAAATGGAGGAGTTTGTGGAGACCCACGACGTGGAGGCCATGAGCACCCGGGAGCTGAAGGAGGCCATCCGGGAGCGGGACGAGGCGCGGAAGGCGCAGGCCGAAGCGGAGGCCCGGGAAAAGGAAGCCCGGGAGGAGCTGTCGGAGACCGCCGAGATGCTGGACAAGACCCTGGACGAACGGAACGCCAGGGGCGTGCTGGTCCGGGAGCGGGAGGAGCAGCTGAAGGCTCTGGAAAAGGAACTGGCGGAGCTGAAGGCCCGCCCCGTGGATGTGGCCGTGCAGCAGCCGGACCCGGATGCGGTGGAGGCCAGGGCCGCCGAGCTGGCCAACAAGGCGAAGGAGGAGCTGGAACAGCAGGCCGCCAAGGAGGTGGGCGCGGCGGAGGAAAAGGCCGCCAAGGCCGCCGAGGCGCTGAAGAAGGCCGAGGAGAAGGCGAAAGCCGAGCGGGAGAAGCTGGAAGCGAAGCTGAAGGAAGCCGAGGGGAAGCTCACCGCCGCCGGGGAAGCGGACAAGGCCGAGGCGGAAAAGCTCCGGGCCGAGGCGGAGGACCTGCGGAAGCAGCTCTCTATGAGCAGTCAGGAGATCGTGGTCTTCAAGCTCCGCTTTATGGCCTGGCAGGAGGCCCACAAGCAGATGGCGGAGGCCTTCACCGCCCTGGACGAGGAGACGAAGGAGAAGATGCGGGCCGCCATCCGGGCGCAGGTGAAGGCCTGGGGGTGGGCGGAAAGCGAGGCCGAAAAATGAACCTGAAGGACTGGAGCGACGCCTGGCGGCTGCTGGGGTACATCGAAGGGGCCAACGACTGCGACGCCAGTACGGACGGCCATGACGTCATTCAGGAGGCAGTCAACGCCTTGGCGGAGATCCTGGGGAGGAATGCACCGAAGGGAGAGAAGAAATGAGCGGGGCGCTGGTGCCTGTGGAAAGCGGGGCGCCGGTGGAGGTGCTTCCGGGGGTATGCGACGACACCTGCAAGGGGTGCATTTTCCGAAGCTGGCTGCACTCATGGACCATCTGCGATTTCATCGGCATCACCGGGTATCGGCGGGGATGTCCTGCAGGGAAGGGCTGCACCCGGCGGATCGTCGGGGATAAGGGCAGGAGCATTTCACAGCTCATTTTCCTGGGGCAGGCTGCGGCGGCGGAGGCCGCGCTGCCGAAGAAGCCGGGGCGGCCCAAGGGACCGGCGCTGACACCGAAGGAGCGCAGGAAGAGAGCAAACGACGCGAAAAAGACATACAGAGAGCGGGTCCATGCCGCTCTTGGCGGAAGGCAGACCGCGGTGCTCAAGGGATTTCTTAAGGAAACCGGGATCTCCGTCCGGGAGATGGCGGTAAGGATCGGCGTAAGCGAGTATACGCTGGCTCACTGGATCGCGGAGCATTTGTGCGCCAAGTGGGACAAGCTGGCCGACCTGGGGATCCAAAAGCCGGAGGGACTGCCGGAAGGCCTGGGAAGAGGGGGAGGGGAGACTCCCTCAGTCGCCTCCGGCGACAGCTCCCTCAAAGAGAGAGCCTGAAAGGAAAGTGATCAAATGAAGCTGAACAAGATCCGCAAGCTGTGCAAGGCGAAAGCGGTCTGCATCCTCCTCGCTGAATTCAGCGAGGAGGAAGGGACGCTCGTCCGCCAGTGGCTCAGCGACGGCGTCGGGATGTGGCCGGTCTCCGGCCTGCCGGAGCTGAAGGAAGCCAACCTGGGGACGCTCCTGGGCCTGAACGAGAAGCAGGCGGAAAAGTGGGTCCTCCGGGAGGAGGAGCTGCCCGGACATCTCCAGGGATACCTGGGAGACCTGATGAGCTGGGAGTCTCCGCTGAAGGAAAGCGTCATCTCTGTCAACGCGGGAGGACGCGAGCTTCTCCCGCTGTGGGACAAGGAGGGCCGGGTGCTCTGGATCGACCGGGCACGGCTGGAGCCGTGCTGGAGCGAGACGGCGGTCCTCGTCCGGCGGGAGACGGAGAGCGGGCCGGTGGCCGCGGTGTTCGAGGGGCTGTTCCTGGCGGGGATCCTCTGGGCCGAGGCGATGCCGGAGGACCTGCGCCGGGAACTGCGGGACGTGGGGGCCAGGTAATGGGGAAACGTACGGCTACGGCGGCGGACGTGATCGCCTGGCAGGTGAAGCACGATTACAAGCGGCACTGCGCCTACTGCGTCCGGGAGTTCTATGAGAGCCTGGTGCGCGTCTGCCCCGTGAGCGGGCGGGAGATCTGCATGTACTGCTGCCGGAGCTGCGAGGAGAGCATCCGGGAGTTCGGCGGGCAGGGGTGCGCGGCGGGGACACGGGAACGGAGGAAGGAAGCATGATCGAGCGGTTTTACAACCAGTTCACGCCGGAGTGCGACAGCTGCGGGAAGAAGCTGGCGGGACAGGAGAGCCGCCGGGACGCCCTGGCCGCCCTGCGCCGGGCCGGGTGGGAGATCGACGGCGACGGGTTCTGCACCTGCGCGGACTGCCTGTTTGAGCTGAAGGGGTATGAAGAGGAAGGACGCTGATTTTTGACGGTGCCGCCGACGTGGAAAACGCGTCGGCGGCAGGGTGAGAGATCAGCTATACATTATAAATCGCGCGCACGTGCGCGATTCCGGGCTTGTAGGCAATCTTATCTTTTCGACACGGGAGGCGGAGGGCATGGCCGGGTATCGGGGGAAGTTCTTCATCCGGAGGCGGGTGTGGCGCTGCGGGCCGTATGCGGAGGTGGAGCTGTACCCCGTCTTCCAGCCGCCGGGCCGGAGACGCGCAAAGTGCCGACCCACAAAGGAGTGCCAGCAGCGCATTAACCAGCGGGACGCGGAGAAGAAGCTGGGGCGGATCGTCAAAGCCAACTTCTCCGAGCGCGATCTGGAGGCAGACCTCACCTTCGCCGGGGATGAGGGCGAGGCCGCCGCCCGGAAGGCCCTGGGAAAATGGCTCCGGGAGCTGCGGAAGCTCTACCGCGCCGCCGGGACGGAGCTCCGGTATCTCTACGTCTGGGAGACAGGGAAGAAGTCCGGCAAAGCCCACTTCCACGTGATCCTCAACGCCGGGCCCCTCAGCCGCGACGAAGTGGAGGACCTCTGGCCCCACGGATCCGCAAACTGCCGCCGCCTCCGCATGGATGAGAAGGGCCTGTCCGGACTGGTGGAGTACATCACAAAGCGCAGCCGCAGCGGACGGCGGACGCCGGGAAAGCGGCGGTGGTCGGGGTCCCGGAACCTCACGAAGCCGGAGCCCGAGGTCCGGGACGGGGCGGCCACGGTGGGGGAGGTCATGGCCCTGGCCGAGGACATCGACCGGAGAAACGTCTCCGACGTGCTGCTGCCGGGCATGACGCTGGTGGAGGCCGAGGCGATGCGGAACCGGGTCAACAAGGGGCTGTACGTGCGCCTGGAGCTGGCCGCGCCGGAGACCTGGCACGGGAGACGGCCTGTGGCGCGATACCTCAGCGGGGACCTGGGGGAGGTGGAGGAATGAGAAAAAGAGAGGACTGGCGGCGGCAGGCCAGGGACGCCGCCTTCGCTTATCCGCGCCTGCGCCGGGAGCTGGCGGAGCTGCGGCGCATGAGCGTCACGCCCAGGCTGGGAGGCTCCGGCCGGGGCGGCGGCGACCGCCGCGGGACCGAGGACGTCGCCCTGCGCCAGCTCGCGCCCGGAGATCAGGCCGCGCTGGAGGCCGTGGAAAAGGCCCTGCGGATGCTCCGGGCCCTGCGCACCGCCGACAAGCGCCGGCGGCTGGCGGAGCTGGTCTACTTCCGGCGGACGCATACCATCCTGGGCGCCGGGGTCGCGCTGGGCGTCTCGGAGGAGACAGCACGGCAGTGGGACCGGGATTTCCTCTGGGCGGTGTACGGAGCAATGTCCCGTTGACCCTGGGGGGGCCGGGAAACGGAGCTCCCGGAAATGACCGGGGGGGCATTCGGCGGCGCTGGAGATGCGGTCCGGAAAATTATTCGGAGCAGTACCGTTTTGGGCCGGATCGGGGTGATATCATGCTATCATCCCGGACGGCGAGGGCAGGGCGCGGCGGCGCTGCGGGGATCGCGCCGGAGGCTTTCAACGGGGGTGGTGCGCGTGGCGACGAACCCGAGGTATAAGAACGGGACCCTGCGCAGGAAGCATAGGGCCAGGTTCAAGGCGATGGGCGCGCCCTGCGGCATTTGCGGCGGGCGGCGCGGGCCGATCCATTACGATGAGCCCAGCGATTCAAAGCATCCGCTGAGTTTTGTGATCGATGAGATCCGGCCGGTGAGCAAGTGGCGGCAGTTCGGGTACCCCTCCCCTGAAGCAGCGGCCGCCGATTGGTCGAACCTTCAGGCTGCGCACTGGATTTGCAACCAGGAAAAGGGTAGTCACGTTGGTTCAGAACGTGCGCAGACACGGCTTTACCCCATGAAACTGGACGGCAACTGGTAGTCTTGGTAGGCGCCAGAGGGGAGGGTCCCCCTCTGGTGCCCCCAGCGACACAACACTGCCGCCAGCGCCGAAAAACCCCCGGGAGTTTTTGGGGGGAGAGTTTTTCGGGGGAGAGAACAAGAAAACGCGCGGGCGGGCCGCGCGCGGGAAGCGCGGACACTGGAAGCCGGAAGGAAGCGCGGAGGCGGGATGCCTGGGAGAAGAGCGGACACGGGAAAGCGAGGAGGCGGAGGGCTTGACGCGGGAGCAGAAATACACGGAGCAGCTGAAGGCGCTGGGCGTCTGGCAGGAGGTCTTCGCACCGGAGGTCCACACCCTGGCCATGATGGAGCGGGAGCTGCAGCGGATGGTCAAGGCCTGGAAGGCGGCGGGGAGCCCGGTCACGGACGAGACGGCCAACGGCTCGCCCACCAGCAACAGGACCTGGGACGCCATCGCGGCCCTGCGGCGGGACATCCTCGCCCACAGGGATTCCCTGGGGCTGACCCCCAAGGGCCTCCACCGGCTCCGGCGCGGCACCGGGACCGGCACGGGAGACGCGGACAAGCCGGACAACGTGCTGACCCTGATCCGGAGCCGGAGAGAGAAGGGCGCATGACCGGCTCTCAGGAGCCCAGACTCCGGGTAGAGCCGGAGCGGACCGCCTCCGACGGGCCGGACGCCGCCCAGCTCTTCGGCGCCTACGCTTCTGTGCTGGACCCCTGGCAGAGGCTGGTGCTGGACTGCTGGATGGGGACGGACAAGGAGGGGCGCTACACCGTGACCAGCGCGGGTCTCAGCGTCCCCCGGCAGAATGGGAAGAACGTAATCCTGGAGGCGCGGGAGTTCTTCGGCATGGTGATCTCCGGGGAGAAGATCCTCCACACGGCCCATCAGGTGCGGACCAGCAAAAAGAGCTTCCGCCGCCTGGTGGGCATCTTCACCGACAAGAGGCACCCGGAGATCCTGGAGCTGGTGAAGCAGATCCGATTCACCAACGGGGAGGAGTGCATCGAGCTCGTGAACGGAGGCACGGTGGAATACTCCGCCCGGTCCCGCCAGGCGGCCCGGGGCTTCGACGGCATCAGCCTGGTGGTCTTCGACGAAGCCCAGGAGCTGACGGACGACCAGATCGACGCCATCCTCCCAACGCTGAGCGCCTCGGCCACGGGCACACGACAGATCATCTACACCGGGACGCCCCCTTATCCGGGGTGCCCCGGCGACGTTTTCCGCCGCCGGCGGGAGGCGGCCCTCACGGACCCTTCGCCTCATGACTGCTGGCACGAATGGAGCGTGGCGGCGGGGAGCCTGGAGGAGATCCGGCTGGGGGACCGGACGATCTGGGCCGCGGTCAATCCCTCCATGGGCCTGCACCTGACGGAGGAGTTCACGGCAGAGGAGCTGAAAACCATGGCCGCCGACGGCTTCGCCCGGGAGCGCCTGGGCTGGTGGACGCCAAGGGAGGAGCACAAGCAGGACCTGGCGATCCCTGCGGAAGTGTGGGACGCCTGCAAATCTGCCGAAGCGAAGCCGGAGGGGAAGACGGCCTACGGGGTGAAGTTCACCGCCGACGGTTCGGAGGTCTGCCTCTGCGGCGCGGTGATCCCGGCGGAGGGGATAGCGCGGATCACCTACCTGGCCAGGAAGCCCATGGGAGAGGGTACCGGCTGGCTGGCGGACTGGCTCTGCCGGCGCTACACCACCGCCTGCTGCGTGGTGATCGACGGCAGAAACGGCGCGGACGTGCTCACGGACAAGCTCACGGCGACCTGGAAGATCAAGGGCAGCGTGGTCCGCCCCAGCGGGAAAGAGGTCTGCGCGGCGGCCAGCACGCTGCTGGACGCCCTGCAGGAGCAGACGGTGACCTGGTACGCCGAGCAGCCGGAGCTGCGGGAGAGCGCCCTCAGCGCCGTGAAGCGGCCCATCTCCGGGGGCTGGGGCTTCGGCGGAGAGAACAGCGCCCCCGTGGAGGCGGCGGCCCTGGCCCTCTGGGGCGCCAGGACCTGCAAGAGGGACCCGGAGCGGAAGATGCGGATCGGGTAGACGCTGCGCTCAAGTGTGGAGAGTTGAGAGTGGAGAGTGGAGAGAGGGAACTATGATGGAGTTTTTCGGTCTGACGGACATCGCGGGAATCGGCGGGCTCACGGAGAGGGAGCGGGCGCAGCTGAAAAGACTGCTGGAGGTCTACCGGGAGCACGCCTCCAAAAACAAGGAAAAGGACTGCTATTACGAGGGCAAGATCAGCCTGGGGGAGGTCAACCTGGGGATTGCCCTGCCGGAGGGCATGAAGGGCCTGGAGATCGGCTGCAGCTGGGGCGCGAAGTGCGTGGACGTGCTGGCGGCCCGGAGCATGTTCGACGGCTTTGTGGGCGTCCAGGGGGAGACGGTGGAGACGCTGGCCCGGATCGTGGAG
>JAFXTU010000011.1 GCA_017535635.1 Oscillospiraceae bacterium
CGGGCGACGACTGGAACAGCGGCACCGATACCATGTCCTTCTGGACCTGGCCCGAGGGCAACGGTCTCTGCTTCCGCTGCGTGATCTGGAACGAGCTGGACGGCACCGACTGGGCGGCCACCGAGACGGTGAGCCTGACGGTCAACGCCGCGAACCCTGTGACGATCACCCTGCAGCCGGAGAGCGTGGTGACTCACGCCGGAGCGTTTGTGGAGTACCATGTCGAGGCCACGGGTGAAAACCTCTGCTACCAGTGGCAGTACTGGGCCGGCGATAACTGGGCCAACACGGGCGACGACTGGAACAGCTCTACCGATACCATGTCCTTCTGGACCTGGCCCGAGGGCGACGGTCTCTCCTTCCGCTGCGTGGTCTGGAACGAGCTGGACGGCACCGACTGGACCTTCTCCGACACGGTGAGCCTGACGGTCGACTGAGCCGGAAGAGCATCAGAACAGCATAGACCCAAAATGAAACCGGGGACGCAGCCCGACCGGCGTCTGGCTGCGCCCCCTCCCGAAAAACCCTATTGGAAAGAAAACCGGCGGGAGCGCGATCGCGCTCCCGCCTCCTTGTTTTGCGTTCTGTCCTCCGGCTATTCCAGACTCTCCAGGTTTTCCAGGATCTGAGCGCCGGCTTCCTTCACCTCCGCCGTGAGGGGCGTGATGTCCACCGTGGGCTCGCCGGAGCGCAGGGCCTCGCAGAGCTCGCTGCTGGCCTCCGCCAGCCTCCCCAGTCCCAGGTTCAGGCAGACGCCCTTGAGGTTGTGGACATGGCGGAAGGCGTCCTCCCACTGCCCGGCCTCCAGGGCCCGGAGCAGCTTCTCCAGATCCCCGGCCTCCGAGAACATGCGGAGGTATTGTTTGATCAGCGTGTCGTTCATCAGCCGCCGCAGGGTCTCCTTGTAGCTGCCGCCCACGGCCTTATAAAACTCCTTCAGGGTCATTGGTCCTCCTCCTTTCCGTTTGGCAGCGCCGCACCGGGTTTTACAGAGCTTTCATTTCTCCGGAGCTGGGCCTCGAATTCCGCCCGGCAGTCCTCCAGACACCGCATCAGCTTGGGATTGAACGCGCCGCACTCCCCGTTCATGATCATCTCATAGGAGGTCTCGGGGGAGAAGGCCTTTTTGTAGACCCGCTCGTTGGTCAGAGCGTCATAACAATCCGCGATGGAGACGATCTGGGCGGCGATGGGGATCTCGTCGCCGCGGAGCCCCTCGGGATAGCCTCGCCCGTCGTATTTCTCGTGGTGGTAGCGGCAGATCTGGAGGCAGCAGCTGAAATAGTCCTCCTCCCACATATAGCTGGTGTGGTTCAGGACCTGGCAGCCCAGGATCGTGTGCTGCTTGATCATGTCGAATTCCTCCGGCGTGAGCTTCCCCGGCTTCAGGAGGATGGCGTCGGAGATCATGATCTTGCCCACATCGTGCATCATGCTGGCCAGGGCGATGACATCCACGGTACTCCGGTCCAGCCCGTACTCCGGATATTTTTCCATGAGCCGCAGTCCCAGGATCCGGGTGAAGGCCCGGACCCGCTGGACGTGGGTGCCGCTCTCCAGGTTGCGGGCCTCGATGATGTCGCTGAGCAGCTCGATGGTCATCTCGTTCATTTCCCGGAGCTGCGCGTTCTTGGCCCGGAGGGCCTCCGCCTGCCGGGTGAGCTGGGCGGTCTGCAGGGCCACCTGCTCCTCCAGGCGGTTCTTGTAGGTGAAGAGGGCCTCCGCGTTTTTGACACGCCGGAGCACCAGGGAGGGCAGGAAGGGCTTCTTGATAAAGTCAAATGCGCCGAAGGTCAGGCAGCGGTCCTCGATCTCGGGGGAGGTCTCCCCGGAGATGATGAGCACGGGGAACCGGTCCAGCAGATGCTGCTCCGCCATGATCTCCAGCACCTCCAGGCCGCCCATGCGGGGCATCATCAGGTCCAGCAGCACCACGGCGATCTCCTCCTGATGCGCCGCCATGACCTCCAGGGCCTCGATCCCGTCCCGGGCCTCCAGCGTGCGGTAGTCCCCCTCCAGCATGTCGCAGAGGATCCCGCGATTCAGTTCCACGTCTTCTACGATCAGTACCGTATCTCTCATAAGCAGCCTCTTCCGGCGCCGGTGTCCCCGCAGCGTTCCGGGCTTCGTTTGCTTTGAATATCCTACCAGCTTGATTATAGTCATCTTCCGCCGATTATGCAATAGATTTAGTGCTTAGTGGCTGGCAGAAGGTCCGGTCAGATGTCCAGGGAGAGGCCGCCGGCCCGGACTCCGGCCAGGTAGCCGCCCCGGGTCGCCCCGTCCACCTTGCCGGGGCGGAGGGCGTCGCCGATGATCTGCACCGGGATCTCCCCGGCGGCTTCCTTGAGCGCTTCGGTGGGCACGGACTTCATCCCCAGGGCGTAGAGGACCGTGTCCGCCTCCAGGGTGGCCTCCCCGCCCTCCGGGAGGGCGACACGCACCCAACCCTCGCCCACCTCCAGGCAGCGGGTGTTTTCATAGAGGGTCACGCCCTCCTTCTCCAGCTCCCGGACCAGGGCCTCCCGGTACATGCCGTAGGCCTCGTTGGCGACCCGGGGCAGCAGCTCCACCACCGTCACGGCATGGCCGGTCTTTGCCAAGTAAAGCCCTTCCTCCGCGCCGATGAGGCCGCCCCCCAGCATGAGGACGTTTTTCCCGGGCCTTACCCGGCCCCGGTAGACTTCCAGGGCCTGAGAAGCGTGTTCCAGGCCGGGGATGGGGGGACGGGCGGGGAGGGAGCCGGTGGCAAGAATGATCTCCTCCGGAGCGAAGGAGAGAAGGTTTTCCGGGGTGACGGCGGTGTTCAGGCGTACCTCGATCTCCCGCCGCTCCACTTCGCCGATCAGCATTTCCTTAAATGCCCGCAGGTCGGGCTTGTCCACGTCCGTATCGGTGAAGAAGAGGAGGCCGCCCAGCCTGTCGCTCTTCTCCGCCAGAATGACCCGGTGGCCCCGGTCGCAGGCGGTAATGGCCGCCTGCATCCCGGCCGCGCCTCCGCCCACCACCAGCACCCGGCGCACTTCCGGCGGGGGAGGCAGTTCTTCCGGGTCGAAGGGGAGATTCGCCAGGGGGTTCACCGTGCAGGCCCCCACGTGCTTTGCCAGCTCGCTGCTGGTGAAGGGCAGGTCCGTATACCCCTCCTCCGGGGAGCCGGGGAAGCATTTGAAGCAGCGGAGGCAGCGGCGGATGCGCCCTTCCTCTCCCCGCCGGGCCTTGTTCATCAGCTCCGGGTCGGCCAGGCTCTGCCGCCCCAGCACGATGTAGTCCGCCTCGCCCTTCTCCAAAATCTCCTCCATCAGCTCCGGGGAGTTGATCCCCCCCACCACCCCCACGGGGAGGGAGGTATGGCGCTTTACCACGGCGGAAAGGGAGGCGTTGAGGCCATGGGGCACGTACATGGAGGAGAATTGGTGGGTCTCAATGGCGTCGTAGTAGATCCCGGCGGAGACCTGGATCAGGTCCGCGATCCCCTCCAGCATATGGGCAAAGCGGCCCGTCTCCTCCGGCGTGACGCCGTGGCGCTCGTCCCGGTAGCCGTCGTCCGCCGTGAGCCGTACCTCGATGATGTAGTCCGGGCCCATGGCAGCCCGGATGGCCCGGAGGATCTGAAGGGGAAAGCGCGCCCGGTTTTCCAGGCTTCCCCCGTATTCGTCCGTGCGTTTGTTGTAGGTTGAGGAAAGAAACTGGGTGAAGAGGAAGCCGTGACCGCCGTGGATGACCACCCCGTCGAAGCCGCAGCGCCGGACAAACTGCGCCGCCGTGACGAAGTCCCCCGTGATCCGGGCCATGTCCGCCTCCGTCATGGCCCGGACGCGGACGCCGCCCGGGCGCACTTCATCGTTGGGGCCGACGGTCTCCTGCCCCTGGGCCAGGGGGACCTTCTCCGCGCCGGGGTGGCAGAGCTCGCAGAGGGCGATAGCCCCGTGGCGCCGGATCCGCCGGGCGTATTCTCCCACCCGCTGCTGGGCCCAGCTGCCCTCCTCGCTGAAATCCACGGGGGGCAGGGGGATGCGGATGGCGTCGGTGAAGTTCACGTCCAGCTCGCCCACCGCCACCATGGCGTCCCCGCCCCGGGCGGGAGCCTCCAGCTTGCGGAAGGATTTCTCCCCCGCCTCCGGGTCGCAGGCCACCAGGGCAAAGGCCATGGGCGCGCAGACGGCCCGATTCTTCATGGTGTAGGCGCGGTTGATCTTCAGGGGCTCGAACAGCTTGGGAAAGCGGTTCACGGCAGGGCCCTCCTTTGTCTCTTCTGGTTCCGGGATGGGGCGAAGCCCCTCCCGCGCTCCCATTTTACATCTCAGGCGGAGGAAGCACAAGCCTCCGGGGCAAAACCGGGGCGTACCGGTCCAAGGTCTTTCATTGTCCTTCATACCGCTATTTTTCGCATGCGCTTGAAAAGGGAGAACCCTTGGAATATAATTAAAATGTGTTATTGTAATTTCCCGGGAAATACCAGCTTCCCGGCGAAGCGCCCGGCCCCGTGATGGCCCCGGCGCAGACTGATCGGAGGAGATACGATGCGAAAATTGAAACGGCGCGACTCCATGAACGACCGGATCGACATTGTTCTGAACAAGTTCCGGTCCCGCGTCAATTCCTATCCGCCTGGAATGTGCCCCCTGGTGCTGTACCGCTCCATCCTGCAGATGTCCATGAACCAGACCTGCGGGAAGTGCGTGCCCTGCCGGGACGGGCTGGCGGAGGCGGACCGGCTCCTGGGCCTGATCCTCAAGGGCGACGCCGGGCCGGAGACCCTGGGGGAGCTGGAAAAGCTCTGCACCATGATCGCCGCCACGGCGGACTGCGCCGTGGGCGTGGTGGCGGCCAATACGGTGCTGGACAGCCTGCGGGAGTTCCCCGACGAGTATGAGAGCCACATCCGAAACCGGCGCTGCGTGGAGAACACGGTCCAGACCATCCCCTGCGTCACCCTCTGTCCCGCCCATGTGGACGTGCCGGGCTATGTGGCCCTGGTGGGGAAGGGGGACTATGCCGGGGCGATCGAATTGATCCGGGAGCGGAACCCCTTCCCCACGGCCTGCGCCATGGTCTGCGAGCACCCCTGCGAGCGGAAGTGCCGCCGCTCCATCATTGATGCCCCCATCAACATCCGGGGACTGAAAAAGTACGCCGTGGACGCCGTTCCGGCGGACCGGGTCCCCACGCCGGAGCCCAACGTCCCCACGGGGAAGCGGATCGCCGTCATCGGCGCGGGCCCCAGCGGGATGACCGCCGCCTACTTCCTGGCCCTGATGGGCCACGGCGTGGACATCTACGAGGAGCACGAGCAGGCCGGCGGGATGCTCCGCTACGGCATCCCGGAGTACCGCCTGCCCAAAAAGCGGCTGGACGAGGACATCGCCGCCATCCTCAAGGCGGGGGACATCACCCTCCGCTGCAATACCAAGGTGGGCCGGGACATTCCTTATGAAGAGATAAGGAGGACCCATGACGCGGTCTACCTGGGCCTGGGGGCCCAGCTGGGGAACCGGATGCCCATGGAGGGGGCCGACGCGCCGGGGGTCACCAGCGCGGCGGAGTTCCTCCAGGCCGTGGCCGCCGGGAGGGCCCCGGACCTGAGCGGGAAAAAGGTGGTCCTCATCGGCGGGGGCAACGTGGCCATGGACGCGGCGCGGACGGCGGTGCGCTTAAAGGCGGAGACCGTCCACGTCTTCACCCGGAAGCGGGACGACTACACCGCCCTGGAGAGCGAGATCGAGAGCGCCATGCAGGAGGGGGTCCGCTTCCGTACCCTGCTGAGCTTTTTGAACATCGAGACGAACCAAGACTCCGGGGCCGTGCAGGCGGTGTGGCTCCAGCCGGAGATCGTGGGGGAGTACGACCGCTTTGGCTTCGTCACCACGGAGCATTCCAGCAACTACCCCTACCGCTTCCAGTGCGACCTGCTCATCATGGCCGTGGGCCAGCGGAGCGACACCGAGAGCTTCGCCGCCGCCGGTATCCCCACGGAGCGGGGACGGATCGGGGCGGACGAGAGCTGCGCCGTCCGGGAGACGGAGGGCGTGTTCTCCGGCGGGGACTGCGTCACCGGGCCCTCCACCGCCATCAACGCCATCGCGGCGGGCCAGGTGGCGGCCTTCAACATCGACGAATACCTGGGCTACCATCACAAGGTCCGCGGCCTCGCCTCCGCGCCCCCCGCCCTGCCGAACAACTGCGTGCCCACCGGGCGGGCGGAGATCGAGGAGCGGGACCCCTTCGAGCGGCGCCGGGACTTCGGGCACGTGGAGTGCCCCATGACGCCGGAGGAGGCCGTGAGAGAGTCCGGCCGCTGCCTGCGCTGCGACGTATACGGCTGCGGCAGCATGGAAGGAGGCAGAACCGGATGCTGAGCTATACCATTAACGGAAAACCCATCTCCGCCCCGGAGGATATGACCATCCTGGAGGCGGCCAAGGCAAATGGGATCCAGATCCCCACCCTCTGCTACTTAAAGGAGGTCAGCGACATCGGCTCCTGCCGCCTCTGCATGGTGGAGGACGAGGGGAGCGACCGCATGCTCCCCGCCTGCAAGACCCTGCCCCGGGAGGGCATGGTCATCCATACCGACACCCCCCGCCTGGAGGAGTACCGGCGGGAGATGCTGAAGCTGCTCCTGGCGAACCACCGTACGGACTGCATGAGCTGCCCCTCCAACGGCGGCTGCGCCCTCCAGGCCCTGTGCAACCGCTATGGGGTGGAGGACAGCCCCTACGCCGGCTCCCGGCTGGAGATCGAGGAAAAGCTGCCCCAGCTGAAGGAGAACCCCTATCTGAGCTACAATCCCGGCAAGTGCATCCACTGCCAGCGCTGCATCGCGGCCTGCCGCCGCCGCACCGGCAACGGCGCGCTGAAAAGTGAGCGCAGCGGCGTCTTCCACATCGTGGACGCCCCCTTCGGGCCGGACTGGAGAGAGACCGGCTGCGAATCCTGCGGGAACTGCGCCAATGCCTGCCCCACCGGGGCCCTCACCATGAAGCGGCAGACTTCCTACCGGCCCTGGGAGGTGACGAGGGTGAGGACCACCTGCCCCCACTGCGCCACCGGCTGCCAGCTGGACCTGCTGGTGAAGGACGGGAGGATCGTGGACACCCAGGCGGCGGACGGCCCCTCCAACCACGGGCTCCTCTGCGTCAAGGGCAAGTCCGGCTCCTTCGACTTCGTCCACTCGCCGGACCGGCTCAAGACCCCCCTCATCAAAAACCGGGAGACCGGCGAATTCCGGGAGGCGAGCTGGGAGGAGGCTATCTCCTACACGGCAAGGCGCTTCCTGGAGCTGAAGGAGAAGTACGGCCCGGATTCCCTGGCGGGCTTCGCCTGCTCCCGCAGCACCAATGAGGACGTGTATCTGGTGCAGAAGATGGTGCGCACCTGCTTCGGCACCAACAACACCGACAACTGCGCCCGGGTCTGCCACAGCGCCACCGTCACCGGCCTGGCCAGGACCCTGGGCTCCGGGGCCATGACCAATACCATCTACGACATCACCCACGACGTGGACTGCATCCTCCTGGTGGGCTCCAACCCGGAGGAGGCCCACCCTGTGGTGGGGATGCAGCTTCGGCAGGCTCTCCGCCGGGGGACCAGGCTCATCGTGGCGGACCCCAGAGACATCGGTCTCACGAAATACGCCGACATCCATTTGAAGCTCCGCCCCGGCACCAACGTAGCCTTCGCCCTGGGCATGATGCACGTCATCATCGAAGAGGGCCTGACAGACCCGGACTTTGTGCGGGAGAAGACCGAGGGCTTTGAGGAATTGAAGGCCCTGGCCGCCGAATATACCCCGGAGAAGGTGGGGGAAGTATGCCACATCGACCCGGATATGCTGCGGGAGGCGGCCCGGATGTACGCCAAGGCAAAGAAAGCCCCCATCATCTACTGCCTGGGCGTCACCGAGCACTCCACCGGCACCGAGGGAGTCATGAGCCT
The DNA here is from genome assembly GCA_017535635.1 of Oscillospiraceae bacterium. Lineage (GTDB taxonomy): Bacteria > Bacillota > Clostridia > Oscillospirales > Oscillospiraceae > UBA1774. The sequence continues at coordinate 7,936 of JAFXTU010000011.1, forward strand.
ATCGAACCTGGCCCTCCTCACGGGAAAGCTGGGCAAGCCGGGCTGCGGCGTCAACCCCCTCCGGGGCCAGAACAACGTCCAGGGCGCCTGCGACATGGGGGCCCAGCCCACGGACTATCCCGGCTACCAGAAGGTGGACAATCCCGCCGTGCGGGAGAAGTTTGAAAAGGCCTGGGGCGTGAAGCTGAATCCCAAGCCCGGCCTCAAGGCCACCGAGGTCTTCCCAGCCGCCATCCGGGGGGAGATCCGCGGCCTCTACATCTGCGGGGAGGACCCGGTGATCTCCGACCCCGACACCGCCCACGTCGTCGCCGCCCTGGAGAGCCTGGACTTCCTGGTGGTGCAGGACCTGTTTATGACCAAAACCGCGAAATACGCGGACGTGATCCTCCCCGCCGTGAGCTACGCGGAGAAGGAGGGCACCTTCACCAACACCGAGCGGCGGGTGCAGCGGGTCCGCCGGGCGGTCACCCTGGAGGGCGGCATGCGGCCCGACACGGAGATCCTCACCGACCTGATGAACGCCATGGGCTACCCCCAGCCGCGCCTGACCCCGGCGGAGATCATGGAGGAGATCGCCTCCGTGACCCCCAGCTTCACCGGCATCTCCCACGCCAGGCTGGACGCGGGGGAGAGCCTCCAGTGGCCCTGCCCCGAGAAGGGGCACCCCGGCACCCCCATCATGCACGCAAATGGGCCGGTCCGGGGCAGGGGACTCCTGTACCCCGCCCGCTTCACCCCCTCCGCCGAGCTGCCGGACGAGGAGTACCCCGTCCTGCTGAGCACCGGGCGCATCCTCTACCAGTACAACGCCGCCTCCATGACCATGCGCGCCCCCGGCCTCAGGGAGATCGCCGGGGAGGGCTTCATTGAGCTCCACTTCCGGGACGCTGAACGCCTGGGCATCCAAAGCGGCGACCTGGTCCGGGTCAGCAGTCGGCGGGATTCCATCACCGCCACGGCCCGGGTGGGGCGCAAGGTCTCCCAGGGGGAGGCCTGGATGCCCTTCCACTTCCCGGATTCCCCCGTGAACCGCATCACCAACGCGGCCCTGGACGAGTTTGCCCGGATCCCGGAATTCAAGGTCTGCGCGATCCGGGTGGAGAAGGCCGTCTGAGCGTTTGATCCCTGGCGGCGAAAAAAACCATAGCTTCCCGGGGCCCTGCCCCGGGAAGCGCCTGTGCTTTCCGCCGGGAAAACTGCAGCCGGAGGAGCTTGAATGGAAGAATCGAAAGAACTGGAAGTATTTCGCAGCGCGCCGGTCCCCCAGGCGGTGCTGAAAACCACGATCCCCGCCATGCGGATGGCCCCGGTGGTCGTCTGCCGGCGGAGCGTGAAGAAGTCGGAAGAAAGGCAGAACTGAACCTATGAAGCGGAAGTGGAAGCTGCAATACAACTCCCCGGTGGTCCTGAGCTTTACGGCCCTGAGCCTGCTGGCCCTTCTTCTGAACGCCCTCACCGGGGGCTGGAGCAACCGGACGCTGTTTTCCGTCTACCGGGCGAGCCTCCTCTCGCCGCTCACCTGGCTGCGGCTCTTTACCCACGTGCTGGGACACAGCGGCTATGCCCATTTCATCGGCAATATGCTGCTCTTCCTGGTGGTGGGGCCGCCCATGGAGGAAAAGTACGGGAGCAGGAGACTGCTCATCGCCATCCTGATCACCGCCGCCGTCACCGGCGTCGTGGAGATGGCCTTTTTTCCCGGCCGCGCCCTCCTGGGGGCCAGCGGCGTCGTCTTCATGCTGATCCTCCTGTCCTCCCTCTCGGGGATGGGCAGCGGCGCCATCCCGCTGACGCTGATCCTGGTGGCGGTGCTGTATCTGGGGCAGGAGCTCGTCCACATGCTTTCCCTCCGGGACAATGTCTCCCAGCTGGCCCACCTGCTGGGCGGGCTCTGCGGCGCCGGGATCGGCTTCGCCTTCCGCAAACGATAATAAGCGGATCGAACATAATTCATAGAAATGAGGGATATACCATGGACCGCATTCAAGGCTATTCCCATCTCTTCCAGCCCCTGAAGCTGGGGAACACCGTCTTTCGCAACCGCATCTTCTCCGCCCCCACGGGCCTCTACGACCTGACCCCGGAGCTGGCCCCCACGGAGGACTACATCGCCTATTACGAGCGCAAGGCCCAGGGGGGCGCGGCCAGCGTGAACATCGGGGAGTGCTATGTGGATGAGGACATCCCGCCCTACCGGAGCTATGAGGTGGTCCACCTCTCGGAGCACAAGCTGAACTACAACGCCCTGGGCAAGCTGACGGACTCCATCTCCCGCTACGGGGCGGTGCCCACCGTGGAGCTGCAGAAGGTGGGCATGGTGGACGACGGGGAGGGAGGCCGGATCCTCCTGAGCACGGCGGACGGGGAGTACCCCATCAACCCCGCCATCCGCTGCCGGGGGCTGACGGAGGAGGAGATCCTCCGGACCATCGACGCCTTCGCCTCCGCCGCCGTCTACGCCAAGGGCCGGGGCTTCGGCATGGTCACCGTCCACGCCGGCCACGGCTGGCTCCTGCAGCAGTTCCTCTCCCCGGTGACCAACCGGCGGACGGACCGCTGGGGCGGCAGCGCGGAAAACCGGGCCCGGTTCACCGTGGCCATCATCGACGAGATCCACAAGCGCTGCGGCAAGGGCTTCCCCGTGGAGGTGCGCATCAGCGGCTCCGAGTGCTTCGAGGGGGGCTATACCATTGAGGACGGGGTGGAGATCGCCCGGCAGCTGGAGGGCCACGCCGACCTCATTCACGTCTCCGTGGGGAACCTCTTCGGCCCCTCCGCCGAGGCTCCCAACCACCCCGGCATTTTCCAGGAGGGGGGCATCCTGGTCCCCTACGCCGCCGAGATCAAAAAGCACGTGAAGACCCCGGTGGCCACCATCGGCGCTCTCTCCGACCCGGAGCAGCTGGAGGAGATCGTCGCCTCCGGCAAGGCGGACGTGGTGGAGATGGCCCGGGGCCTGATCTGCGACCCGGACCTGCCCCTGAAGCTGCGCACCGGGCGGCATAAGGAGGTCCGCCGCTGCCTTCGCTGCTTCAGCTGCGTGAATACGGACTACCAGCACGGGCGCCTCTTCTGCGCCATCAACCCCGCCTCCGGCAAGGAGCGGGAGGCCTCCGCCGTCCTGCCTGTGCAGAAGAAAAAGGTCCTGGTGGCGGGGGGCGGCGTCGCGGGGATGGAGGCCGCCATCACCGCCGCCCGCAGGGGCCATTCCGTGACCCTATGCGAAAAAACGGAAAAGCTGGGCGGCGTCCTCCTCTGCGAGCGGGAGGTCCCCTTCAAGAAGCGGGTGGGGGAGTACATCGACCGGCAGATCTACCTGCTGGAACAGCTGGGGGTGGAGGTCAGGCTGAACACCCCCGTGACCCCGGCGCTGGTGGAGGAGCTGAAGCCGGAGGCCATCGTCGCCGCCATCGGCGCGGAGCCCAAGCGCCCGCCCATCCCGGGGCTCGACGGGGAGAACGTGTTCACCGCCGCCGATGTTTTTGAAGACCCGGAGAAAGCGAAGGGAAAGACCCTCATCCTGGGCGCGGGAAAAACGGGCCTGGAGCTGGGGATCTGGCTTCGGATGCTGGGTAAAGAGGTCGGGCTGGTGGAGATGGCCCCCCGGGGCGCGGGCCCCGGCGAGACCTACGAGGTGCGGATCGAAGAATACGCCCTGAACATCCGCTATGAAACCAAGGTGGAGGAGATCACCTCCGACGGCGCGGTCTGCGAAACCCCGGAGGGAAAGGTGACGATCCCGGCGGACACGGTGGTCCTGGCCCTGGGGACGAGTCCCCGCTGGGAAGAGGCGGCGGCCCTCTCCGGCTTCACCGGGGAATTCTGCCAGGTCGGCGACTGCCGGGAGGCGAGGAACCTGATGGCGGCCACAGGGGAGGCCTGGAGCGCCGCAAGGAACATCGGCAGGATCTGAAAAAACCGAAAAAACAGGAGGACCCGGAGGCCGCTGCTGCCTCCGGGTCCCCTTGTCTCCGGCCAGGCGGGGCCGGAAGGACGGTCAATCCTCTTCATCCTCCCAGATGTCCTCGTTGAGACCGGCGGACGCCTGTCGGCTCGCCTTCCGCTCCCGCCAGGCGTCGATCTCGCTGCGGATGGCCAGCACCTCGTCCGCCAGTTCCTCCGCGGTCTTTGGCCGGGCGTAATACAGATATTTCGTCATCCGCTCCATGGCCCCGGGGCTCCCCAGGAGCCGGGCGGCGGCCTCCCCCAGCGCTGGGGGAAAGCCCAGGTCGGAGACCGCCCGCACCAGGGCGTCCCTGGCCCTGGTCCAATCCTCCCGCGCTCCCATGTCCTAGATCAGGACCCCGTTCAGGTGGTCGATCTCGTGCTGGATGATCTGGGCCGTCCAGCCGGTAAAGGTCTTGAAACGGAGCTGAAACGCCTCGTTCTGATACCGTACCTTGACGCTGCGGTATCGCTTCGCTTTCCGGGTCCCTTCCAGGGAAAGGCAGCCCTCCTCCGCCTCGTAGCGGTCAGAGCGTTTGACGATCTCCGGGTTGAACATGGTCATATAGCTGCCCTCGTTGTCGAAGACGATGATGCGTTTTGCTTCTCCGATCATGTTCGCCGCCATGCCCACGCAGCCCTCCTTATGGGCTTCCAGGGTGTCCAGCAGGTCCCGGGCGACGGCCAGGTCCTCCGGCGTCGCGGGGACGGATACCTGGGTGAGAAAGTCCGGGTCCTTCATAATGGGTCGGATCATGGCGGCTCCTTTCCTGCGGGGCGGGCAGGGCGTTTTCCCGGCCCCGCGGCGTGGTTCTTGGTTTTTTCATTGTATCATGTCGGCCCCCCGGAGGCAAGGCAGAAGGGATCGCCCTTCTTCCGAAAGGGCATAGGCAGGGCCGAGAGAATATGCTATACTGAACGCATAAAACACATGATCCGACGGAAGGGACGTGAAGGCATGGCAGAGTATAAGCGCGTATCCCGGTACTACCCCGGCTGCGACGGGACGAAGCTGGCGGTGGACCTGTACATCCCCGCTTCGGAGGAGCCGGTCCCCGTGCTGGTGGAGTGCGGCTATGAGGACCGGCGCCGCAGCTTCGAGGGGCGGCGGGAAACCCTGGAGCGGTTTCTGGCGGCGGGCTATGCCCTGGCACTCATCGAGCCCCGGGGCTTCGGGGCCAGCTTCGGGGTGAGCGAGGGTTTCTTCTCCCCCCGGGACGCGGAGGACCTGGCGGCCATCGTGGACGCCATCACCCTGGAAGCCTGGTGCAACGGCCGCGCCGGCTCCTTCGGCGGGTCCAACAAGGGGCAGAGCCAGCAGCTGATGCTGACCCGGCAGCCCCAGCGGCTCTTCGCCGCCGCCCCCTGCGACTGCAACCCGGACTTCTACTACCAGAATTTCACCAACGGGGCCTCCGCCCTGCCCCGGATGCCGGGGCACCACGCCGCCGTGGAAACGATCGGCACGCCGGTGGACGAGGACCCCGCCCCGGATTACCCCCTGGCCCACGAGGCCCTGGAGTGCCACAAGCTGAATCTGGGCTTTCTGGAGCAGCACGTGCCCAACATGTTCCGGGACCAGGTGAACCCCCGCATCGGCTACGCCCCCAACCTGGAGATCCCCGCCTGGTCGTACATGGAGAAGATCCGCCACGGCCATGTGCAGGTCTACCAGAACGCCGCCTGGTTCGACCCCGGCTGCACCGGGGAGATCTTCGGCTGGAAGAGCTGGGGCGGCAAGCTCCTCCTGGGCCCCTGGCGGCACTGTGAGATCTACCGGGGCGGCAGCGACCTGCCCGGCGGCGGCTGGGACTGGGTCGCCGAGCACATCCGCTTCTTCGACCCCATTTTGAAGGGCCGGGAGAACAGCTCCGGGGAGGAGCCTCCCATTCTCTACTACACCCAGGGGGCGGAGGAAGGGGAGGAGTGGCGCTACGCCGCCGACCTGCCCCTGGACACCCAGACCCAGCCGGACCTGTACCTCACCGCCCAGGGGGGCATGGGCCAGACGGTCCCGGCGGCGGGGAAGCTCAGCTACACGACCCGGGAGGACCTGAGCCTCTATCCCGGCTTCGGCAGGCTGGACCGGCGCATCACCGCGGATATGGGGGATTACGAATCCAAAAGCCTCTGCTTTACCCTCCCGCCCCTGAAATACGATCTGGAGCTCACGGGCATCCCGGTGCTGAACCTGTGGGTCACCTCCACCCACGCCGACGGGAACTTCATCGCCGCTCTGGACGAGGTCCTGCCCGACGGCACCAGCCGCTTCCTTACCGAGGGGGCCATGCGCGCCGGCCACGCCAAAACCCAGCCCGGCACCGTGCGGGACGCCTTCGGCGTCCCCTACCACCGGGGATACCGAGCCGACGCGGTGAGCCTGTCGGAGGACAAGCCCACCCTCCTCTCCTTCAACCTGGAGGCCCTGTCCCGGATCGTGAAGAAGGGCAGCAGCCTCCGGGTCGCCCTGAGCTGCGGCGGCAGCGGCTACGACCAGCCCGAGGGCTTCCCGGCGGAGGCCCCCACCGTCACCGTCCATGTGGGCGGGGCCTTCGCCTCCTTCCTCCGCCTGCCGGTGATCGCGCCCAACGTGACGAAGTTCAGCGGCGTCCTCAGCCTGGACGGAAAGGTGGAAGAGGCCAGCGTCTACGCCTTCAAGCGGGCGGTGTACATCCAGCGGGAGGGCCGGAACTGGCAGAAATTCGACTGCCTCCAGGTTTACCTCCAGGAGGGAAACCTCTGCTTCGTCACGGAGGCCTTCACCGCGATCCGCCAGCCCTCGCCGGGAGGAATGGTGCTCACCATCTCCGCCCCCGGCCTGGCCTTTACCGGCTGCGGCAAGCTGCCCCGTACCTGGACCCTGGGGGAGAAGAGCTGGGAACTCAAGCGGAGCCTGCCCGCCTTCCCCGGCCCGAAGCTTCCCAAGACCACCTTCCGAAACCTCTACGTGGCCACGGTTCCCGTAGCCAAAGAGGCCCCCGGCCAGGCTAATCCCCAGCCCCGGCACACCCTGGACCTCTTTGTGGACCTGATCCTGCCGGAGACGGGGGAGAGGCCCTTCCCCTGCGCCGTGTACATCCACGGCTTCGGCGGCTCCAACCACGACTTTGAGGCGAACGCGCCGGATTTCCTGGCCCTGGGGATCGCCGTGGCCTCCATCGACTACCGGCTCCCGCCCCCCAGCCCCTGGCCTGCCTGCGGGCACGACGCCAAGGCCTGCATCCGCTATCTGAAGGCCCACGCCGGGGAGCTGGGGCTGGACAGAGACCGCTTCGCGGTGCTGGGCGGCTCCATGGGGGGCCACCTCACGGCCATGATCGCCGCCTGCAACGGGAGCCGGGAGGACGAGGGGGAGATCGGCGGCAATACGGAATTTGACAGCAGCGTGAAGGCCGCCTGCGCCTCCTTCCCCTTCACGGACTTCTTCACCATGGGGGACGACTGCGCCGCCGTCTGGCCCCTGCAGCCGGACCGGGTCGCCCGCTGCGACGGGCCCTACGCCCCTTTGGGCTCCATGCTGGGCTACGTGGGCCCCGGCAGGGGGATGGGGGAGCTGAAAACCCATCTTTACGACCCGGACCCCAGGTATCAGGCCCTGCTGGAAAAGGCCAGGGACGCCAGCCCCATCAGCCATGTGACGGAGAAGAGCGCCCCCACGGTCCTGGTCCACGGCATCTTTGAGTGCGGCATCCAGGTCCCCATGGGCCAGAGCCTCCGCTTCTTCGAGGCCCTGACGAGGAAGGGGGTCAAGAGCCTGCTTTTATGCAACAACAACGGCGTCTACGGCGCCGACCCGGAGGTAAGGCGGGCGGTAGTGGAGTTCATCGCCTTCCGGGTCTGAGCCGATCCGCCGAAAAACGCGGAAGGAACGGCTTGCCTTTGTGGAAAAAATAGGATAAACTGAGGGCCTGAGTTCGTTCCCCGGAATTCACCGGAAAGGAGGCGGGAAGGAAATGAACCAGTACTACACCTCGATCATACTCCTGTCTCTGGTATCCCTGGGGATCCTGTGCGTCCTGGTGAACGAGAACGGGCGGATCCCCGAGGAGAGCAAGCGGCTTTCCCGCCTGTCCTGTCTGATCATCGCCCTTTCCGCCCTGGCGGAATGGACCGGGCTGCTCCTGGACGGCAGGGAAAACCTGCCAAAATGGCTGCTGACGGCGGTCAAGTGCGCGGATTATATCCTGACGCCCCTGGCCGGCGGCGCCCTGGCGGGAGAACTGAAGATCCGAAACCGCGTGCATAAGGCGCTGCTGGGCATCCTCGCCGCCAACGCCGTCTTCCAGGTGGTCGCCTGCTTCGGCGGCTGGATGGTGCAGATCGACGAGCACCATCATTACAGCCACGGCCCGCTGTACGTCGTCTACGTCCTGGCCTATTTCGCGGTCCTGGCCCTGGTCATTGCGGAGATGATCCTCTACGGGAAACGCTTCCGCCGCCAGAACCGGCGCTCCGTTTACGCGGTTTTGGTCCTGGTGGTTTTCGGGATCGGCCTGCAGGAGGTGCTGGGCGGAGAAGTCAGGACCGCCTACATCGCCCTGACCCTGGGGGCGATCCTCTTGTTCATCCACAAGCTGGAATTTGCCCAGATGACCACGGATGAGCATCTGGAGGAGCAGACTATCCTGCTCTCCACCGACGCGCTCACCGGGCTCCTGAGCCGCCATGCCTATTCCCAGGCCCTGAGGAAGCTGGAGGATGGAAGTCCTCTTCCGCCGGACCTGGCCGCGGTCTCCATCGACGTCAACGGCCTGAAGGACGTTAACGACAGCCTGGGACATGCCGCCGGAGACGAGCTGATCTGCGGCGCGGCCCGGTGCATCCGGGAGGTGTTCGGCGAGTCGGCCCAGTGCTATCGCACCGGGGGAGACGAGTTCATCGTTCTCACCCGTCTGGAGAGAAGGCAGGCGGAGGCGGCCCTTGCGCGGCTGACGCAGGAGGCCTCCCGCTGGCAGGGCGAAGCAGCGAAGGAGCTGCGGCTGGCGGCGGGCTTTGCCCTGGCTTCGGAGCATGCCGGCCTGTCTGCGGAGAAGCTGGTGATCGAGGCGGACCGGGGGATGTACGTGGAGAAGGCCGCCTATTACCGGGAGAGCGGGAAGGAGCCGAGAAGCTCCCGGGGAGCCTTGCCGGCGCAGCCGGAATAGAGAAAAAACGTATAATGAAAAGGCCCCGATGCGGCGCAAAGAACAGCGCCGCATCGGGGCCTTTACTTTTGGTGCGCCTCAGCCGATCTCCCAGAGGACCGTCACCGTATCTGAAACCTGGATGTCCTCCGGCTCGATGTCCATGTCGAAGCTGCCTTCCGCCATGTTCTTGGCGGAGGCGAGCATGCTGCGGTTCATGGGGCGGGCTTCAAAGCGGATCTCCCCCCAGGAATAGTCGATGCTCTGTATCTGACCCAGGGCGACGCCGGCGGCCTGGGTCAGGACGGCGGCCTTCTCCCGGGCGTCGGCCACGGCCTTCCCCAACAGGGCATTTTTCGCCGCCTCCGGGTCTCCCACCGTGTAGCTGAGACTGAATTCCGCTCTCACCGGGCTCCTGGCCAGGGCGTAGAGAATCTTTCCCAGCCGCCCGTTATCCGAGGGAAATTCCGCCTTCGTCCGGTGCTGGTAGCGGTAGCCCTTGAAGCGCTGCTTGTAGACCCCCTCCTCCTGGTAGCCCTCGTACTCCGCGTCCACCTGGAAGCTCAGGGTCTTCAGATCGCTGCGCAGGAAGCCGAAGCCTGCCAGCAGGTCCCGCAGGGACTCCGTGTCCTCCGCGGAGCGGCGGAGGGCGTCAGCGTATTCCGGCTCGGTCCCCTCCAGGGAGAGGGTGATCACGGTGGTATCCGGGTGGAGCTTCAGCTGCCCCCGGCCCGTGACTCGTATGGTCCGCATGCCTTCTCCTTTCCCTGGGCCGGAGTCACTCCGCCGGGTGCTTCGCGCCGCAAGCCGAGCAGAGACCGGTATGGACGGAGACGGCGCCGGAGCATTCTTTGCAGGACCACTTCGCCCGCTCCTCCGCCAGGAAGGTCTCCATCCCCGCCTCCCGGATCCGCTTCAGGTTCTGGAGGGGGGATTCCCGCAGGGGATAGTCCCCCATATAGCGGTTTTCCTTCTCCATCACGTCCTCGCAGGGGTAGTCCGGGCATTCGTCGCAGAAGCGGTAGCGGTGTTCCTTGTATTTCGCGCACTTCATGATGCCGCAGATCTGGGAGCAGTAGAAGAATTTGTGCTCCTCCGGCCCGTTGCAGCCGGGACAGGGATTTACTTTGCTCTGGGCCATCATGCACAGGCTGCAGTCCAGCCCGCAGGGCACGATCATCTCCGCCGTAAACAGGTGTTCCGTTCCCATAGTTGCCTCCTTGAATTCTGTTTTTCGTTCCCGCCCTTGAAACAGCAGGATCATCCTTTCTCCCATGCTCCTTCAGAGGACGCAGGTTTCTCTTCCATTCCAACTTGTGCGGCATTCACAGCCGCCCTCGCTTATATCCGCACGGTCTCCCATGCGACATCTCCGGGCAGGGGCACGATCAGCATCCCCGCCGCGCCGGGGGCAAGCTCATATTTGTCGAAGACCACCGTGATGACGCCACCCTCCGCGATAAAGAAATCGATTTCCGGGACAGTAAGCTTTTCCAGGGCATCCAGGGGCGTATTCCCCTGAAAGTCCGCCATTTCGACGAGCTCCGGATATTTTTCCTTCAGTCCGCACGCTATGACGCTTTTGATCCTGTCCTCCGATCCGGGCAGGAGATCGTTCAGATACAACCGTTCGCCGGAAAGACGGTCAAAGGCATAGCCATTGATACCATAGTCCAGGACCCCTCCCATATACCAGTCGTAGGACAGAGAGATGCTGATCCAGCGCTGGGAGCAGTCCCGCACTTGGGCGGTCCAGCAGTCCCGATAGGGGTTTTCTGCCGAAGGGGTACCAGGAGCGGCGGAGGCGAGAATCTCCCGGACCCGACCCAGCTCCTTCTCCGCAAAGTCCCCGTACAGGGACAGAAAGAAATCGTTAAAGCGGTCCGCTGCAGAAGAGGCTTCCGTCAGGACGGGGATCTCGAAGAACAGCTCCGCATTCTCGTTTCCGGCGTCCAGATCAAAGTGTCGGATGGCAACGGATGGGGCCTGTGCCGCCGCGCCGCTTTTGATCCTGCGTCCGTTCCCCGGTCCGCAGGCACAGAGGCTCAGCAGCAGCGCGGGAAGAAGCAAAAGCGTCGCGGCCCTGCGGCTTGCGTTCTGTTTTCTCACGACGATTCTCCTTTGGGACCCTTTCTTTCGGCGAAGAGTGCCATTCTTCGGAAGCCGCATAGCATCATCGATCCGGGAGAGCAGGGGCGGACGTCCGTCATACCCGGTTCTCCAGTGCCAAAAGTCCAAAGTCGACTAAAAGCCCGACACCGACGGGGAGCCCAACGGAAATGAAAGCTTTAGACGCATCACTGAGATCGGGATTATTCTTGACGATGTTGTGCGCCAGCACAACCCCGCCCGCCGCACCGGCCAGGCCTACCCCAACGTATTTCGCGCCGGTTTTAAGCTCCTCTTTGTTTTCCTGGATGAAGCTTCCGATTTTCGCCGCGCCCCGAAAAGCCGAAGAGGCTGTATCCATGAGGCCGTCCATCGCGACCACCGGCTGCAGGGAAAACATCGATTCGTCCATCATCATCAGTTCGTTCATGGTCGTCTCCTTTCCGCCGCTGTTGGGCGTTCCATATTTCTGCGTACCACCCGCGGAGCGGAGCCCCCTGTGGAGGGCGTCGGGGGCCCGGCGGGTCAGTGATCCGTTACGACCATAGGATAGCACGACCCGTTATGCCTTGTCGTCCACAGTTTGTGAACTTATATCGGAAGAAGCCTCGGAGTCAACGGCAAAAAAACGTTCCGCGTATTGATTATGGACGGAGCAGAAGGCTCTCAGCATTTCGATGCCGATCCTATGGCTGAGTTCATAGCCCAGGGTTGAATTTGCCAGTCCCAGAAAGTAGGTAAGGGCTAAATAATAGTCTGCCAAGTCTGCCAAGTCTCCCGACTTCTTAAGGGAGATCAGCATTTCTGTTATTTCTGCAAGAGAAAACGAAACAGAGAACGTCTCAGGCTCATCTGAGTCTTTCTTTTGCAGAAAGTCTAGTTCTTCAAATACTCTCCTACGCCACTTTTCGTCGTTGATCTGCTTAAGCTGTTCGACGATTGCTGATCCCGTTTTGACCAACTCGTGCGGGACCTTGTGGTAAGACACGCACATGAACAAAAGTGAGATCTGATTTGCCATGGCTTCCAGCTCGGCGTCCGGATCCTCCATGGCGTAGGCATAACCGGTATAGCTTTCTTGGAAAGACTTGTTTTGGCTCCGGTGTAATTCTTGAAAACTACTGTTCAAATAAACGCTTGCAGAATAGGTCTCCCGTAAAGCGATGTGGGCGTCATACGCTTTTTTGAAGTGTTGATTCCGCAGAGCTTTCTCGGAAGAGTGGATCGGATACATAACAAGGGCTGTTTTAATACCGGAGGCTAACTTCTCCTTGGTAATCCGCAGCTCACCCTTCTCCAAATAGGAATAGTCTCCGTTGAGAAACCGGTCCGCAGTTTCCCCGAAATAAGACGCTATACGCTTCAATGTTTCCATATCCGGGATCCTGAGTCCGTTTTCGTAGTTGCTTATGGCACTCTTCGCCAGATGCAGCTGGTCTGCCAGCGTCTCCTGCGTGATGCCGCGGGCCTCCCGCAGCCGCCTGATGTTGTTTCCCAGCCGGTTTTCTTCGCTCATCCTTGACCTCCCTGTTTTTTAAGCGAACGGAGCCCACGGCCTGGCGGTACCCCTGTCTGCCCCGGACTCCGTTTTTTCGGGCGTTTTCCGCTTCACTGCTTCGCCAGCAGCTCCCGGAAGTGGAATTCGTCCGCTCCCCGGGCCACCATGGCCGGGCAGAGCTTGTTGTGGATGGGGCCGAAGCCGCAGCCCCGGCAGCTCAGGCATTTCTGATAAGGCGCGCCGTAGAGGATGGCCTCGGTGAAGGCCGGGTCCGCCAGCAGGCCGCAGGCCAGGTCCACGGTGTCGATCAGGTCGTTTTCCAGCAGGTAGGCCACCTGCTCCGGGGTGCGGATGCCGTTCACCAGGGAGACCGGCACCGTCGGCTTCAGGGCAGAGCGGAGGCGCACCCCCAGGGAGGCGATCTTGTTGTAGGGGAGGCTCTCGTCGTGCTCCAGGGCATCCAGGGGGGCGATGCCGCTGGAGACCTGGAGAAAGTCACAGCCCGCCTTTACGTACTCCCTCGCCGCGATCACCGCGTCCTCGAAGGTGGGGTCATAGCCGGAGACCCGGGCGGAGATGATGAAGTCCTCCCCGCAGGCTTCCCTTACGGCCCGGATGACCTCGCAGCCGAAGCGGGCCCGGTTTTCCGGGCTGCCGCCGTACTCGTCCTCCCGCCGGTTCACCCCGGAGGCGAAGTCGTTGATGAGGTAGCTGTGGCAGGCGTGGAGCTGCACCCCGTCGTAGCCCGCCTTCCGGGCCCGCACCGCCGCAGCGGCAAACTCCCCCACGATGCGCCGGATGTCCTCCGGCTCAGCTCCTTCACTTCGCTCTTCTGCCCGAAGGCCTCCCGGACCATTTTGCTGGGGCCCACCAGGGGGCCGCAGGCGGGATGGGTCCCCAGGCCGCCGTAGTGGAGCTGGGGCACCACCAGGGTGTCATATTCGTGGCAGGCGTCGGTGAGCTTCCGGTGCCCCTCGATCTGCCCATCCTCCCAAAGACCCAGCTGGGAGGGGGCCAGCCGCGCTTCCTTGGCCACGCAGGTGGCCTCCACGCAGATGAAGGCGCACTGGTGCTTCGCCCGCTCGGCGTAGTGGGCCACGAAGTCCTCCGTCACCCGGCCGTCCTCCCCGGCGATGAATTTCACCGTGGGGGCCATGGTGACCCGGTTTTTCGCCGTGCGTTTCCCGATGACGATGGGGTCTGTCGCTTTTGCCATAGTATATTCCTCCTGTCGGATTGTTTTTTTCTGTCCCGGAAGCGCCCCGCTCCCGCCATGGAAGGGTCTTCCGCCCCGTCCCGGCTCTTGCGTTCCTTCCCCGTTCATGGTAGTATTATATCATAAAAAACCAAGACCCGAAAGCGGAGAAAGGGAGCTAGCATGTATACGTTCAAACCCTATACCCAGCGTGTGGCCCGGCTCCGGGATGCGGTCCGGGACCGGCTCATGGTGGCGGACGCGGAAAAGGCGCGGCTGCAGCTGGAAGCGAAGAAAAAGTACGTCAAGTATCCCCCCATGCTCCAGAAGCCCTATATCTCGCTCTACGTGCTGGAGCGGATGCCCCTGAACCTCCAGGAGGACGAATTCTTCTTCGGCGGCCTGGGTAACCGGGGCTGGGGCGGCGCCGGGGGCTCTAAGTGGCTGAGCGTGGACATTGAGAACACCTGGCCCATCCAGGCCGACGGGCTCCACCACGCCCCGGACGACGACCCCTTCTATTCCCACCAGAAGATGGCCATCTCCCCGGAGGACCTGAAGGAGCTGCGGGAGATCGCCAAAGAGCAGAGCCTGATGGACGGGGGCTTTGGGGCCGAGGACTGGCTCCCCGACGGGGTGCAGGAGCTCTTTGTCCTCCAGGCCAACCCCTCCGGGAAGATCGGCGGCTGGCCCATCTACCTGCCTCCCGGACACCTGACCCCCGGCTACCAGAACATCCTGCGCCAGGGCTACGGCGCGATCCGCAAGCAGGCTCAGGACTGGCTGGATGAGCACGAGGGCAACATCATGGGGGACGACATCGGCAAGTACATGTTCTACAAGGCCGCCACCGTGGCCTGCGACGGGGCCATTGCCCTCACCCGGCGCTATGCCGCCCTGGCCCGGGAGCTGGCGGAGAAGGCCGAAACCCCGGAGAAGAAGGCGGAATACCTGAAAAGGGCCGAAAGCCTGGATCACATCGCCACCGAGACCCCCCGGGGCTTCTGGGAGGCCTGCCAGATGGCCATGCTCTACGACGTGTTCCTCAAGGCGGACAACGACCCCGGCGTCATCAGCATGGGCCGCTTCGACCAGTACACCTGGCCCTACCTGAAAAAGGAGCTGGAGGAGGGGACCATCACCCTGGAGGAGGCCCAGGAGCTGGTGGACGGCTTCTTCCTGAAGATCAACACCTTCTACGGCGGCGGCTTCGGCAAGACCTCCCAGACCGCCGGCATCGGCAATTCCTTCCAGCACACCACCATCGGCGGCACCGATCCCCTCACCGGGGAGGACGCGGTGAACCCGGTGTCCTACATGGTGCTGGAGACTATGGCCCGGCTGAACCTCCACGACCCCACCATCTCCCTGCGGGTCACCAAGAACACCCCCAAGGAGATGTGGGACTGTGCCATGGCGGCGGCCTCCCGGGTGGGCGGCCTGCCCCTGATGCAGAACGACGACGTGATCATTCCCGCCCTGATGAAGGAGGTGGGCTTCTCTCTGGAGGATGCCCGGAACTTCGCCTTCATCGGCTGCCAGGAGATCACCGGCTCCGGCAACGACTACCCCGCCCCCAACGGCTCGGCCATGGGCCACAACGGCATCTTCTGGGCCATCGCCCTGGTCATGGCCATCAACAACGGCATCAATCCCATCAACGGGGCCCAGTGCCCCCCGAAGGTCCGCTCCGGCTACCTCTACGACATGGAGACCATGGAGGACGTGCGCTCCGCCTTCGAGAAGATCTGCACCTGGATGCTCACCTGGTCCGCCTCCCTGAACAACCTGACGGAGCACGAGTACCCCCGCCTCTTCCCCTTCCCCAACCTCTCCATCTCCACGGAGGGCTGCATGGAGTCCGGCAAGGACGTGTCCGAGGGCGGCGCGAAATACAACTCCTACGGCGGGACCGCCACGGGCCTCGCCACCACCGCCGACTCCCTCACCGCCCTGAAATACATGGTCTATGACAAGAAGCTGGTCTCCCGGGAAGAATTTCTCCAGGCCATCCTGGACGACTGGGAGGGGCACGAGGCCCTGCGGCAGCGGGTGCTGAACCAGGTCCCCCACTACGGCAACAACGACCCCTACGCCGACGACGAGATGAAGTACGTCATGGACCTGTACTACAACATCACCAGGGCCTTCTCCACCTGCCGCTGCAAGGTCTACAAGTGCGGCACCTTCGGCGCCTCTGACCACGTGGTCCAGGGGGAGATCACCTGGGCGACGCCGGACGGGCGCAAGACCGGGGAGCCCATTGCCGACGCTTGCAGCCCGGGCCAGGGCAGGGACACCCACGGGCCCACCAGCGTGTTCTGCTCCGCGGTGAACTTCGACCACGGCCATTATCTGGACGGCATGGCCCTGAACCTGAAGATCCACCCCTCCTCTCTGAAATCGGACGACGGCGTGGATAAGCTGGAGGACATGACCAGGACCTACTTCGACCAGGGAGGCATGGAGATCCAGTACAACGTGGTGGACGCCGACACCCTGCGCCAGGCCCAGCAGCACCCGGAGGACTACCACAACCTGGTGGTGCGGATCGCGGGCTTCTCCGCCTACTTCGTGGACATGACCACCGAGATGCAGAACGACATCATCGCCCGGGCGGAGCACCGGGTGTAAGTCCCCGGCGCTTCCCCTGCGGAAGAACGTTTTGATCCTTTTCCCCCGCCTTGCCCCCGGGCGAGGCGGGGGCTTCTGAACGCCTCCGGGGATGTATCGTTATTATTTCCCGGCGGGATGGCAAGCTCCGGTTTCCGCCGTCCCAATCGCCGGAACAGAGGTCAATATGATCATTTCGGTAGACGAAACCAATCTGTTTCAGGCCGCGGCGGTCCATTCCGTCTCCTGGAAGGAAGCTCACCGTTCCTTCTGCTCTGGCGCGTTTGTAGAGCTGCACACGCCGGAACGCCAGAGGGAATACCTGCGGGAGAAAATGGCCCACGGGAGCAGGCTCTATCTGCTGGTCGAGGAAGAACCTGTGGGGATCGTGTCGGTGACGGGCAATCGGATCGAGGACCTGTATGTGCTTCCGGAGAAGCAGAACAGGGGGTACGGGACGAAGCTGCTCCGATACGCGATGGAACAGTGCGCGGGGACGCCGACGCTGTGGATCCTGGAAAACAACGCAAATGCGGAACGCCTGTACCGTAGGATGGGGTTCCGGCCCACCGGCAGGAGACATTCGGTCCCGAACGGCCTGGATGAGGTCGAATTCGCCCTGGGGGGCTGACCGGGGAAGGGCAGGAAAGAAGCCTCCCTCTCTGAAGCAGTGTCGGTGACTTAAGGAAGCCCCCGTCCGTCATTGCGAACCAGTGCGCACACTGGTGTGGCAATCCGTTTTTCCCGTCCCGCCCGCAGGCGACTGCCTTCCCCTTCGTCGTCGCTCAGGGGAATGGGCAATATCCGCGTAAACGCGAATACCGCCAAGATCCCCCTGGCTCCTCCTCTCCAAAACGGAACGAGACGTTCCGTTTTGGGAAGGACGTTTTGCTGGATGAGGGACGAAGACCGCAGGGGTCCCTTTTATGGGGCTTGCGCCCCATCGTTCCGCATCGCGGAACTTCCCTCATCAGTCACCTTCGGTGACAGCTTCCCCAGAGGGGAAGCCAGGGGTGCGGATCGATAAGCTGTCCGGTTTTATAGTCAGAGGCAGGGGCATTTCGCCCCTGCCTCCTGCTGACTTCGGAATAGATTCACGTTCCAGGTTCTCAGGTATTTTTCCTGAATCCCGCGGCCAAGAGGATACCTACCACCAGCACTGCCGCTGCCGCGCCCAGCATAAGCCAGATCCCCGTGCCTATGGACGTTTCCTCTGCTTCGGCGGATTCCGTCCCTTCCTTGGGTTCTGTCTGGACCGGGGAAAAGCTCCCCGCCTCCGTGTCGCCGTTTTCCATATCCGGCGGGCTGGGGAGGTCCGCAGGCTCCCCGCCGCTCTCCCCGCTCTCGTCCCAGTCCGGCGAGCTGGGGGGAGCCGCAGGTTCGCCGCTGTTCTCCCCGCTCTGTCCCCAGGGTCCGGGACGCCCCGACGGCATCGTTCCGTCCTCGCCGCCGCTCCGCTCCGGGGGCGTGGGGCGGCCGGAGAAGTCCGTTGCGCCGTCACCGCTCTGCTCCGGCGGGGTGAAGCCGCCTGTGCTCTGTCCGCCGCCGGGCTGCATTCCGCCCCCCATGCCGCCCATATTTCCCATGCCGCCCATGCCGCCGCTTGTCCCCAACTGGGTCGTAGTATCGCTGAGGGTCACCTCCTGCCATTCGTCGCCCGCGCAGAGGGTGTAGGTCTCCCCCAAAGTGAGGGCCGGGCTGCTGAAGGCCACGGAGGAGTAGGCGCAGGGGGGCGTGTAGGAGAGGACTTCGCTCCCCGCCGCGTCCAGGACCCGGAAGGCTTCTCCCGCCGGGGCGGCGGCATCCAGGTTGTAGAGTATCGCGCACTGGGTGGAGGATGCGCTGAACGCCTCTGCCATGCTGGAGCCGCCGCAGGCCACCACCGTGCCGCCGGTAACGATCAGCTCGCCGCCGCTCTCGCTGCCGTAGTCCAGGGCGTTGTTGCCCCCGTCCCCCGGCAGGCTGACGAGGATCGTCCCCCCCTCGATATAGATGCTGCCGTTGGAATCCAGGCCGTCCGCGTCCCGTCCGGTTTCATTGATCACGGTGACCTTGCCGCCGCTGACGCGGATCCAGGTCTCTGCCGAAGTGCCGGTCGTCTCCGTCTGCGGCAGGGCTTCGCCGCCCATGCCGCCGAAGGGTCCCATGCCGCCCGTGCCGGAAACAGCCCCGTTGGCGTTGATGCCGTCGTCGCTGGGGTAGACGGTGACATCGCCCCCCGCGATGTGGACGGTGACGGCCTCCAGGCCCTCATAGCATTCCGGGATGAGGATGGTCCCGCTCTCCACATAGAGCTCGCCGTCCGAGTGGATGGCGTCGTCCCCGGCGCGGACCGTCAAGTCTGCTCCCCGGAATCGGAAGCTGTCGTTCACATGGATGCCGTCCTGGGGCGCGGTGACGGTGATC
Organism: Oscillospiraceae bacterium; assembly: GCA_017535635.1. Lineage (GTDB taxonomy): Bacteria > Bacillota > Clostridia > Oscillospirales > Oscillospiraceae > UBA1774. Next base: position 26,828 of record JAFXTU010000011.1, read on the forward strand.
GTGCCGCCGGTGACGACCAGGCTGTCGTTTGCGTCAATACCGTGCTTATAATTCGCCGTGACCGTCAAACTCCCGCTGCCGTTGATGGTGAGATCGTCGTGGGCGAAGATCGCCCCGCCGGTGCCGTCCTCCAGGGCTGCGGCGGAATAGTCCGCGCCGCTGGTGAAGGAGTTGGCGCTGCCCTCTGCCAGGGTCAGGAATACCTTTTCCGCCTGGTCGATGATGAGGCAGGCGTCGTCGGCGCAGCTTACCTCCACGCCCTCCAGCCGCAGCCAGACCTTGGAGGAGTCGTAGGCGTCCACGGTGATGCTGCCGTCCGTGAGGGTGCCGGAGAGGACGTACCACCCGCCCCCGGCGATCACCACGCCGCCGTCGTAGGCGTAGGCGCCGCTGCCGCTCACCTTCGCGCTGTCGCCGGAGAGGGTGATATAGGTGGTATAGGCGTTGTCCTCCCAGCTCCCGTCCAGGTCGTTTTCGGTGAAGTACCCGGTGCCGGCATAGCCCTCGGCGTCCTCGTCCGCCGCGGCCCGGAGTCCCAGCTTTTCCCCGTTCATGAAGCCCGCGGTGAGAAGCAGCGTCAGCAGCAGCACAAGAATGCAGACCCTGTCGATGTTCTTATGCGTTGACACTTCGCTCCCTCCCCTCAGCCCATGTAGTCGCCGTTATAGCTCACCAGCACCGCGCTCTGCACGCCGGGGAGCTGGGCCAGCTCGTTCACAAAATCCGTGTTGTCGTCCTTGAGGCGGATCTCCAGGTTAAGCTCCACGCTTCCCCTGCGGGCCGTTTTGCTCTTGACGCTGCACTTTTTCGTCTTTTGGGCCAGGAATTCGGAGGCCGTCTGCTCGGCGGCGTGGTCCTCGCAGGAAAGGACCACGATATATGGATTGGAGCTCTCCTTCCGGTTGGCGAAGACCAGCAGGATGACGCCGATGACCACGCTGCCGAACACCGCCAGGGGGATGAGCCCCGCCGCCAGCACGATGCCCGCCGCGATGGCCCAGAAGAGGAAGGCGATGTCCATGGGCTCCTTGATGGCGGTGCGGAAGCGGACGATGGAAAGAGCGCCCACCATGCCCAGGGACAGGACCACGTTGCTGGTCACCGCCAGGATTACCAAAGTGGTGATCATCGTCAGGGCCACCAGGGTCACGCCGAAGGAGGAGGAGTACATCACCCCCGCATAGGTCTTTTTGTAGACGAAGAAGATGAAGAGGCCCACCCCGAAGGCCAGCACCAGCGCCAGGACCATGTCCAGAAGGCTCACGCTGCTCACGTTCTCCAGAAAGCTGGATTTAAAGATGTCCGAAAAATTCATGGCTTATTCTCCTTTGCTGTTTTTTCAGCCGTAAATACGGCATTGGGCGTATTTGGAAAAGGCCCCCGCCCGCCGGTCCGGTACGCTCACCGCGTCCCGGATGATGGAGGGAAGGTACTCGTCCCATTTGACCTCCAGGAGGATGGGCGCGTCTCCCGCCGGGACGGTGACGGCGCGGGGGTTCAGGAGGTCCGTGCTGTTCAGCCCCGTGCGGATGTCGTAGTCCAGCGTCACCCTCACGTTTCCGGGCCGGAAGATGAAGGGCTCCCGGGTGTAGTCCACGAGGGTCCTGGGCCGCAGACCCTGAGAGCGCATCTTGCAGTACAGCTCCCGCACCAGCTCCCGCCCGGAGTCCATCATCCAGCTAAGGTCCCCGTCCACCAGCCTCTGCGCCTCTTCGGCGGTGAGGGAGGCGGAGTACTTCGTCCCCAGGCCGCTGCGCTTGCTCTTTTTTTCCAGGTGGATCACCGAGGGGTCGCAGTTGTAGAGCCGGATGCGAAATTTCTCCCGCAGGTTCACGCCGTCGAGCTTTTCCCGCAGGGCCTTGTCCTCCGGAGTGTCGAAGTAGAGGCTGCGGATGTGGTATTTCCCGTCCACGGCGTGGGGGTCGCTCTCCGCGATCGCCCCCATCCGCGCCCGGATGGTCAGCAGGTCCAAATAGCTGATCGCGTGCTTCCACTCGTGGCGGTATTGGATGTCCATAAGGAAAAAACCTCCTTTCCGATGGGTGTCATCGGAAAGGAGTATAGGGAAAGATGCTTAAAATGTCCTTAAAGGCAGGCGGTGACAAAATCAAGAGGTACGTCCATTCTGGCTGCCGTTTCCTCCGGGGACAGGCCCTGCTCCGCAAAACGGAGGACCACTGCTTCCAGCTTTTCCCCCACTTCGATGATGTGCCCGTCCGGGTCGTAGAAGCGGACGGCGCGCTGACCCCAGCTGTGCTCCAGCAGCCCATGAACATAGCAGATCTCAAAAGCCCCGAGGCGCTTGCAGAAGGCGTCCATGTCCTCCTCTTCGAAATAGAGCTCTCCCGCGTGGTTCGGCAAAACCACCCGGTCCGTCTGGATCAAGGACTTCCACGTGTCCAGCGTCTGCAGCGCGATCCCGCCCTCCAGCGTGACGTTGGCGCCGAAGTCCGCGACGACCTTCAGCCCCAACACATCCTGGTAGAGCCGTCTGCTCTTCTCCATGTCCGTTACCGCGATCAGCGTGCTTTGATAGTTCATATGTGCCTCCCTCCGAAGCTCCGACGGTCATCCGCGATAGTGCCACACCCGGAAGCCCGCCGCTTCTCCGGCACGGACATTGGCCTCCGCGTCGTCGATATACAGAGTCTGGGCCGGGTCGATGGGGTACCGCTCCAGGAAGCGCCGGTAAATCTCCGGGTCAGGCTTGCAGACCTTCTCCCGGGAGGATACCACCTCCCCCTCCGCCTCCTTGAGCCAGGGAAAGGCCTCTTTGGTCAGGCGGAAGGAGGGCTCCGCGTAATTGCTGAGCAGGAAAACGCGCTTCCCCCTCTCCTTCAGACTGGGGATCGTATGGTACAGGGGCAGGGGAGTCAGGGTCTCGGGAAAATGCTCCAAAACATAGAGGATGCTCTCGCCCCCGTCCGGGACTCCGGCCTCCAGCGCAATTTCCGCGGCGAGCTCACCGTTGGGCTTCCGGCTCAGATCGAATTCGTACCAGCGGTGCTCCGGCCCGAAGAGGACGGCCCTCAGCGCGGCCCGGTATTCCTCCGGGAGCAGCAGCACCACCTTTTCCGGCTCAAAAGTGAGGAGCACGTTCCCCACGTCGAAGACCACAGCCTCCGCCGCCAGGAGCCGCTCGTCCAAGAGAGCATCCTTTCCGACGATGAGTTCCATCCCCCTCATCTCCACTTGTCGATGGAGGTGCTGTGGGGGCTGTACTGGGACCAGCCCTGCACCACGTTGGAGCCTTGGGGGTCCCCCACCACGATGACGTGGAGCTGATTTCTGGCAAAGAGAGGCACCACGGAGTCCTCCGTCACGCTCTCCCCGGTGAGGGGGTCCTGGGTGATGGGCGGGGCGAAGACCCGCCTTGAGCGCAGGTCCCCCACCCGGACGGTGATCTTCCGCCAGAAGTAGTCCTCGATCTCCTGCCTGGTGCGGCAGCCCTCTTCCGCCAGCTCCTTTGCCCGCATGGGGGACACCAGGATCGTCACGCCCATGAGCATCTCGAAGCCCTTGATCTCCCGGTAGAAGTCCTCCAGGCTGGGGTTGAGCATGTAGTTCCCCACGTGGCTCCAGCCCCCGGTGAGGATGGAGAGGACGCTCTCCCCTTCCTGAAAGCCCAGGGAGGTGGAATAGGGAGCCCAGGGACTGGCTTCCTCGTTTTCCGCAAAGGCGAAGGTGTAGCAGCTGTTGTTTCCCATGACCCCCATGAGGTTCACCCCCACCTCGCTGCCTCCCAGGTTGATCATGGCGAGGCGGTGGGCCCGGCCGATGACGGCGTTGGCCCTGCCCCCGGGGCCCAGGGCGCAGACGGAGTCGTTCATGCCGATCTCCTTGCGGATGGGGCCGTTGACCACCTGCATGAAGCTGAAGGCGTTGGTGGATTTCGCCGTCTGGTGGTGGCGCTGGTCCGTGCCCATGAGCTCGATCATGGCCAGGATCACGGGCAGGTATTCCGGCTTCGCCCCGGCCATGACCGCGGTGATGGCCGCCTGTTCTACGGTGACGATCCGCCCCTCCGGGGCCATCTGGGAGGCGATCACCTCGTCGGGGGCGTGGGAGGTGCCCTTGAGCATGGCTTTGAGGCGCTCCTCCGTGGGGATGATCACCGGCAGACCGTCGGTGAGGCCGTTTGACTGGAAGTATTCCTGCAGCTCGTCCTCCGTTCCCTCGGCGCAGTAGCGCCCCGGCTGGGCGGGAGTGTAGGGGCCCTCTTCCAGCTCCTCCGGGGTGAGGGGGCGGAAGAGGGCGTCCTCGATGTCCCCCAAAAGGGCATCCAGGTCCTCCCGGCTGATGTCCGTGCAGGGGAACTCCGTCTCCGCCAGGCGGATGCACATGCCCTCCCGCTCCCGGGAGATCAGGGCGTCCTTTTCCAGGTAGCGGTAGAGGACCACCACGCCGGGGGTCCCGAAGCGCTCGATGCTCCGGGCGGGCCAGGTGACGGCGCAGGCGGTGGTGGAGCAGGAGGGGGCGGCGAAGTAGACAAAGGCGTCCGCCTTCTCCTTTAGTTCCGCCCAGAGCCGCGGGTCGTCGGAGGAATAGCTCATCCGGGTGCGGTATTCCAGCTTGATCCCGGGGTATTTGGCCCGGAGGCGGGCGTCCAGGGCTTCCTCCACCTTCCCGAAGCCGTGGGTCTCCCCCGGCCAGGAGTTGATGATGTAGACGGTCTTGTCTGCCAGTGTGTCCAGCCGGGGCGACAGGGGCGCCCGCTGGATCTCGTTGAAGTGGCCCCTGGGGTCCAGGGCTTTCAGCTTCCCTTCCATCCGTATCTTCCTTTCCGTTTTGTTTTTTCCATTATACCGGGGTTCCCCGCCGGGGTCAACGGACTATGCCCCTTGACTTGGGCCGGAAAACAGGCTATGTTGAACGCAGGAGAAAACGCGGCTCCGGGAGAAGCCTTGTCCGGCTCCGCGGAAGGAGGAGAGAATATGTATCAGAACGCGCCGATCTCGGAGCGGGTCCAGCAGATCCGCGCCCTCTACCGGGGCAAAAAGCCCCGGATCGACATTGCCCGCTACCGACTGGTGACGGAGTATTACATGGCAAACCCCCAGCTTCCCGGCATCCTCAAGCGGGCGGGCTGTCTGCGCACATTGTTTGAAAACATGCCCACCCCGGTGCGGGATCATGAGCTCATCGTGGGCCATCCCGGGGAGGAATTCCGCTCCTGCGCCCTGTACCCGGAGTATTCCTTCTCCTGGTTCCTGGACGAGATCGACACCTTCCCCATCAGAAGCACAGACCCCTACGACCTCGCCCCGGAGGACCGGGCCTACATCCTGGAGACCGGGGACTTCTGGCGGTGTAACTGCATGAGCGCCGCCATCGACGAGATCTACCCCGAGGAGTACAACGCGGAGATCTTAGGCAACGGCGTCCTGAATTTCCGGGCTTCCGGCAACTGCCAGCACCCCATCGGCCACTTCGTGGGCAATTTCTGGACCGTGCTGGACAGGGGCCTTGGGGCCGTTGCCCGGGAGGCGGCGGAGAAGAAGCGGGCCCTCCTGGACAAGGGCATCCAGGGGGACGAGGGGCGGAAGTACCAGTTCTACCGGGCCGTGCAAATGGTCACGGAGGGCATCATCATCTATACCAAGCGCTACGCCGCCGAGTGTCTGCGCCAGGCGGAGGCCTGCACGGACGAAACCCGGAAGGCGGAGCTCCTGGACATGGCGGACCGGCTGGACCGGGTGATCGACAAGCCCTGCGAGAGCTACCACGACGCTCTCCAGGCCTGCTTCCTCTACCAGCTGGGCATCCTGCTGGACTCCCAGCCCCACGGCATCAGCTACGGCCGCCTGGACCAGTACTGCGGCAAGTACCTGGAAAAGGACCTGGCGGAGGGAAGGATCACCAAGGCCCAGGCCCAGGAGCTCACCGACATGTTCATCCTCAAGGTGGCGGAGATCAACAAGGCCTGGTCCGAGCGGGCCACCCGCTCCAGCCCCGGCTACACCTCCGGCCAGCTCATCACCCTGGGAGGCACGGACCGGGAGGGGAAGGACGTCACCAATGACGTGACCTATATGGTCATGCAGGCTTCCGCCCGGCTGAAGCTCCACAACCCGCCCCTGGCCCTGCGCCTCCACGAGGGCAGTCCGGATGAACTCTGGGAGGCGGGGATCGAGACCACCAAGCAGGTGGGGGGTGTCCCCTGCTTCGAGTGGGATGAGATCGCCCTGAAGGGCCTTCAGCGCCGGGGCATCCCCCTGGAGGACGCCAGAAACTACTGTCTCATCGGCTGCGTGGAGCCCTGCGTCTGCGGCGCTGACTTCGCCAACTCCGGCGGCGACGGGGCCAATTCCTATACCATCCTCCCGGCGGCCCTCTGGTGCGCGATCAATAATGGCACGAACCCCTGGCACGCCCCCGGCACCCCCGAGCCCCACCGCACCGGCCCCGCCACCGGCTATCTGTACGAGATGAAGAGCATGGAGGAGGTGCTGGCGGCCTACAAGGCCCAGATCGACTTCTTCGCCAAGTGGCAGGTCACCATGATCAACTGCTACGAATACCTCTACGCTGAGCGGATGCCCATCCCTCTCCTCAGCGCCACGGTGGAGGGCTGCATGGAAAGCGGCCTGGACGTGATGTGGGGCGGCTCCAGGTACACCAACACCGGCAACTCCTCCATCGGCCACGGCAACGTGGCGGACAGTCTGAACATCATCGACCAGGTCTGCTTCCGGGACAGGATCGCCACCACGCGCCAGCTCTACGACGCCCTGATGGCGAACTGGGAGGGCTATGAGGACCTGCACCAGTACATCCTGGGCCGATGCACCCACTTCGGCAACAACGACCCCCAGGCGGACCAGTACCTGAAATTCACCGCGGACACCTACGCCCAGGCCATCACCCGGGGCCTCAGCCCCCGGGGAAATCACTGGACGGCGGGCTGCTGGCCGGTGACCCTGAACGTGGTCTACGGCGGCATGGTGGCCGCCACCCCCGACGGGCGAAAGTCCGGCGCGCCCCTCAGTGACGGCATCTCCCCGGTGCAGAGCATGGACAAGAGCGGCCCCTTCTCCACCATCCACTCCATCCTGAAATTCGACCAGAGCGAGTATTCCAACGGCACCCTCTGCAACATGAAGTTCCACCCCACCGCCCTCCAGGGCGAGGGGGGCGACCGGAAGCTGCGGGCGGTGATGGAGTCCTATTTCCGGGGCGGCGGTATGGAGCTGCAGCTGAACATCGTCTCCGCGGAGATGCTGCGGGCGGCCCAGAAGGACCCCGGCGACTACCAGGACCTGGTGGTGCGGGTGGCGGGCTTCTCCGCCTACTTCGTGGAGGTCTACAAGGAGGCCCAGGACGACCTGATCCGCCGGACGGAGCTGAGCGTGTGAGCGGCGGAGCCTTGAAACTCAAATGATGCGGGACGGCAGAGGAGCCGAAGCTTCCTCTGCCGTCCGTTTTTTCTCTTCAGGGCAGGAGGCTGAGCTGCCCGTCGACCCAGGATTCCTGGGGGACCTGGTGGACCCGGTCGCCCTCCATGGGCCCCCCGATCAAAAAGGGGGAGCGGGGGTCGTGGAGGCGGCTCCGGGCCAGGACCCGCGCCGGCTCGGCGTTGGCGTAGCAGTAGCGGCACAGGTGCCGGCAAGTGTTGTACGCCCCGATGTCGCAGGAGAGGTAGCAGGCGCACTGGGCCCTGGCCCCCTTCCGCTTCGGGGCCCGGAGGCGCTTGCCGATGGCCCGCTCGTAGTCGGAAATACGCATGCAGCCGCCGCAGTCCGCGCCGAAAGGGGCCAGCTCGTCCCCCTCCGCACAGGGCTTCACGGTCATGCCAAAGGAGGAGGCGATGCGTATCAGCTCCTTTCCCAGGGCCAGCCGCTGCTCCTTGGGGACCTCCCGTGCATCGGGGAAATTCCGCTTCACCTTGGGATACAGGTCGAGAAAGCTGATCACCGCGGTGTCCGTGTATCCCTCCAGGGCGGCGGCCATCTGCTCAAAGGCCCGGAGATGGTAGTCCGGGGTGTAGCGGTCGGAGAGCAGGATGGGGTCATAGCGCCAGGCGGCGGCGGGAACGCCCACCGCGTCGGAGAGCCTTTTGAAGTCCTCCAGCAGACGCCGCTTGTCCGGGACGAAGGGCTCCAGGTCCCGCCCGTAGGGCGTGATCGTGACGAACCAGAACTGTCCGTAGGGCGCGAGCAGCTCCATGTACGGGAACATGGGCGCCGGGTTTTTCGTGCAGAAGCCGATGGCGTCCACCACCGAGGGGTCCAGCCGGTAGCGGCTCACCTGCCCGGGGTCGTAGGGGTTCCGGACGCAGACGAAGCCCTCCCGGAGCCGACCGGAAAACCACCGGGCGTAGAAGGCCGGAATGTCCGTCCGCTGTCCCGTATTAATGATCACGCCCTCTCACCGCCCTTTCGCCGCCGGGATATCCCGGCGGTTTGAGCAGAAAACGGAGGGCTGTATGGAATGGCGCCTCTTATGCCGGACAAGCTTGTGCCGCATTTTCAATCCATGTCGGTATAGGGCTTGTTCGGCTCGATGAAGATGCCTCGCTCGGCGCTCCAGCCCACATTGAAGTCCAGCGCCCGGCCCAGGTCCCGGAGTTGGTAATAGGTGTGGGCGCCGCCGTTATCGTCAGTGATTTGAAATGCCTTCAGGTCTTTCAGCGCTCCGCCCACATTCGTGGGCCGGGTATAGTCGGCGTAGGGTTGGTTGCCGGAGAAAGGCATGCTCCCCTCGCTGCCGTTTGGGTGGTCGTAGGGGGTATGGGGCGCAATGGAAATGCCGGTCTCGGCAGACCAGAGCACGTCGAACTCCGCAGCGCCGGTGTTCAGCAGCGCGGCCAGGTCCCGCAGACGGACATAGTTTGTGGGGTTTCCGTTTTCATCCTTCAGCGCGTAGGCAGGCATATGCACCTTTGTGCTGCCGTCCAATTCCACCATCTGACCGCTTTCGAATGCGATATTCAGCGGCTGTGCGCTCTCCGGGAGGGCGATCTTCACATAGTTCTTGCTGGTGGGCATAAGGCTGCCGGTAAAGCTCAGGGCGGAAACCGGATCGTCAAAACCCCGATCACCCTCGGTGAAAAGCGCGCCGTCCTTGACGCTGACCGCAGCGCCGTCAGAAAGACCGATCGCGCCGCCTCGCTTTCCGCCGGTGCTGGCTGCCGTCAGGGTCCCGCCGTTGACGGTCAGCGTTCCGCCCACGACATACATGGCCCATTTCATGATCTGGCTGTGGTAGTTCTCCATTTGAATTGAGACATTGCCGCCGGTCTGGGTATAGGACTGCACTTGCACCATGCCATTGATCTCCAACGTGGCGCCGGGGTCCGCCGTGACGGTGAGCTCATCGCCGCAGATGGCGTTGTTGCGCAGGACGTCGCCCATCACCGTGGACGTGCCGGTGCCGATGGTGTTGTTTCCCCGCAGCCGGATGGTGAGCCGCCCTCCAAACAGAATGGCGGGATGCTCCGCCCAATCCTCCGCCGGGTCAGAGACACCCACCGTGAGCCTGGCGTCGGTGAGGGTCAGAACGCCGGTGGACCTGTCGAAGCTGACTGTGCCGTCCCCCAGCACGTCCGCCGGGTCCGCCGCGAAAGCAATGTCCACGCCGTTGACAAGCAGCCCGTTGACTTCGTTCCGGGCCAGGGCCGGTACGGGCAGCAGGGAAAACGCAAGCAGTATAAGAAAGGTAAGCAGGAAGACCCGTTTTTTCATATTCAGCACTCCATGTGTCAGCATCGATTGAAATGAACCGCTTTTATTATAACGATACTGTCAGTTAAGCATAAAGGGCCATTGTTGTCAATACTTTTACCCATCCCAATGGTGTCAATGGGGACGGTGTCAATGTCAATGGGGACTGTCAATGTGGACGGTTCTCGCTGACACCCTGCGGACCTCCACGAACGAATCCGGACACCTGGACTCCCTCGGCCCCGCCTTCCCACCGAGTGAAAAGCGCTTGCGGCAGGGGCGCAATCGTATTATAATGTTCATTGTGCAAAATCTTCCTTGCTTCCCGGAGATCGGGCAGACGCGCCTCCCCGTATCGGTCCGGGCGCAGGGACTGAAGAGGTGAACAGCATGGATTTTCAGGCGATCGTGGACGGCATCGACGCGATGACCTGCGTCGTCTCCGTGGAGAAGCTGGCCGGCGGCTGCGGGACGATCCGGGTCGTCACCGGGAACCGGGCCTATCTGGAATCCATTGAGCATCCCGCCCCGGGGACGGAGATGCTCACCAGGAAGTTTGTGCCCAACAGCGAGTACACCCGGTATCTGACCCGGGACCTGAATTTCGAGGATTTCTGCTACCGGTCGGCGGTGGAGAAAAAGTGTCTGCACGCCTACGTCCGCCCTGGCCGGATGGACGCCTGGCTCAACATGATCTTTCTTCCCCTGGCCTCGGAGGAGGGCGGGCTTTCTTACTGCACCTACACCATGGAGCTCGACTTTGAGCACAGCGCCGAGCGCATGAGCAGCGTCTCCGGGGAGCTGGCCTCCGCCGTGCTGGAGACCAGCCTGAAGCTCCGGGGCGCGCGGGATTTCGAGGCCGCCATGGGGGAGGTCATCCGGGATATCCGCCTGCTCTGCGGCGCGGAATACGGCTGCGTCCTGCTGATGGACCACGCCGGGAGGGTCTGCCGCGTGCTCTGCGAGGACCTGGCGGAGGAGACGGAGCTGCGGCGCACCGCCTCCCTGGAGGGGGCGGAGTTCTATGCCATCGCCGAGCGGTGGGAGGCCGCCATCGCGGGCAGCAACTGCCTGATGGTGAAAAGCGAGCGGGACAAGGAGGTCGTCCGGGCGCGGGACCCGGCCTGGTACGCCTCCCTGCGGGAGGCGAACATACAGACCCTGGTGCTCTTCCCGCTGAAAACCGGCGACGAGCTGCTGGGCTACATCTGGGCCGCCAATTTCGACCCGGAGCGGTCCGGGCGGATCAAGGAGACTCTGGAGCTGACCACCTTCATCCTCAGCTCGGAGATTGCAAACTTCCTGCTGCTGCATCAGCTGCGGCGTCTCAGCTCCCAGGACCTGCTGACCGGTGTGAACAACCGCAACCGGCTGAGCGAGCGCATCGCCGCCGTCAGCGAGGGCCGGGAGGGGGCGGGCGGACCCGTGGGCGTCGTCTACGCGGACCTGAACGGCCTGAAGGAGATCAATGACACCGAGGGCCACGTGGCGGGAGACGCTCTGCTGCGCGACGCGGCCGGTGCGCTGCGGCAGGTCTTCCGGGAGGAAGAGATCTTCCGCGTGGGGGGCGACGAGTTCACCATGATCCTCAGCGGGGCTTCGGAGGCCTCTCTGGCCGAAAAGGAGGCGGCGCTGCGCAGGGCCGCCGCGAAGTACCCAAGGGTGGAATTTGCCATCGGCTCCTGCGCCGTGGAGGACGGGCGGGACATCGACGAGGCCCTGCGGAGGGCGGACCAGCGGATGTACGCGGACAAAAAGCGGTATTACGAGCTGCACCCGGAGAAAAGCCGCCGGGCGCGCTGACGACCCCTTCATTTTGTAAAGAACCGGATCATGGGAGCGACCGTCATGAAGACAGACAAGAGAAAGAAGAACGCCGCAGCCTTCGGCATCACCCTGATCGTGATCCTGGCGATCCTGGGCGGCAGCATCCTCCGAACGAACCTGTACAAACCGCAGGAGCCATTATGAGCTCTTCTCCGGCCCCGGCCTGTTTTCGCCGGAGGAGGAGACGGGATCGGAGGTCTCGGTCAAGGCCGTCCCCCGGAGCAGTACCTGGACCAAGTGCCTCGACCTCTACGACGAGGGCCTGGAGGAGCACAACTACCAGGCCTATACCTATGATTTTACCGTCTCCAACCACACCAGGGACGAGGTCTCCCGGTTTTCCTTCCGGCTGACCTTCGGCGAGGAGGTCTTTCTGGCCTCCGCCTGGAACGGCGCGCTGGAGATCCACCAGCACCTGGACGGGGAGGAACTGACGGACACGGTCCCCGATCTGCGGGTGTTCGACCCGGAGGCCCACCGGCTGGCGACGTTTACGGCGGACGGGGAGACCTTCATCCACATGCGGCCCGGGGACTATCTGATCTACTGTCCCAGCACCAGCATGAACGCCCTGGAAATGCCCATCAAGCCCCTGGAGGGCACGACGCCGGGCATCATCCTCTACGCGAAGATCGGGGAGGAGATCCCTTCCTCGACCCTGGAGCTGGAATACGTCTTCCACCGGCTGCTGACCAGCGAGCCCCTCTTCTGGGTCTCCATGGCGGGCCTGGCGATCTGGCTGCTGGTGCTGCTCATCTTTGGGATCACCACGGCCCAGATCCGGAAGTACCAGGAGCGGCATGAGCGGGACAACGAGATCATCAACGAATCCATCGAGACCTTCACCGGCTTCATCGACGCCAAGGACCCCTATACCAACGGCCACTCCAAGCGGGTGGCGCTCTATACGAAGCGCATCGCCAAGGAATGCGGGTACTACGGCGAGGAGCTGGACCGCATCTATTATATGGCCCTGCTCCACGACTGCGGGAAGATCGGCGTGCCGGACAGCATCCTGGGAAAGCCCGGCAAGCTCACGGAGGAGGAGTTCCGGATCATCAAGTCCCACACGGTCCGGGGCGGGGATATCCTGAACAGCTTCAAGAGCCTGGAGGACGCGGACGAGGGCGCCCGGTACCACCACGAACGGTATGACGGGAAGGGCTATCCGGAGGGGAAGGCCGGGGAGGACATCCCCCTCATCGCCCGGATGATCTGCGTCGCCGACTCCTTCGATGCCATGAATACGAACCGGGTGTACCGCAAAAAGCTCTCGAAGGAGCAGATCGTCAGCGAGATCGAGACCAACAAGGGGAAGCAGTTCGATCCGAAATTCGCGGACGTCCTGCTCCGCCTGATCCAGGATGAAAAGATCAACGTGGACGAGTGAGACAATAGAAAAACGACAGCGGGGAGGCGGCGTATGAGAGAGGTCAGCGGAACGGTCACGGATACCGCAGCGTCTCCGTGGAGAGCTGCGAGGTGCTGGGGCGCGGCTCCAACGGAACGATCTACCGGATCAGTGAGGACACGGTGGTGAAGGTCTACCCCCGAGGGGACGCCCTCAGCGACATCCGGCATGAGCGGGAGATGGCGCGGAGAGCCCTGGTGCTGGGGATCCCCACGGCGATCTCCTATGATGTCGTGTCCGTGGGGGACGGCTACGGCGCGGTGTTCGAGCTGTGGCGGGGGGAGCTGATCTCCCTGCTCGGCAGGACCGACACCCTGCTCTTTTCGCGGGCGGGAGAAGCGCTCTGAGATCGGGAAAAGGGATCCGGGCTGGGGCCTGCCCCGTAAGACCGGCCGGCATAGGCGCGCTTCCGCCGCCCGGCCGGTTGACGGGGGACGCCCCGGATGCTAAACTGAGCCTGGGAGCATAGGACGCGGCCGCCGCGAGATCCCCGGCGAGCCGGAAACAGAAATGGGGATGCCATGAAAATCTTCAGAGGGTATAAAATCGGAGGACTGCAGACAAAGATATTCAATCTGATGCTGGTTTTCATCCTGGCCCTGGTGGGCGCCTATGCCGTCGTCGCCGTATGGCAGCAGCGGAGCCTCTCCGCCGTCGTGCAGGATTCCGCCCTGCGGCAGCAGGCGTCCATCGCCGACGTTTCCGAGGAGACGATGGAGGCAATGCTCTCCGCGTTCCTGACCCAGAACACGGCGCTGCAGGCCTACATCGCGGACGACCTCTTCGGCGAGGTGCGGACCGATGTGCTGACCCTGCAGGCCTTCGCCTCCGAGCTGTTCAGCCATGCGGACAGCTTCTCCCCCCATCCGTTCTATCCGCCGGACCCGGCGAACGCCGGCATTCCCTCCGTGCAGATGCAGCATGAGGCGGGGGTGGATCCGGCGGACTCGGAGGCCCTGGGGCTGGCGGCCAACATGAGCGAGATCATGCTGGCGATGTTTCAAAACTCGGATAAGCTGAACTCCTGCTTCGTGGCGACCACGGACGGCTGCATCCTCTTCGTGGACGACCGGGCAGAGGTCTATTTTGCCGAGGACGGAACGATAAAGCCCGCCGTTGCGGTCAGCGAGCGCCCCTGGTTCCGACAGGCGGCAGAGGCGGGGGATGTGATCTTCACGGACGTGGAGGCGGACACCTTTTCCGGCATCCTGGGCGTCGTCTGCGCCGCGCCGGTCTACCGGGACGGCGAGCTGGCGGCCGTGGTGGGCGCGGATATCTTCCTGACCTCCATCAGCGATTATGTGGAGGAAACGGCCACGGAGGGCGGCTTCCTCTGCGTGATCAACGAAAAGGGCCAGGTGCTGTTCTCCCCGGAGACGAGCGGCGTTTTCAAGGCCCAGCTCTCCGGGACCGCGCCGGACCTGCGGACCCTGGGCAGCGGAGGCCTGGCCCGGGTGGTGACGGAGGCCCTCGGCGCGCAGACCGGGCTTCAGCAGATCAGCGTGGATAAAAAGGAATACTACCTGGCCGGCGCGCCTCTGTCCAGCGTGGGCTGGGCGGTCCTGTCGGTGGTGGAAAAGGAGCTCACCCGCCAGCCCGCCGACGCTATGCTGGCGAAGTATGACGAGATCAACGCCCTCGCCCTGGGCTCCTACCGGGACGGCGCGGCGCGCAGTGCCCGGACGATCCTGGTGCTGACGCTGGTGATCGTCCTGCTGGCCCTGTCGGGGGCGCTGGTCCTGGCCTCCCGGATCGTGAAGCCGGTGGAAAGGATGACCAGGCGGATCAACTCCCTGCAGGAGGGGGAAGGGATCTTCGAGATGGAGGACGCCTACCGCACCGGCGACGAGATCCAGGTCCTGGCGGAGTCCTTCGCCTCGCTCTCCACGCGGGCGCGGGACTACATCGCCCAGATCACCGCCATCACCGCGGAGAAGGAGCGCATCGGCACAGAGCTGGCCCTGGCCACGCGCATCCAGGCGGATATGCTGCCCAACATCTTCCCGGCCTTCCCGGAGCGCCCGGATTTCGACATCTACGCCGTCATGGACCCGGCGAAGGAAGTGGGCGGCGATTTCTACGATTTCTTCCTGATCGACGAGGATCACCTGGGTATCGTCATGGCGGACGTGTCCGGCAAGGGGGTCCCTGCGGCGCTGTTCATGATGGTCTCCAAGATCCTGGTGCAGAACTACACCATGATGGGCTATTCTCCCGCCCGGGTGCTGCAGACGGTGAACGACCAGTTCTGCGCCAACAACCGGGAAGAGATGTTCGTCACGGTCTGGCTGGGCGTACTGGATACGCGCACGGGGAGGATCACGGCGGCCAACGCGGGCCACGAATACCCCGTGCTGAAGCCTGCGGGCGGGCAGTTTGAGCTGGTCAAGGACAAGCACGGCCTGGTCGTCGGCGGCATGGAGGGCGTTCGCTACAAGGAATATGAGATGCAGCTCGCGCCCGGCGCGAAGCTCTTCCTCTATACGGACGGGGTGCCGGAGGCCACGGACGCGAAGAAGGAGCTCTTCGGCACGGAGCGGATGCTCCGAGCACTGAACGACCTCCCCGACGCCTCGCCGGAGGAGGTGCTGAAGCAGGTGCGCAGGGCCGTGGACGGCTTTGTGAAGGACGCGGAGCAGTTTGACGATCTGACTATGCTCTGCCTGGAATACCGAGGCGGCGGCTGAGCCCGAGCCCCGAGCTCCGATCAGATCACGGAGCAAACAGCATGAATTCACCGATGGGAGGATCAATCATGAAAACAAGAAAAGCGTTGTCTCTATTGCTGGCGCTGCTGCTGGCGCTCTCGCTGCAGCTGTCGGTGCCGGCCGCGGAGCCCGAGGCGGGGGCGCCCGCGCCCTTCCGCTATCAGCACGACCCCCGGCTCAATGAAACGGCGATGCGGGATATCGTCGTCGATCCCACGGCGGTCTACGGCTTCTCCCCCTCTCCGGAGGGGAGCCTCAGCGTCTACGTGGACTTTGACTGGACCGATCCCGAGATGGTGAACGGCGAGCACGCCCGGCTGGAGCGGATCGCCTACCACGAGAGCCTGGGGGAGATGTACACCCTGCTGGACGAGATGACCGAAGCGGGCAAGAGCACCGAGGAGATCGCCCGGACCCTCAGCGCGAAGCGCAACGAGCTCCGGCTGGCCGCCTACGACGGGAACCCGGAGGGGCTGGCCACCGCGAAGGAGCGGAATCTCAAGCAGTACGGCCACGAGGAGGGCCCCCTGCCGGAGGAGCTGTTTGAAAAGTACGGCTCCTGGGAGATCGTGCTGGAAAAGGCGTTCAGCGTCAATTCGGGCATGGACGCCTGCCTGGGGCTCTATGACGACTACTATGCGCTGTATGTGGCGACGGGGCAGGTCGCCCCGGAGAACGTGGCGTGCGCGACGCGGGAATACGCGGTCGCGGCCTTTGCGGAGGCGACCGGGCTTCCCGCCGCCGACGCGGCGGTGCTGGACGCTTTTTCGGACGGCGGGGAAGTCAGCCCCTGCTTCCGTGTCCTGCTGGCGGACGCCGTCTCTGCCGGCGTCCTGAAGGGCTATGACGACGGCGCCCTTCGCCCGAAGGAGGCGATCAGCCGGATCGAGGCCTTCGTGCTCCTCTCCCGCTGCCTGCCCGAGCTGGCCCTGACCGGCGACGCGCTGGAGTTCACCGACGTCCCCGCCTGGGCAAAGGAGGACGTGGACCGCCTTTCCGCTTCCGGCCTGGTCCTGGGCTACGGCGGCGGCGTGCTGGGCGCCGGCGACATCCTGACGGTGGAGCAGGTGGGCATCCTGGTGTCCCGCCTGCGGGAAACCAACGCCAGGATACCCGCAGAGCTCTCTCTGTGGACTCCCGGCGCGGAGGCGAAGAGCGCGCTGATCTCCTACGTCCGTGCCGTCACCGACGAGACCGGCCCGGACTACATCCCCGTGGAGGACCGGATCGCCGTGTTCGACCTGGACGGGACCCTCTTCTGTGAAACGGATCCGAATTACTTCGACTACACCCTCCTGGCCTACCGGGTGCTGACCGACCCGGACTACCGGGACCGGGCCAGCGACTTCGAGCGGGAGGTGGCGGAGAAGATCTCCGAGCAGAACCGCACCGGCGCCTCCTTCCCCGGCCTGGAGGTGGACCACGGCAAGGCCGTGGCCTCCGCCTTCGCGGGGATGACCCTGGAGGAGTTCAACCGCTACATCCAGGAGTTCAAGCGCCAGCCCATGCCCAGCTACGAGGGCATGACCCGGGGCGAGGGCTGGTATCTCCCCATGCTCCAGGTGGTGGATTACCTCAAGGAAAACGACTTCACCGTCTACGTGGTCAGCGGCACCGACCGGCTCATCGTCCGGGGCATCGCCTACCGCTCGCCCTTGGGGCTGCCCAACCGGCAGCTCATCGGCTCCGACGAGACCATCGTCTCCAGCGGGCAGGGCTCTGCCGACGGGCTGGACTACGTGTTCGCCGAGGGGGACGAGCTGATCCTGGGGGGCGAATTCCTCATCAAGAATCTGAAGATGAACAAGGTCTCCGTCATTCAGCAGGAGATCGGCCAGCAGCCGGTGCTCTCCTTCGGGAACTCCACGGGAGACAGCAGCATGGCGGAGTATGTGACCAGCAATAACCCCTACCGGAGCCTGGCCTTCATGCTCTGCTGCGACGACACAGAGAGAGAAAACGGGAACCAGGCCAAGGCGGAAAAGATGTTCGCCCTCTGCGAGGAATTCGACTGGGTGCCCGTCTCCATGAAGAACGACTGGACCACCATCTACGGGCCCGGCGTCACGAAGCGGTAAACGAAAATAAGAGAACAAAAATCGCGGGCCGGGGTCCTCAGACCCCGGCCCGCGACGAATTTCGGGTCGATATTTCTCAGTGGCTGAACAGGCTCAGCAGGATGCCCGCCGCCACGGCGGAGCCGATGACGCCGGCCACGTTGGGACCCATGGCGTGCATCAGCAGGAAGTTCTTGGGATTTTCCTTCTGGCCCACCATCTGGCTGACCCGGGCCGCCATGGGGACGGCGGAGACGCCGGCGGAGCCGATGAGGGGGTTGATCTTGTTCTCCGGCTTCAGGAAGAGGTTCATGAACTTGGCCAGGAGGACGCCGCCGGCACTCCCCACGCCGAAGGCGATGACGCCCAGGATGATGATCTCAATGGTCTGGAGAGTGAGGAAGGTCTCCGCCTTGGCGCTGGCGCCCACCGCCAGTCCCAGGAGGATGGTGACGATGTTGCACAGGGCGTTGGAGGCGGTGTCGCTGAGGCGGTTGGTGAGGCCGCTCTCCTTGAAGAGGTTGCCCAGCATCAGCATGCCCACCAGGGGGATGGCGTCGGGTACCATCAGGGCCACAACGATGGTGACCACGATGGGGAAGAGGATCTTCTCCTTCTTGCTCACCGGCCGCAGCTGCTTCATGGTGATGACCCGCTCCTCCTTGGTGGTGAGGGCCTTCATGATGGGAGGCTGGATCACGGGCACCAGGGCCATGTAGGAATAGGCGGCGATGGCCACGGCGGGCAGGATCTGCTTGGCCATGCGGGTGCAGGTCATAATGGCGGTGGGGCCGTCGGCGCCGCCGATGATGGCGATGCTCCCCGCCTCCTGGGCGTTGAAGCCCAGCAGGATGGCGCCGATGAAGGTGATGAAGATGCCCAGCTGGGCGCCCGCGCCCAGGAGCAGGGACTTGGGGTTGGCGATCAGGGGACCGAAATCCGTCATGGCGCCCACGCCCAGGAAGATGAGCGGCGGCAGGATGCCGATCTCATCCAGGAGGAAGAAGTAGCGGAACAGGCCCGCCGCGTCGGTCTCGGTAGCCTCATTGAAGATGGTGCTGCCGAAGAGGTTCGAGAGGAGCATGCCGAAGGCGATGGGAATGAGGAGCAGGGGCTCGAATTCCTTCACCAGGGCCAGGTACAGAAGGACGCAGGCGATGACCACCATGACCAGCTGCCGCCAGTCGAAGAGGGCGACGCCGGTGCTGCGCAGGAAGCTGAGAACTCCTTCAAGCATTGTCGCTGTCCTCCTTATCCTTCAGAATGACCAGGACCTGGCCGGCCTCCACGCTGTCTCCCTCGGAGACGCAGAGGCGCTGCACCGTGCCCGCCGCGGGGGCGGGGAACTGAAATACGGAACCGTTCGCCTCCATGAGGAGCAGCACGTCGCCCTCCCGGACGACGGCGCCCTGGGACGCGTTGAGGGCCTTCACGGACCCGGCGCAGGGGGTGCTGACGCCGCTGGCGCCTGCGGGGATCTCCGGCGCGGGGGGCGCGGTCTTCTCCGCTTCCACCGCGGGCCCCTCGGCGGGGGCGGCCTCGCCGCGGCTCATCAGAGCGTGCATGATGCGGATGGCAAGCATGATGATGGCCAGGACGATCATACACACGGCCATGCCGATCACGGCAGTAACGAGGGAACCGGCGAGCTTCTGACCCAGGCCCAGCTGGCTCAGCAGCTCCGGATCGCTGAGGCGTTCCAAAATGCTCAAGGCTGTTTTCCTCCCCGGCGGACAAAGCCGCCCGTTTTTTGTCACAAACGACAGTATACCTCAAATGCCCCCCTCAAGTAAAGCCCTTTTCCACCCGGAATCGCTCAAAAAATCGGAAATTATGTCGTAAACGTGGACGCGTTCTGCCCCTTCCCGGTTCAGCGCCTCCGCCAGGGCCCGGGCAAAGGCGGCGTCCTCCGTCACGTCCTCCAGGCGCAGCGCCTCCTCTTCCCCCTCGCCCACGATGTCCCAGCCCAGATAGGAGAGCCCGTCCGGGCTGGTCCGGGGCCGTGCTTCCGCCCGATAGATCATGCTTGCCCTTCCTTTCCCCGCCGGGAGCGGCGGCAGGGCCACTCTAGCACGCCCTTGGCCGGGAGGCAAAGGAAAGCCTTCGACAAAATTCGACACGCTTTGCCAGAACCGCAGGATACGGCGCAGAGGGGAGGGGAAAGGGCCATTTTGTTGTAGGACTCCGGAAAGAAAATGTCGAAAAAAACCGGCAGCCTTTCTGTCGAAAGAAAAGCTGCCGGACAGACTTTCAAATCGGAGCCCAGCGAAGCGGGTCCGATTTGAATTGTATTAGAAGTACTGCCGGATCCGCTCCGTGGCGGACTCCACGGGGGCGGAGAGGGTCAGGGTGAACTGGATGCCCTCCTTCTCACTGAAGGAATTCAGCCAGTCCAGGAAATCCTCCGCGCCGCTGAGGGTCTTGTCCTCGAACATCTTGTAGAGGTTATCAATAAACACATGGGTGATGTCGTAGTTGCTGGCATGCATGGCACTGATGAAGCCCTTCATGAACTCCGTGGAGCCGAAGTCGTAGTTGGAGGCCACGATCAGCCTGGCCTGATGGGGGATGTCGTAGGTGAGGCTGCGTTCCTTCTCCAGCACCACCACCGCGCCCCTGGATTCCTCCAGGGCCTTTTCCACCATTTCAATGAGGAGCTTGGTCTTTCCCGAGCCCTTAACGCCCATGATTACCTTGACCATGTCACGTCTCCTTTGCATATGTGATAGTGATATAGTTTTCTCTTTATTAAGGATTATAGCATCTTCTCCCCTTCACTTCAACACCTGTTTGTGACGATTTCGTTAAGCTTCCGCCGCGCCGATCAGGATCCGGAGGCAGAGAAGAAAGACCTGCCCGAAGCCCAGGCGCTCCACCGCCGCCGGGGCGGTGACGGGGAGGGTCAGGAGGGTGCTGCCGTTCCCGTCCAGGACCCGCAGCCGCCCCAGCTCCTGCCCCCGGGCCACCGGGGCCTCCACCCGCTCCTGGACCGTCAGCTCCTTCTGCACCCTGGCTGCCTCCTCCTTCCGGAGCAGGAGCTTTGTGTCCCCGGAGAGGACCGGCTGCAGATACTTCTCCCGCCCCAAGGTCACCGCCACCGGGGGCAGGGCCCCGTCGGGCAGGACGTTCAGGAGGGTCCAGTTTGCGAAGGCGTGGTTCAGCAGCAGCTTCGCTGCCTCGAAGCGCTCGGCGCTGGTCTCGGCATGGAGCACCACGGCGATGTACTCGGTCCCCTCCCGCTTGGCCGAGGCGGAGAGGCAGTACATGGCCTCCTGGGTGAAGCCGGTCTTCAGCCCGGTGCAGCCCTCGTAGAAGCGCACCAGCTTGTTGGTGTTGGCGAGGCCGAAGCTCCCGTCCCGGACGCTGTCGGTCCAGATGCCGGTGTAGGCCCGGATGCGCTCGTGGTCCAGGAGGGCCCGGCTCATGAGGGCGATGTCCCAGGCGCTGGTCAGGTGCTCCCCCTCCGTGGGGAGGCCGGTGCAGTTACTGAACACCGTGTCCCCCA
This sequence comes from Oscillospiraceae bacterium, assembly GCA_017535635.1. Lineage (GTDB taxonomy): Bacteria > Bacillota > Clostridia > Oscillospirales > Oscillospiraceae > UBA1774. The sequence continues at coordinate 47,998 of JAFXTU010000011.1, forward strand.
TCCCCAGGGCGGCGGCCTTCTCGTTCATCTTCCCCACGAAGTCCCCCTCCGAGCCGGCCACCGCCTCCGCCAGGACCACGGCGGCGTCGTTGGCGGAGGCCACCGCCACGCTTTTCAGCAGGTCCCCGACGCTCATCTGCTCCCCCTCCCTGAGGAAGATCTGGCTGCCTCCCATCTGGGAGGCGTAGGCCGAGCAGGTGAGCAGGCTCTCTTCCGTGAAGAGCCCCGCGTCCATGGCCTCGCACACCAGCAGCATGGTCATGATCTTGGTGACGCTGGCGGGGGCCAGCCTGGCGTGGGGGTTGTGCTCGTAGAGGCACTTCCCCGTCTCCCGCTCCATGAGCACCGCCGCCCCCACCCGGGAGGCCACGTCCTCCAGGGAGGCCAGGGCCTCCACGCTCTCCCAGGGCTCGGGATCAAAGACCTCCTCCGCCGCCTCTTCCGCCGCCCGGACGGGGCAGAGGCCCAGCATGAGGGCAAACAGCAGACAAAAAACCAGGGCCTTCCGGCCAAATTGAATCCGCATGATGATCGCTCCCTTCCCTTCCACCTTATGCCCCGGTTGACAGGAACATGCCCGCCGGGATAAAATGCGGAGGAAACCATCAAAGGAAAACGAGGATCAAAAGACCATGAACGATATGCTGCTTTTAAAGCCCGGCGAGCTGGTGCTCAAGGGCCTGAACCGGCACTTTTTCGAGGACCGGCTGCGGGCCAATGTGGCCCGGCGGCTGCGGAGCCTGGGGAACTTCCGCATCACCTCCGTCCAGTCCACCATCTACGTGGAGCCCCTGGAGGAGGGGATCGACATGGAGGAGGCCCTGCGCCGCTGCAAGCAGGTCTTCGGGATCATCACCGTCTGCCGGGCCGCGGCCTGTCCCAAGGAGAAGGAGGCCATCGCCAAGCTCGCCGTGGAGTACCTGGGGGACGCTTTGAGCAAGGCCAAAAGCTTCAAGGTGGAGTCCAAGCGCAGCGACAAGACCTTCCCCATGACCTCCATCCAGCTGAGCCAGTACGTGGCCGCCGCCATCGGGGAAGCTTTTCCCGACCTCCCGGCGGACATGCACCATCCGGAGCTGGAGGTGGACGTGGAGATCCGGGAGCAGGCGGCCTACGTCCACGCCGGGGGCGAGCCGGGGGCCGGGGGCCTCCCCGTGGGGACCTGCGGGCGGGCGGTGAGCCTCCTCTCCGGGGGGATCGACAGCCCGGTGTCCACCTGGATGATCGCCCGGAGGGGGGTCCAGATCATCCCGGTCCACTTCTTCTCCTTCCCCTACACCAGCGAGCTGGCCAAGCAGAAGGTCCTGGACCTGGCGCGGCAGCTCCTTCCCTGGTGCGGGCGGCTCACGGTGGAGGTCATCCCCTTCACCCACATCCAGGAGGAGATCCGGGACAAGTGCCCGGAGCCCTATTTTACCCTGATCATGCGCCGGTTTATGATGCGCCTCAGTCAGGAAGTGGCCCTCAGTAACGGCTGCGGCGCCCTGGTCACCGGGGAGAACCTGGGCCAGGTGGCCAGCCAGACCATGGAGGCCATCCGCTGCACGGAAGCGCCGCTGACCCTCCCGGTCCTCCGGCCCCTCATCGGCATGGACAAGGAGGAGATCATCCGGCAGGCGCGGCGCCTGGGCACCTACGAGACCAGCATCCTCCCCTATGAGGACTGCTGCACCGTCTTCACCCCCAGGCATCCCCGCACCCGCCCCACCCCCGCCGAGGTGGAGGAAGCGGAGGCCGTGCTGGACGTGGAGGCCCTGGTGAAGGAAGCCCTGGCGGGGACGGAAAGGGTGCAGATCAAATATGAAAGCTGAAGCGTGGAGAGGGGAGATCCTCTGCGTGGGGACGGAGCTCCTCTTGGGGGATATTGTGAACACCAACGCCAAGGACCTCTCCGACGCCCTCCGAAGCTTGGGCATCGGCGTCTACTGGCATACCGTGGTGGGGGACAACCCGGTCAGGCTGCGGCAGGCGGTGGAGGTGGCGAAAGGGCGGGCCAACCTCATCATCACCACCGGGGGCCTGGGCCCCACCTACGACGACCTCACCAAGGAGATCGTCTGTGAGACCCTGGGGGCCCCTCTGCGCCTCTATGAGGAGGAGGCGGAAAAGATCCGGGCCTGGTTCCGGGATTCCGGCCGGGAGATGCCGGAGAACAACATTAAACAGGCGTACCTGCCCGAGGGCTGCACCGTGCTCCCTAACGGGAACGGCACCGCCCCCGGCTGCGCCTTTGAAGTGAACGGCGTCACCGCCATCCTCCTTCCCGGCCCGCCCCGGGAGATGCGCCTCATGCTGGAGACCGGGGTGATTCCCTATCTCCGGAGGGAGACGGCGGAGACCCTTCTCAGCCGGGACATCCGTATCTTCGGCCTGGGGGAGAGCGCCGTGGAGGCGCGGCTGCGGGATTACATGGAGTCCCTCACGAACCCCACTCTGGCCCCCTACGCCGGGACGGCGGAGGTCCGCCTGCGGGTGACGGCGAGGGCAAAGGATGCCGAGACCGCCCGGGCCATGACGGAGCCGGTGATCGCCCGGGTCCGGGAGGAGCTGGGGGACCTGATCTATGCCATCGACGAACCCAACCTGGAGGCTCTCTGCCTCCGGCTTCTCCGGGAACGGGGGCTTACCTTCGCCGCCGCCGAGAGCTGCACCGGGGGCCTGATCGCCAAGCGAATCACCGACCTGCCGGGGGCCAGCCGGGTCTTCATGGGGGGCGTGGTGTCCTATACGAATGAGGTGAAGGCCGCCCTCCTGGGGGTCCCCCAGGCGCTGCTGGACGAGTACGGGGCGGTGAGCAAAGAGGTAGCCGCCGCCATGGCGGCGGGGGCGCGAAGGGCCTGCATGGCGGATCTCGCCGTCTCCGTCACCGGCTGCGCCGGGCCGGACCCGGACGAGCGGGGCACCCCCGTGGGCACCGGCTTCGTGGGCTTCGCCGCCCAGGGGCTTACTTTGGTGAAGCCCATCCAGACGGGGCACGACCGCTCCTGGGGCCGGGTCTACGCCGCCAGCACCGCCTTCGACCTGATCCGGAGATACCTCACCGGCGCGGCGCTGCCGGGGTGAATTTTTCCCAAATCCCGGAACCTTTTTCCGTTTTTTCCGTCCAAAGGAATACCAGATCAAAGAAAAGGAGCGTTTCGTATGAAAAAGCTATTGTGTCTCTGCCTGGCCGTGGTGCTGCTGCTGGGCCTGGGCGTGCCCGCCGTCGCCGAAGGGGTGGAGGGCAAGGACGAGCAGCTGCGGCGCGTCACCCTCCAGGTGAAGACCACCCTGGACATCGGGGACGACTACACCTCCTTCAATGGGGACCCCTATGACCGGGGGGAGACCACCTGGTGGTATCTCAGCTGGTATAAGGACGAGGAGGGCCTGAACGTCACCTGTGACAGCGCGGGCAAGGTCTACTCCATGAACCGCTATTTCTACGATGAAAGCTATAGCTACAGCTATACCCCTTCCCTCCATTTCCCCGCCTTCGGCTATACCCAGGCCCTGGCGGCGGCGAAAAAGTTCCTGCCCACGGTGCTGGGCCCGGGGGAGGACGCGGTTTTCGCGCCCCGGCAGGACAGCCTCCAGGAGCGGAGCCGCTATAACCTTTACGGGACCCTGACCCTGAACGGCGTGGAGACGGAGATCGGCCTCAGCCTCAATTTCCGCACCTCCGACGGGCTCCTCCTCTCCTTCTACCGGGACGATTCGGAGCAGCTCATTTCCGGCCCCGTCCCCTCCGCCTCTCCCGCTTTCAGCGCCAAGGAGGCCCTGCCCAAGTTCTCCGAGGCCGTCACCGGAAGCCTGGAGTGGGCCTATACGGACTACGAGAAGCACGAAGTGCGGCTCACCTATCAGCTGGGCCTGGACTACGGCGTGATGCTGGACGCCCAGACCGGGGAGCTTTTTGACCGCTGGAATAATTTCCGGGGCTATTCCAACGCCGCCGGCGGCGCCATGCCGGAGGAGGCCGCCGCGGCGGACATGGAAAAGGGCCTCACCGCCGTGGAGCTGGCCGGGGCGGAGAAGCTGGAGGGCGTCCTGGACGGGGAAGCCCTGCTGGCCGCCGCCAGAGCCGAGAGCGCCTTCGGCATCACGGAGGACTACGTCCTGGGGAGCGTGAACTACCGGGCGGCCGAGGCCGCCGTGGACCCCGCCACCCTGGAGGAGGGGCAGGAGACCGACGACAGCGTGACCGCCTCCTTCACCCTGGTGAAGACCCTCACCGGCCCCGGCGACGGGCTGACGAAGGAGGAGTACGACGAGCTTACGGAGTCGGGCTATACCCCCACCATCTATAAATACTTCACCGCCGACGCGAACACCGGAGAAATCCGGGGCCTCAGTACCTCCTACTACGGCTTCGGCTGGAAGGAGCGGGAGGCGGAGGAGGAGCCCGCCATCTCCGGGATCGCCCTGGGCTTCCTGGAGGCGCAGTATGGGGACTGGCTTCCCCTCTGCGAGCTGACTTCTGCCTCTCAGAGCAGATGGTCTTCCCCCCAGAACTACTTCACCTACACCCGCATGGAGGCGGGCTATCCCTGCCCCATGAATACGATCAGCGTCACCACCAACCTGGAGACCGGTTTTGTGGACGCCTTCTCCTGCGATTGGGACGAGGAGCTCTCCTTCGGTCCCGCCGGGCCGGTAGTGGGAGAGGACGCGGCCCGGGAGAGCTTCCTTAAGTGCTATGAGGCTGCCCTCCGCTACGTCCTGGTCCCCCAGGACCCGGAAAACTGGGAAACCGCCTATTCCTGGCGGCTTGTCTACCTGGCCGACATCTCCGACGGCTGGGTGAAAGGCGTGGACGCCGTCACCGGCGAGGCGAATTACCTGAGCTGGAGCGAAGAGGAGCTGAGCCTCCCCTATACGGATCTGGAGGGCAGCTACGCCAAAAAGGAGATTGAGACCCTGGCCGGGTACGGCGTGCGTTTCTACGGGGTGGAGGAGTTCCTGCCCAGAGCGGAGGTCACGGAGCTGGATATGCTGCTGCTGATGCTCTCCGCCCGGGGAACGAGGATGGACTACAGCGAGGCCCTGGGCTATGCCGAGGCCGGGGATGAGGAAGCCCTGCGCTGGATCTACAGCGAGGGCTATGCCCAGGGCTTTATCGCCTCCAAGGAGCAGGCCCCCTTCCGCAGTGTGACCCGGACGGAGCTCTGCCGCTGCTTTGTGGGCCTCAGCGGCCTGAGCGAGGCCGCGGCGCTGCCGGGCATTTTCCGCACCGGCTTTGCCGATGAGGACAGCATCCCCGAAGCCGATCTGGGCTATGTGGCCATCGCCAAGGGCCTGGGCGTGGTGCAGGGGGACTCGGACGGCGCCTTCCGCCCGGAGGACACCGCCACCCGGCAGGAGCTGGCCGTGATGCTCTACCGGTATCTTTCCAGGTAAAACAAACGGAACCCAACAGGCGAGGGGCGTACGCTCCCCGCCTGTTTTTTCTTCCCGAAAGGGCTACCCACGGGAAGAAAAATATGATACAATACAAAGATAGGAAAGTATGCGCCATTCGGCGGAGAGAGGGACTCCATGAAACGCCTGCGACCGCTGCTCCCGGCCCTTGCGCTCCTGCTGCTCCTTGGCGGCTGCAGCCTGGGGGGGAGCATCGAAAAGCTCTACAGCCTGCCCCAGATGCCCGACGAGTATCTGGAGCTGCAGCACGCCATTGACGCCGTGCTCTCCGCCGGCGCGGTCTACTCCGCCCCGGTGGACGGGGTCCACCGGCAGAGCGTCCAGCTCGTTGACCTGAACGGCGACGGGACGGAGGAGGCCGTGGCCTTCTTCAGCGCCGCCGGGGAAAAGCCTCTGAAGATCTGGTTCTTCCGCCAGCGGGAGGGGAGCTACGAGCGGGCCGCCGTCATCGAGGGGGACGGCAGCAGCATCGAGAGCATCGACTATGTGGACCTGGACGGCGACGGCTGGCTGGAGGCCGTGGTGGGCTGGGGCATGGGCCCGGAGCTGAAAATGCTGGAGATTTGCTCCCTCAAGGGCTTCCAGGTCTCTTCCCTGGCCGCGGCGGACTACACCCGCTACCTCAGCGCCGACCTGGACGGGAACGGGAAACGGGAGCTTCTGGCCGTCCGCCGGGGCACGGCGGAGACGCCCGGCAGCGTCACCCTCTACTCCCTGGCCGGGGACGGGGAGCTGGTCTCCGCCACCCAGCGCCTGTCCGGAGGCATGGACGGCATCACCAAGCTCGCCGCCGGCGCCCTGCGGGACCTGCCCGGCGCATTCTTCGTGGAGGGCAGCTGCCAGGGGGGCCTGGTGACGGATATCCTCACCTACGAGCACGGGGTGCTGAATAACATCACCCTGGACCCGGCCACCGGCGTCAGCGAGGGGACGCTGAGAGCCTCCACGGCGGCCTTTCAGGACCTGCTGGGGGACGGAGCGCTTCTGATCCCCATCCCCAGGGCCCTCCCCGCCCAGGGGGAGACGGTCTACCGGGTCCTGGACTGGTACGGCTACAACAGCCGGGGCAAGCGGACCATCGTCTGCACCACCTTCCACAACTACTCCGACAGCTGGTATCTGGTCCTGCCCGACGACTGGGGCCCCATCAGCGTCCGGCGGCAGGATTCCGACGGGGGCGAGCGGGCCGTGGTCTTCTCCCTCTGGAACGGGGAGGAGGAGCCGGTCACGGATTTCCTCACCGTCTATGCCCTCAGCGGAGAGAACCGGGAGGAGCTGGCGGGAAAGCCGGACCGGACCGTGATCCGCGCCGCCGGAGAGACCATCTACGCGGCCTCCTTCACCAATCGGGAGGATTGGCCCGGCGGGCCGGACCTCACCTGGCTCCGGCAGAATTTTCATCTGATCTATTCCGAGTGGATCGCCCAATAAGCCCAAGGAAAGGGAGGGGAGGACGACTATGAAAAAGGTTCTGGTCCTGGAGGACGAGGCGGCCATCCGCAGCTTTCTCGTCATCAATCTGAAGCGCTCCGGCTACGAGCCCCTGGAGGCCGGCACCGGGGCGGAGGCCTTCGAGCAGCTGAGGCTGAATCCGGACGTGAAGGTGGCCCTGCTGGACATCATGCTGCCGGATACCGACGGCTTCGAGGTCTGCCGGAAGATCCGGGCCTCCGGGAGCAAGATGGGCATCATCATGCTCACCGCCCGGACCCAGGAGATGGACAAGGTCACCGGCCTGATGACCGGGGCGGACGACTACGTCACCAAGCCCCTGGCCTCCATCGCCGAGCTCACCGCGAGAGTGGACGCCCTCTACCGCCGGGTGGGCGGGGACGACCTGGCCGAGACCGGGGAGGTGGTCCGGGGGCCCTTCCGGCTCAACACCCGCAACCGCACCCTGGAAAAAAACGGGGAGCGCATCCGCCTCACCCAGGTGGAGTACGCCATCGTGAAGCTCTTCATGGACAACCCCGGCAAGGCCCTGAGCCGGGAGGAGATCCTGGCCTCCGTCTGGGGGGAGGACTATGTGGGGGACCTGAAGATCGTGGACGTGAACATCCGCCGCCTTCGCCTCAAGGTGGAGGACGACCCCCAGACTCCCTCCTGCATCACCACCGTCTGGGGCTACGGGTATAAGTGGGGCTTCTGATGCGGAAACGGAAATTCCGCCTCCTTCGGGTGCGGGGCCTTCGGAACCGCTGGATGCTCAGCAGCATGCTCATCATCCTGCTCCTGGTCCTTCTGGGGCTCAGCGCCTACGGGGTGGCCATCGGCGGCTACTACTACAGCGGCGTGAGAACGGCGCTGCGGTCGAAGGCCTCCTCTTCCTCCGCCTTCTTCTCCAACTACGTCACCCGGACCTACGCGGAATACTACCAGAGCGCCTACCGCTACACCAGCCTCTTCGACGAGCGGGACCGGCTGGACCTGCAGTTCATCAGCTCCTCCGGGCGGATCGAGGTCTCCACCTACGGACTGACCGCCGGGACCCAGCCCGGCACGGAGGACATCGCCAAGGCCCTGGAAACGGGGGAGGCCGCCACCTTCCTGGGGCGGGACCCCTCCACCGGGGAGCGGATCGCCGCCGTCTCCAGCCCCCTGGTGTACGGGGACGGGCGCATCATGGGGGTCATCCGATACGTCACCAGCCTCCGGCTGGTGGACCGGCAGGTGCTGGTCAGCATCCTCATCGCCGTGGGCATCGGCCTGGGGCTCCTGCTCATCGTCTTCCTCACGAACCTGGTGTTCATCCGCAGCATCGTCACCCCCATCGGGGAGGTGACGGCCATGACCCGGCACATCGCCGACGGGGGCTACGGCAGCCAGATCGAGAACCGCTACGAGGACGAGATGGGGGAGATGGTGGACGCCATCAACGACCTGTCCATTCAGATCAGCCAGTCCGAGAAGGTGAAGACGGAGTTCATCTCCTCCGTCTCCCACGAGCTGCGCACTCCCCTCACCGCCATCACCGGCTGGACGGAGACCCTGAGCTACGACGAGAGCCTGGACGCCGAGACGCGGCAGAAGGGCCTGGCCATCGTGCTGGAGGAGGCGCGGAGGCTCACCAACATGGTGGAGGAGCTGCTGGTGTTCACCCGCATCGAGGACGGGCGCTTCACCGTGAACATCGAGAAGCTGGACATCGAGGCGGAGCTGGAGGACACCATCTTCACCTGCCGGGAGCTGATGCGCCAGGAGGGCATATCCCTGGAGTACACGCCCCCGGAGGAGGAGATCCCCGTCATCCCCGGGGACCCGGAGCGATTAAAGCAGGTGATCCTGAACATCCTGGACAACGCCGCCAAGCACGGGGGCAGCGGGAAGCGCATCGTGGTGACCCTCTCCCTCCAGAAGAATTACCAGGACTCCGGCCGGGATTTCGTCTGCATCCGGGTCCGGGACTTCGGCCCCGGCATCCCCCCGGACGAGCTGGGGAACGTGAAGCTGAAATTCTACCGGGGCAGCAGCAAGGCCCGGGGGAGCGGCATCGGTCTCGCGGTCTGCGACGAGATCGTGAGGCTCCACAACGGCCTCCTGGACATCGACAACGCCGCCGACGGGGGCTGCGTCGTGTCGGTGCGGCTGCCGGCGGGGCAGTTGATAGTTAATAGTTGATAGTTAATAGTTAATAGTGAACTGTTCGTGGAGAATGAAACCTATATGAAAGAAAAACAGCAAGCGTGCTTTCGCACCACCATCGGGGGGCAGGCGCTCATTGAGGGCATCCTCATGCGCGGCCCCAAAAAGCAGGCCATCGTGGTCCGCCTGGCGGACGGGACCCTGCAGGAAAAGGTGGAGGACTTAAAGCTCATCCGGGACAAGTACCCTGTCCTGGGCTGGCCCCTCATCCGGGGCGTGGCCATCTTCTTCTCCTCCCTGATCAACGGGGTCAAGGCCCTGATGTACTCCGCCGACTGTCTCCCCGAGGAGGAGCAGGAGGCCCAGGAGAGCAAGCTGGACAAGTGGATCACGGAGCACTTTGAGGACGAGAAGGCGAAAAAGATCATCATCGGCACCAGCGTGGCCCTGGGGCTCATCCTGGCGGTGGCCATCTTCATGGTCCTGCCCTACCTGGTCACCGGCGTGTTCACGAAGGCCATCACCTCCTCCTTTGTGAAGAATGTGATCGACGGAGTCCTGCGCATCCTCATCTTCCTTGTCTATATCCGCCTGGTGACCCTCTCCAAGGATATCCACCGGGTCTTCGAGTACCACGGGGCGGAGCACAAGTCCATCCACTGCTACGAGAAGGGCCTGCCCCTCACGGTGGAGAACATCCGGCCCCAGCCCCGGCAGCATCCCCGCTGCGGTACCAGCTTCCTCTTCGTGGTGATGATCGTGAGCTTCCTGGTGTTCAGCGTGGTGAGCTGGGAGAACCGCATCCTGGCCTTCTTCCTCCGCCTGCTGCTGCTGCCGGTGGTGGTGGCGGTGAGCTATGAGATCAATCGCTGGGCCGGGGCCCACGACAACCTCCTGAGCAGCATCCTCTCCGCCCCCGGCAAGGCTCTGCAGCGGCTCACGGTCTTCGAGCCGGACGAGAGCATGATGGAGTGCGCCGCCCGGGCCCTCACCCTGGTCATCCCGGAGGAAAAGGGGTCGGACCGCTGGTGAAGACCTACAACGATATCTATCTGGAGACCCGGCGGGCCCTTCGGACTGCCGGGATCGAGGCTTACGGCCTGGAGGCAAGGCTCCTGCTCTCCGCCGCGGCGGACAAGAGCCCGGAGGATTTCCTGCGGGACCTGCGGCTCTACCCCGGCGGGGACTTTGAAGCCCGGGCCTCCGAAATGCTGCGCAGAAGGCTGGAGGGGGAGCCCTGCGCCTACATCGCCGGCTCCTGGGAGTTTTACGGCCTGGAGCTGGAGATCAATCACAACGTCCTGATCCCCCGCTCCGACACCGAGGTGGTGACGGGGGCTGCCATCGAGTTTTTGAAGGGGATCCCGGAGGCGCGGGTCCTGGACCTCTGCACCGGCAGCGGCTGCATCGGCGTCGCCGTCGCCGTGAATGTGCCCGACTGCCGGGTGGTCCTGGCGGACTTCGACCGGCGGGCCCTGATGGTGGCGCGGCGGAACGCCCTGACCCAGCGCCTGGGCGCCCGGGCCATCGTCCTGGAGGCGGACGCCCTGGCTCCCCCCGCAAGGCAGCTGGAGGGCTTCGACCTCCTGGTCTCCAATCCCCCCTACGTTCCCAGCGGAGAGATCCCCGGGCTGGACCCCTCCGTCCGGGACTACGAGCCCTGGACCGCCCTGGACGGGGGCGAGGACGGGCTGGACTTCTACCGGGCCATTTTCGCCCGCTGGACGGGGGTCCTGAAGCCGGGGGGAAGGCTGATGCTGGAGTGCGGGGAGGGGCAGAAGGACGCCCTTCTGCGCTTCGGCGCCATGGCGGGCCTCGCGGACCCGGAGGTGTTCCGGGATACCGGAGGCACCGAGCGGGCCCTCAGCTTCCGAAGGCTTTAGTGGTTAGTGGTTAGTGATTAGCAGACGAAGAGAATCGAGAATGGTCTCCCGGAGAGAGACCGAACTACAGAGGAGGAACACCTAATGGCCAAGAAACGCGCCGCCCTGGAACCCGCCGCCCCGGCGGCAGACAAGAGAAAAGCACTGGAGACCACCATGGCCCAGATCGAGCGCAGCTTCGGCGCGGGGAGCATCATGCGCCTGGGGGACGCGGCCAGCGCCTCCATCGAGGCCATCAGCACCGGCTCCCTCTCCCTGGACATGGCCCTGGGCATCGGCGGCGTCCCCAAGGGGCGCATCATCGAGATCTACGGCCCCGAATCTTCGGGCAAGACCACCCTCGCCCTGCACATCCTGGCCTCCGCCCAGAAGGCGGGGGGCATCGCCGCCTTCATTGACGCCGAGCACGCCCTGGACCCGGTCTATGCCCACAACCTGGGAGTGGATATCGACGAGCTTTTGATCTCCCAGCCGGACACCGGGGAGCAGGCCCTGGAGATCACCGACGCCCTGGTGCGTTCCGGCGCGGTGGACGCCATCGTCATCGACTCCGTGGCGGCCCTGGTGCCCCGGAGCGAGATCGAGGCCGAGATGGGGGACAGCGTGGTGGGCCTCCAGGCCCGGCTCATGTCCCAGGCCCTGAGGAAGCTCACCGGCTCCATCTCCAAAACCAACTGCGTCGTGGTCTTTATCAACCAGCTCCGGGAGAAGATCGGCGTCATGTACGGGAACCCGGAGACCACCACCGGCGGCAGGGCCCTGAAGTTCTATTCCAGCGTCCGGCTGGACGTGCGGCGGGTGGAGACCATCACCGCCGGCGGCGCCAAGGTGGGCAACCACACCCGGGTGAAGGTGACGAAGAACAAGGTGGCGCCCCCCTTCCGGGAGGCGGAGTTCGACATCATCTACGGCGAGGGCATCTCCCGCACCAGCGAGCTGGTGGACGCGGCCCTGAAGCTGGACCTCATCGAGAAGAGCGGCAGCTGGTTCACCTTCCGGGAGCAGCGGCTCCAGGGGAAGGACAGCGTGAAGGACTATCTGAAGCAGAACCCCGACGTGGCCGACGAGCTGGAGGCCGAGATCAAGGAGAAGATGACCGCCGCCCTCCGTCCCGCCGAGGAGCGGGAGGAAGTGCCCGGCGCAGCGGGCCGGGCCGTGCGCATCGACGCCGACGATTTCGAGGATTAAATGACCCTTACAAAGCTGGAGCCCCTGGATGAGGAGCGCTTCGTTCTGCATTTTGAGGAGGGGGTCACCCTCCGCTGCGGGCCCAAGGAGGTGCTGGACTTCTCCCTCCGTCCCGGCCTCACCCTGGAGGGGGAAGCCTGGGAGAAGCTGGAGGACGCCTGCGCCTATTGGGCCGTCCGGCGGCAGGCCGCCGAGCTCATTTCCCGCCGGGCCATGTCCGCCGGAGAGGTGCGGCGAAAGCTCCGGGACAAGGGGGCCAGCCCCCTCCACGCGGAAATGGCCGCCGCCTGGCTCCTGGACCTGGGGGCCATCGACGAAGGGGCCTACGCCGCCATGGTGGTCCGGCACTACGCCGCCAAGGGCTGCGGGAAAAGGCGGCTGGAGGAGGAGCTCTACCGCCATCAGGTCCCCCGGGAGCACTGGGAGGAGGCCCTGGCTTCCCTTCCCGACAGCCGGGAAGCGCTGGACGCCCTGGTGCAAAAAAAGCTGCACGCCGCCCCCATGGACCGGGACGGCCTCAGGAAGCTGGCGGCGAGTCTTGTTCGCCGGGGCTACGCCTGGGAGGAAGTGCGCTCCGCCATCGCCCGGAACGTCTCCCAGGAGGACAACGACTTCGACGACTGACGCCCACAGCGTCGGCCATGAATGATATCGGAGGAACGCGGCATGGAAACCATCGGAATGGTCTCGCTGGGCTGCGCCAAGAACCAGGTGAACGGGGAACAGATGCTCTCCCTCCTGCAGGAGGCGGGCTACGCCATCACCCCGGACCCGGAGGAGGCGGAGGTGCTCATCATCAACACCTGCGCCTTCATCGAGAGCGCCAAGCAGGAGGCCATCGACAACATCCTGGACTACGCTTCCCTCAAGAGCACGGGAAAGCTCCGCAAGCTCCTGGTGACGGGCTGCCTCAGCCAGCGCTACCCGGAGGAGATCATGACCGAGCTCCCGGAGGTGGACGGCATCCTGGGCACCGGCAGCTACGACGAGATCGTCCCCGCCGTGCAGGCCGCCCTGCGGGGGGAACAGCCCAGGCTCCTGGGGGATATCTCCGCCCCCCTGAGCGAGGCGCGGCGGGTCCTCACCACCGGCCCCGCCTGGGCCTACTTAAAGATCGCCGAGGGCTGCGACAACCGCTGCAGCTACTGCGTCATCCCCTCCCTCCGGGGGCGTTATCGCTCCAGGCCCCTGGAAAACCTGGTCCTGGAGGCCAAGGCCCTCAGCGAGGTGGGGGTCCGTGAGCTCATCGTGGTGGCCCAGGACATCACCCGCTATGGGCTGGACCTCTACGGGGAGCCCAGCCTGCCCCGGCTCCTCCGGGAGCTGGCGAAGATCCAGGGCATCCGCTGGATCAGGCTCCACTACCTCTATCCGGACCTCATCACCGAAGAGCTCATCGACCTGGTGGCCGCTGAGCCCAAGATCCTCAAGTATCTGGATATCCCCATCCAGCACATCGACGATCAAATCCTCCGCCGGATGAACCGGCGGGGCACCGGCTCGGAGATCGAAGCGCTGCTTACGCATCTAAGGCAGCGCATTCCCGGTCTCGTGATCCGCACCAGTCTCATCACCGGCCTCCCCGGCGAGGGGGAGGCGGAGTTCGAGGAGCTCTGCGCCTTCCTGCGCCGGGCCAAGCTGGAGCGGGCGGGAGTCTTCCCCTATTCCCCGGAGGAGGGGACTCCCGCTTACGACATGCCCCGGCCCGACAGTGAGACCGCGTCTCACCGCGCCGAGCTGGCGGTGGACATCCAGTCGGACATCATGGACGAGTTCAACGCCTCCCGCCTGGGCACGGTGACGGAGGTGCTGGCCGAGGGCTTCGACCGGATCGCCGGCTGCTGGTACGGCCGCAGCTGGGCCGAGAGCCCGGAGGTGGACGGGAAGATCTTCTTCACCGGCCTGGGCATCGAGCCGGGGGACTTTGTGAAGGTGCGCATCACCGACACCCTGGACGGGGACCTGGTGGGAGAAAGAGAGGCGGAGGAATGACCACGGCCAACAAGCTCACGCTTCTCCGGGTGGTCCTGATCCCGGTCTTTCTCCTCCTGCTGCTGATCCCCTTTCCCGGCCACAAGTGGCTGGCCCTGGCGGTGTTTGTGATCGCCAGCGCCACGGACTACCTGGACGGGCACATCGCCCGGAAGTACCATCAGGTCACCACCTTCGGCAAGTTCATGGACCCGCTGGCGGACAAGCTGCTGGTGACGGCGGCGATCCTCATCTTCGTCCAGTGGGGGCAGATCCCCGGCTGGGCCGCCTTCGTGATCCTGGCCCGGGAGTTCGCCGTCACGGCCCTGCGGCTGGTGGCGGCCTCGGAGGGGACCGTGATCTCCGCCGGGATGTCCGGCAAGGTGAAGACCTTCTCCTCCCTGGTGATCCTCTGCGTGATGATGACCCCCTTCCACAGCCTGGTGCTGATCCGGCCGGGCTTCACCTTCGATCTGCTGGGGACGATCCTCATGCTCCTCGTCACGGTCTGGTCCGGCGGGGAATACTTCGTCCGCCACGGAAAATTACTGAAACTGAAATAAACAGACGACCGGCTCCCGATCCCGGGAGCCGGTACAGATATGGAGCGTTACTACCATGGAAAACAAGGGAACTCTTACGACCTTTCTCACCAAAGACGGCTTTGCCCGCCTCCTCTTTGCCGAGACCACGGGGATCGTGCAGTACGCCTCCGGGCGGCACCGCCCATCCAAGACCGTCACCGCCGCCCTGGGCCGGGGCCTCACCGCCGCCGCCCTCATGGGGGCGACCCTGAAGGACGAGGGGGGCAGCCTCACCCTCCGCTTCCGGGGCAGCGGCCCCGCCGGGACCATGACCTGCGTGGCCGATTCCGCCGGGAACGTGCGGGGCTGCGTGGAGAATCCCACAGCGGAGCTCCCTCCCAACGCCCAGGGCAAGCTGGACGTGGGGGGCGTGATCGGAAGGGAAGGGGAGCTCTTCGTGGTCCGGGACTACGGCTTCGGGGAGCCCTATGTGGGGAACGTGCCCCTGGTCTCCGGTGAGATCGGGGAGGACGTGACGAACTACTACGCTCTCAGCGAGCAGACCCCCACCGTCTGCGCCCTGGGGGTCCGGGTGAACCGGGACGGCAGCCTCCGGGGGGCCGGGGGCTTTCTCCTCCAGCTCCTGCCGGGGGCGGAGGACAGTCTGGCGGAGTACCTGGAGGGGCGGGTGAAGGTCCTGCCCTCCCTCTCGGCCCTCATCGCCGAGGGAAAGACCGCGGAGGACATTGCCGACCTGGTCTTCGGGGAGCTGCCCCGGGACAAGATGGAGGAAAAGGAGCTCCGCTACCGCTGTAACTGCGCCCGGGAGAAGTACCGCCGGAGCATCAAGAGCATCGGCATCCGGGAGCTGCGGGACATGGCCCAGAGCCGGGAGGGGGCGGAGGTCGTCTGCCGCTTCTGCGGGGAAGTGTACTTCTATCCTCCCGAGGAGGTGGACGCCATGCTCGCCGAGCGGACGGAGGAGCTGCGCTCTGCAGCCGCCCGGAGAAAGGAGAGGGAAACTACTCCTCCGGAAGAAAACCCGTGACCGAGATCTCGTAGGCGGTGCGCTGGAGGCTCCCCTCCTCCGTCACCTTCACATAGCTGCGGCTCTGGAAGCGCCCCGTCAGACGGACGCTTCGGCCTTGTTCCCAGAGGGCCGCTTCCCTGGCGCAGCGGCCCCAGGCGATGCAGGGGAGGTAGTCCGTCCGCCCGTAGCGCCGGGTCACGGCCAGCATCAGGTCGCAGATCTCCCGGCCCATGGGCGTCCGGCGCCAGGTGGGGTCTCTGCACAGAAGTCCGGCCAGCTCCGCCTCGTTCCGGTCCTCTTCTTCCGGGGTCCCTAGCTCCTGGGCGTAGACGAAGAGAAGCAGCCGGCTCCCCTCGCCGGAGCGGTTGTTGAAGGAGCGGACCTCCCCCAGGAGGGAAACTCTGCCCCCCGCCTCCGGAAGAGAGCCCAGCAGCCCCTCCGCCAGGATCACGTTCAGCCGGTCCCGGGCGCCGGAGAGCCGCCGGGTCACCAGGGGGAAGCTGTAATAATTTACGCCGCGGCTCCTGTGGCTGAGGGAAGGCTCCGCGCCCACCTCGCCGCAGAGGGCGGCGGTGTTGTTCTGCCATGCCAAGGGACATACCTCCTTCACCTGCCCGCCGGTGTGCGGCGGGTAGTAAGAAGGTATGCGGGCGGGGATCCAGTTATGAGCGAGGAGATACTCCAGTGAGGAGA
>JAFXTU010000012.1 GCA_017535635.1 Oscillospiraceae bacterium
CGGACCTTTCAACCTCCGCAATCCGGCTTCCTTCAGATTCCGCCTCACGACGGACACCCTTGCCTTCGGCTAACGCTTCCCGCTGCCGGGCGCGTTCGGGACTTTCACCCTAGAGAACGTGCGCTCGCCGGGCGCACCATACTGCGGCGGCCGGGACCCAGGTCCCGGCCGCCAAGCGTCTTCATTGGTTCTGATTCTGTATTACTTTTGGTCGTCAATCCAAGGGATTCAGCTCCGAGACGGCGCTCTCCTGCCAGGTCATCCGCTGAAGCTCCAGGAGGGGCGGCACTACGCCCTGGTCGATCCGAAGGACACCCTGGTCGTCCCATACGGGCCCTTCAAAGGGATGGAGGCGCTCTTCCCGCACCAGGTCGCGGAAAATGGATAGCAGCCGTCCCGCCCGCTCGCCGATGGCGGCATTGACGGTGTAAATGTCCATAATCCCGGTGGAGAGGCCCCAGCCGAAATGGATGGGATTGCCGTTCAGATGCCGCCCCTCCAGAAGGGCGGTGCGGCCGCCGATGGCGTCCCCGATCACCTTGTCGTAAAAATGCTCCCAGTCGAAGGACGCGCCGGCGTAGCTCTCCAGGGGTACGCCTCCGGGACCGATGGCGTAAAGCTGGGCGTAGATCTCCGGGAAGGCCTGCCGGTCCAGGGGATTGTCCGGGGAATGGCGGCAGAAGGCCACGTCCGCCCCCGCCTCCGCCATGACCTTCCGGGCCTTGTCATGCTCGCTCCAGCGGTTGATGCCCCGCAGGGTATACCCCACAGTCCTGGCCCTGGGGTTGATGAGCCGCGCCCCCAGGGCATAGGCATTGATCTCATAGGTGGTCTTTTCCTCCCCCCAGGCGGCGTAGTCCATGTATCCCACGACGCCGCTCCGGCTCATGGCCCCCGCCAGGATGCCGCAGAGGAAGGTCAGGTCGAACATCCTGCTGAAATAGGTGTTGAGGTTCTTTCCCTCCTTGGGCCGGTCGCAGTTCAGCACGATCATATGGGGGTTTTCCAGGGCCACCCGGAGGCTGGCATCCGACATGGTGGGGCTGGTGGTGAACAGCACGTCCGGTTTTTTCTCCACCAGGGTCTGGAGGGCTTCATACACTCCCCCTGGATAGGTGTTGACATGGAAGAGGCGCTCCACCTGGAGCTTACCCCGGTATTTCTTCTCCACCCGGTCGATGCCCAGGGTGTGCCAGCGGGTAAAGAAATTCGTCTTGGGATCGTCGTCAAAGGCGAAGGCCACCCGCAGGGCCGTACGCCGGGGCCGGACGCGGCCGGGCACGTTTTCCACCTCCGTGGCGGAGATCTCCACCGTATCCCGCCGCAGGCTCCCCTCGGCCACCTGGTACTGGGCCTTGGCCCGGCGGATGTTCTTCACCAGGTCCACCTGGTTCTCTGTGTAGGGGTAGCCGAAGATCTTGATATATTCCACCAGCGCGTCCCCGGTGGTAAGCTCCACGTTCTCCAGCTTAGCGATGCGGAAGGCCTCCCGGAAGCGGCGATGGGTGGCGGTGATAACGTCCTCCACGCTGCCGTTGACCTCCCGGTGCTTGGCAAGATAGTCCTCCGTCTGCCGCACCAGCAGGGTGAAGTTGCCCCGGCGGCGAAACCAGAGATCGTCCAGGAAGAGCTTCTTGTCGTAGTCCAGGAACTCGTAATAGATGGAGATCTGGTCGTTGTCCTCGTCCCGCTCGGGCAGCAGCCGGATCACGTTCCCGTAGATGGAGGCGGCCCCCACATATTTCAGGATGCTGATCCGCTTGTTGCCCTCCAGGGCATAGTACCGCCCCATGTATTCGTAGACCTTGATGGGCTCCCGGATCCCCTCCACCAGCTGGCTCTCATAGACCTTCTTCCACTTGATGGCAAACTCCGTATCGTCCGCCAGGAGCGGCATAAAGTTTCCGGCAAAGGAAACGCTGCGGGCGGAGGTCCTGGTGCCCACCACCTGATCCAGAGGGATCTCATGGTAGCCCAGATTGATCTCCCCCAGCACGTTGACGCCGCGCATGATGTCCTCCAGGACCGGCAGATACCCCTTGGTCGTCTCCTTCTCATGCTCTGCCACATAGCGTCTTCCCAGTCTTCTGGCCGCCAGATAGGCGCTGCGGCTGTCCTGCTCTGCCATGCTTCTGCCCCCTTCGTCTCCGATTGACGATATCTTATCACCTTTCCCTTTCTCTGGCAATAACCCTTGTATTATTTGTCCGGGGTGTGATAAAATGCTTCGTACTTGGGAAGGAGTTCCTGAAATGGAAAAGCTTCGTTTTTATTTCGCTCTATGGGGCGCCAAGGCGGCGGGTCTTGTCCTGCGCATCCTCCGCCGGGGCGGGACCTATGCCCCGGGCAAGCTGGCGCTGACCCTCTGCCCGGACTTTCTGGCGCGCATCGGCCGTCCGGAGACGCTCATCGGCGTCACCGGCACCAACGGCAAGACCACGGTCAGCAACATGCTCTGCGACATTCTGGAGAGCTGGGGTCTGGACCCGGTCTCCAACCGCATGGGCGCCAACATCGACGCCGGAGCCGCCACGGCGCTTGTTTCCGCCGCCTCCCTCTCCGGGAAATGCCGGAAAAAGCTGGGAGTGCTGGAGATGGACGAGCGCAGCGCCGCCCGGCTCTTCCCCGTCCTGAGGCCGGACCATCTGCTGGTCACCAATCTCTTTCGGGATTCCATGCGCCGCAACGCCCATCCGGAGTACATCGCCTCGCTGATGGAGGAGAACATCCCCAAGGAAACTCACCTCGTGCTGAACGCGGACGACCCCATCAGCTCCTCCCTGGCCCCGCTGAACAGCCGCACCCTCTTCAGCGTGGACCCGCTGCCCTGGGAGTCCCCCGCCCAGGAGAACCTGGTGCAGGATGTGCGGATCTGTCCGGTCTGCGGGGAAGCCGTCGTCTATGATTTTCGCCGCTATCACCACATCGGCAGGGCCCACTGCCCCGAGTGCGGCTGGCACAGTCCCGCCCCGGACTACCAGCTGATCTCCGCGGACCAGGAAAGCGGCCGGATGACGGTCATGGAATCGGAGGTCTGGCAGGAGTACCGGGTCCCCTCCCTGGAGATCCACAACCTCTACAACGCCCTGGCCGCCGTCACCCTCCTGCGCAGCATGGGCTACGGCGCGGGAGAGATCGCCGACGCCATGGAAAAGCTCAGCGTGGTGGAAACCAGACTTCAAAGCGAGGAGATCGGCCGCTGGAAGCTCACCGGCTCCATGGCCAAGGGGCTCAATGCCGTGGCCTGCTCCCGGAACTTCGACATGGTGCGCCATACGCCCGGAAAAAAGGCGGTGGTCCTCCTGCTGGACGACGTATTTGACGAGAAAACCTCCTCGGAGAACATCGCCTGGCTCTACGACGCCGATTTCGAGTTTTTGAACGATCCGGAGGTTGTACAGGTCCTGGCTGTGGGCGTCCGCTGTCTGGACACGCAGCTGCGGCTGCTGCTGGCGGGGGTCAGCCCGGAGAAGATCAAGGCCGTACGGAAGGCCTCCGACGCGCCGGGAGAGGTGGACCTCGCCTCCTGCGAGCAGGTCTTCGTGCTCTATGAGGTCTACCGGCTGGAACAGGCAAAGGAGCTGCGGGCGGCCATCGGGGAAAGGATGCGGAAGGCATGAAGCTGGAATACCTATATCCGGAGCTGGGGAATCTCTACGGGGACGGAGCCAACCTCGGATATCTGCAGAAATGCCTGCCGGAGGCGGAAACCGTCGAGACCCATTTGGGGGACAAGCCCGCCTTTGCTTCCGATCCGGAGGTGGTTTTCCTCTATTCCGGACCCATGACGGAGCGGGGCCAGGGCATCGCCCTGGAGGCCCTGCGTCCCTGGACCTCCGTCCTGCTCGCCAGGCTGGAGGACGGGCTTCACGCCCTTTTCACCGGAAACAGCATGGAGCTTTTGGGGAAGTCCATCACCGACGGAGACTCGGTGCTGGAGGGGCTGGGGATCGTGGATCTCACTTCCCGGCGGGACCTGAAGCACCGGGCCAACAGCTTCTTTTTGGGGAAGGCGGAGGAATATGAGATCACCGCCTTCAACAGCCGGTTCAGCCACTCCTCGCCGGGAGAAGGACTTCAGAGCGCGTTCCAGGTGGTCCGGGGCGTCGGCCTGGAGCCCGGCTGCGGCTTTGAGGGCTACCGCTTCCGCAATCTCCTGGGGACCTATCTTCTGGGGCCCCTGCTGGTGCTCAATCCCCTGCTGACAAGAAAGCTGCTGGCGGAATTGGGCGCGGATCGGGAGCCCGCCTTCTTCGCGGAGGCGCTTCAGGCCTATGAGTCCCGCCTCTCGGAATTCCGCGACAAGAAGAGAGAGCTGGACTAAGCCGCTTCTTCTGTCTGCGCTTTATAAATGAAAACAGCGCCCGGAAAAGCAGTTCCGCTTTTCCGGGCGCAGTCTTTTATTCTTTCAGAGGCTCGCTTACGCCTTCTCGAAGGAGGCCGCGACGCCCATGCCGCCGCCGATGCAGAGGGTGGCAAGGCCCTTCTTGGCCTCGGGCCGCTTCAGCATCTCATGGGCCAGGGTCACGATGATCCGGGCGCCGGAGCAGCCCACGGGGTGACCGATGGCCAGAGCGCCGCCGTTGACGTTGACCTTGTTCATATCGAAGCCCAGCTCCCGCACCACGGCCAGACTCTGGGCCGCGAAGGCCTCGTTGGCCTCGATGAGATCGAAGTCCTCCACCTTGAGGCCGGTCTTCTTCATCAGGTTCTGGCAGGCGGCCACGGGGCCGGTGCCCATGATCTTGGGATCCACGCCGCCCTGGCCCCAGCCGGTGAGCTTGAGCATGGGCTTGAGGCCGTACTTCTTCACCGCCTCGCCGGAGGCCAGGACGATGGCGGCGGCGCCGTCGTTGATGCCGGAGGCGTTGCCCGCGGTGACGCGGAGGGAACCGTCATGCTCCACCTTCTTGGTGGCCTTGGCGCCGAAGGTGTCCTCCACGGTGCCGCCGTTGGCCTTGAAGGCATTGTCGGCGGAGAGCTTGAAGGCGCCCTTCAGCTTGCCCATCTTCTCCCGGTCGGGGTTCTTCTGGGGGAACTCGTCCTCCGCAAAGTCCACGATGTCCTTCTTCACCCGCACGGGGACGGGGACGATCTCATCCTTGAACTTGCCGGCCTCGAAGGCGGCCTTGTACTTCATCTGAGAGGAATAGCCGAAGTCGTCCAGCTCCTCCCGGGTGATGCCCCAGATGTCGCAGACGTTCTCGGCGGTGGTGCCCATGTGGTAGTTGTTGAAGGCGTCCCACAGGCCGTCGTTCACCATGGTGTCCACCAGGCCGGTCTTGGCCATGGCCACGTCCATCTTCTTGCCGTAGCGCAGATCGGGCAGGGCGTAGGGGGCGGCGGACATGTTCTCCATGCCGCCGGCCACGACCACCTCGGCATCCCCGGCGGCGATGGCCCGGGCGGCCTCGATGACGGCCTTCATGCCGCTGCCGCAGACCATGCTCACGGTGTAGGCGGGAACGGCCACGGGCACGCCGGCATTGACGGCGGCCTGCCGGGCGGGGTTCTGGCCCAGGCCGGCGGAAAGGGTGCAGCCCATCATGACCTCGTCCACGTTGGCGGCGTCCAGCCCGGCCCGCTTCAGGGCTTCCTTGATGACGATGGCGCCCAGCTGGGGCGCGGGAGTATCCTTCAGGCTGCCGCCCATGCTGCCCACAGCGGTGCGGCAGCAGTTCACAAGATAGATGTCTCTCATTCTCATTGACCCTCCTGAATATGTGATCTTTAGTGTTTCCAATCAAACGAAAAGAGTATATACCTTCCCGCGGGCAATTTCAATCATTCTTTTTTGGTTTTTCCGGGATCGCGGCGCGGGGATCTTTTCCGCCTGCTCCCTCCCTGCCGTCACTTCGTGCCGATGAGCATGGCGGCGGTCTCCGCGGGCTGGGTGGCGGCGATGATGTTCTTGGGGGTCTGGCAGTCCCCCAGCATGATGAATTCCGGCGCGCACTGGCTGAGGGCGATGGCACTGTCCCGCTCCGGGCGCATCCCGGCGGCGTAGATCACCGTGTCGGCGGGAAGGAAGCCCGCTCCCTCCGGCCCTTCGATCTCCACCCCGTCGGGCCGGATCTTCGTCGCCCTGGTGGAAAGGCGGATGGGTACGTTTCTTTCCCGCAGCTCCTTGTTCACCGCCAGGGTGTGCATGGAGGCGAAGTCCAGGTTGGGATGATCCATGATCTCCACCAGGGTCACCTCCCGGCCCAGGCCCCGAAGGAAGAGGCCGATCTCGATGCCCACCAGGCCCGCGCCCAGGACGACCACCTTCTCCCCCGCCTTTTCCGGGGCCACGTAGATCTCCTCGGCGGCGAAAACCGTGGGGCCGTCGATGCCCTCCACGGGGGGCTTCACCGGCCGCGCCCCGGTGGCGGCGATGATCACGTCCGGCTTTTCTTCCAGGGCATATTTCGGAGTGACGGCGGTGTTCAGCCGCACCTCCACGCCCGCCCGCTCGCAGAGCATGGCCTGCCGCTCCAGGTACTCCTTCAGGTGCTTTTTGAAGGGGACCTGCTCCTCGCAGAGGAGGACGCCGCCCAGCCTCGGTCCCTTCTCGCAGAGGACGACCTGATGGCCCCGCCGGGCTGCGGTGATGGCCGCCTGCATGCCGCCCACGCCGCCCCCGGCAATGAGGACCTTTTTCTTCTCCTTCACAGGGGGCATGGCCCGGTATTCCAGCTCGTGCCCCGTCTGGGGATTGATGGCGCAGTGGAAGTGGCGGCCCGCCCCGGTGGAGGCAAAGCAGGACATGCAGCGGAGGCACTTGTTGATCTCGTCCTCCCGCCCGGTGCGGGCCTTGAGGACGAAGTCCGGGTCCGCCAGGGTCTGCCGGGCGAACTCCACTACGTCCGCCCCGCCGGAGGCGATGACCTCCTCCATCATGGCGGGGTCCGTAAACGCGCCCACGGTGGCCACCGGGGTCTTCACGTGCTGTTTGATCTCCCGGGCGAAGTGGGCGTTGCAGCCATCCTCCAGGAACATGCTGGGGTGGGTAATGACCATGGCGTCCATCTGCTGGTGGTGCCCGGCGGAAACGTGGATCAGATCCACCAGCCCGTCCAGGCGCTTGGCAAACTCGATGCCCTCGTCGATGTCGTAGCCGCCCTCATAGCACTCGCTGCCGGACATGCGGAATTCGATGGGGAAATTCTTCCCCACCGCCCGGCGGATGGCCTTACAGACCTCCACGGAGAAGCGCATCCGGTTTTCGATGTCCGCGCCGCCCCACTTGTCCTTCCGGGTGTTCAGGTTCTTGTTCCAGAACTGGGCCAGGAGCCAGCCGTGGCCGCCGTGGACCGTCACCATGCCGCAGCCCGCCCCCTTGGCAAAGGCGGCGGCCTTGGCGTAGCAGCCGATGATCCGCTCGATCTCGCTCTCCGGCATCTCCAGCACGTGGCCGTACTGCCCCTCCATCTCCACCGGGCCGTAGACCGGGTCGCCCCGCTGGGCCACCGCTCCGGCGTAGATGCCCGCGTGGCTCAGCTCCACGCTGGCCACGGCCCCCCGGCGGGAGACCTCGGAGGCGTAGTGGGCAAAGCCTGGCAGGGAGTTCTCGTCGTCGATGCGCATGAGGAAGGGATAGTGGGTCCCGGTCTTCCCGTCCACGATGCAGTCCCCGATGCAGACGGAGGCCACGCCTCCCTCCGCCTTCCGGGAGAAAAAGGCGGCGCAGGCGTCATTCGGGTAGCATTCCGGGCCTACGTCGTAGAAGCCCTGGGGGGAGGAGAAGACCCGGTTGCGGAAGACGGTATTGCCCAAAACGATGGGCTCGAAAAGGTGGGGGTATTTCAGGATGCTCTCCATAGGTCGCACGCTCCGTTTCACAGTTTTTTCTTTATTTTATATGAGGGAGAAGGAATTGTAAAGGGGCTGGAAACGGCGGAAAAGGAAAGCATTGCCCTTGACGCCTCTTATCCAGAGGTATATAATGCCTCTGAAAGAGAGGTATCTATATGCGGGTCGACAAGGAACTGTCCAAGGGAAGCCATGAGCTCCTTCTGTTGAAGCTGCTCAGCCGGGGAGACAAATACGGGTATCAGCTCATCCAGGAGATGGCCCTGCTCTCCGACCACGCTTTTGAGATGAGCCAGGGCAGCCTCTACCCCTTCCTGCACCGGCTGGAGACCCGGGGGCTCCTCAGCACCTACCGGGAAGAGGCGGGCGGGCGCAGCAGGGTGCTGTATCACCTGACGGAGAAGGGGCACAGGGCTCTGGCGGAGAAGGAAGCGAAGTGGCGGGACTATGTGGAAGCCGTGGAGAGCGTCCTCCGGGGGCAGGCGGAATGCCGGATCAGCTGACGGCCTATCTGGACGCCTGCCTTGCCCGGGTGCCGGAAAGCCGCTACCGCCAGCGGCTGCGGCAGGAGCTTTCGGAGCATTACGAGGACCTGACGGAAGGCTTTCTCGCCCGGGGATATGAGGAGACGGAGGCAGGGCTTCGGGCCATGGAGAAGCTGGGCAGCCCGGAACAACTGCGGGAGGAGCTGGGAGAAGCCTGGTCCCGCCAGCCGGAGCGCCTGCGGCGGGACCTGGGACGGCTGGCCCTGGGCTGCTGCCTGGCGGGGGCAGGGGCGGTCCTGTCCTATGCGTTATTGTGGTATCTGGGCTCCGCCCAGGAAGGGGCGGTCCAATTCCGCCGCAGCCTGGGGGTTTACGGGGACCCCCGCTGGCGGCTCTTCGCCCAGGCCGTCCTCTTTGCGGGGCAGACGCTCCCCTGCTTTGTCTGGCTGCGTCTGCGCTTTCACCGCTCCCCCCGGCGGCGGGCGTGGGTCACGGCGGGGCTGGCGCTGACCTGGGCCCTGGGAAAAGCCCTGCTGCTCCTGGATGCCGGGAACCGGGGCTTCCCTTCCCTCCCCAGCTTACTGGGTACACTGGGGGCTGTGCTGGCGATCGGCCTGGTGTTTTCTTAACGGGATGAGGTGGTTTGAACTATGATGAAACTCATGCGCGCACAGCTTTACGCCATGCTCCGCAGCCGCTTCTGCCTGCTGTTTCTGGCCGCTGCCCTGCTCCTCAGCGCCGCACTGTTTTTCGACAACGGGGACGTGGTGGGCAGCGTCCGGGAGCTGGAAGAGAAGGCGGAGCTGATGGGCTTTGAAGGCATGCGGCGGCTGGAACGGGCGGAGGAGGCGGAGAGCATCGACGAGGTGATGGCGATCCTCCGCGTCCGGCAGGTGATCGCCGCGCCGGCAATCGCCTCAACAAACGGGATGCTGATGTTTCTTTTCCTGCTGCCGGGCATCACCCTGGCCCCGGCGCTGACAAGGACGTCGGGGATCCGGCAGGATCTGCGGCTGTACAGGAGGGTGAAACCCCTTCTCAGCCGCATGGTCCTGAGCGCCACCTTCTGTCTGCTTCTCTCCTCCGCCATATATCTCGTCTTTCTCCGGTATTATACGGATTGGCGGGCCGCGCCGCCGGGGCTGCTCGGGCGGAATTATCTCATTCTGGAGCTCTATATCCTCGCCTGCGTCGGCTACGTCTATTTCGTCTACGTGCTGCTGAGAAAAACCTGGCTCGCAGCCCCGGCCATGCTGCTGGCGGAGGCGCTGCTGCACCGGATCGTTCCGGGGCTTTACGTATTCTATCCCCTCACCATGCTCCCCTATTATACCAGCGTCGCATATCTGGATACGACGAGCCTGGTGGCGGCGGACTGCCCGCCGGGGAAACTGATCGGCTACTGCGCCGTGTGCCTGGCCTATCTCGTGATCTGTCCGCTTTTGTCCGTTTGGATCTTCAAGCGGCGCGACTTTCCTTGAGGGGAGGCAGAAGGATGATCGTTTTTGAAGCCGAAGGGCTGGGAAAAACCTATGGCCGCGGGAGAAACCTGACCACGGCGCTCTCCCAGGTCGATCTGCGCCTGGAGG
Organism: Oscillospiraceae bacterium; assembly: GCA_017535635.1. GTDB lineage: Bacteria > Bacillota > Clostridia > Oscillospirales > Oscillospiraceae > UBA1774. The sequence continues at coordinate 9,869 of JAFXTU010000012.1, forward strand.
AAGGGCGCATCTACGGCCTGGTGGGCAATAACGGGGCCGGAAAGACCACGCTGATGAAGCTGATGGCGGGCCTTATTCTGCCCACAGAGGGCAGCATGGCTCTTTTCGGAGCGAGGGACCCGAAGGGACAGCAGGCCGCGCGGCTGCAGCTGGGAGCCCTGATCTCCGAGGCTTCGGGCTATGAGGACCTGAGCCTTTGGCAGAATCTGCGGACGCAGGCGATCCTGCTCCCCCCTGGGCAGAGGGGAGACCTGCGGGCCCTCTGCGAGCTTGTGGGGCTGGACAGGGACAGCCTCCGGCGGACCCTTCGCCAGGCCTCCGCGGGACAGAAGCAGCGGTACGGTCTGGCCGCCGCCCTGCTGGGAAGTCCGAAGCTCCTGCTGCTGGACGAGCCCATGAACGCCCTCGACCCCAGCGGCGTGGCGGAGATCCGGGAGCTGCTTCTGCGCCTGAACCGGGAGAAGGGCATTACAATCCTCGTTTCCAGCCACCTGCTGGCAGAGCTGCACAAGATCGCCACGGACTACATCTTTCTCCGATTTGGTCAAGTCCTGGAAACCGTCACCGTGAAGGAGCTGGACCGCCGGATCGAGGCCAGGGGCCTGAAGGACGCTGAGGCCTATTTCACGGAGCTGGAGCGGTCTGCCCGGGCGACCGAAACCGGCCAGGCGAGGCCGGAAGCATGAGGCGCTGCCTGCGCAGCCAGCTTTGGACGCTGTTCCGCGTCTGGTGGCTGCCGCTGCTCCCCCTCGCCCTGGGCCTGCTCCTGGGCTGGGAGGCCGCTGCGGCCCTGGCCGCCTATGCGCGCCGGTCCGGCGGGCCGGATGCGCAGAGCACACTTGCGTTTCTGCTGGACGTCCGGCATTTCGTTCCCCTGGCGGGAGCGGCGTGGGCAGCGGCGTTCCTGGGCATGGAGTTCGACGGCCGGGGCGCGGCTGCTCTCCTTTCCCGGGGCTGCAGCCGGTTTCAGGTTTTCGGAAGCAAGCTCCTTCTCTGCTTTTTGGGCTGCGCCGTCGTCTCCCTGGCCTCGCAGTTGGCCGCTGTTTTGCCCAGCTTCTCCGTCTGGCAAAGCCTTCCGGCCTCGTTCCTGCTGCGCTGCTTCGGCCTCCGGCTCCTGCTGGACCTGGGGATGATGGCCCCGTGCGCTGCCATCGTCGTTTTTTCCGGCAGCAACCTCTATGGCCGTGCTCTGGCGGGAGTCTACGGTCTGCTGCTTTGGCGGTGTATGGGCAGCCACTATGCGCTGTGGCTGCCGGGACCGGGAAAGGCCGATTCCCTTGCCTGCTGGCCGCTGGCGGCCCTTCCCTTGAGCATTGCCGCATACTGGCTCACTCTGCAGCGAAAAGAGTTCTGATCGTTTTTCGTTATACGCATTGATGATCGATCCAACAGGCTTCCCCGACGGGAGCCTGTTTTTTTGTTCGATGCCTCTATGCGGCAACGGTTCCGAACCGAACGCCGGACTTTCTTTCCGCTTTCATATTTGGTATAATTCCCATATCCTGTGGGGGAGGCGAACGATATGGACTTACGTTGTCTGCTGTTTGACCTGGATGGAACGCTGCTCCGCAGCGACAAGACCATATCGCCCCGCACCCTGCGGGCGCTGGAGGCCTGCAGGGAACGGGGGATCAAGATCGGGATCTGCACCAACCGGTCGGAAAACCGGGCAAAGCCCTTTCTGGACCAGCTTGGGCCGGAGGTCATCATCTCCAGCGGCGGCGCTCTGGTGCGCTATGATGGTGAGATCATCTTCCGGGCAGAGTTTTCTCCCCCGGAGACCCGGAGGGTCCTGGACCGGATACAGGAGATCTGCGGCGTTGAAACGGAGATCACCGTAGACGGAGAGACCGCCCATTACTGGAACTTCAAATCTGATCCCGGCATCATGGACAAGAGCTGGTCCGGAAGTACCTATTGCGACTTTTCCCGGTTCAGCGGCAGTGCGCTGAAGCTCTGCGCAAAGATCACGGACGAGACCTTTCCGGCTCTGAAAGCCGCGCTGCCGGACTGTGATTGCGTTCGCTTTTCCGGCGAAGACTGGTGCAAGATCACCAAGGCGAATGCCACAAAGGAAAACGCCCTGCGGGAGCTGTGCCGGGTTTCCGGGCTGAGCCTGGCGGGCTTCGCCGCCTTTGGAGACGATACCCCGGATATCGGGATGCTGCGCCTCTGCGGACTCGGCGTGGCCATGGGCAACGCCGTCCCGGCAGTGAAGGCCGCGGCGGATGTTGTCATCGGCACGAACGACGAGGACGGGATCGCTGAGTGGCTGGAGGAGCAGTTTCAATAAGCGCATTGGTTCTTTTTGAAGGTGATTATATGATTTACACCGTTTTTATCGATTTGGATGATACTCTGCTGAACAGAGAAAAGAAGATATCCGAAGAAACCCTGAATGCTTTGCGAAGATTTCAAATGCTCGGAAACCATATTGTATTTGCAACCGCCCGTTCCAGGCAGCTTCACGGGCTGCAGGAGTGTGTAAAGACGATCACTCCCTACTTTATCTTTCATAACGGCGGGGAGATCGTCAGTAATGGTAAAACGATATTTCAAGGCTTTTTCAGCAAAGAGGAGACGGAGCGTATCGGCAGGTATCTAACGGCAAAGCAAATCAAGGCGGCGGTAATACTCGATGATGCGTATTATGCAAACTACGATGCACCTGCCATTTGGGGACAGATACGAAACTATACCTATACAAGTTTTGAAGACGCGGAGTTTCAGGCCCCCAAGTTCTCGGTGTTATTGGATGATCAATCGCAGACAAGAGAATTCGACGTGCTGAATGATCTGGCACGCATAACCTTCATTGATAACCATACCGGTGCTATTCTTGCTCCGAAGAACGTATCCAAGGGAGCGGCTGTGCGGATCATGCTTGACAGGCTGTTTTTTGAAGGCAAAAGCATTTTTATCGGCAACGACTATAATGATCTTTCCGGTTTCGAAGAATGTGATATGAAAGTCGCAGTCGCAAACGCAGAGCCTGCCGTACTGGATCGAGCGGACAGGATCATCGGCAGCAACAACGAGGACGGAGTTGCCCGGTTTCTCAATGATCTGTGTGTTGTTTAAACAGCATCCTTAACGGAATCACATCGGGTTCCCTCGTTGACTTTGTTCCCCGCTCAAAGTATAATCAGCAGTATAAAACCAATGCTTGGAGCTGTGCTGCCGGCTGCCGGAGCTTTCACCGGCCCAGCGCGGAAGGAAAGGTGAGTATCTTTTGAAAAAGACCTGGACGGAGGACGAGATCGCCCTCATGGCGGAAAAGGCCGCGGGAATGCACGCCACGGGCTGCAACTGCGCCCAGAGCGTTTTTCTCATGTTCGCGGAGCAGGGCGGGCTGGACCGGGAGACGGCCCGGAAGCTGCTGCAGGCCTTCGGTGGCGGCCTGGCCGTGGGGGAAGTCTGCGGCGCCCTCTCCGGCGCGGCGGCGGCCCTGGGGCTGCTGGCCGACCCAGTGCCTCCGGGGGACATGGAGGCGAAGATGGCCTTTTCCCAGAGGACCAGGGCCCTGGCCGAGGCCTTCCGGGAGGGGGCGGGGGCCCTGCGCTGCGAGGCGCTGCGTCCCGAGGATATGGAAGCCCGGAGGGCCGTCTGCGGCGGCTATATCCGGCTGGGAGTCAGACTGGCGGCGGAGGCGCTGATGAAATGATTCAGAACATCGAACCGAAAACTTATGTCAACCACTATGACCCGGAAAAGAGGCCGGGCCCGGGGGCCTACGTGATCTTCTTCGACCCGAAAAAGCTGCTCTTCTGCAAGACCGGGATGGGGACCCTCACCTTCCCCACCTACGGGGAGCTGGAGGACAAGGAGGGGCTCTTCGTCTACCTCTTCTCTATCAGCGGGGAGGAATTCTACCTGGCTCTGGAAAAGCAGGGTGTTCCCAAAGCGCCCCCCGCCTGGGAGGGCTGGGACATGGCTCCCCTGTTCAGCGTGAGCCGCCTGCAGCCCAAGCACATGGCCTACGCCGCCCTGGAGGCCGCCACCCTGGGGACCTGGTACACCGGGAACCGCTTCTGCGGCCGCTGCGGGCAGGAGATGGTCCATTCGGAGACCGAGCGGGCCCTCCAGTGCCCGGCGTGCGGGAACCTGGTCTACCCCCGGATCAACCCGGTGGCCATCGTGGGGGTCCGCAATGGGGATAAGCTTCTGCTCACCAAGTACAAGGGGCGGCCCCAGGTCCCCTTCTACGCCCTGATCGCCGGCTTCGCCGAGGTGGGTGAGTCTATCGAGGACACGGTGCGCCGGGAGGTCATGGAGGAGACCGGCGTACATGTGAAAAACCTGCACTTCTACAAAAGCCAGCCCTGGGCCCTCAGCGACAGCCTGCTCATGGGCTTCTTCTGCGACCTGGACGGAGAGGAGACGCCCCACGCCGACGGGACGGAGCTCTCCGTGGCGGAGTGGGTCCATCGGGACGACATTCCCAACCGGGACGACGGCTTCTCCCTCACCGGGGAGATGATCGAATACTTCCGTCTCCACGGAAAAGGAGAATACTAAACGACAGGAGAAAACCGATATGGCCGCTTCGGACTATCCCCATCTGTTCTCCCCCATCGTACTGGGAAAGCAGTTCTTCAAGCATCGCATTTTCGCCTCCCCTCAGGATAACCCCCAGCTGGACGCAAACAAGTTCCTGACTCGGGACGCCATGGCCTTCTATGAGCGCAAGGCCCAAGGGGGCTTTGCCTCCGTCTGCGTGGGGGACTACATGGTGGACTCCCGCGCCGGGCACAGCCACCCTTTCCAGCTCCGGGGGGACGACGTCCGGGGCAAGGCCAGCATGTTCCGCACCGCCATGGGCATCACCAAACACGGAGCCGTGGCCGCCGCCGAGCTGAACCACGCGGGGGCAAACTCCAACATGTGGGAGAGGGAGGGTTTCGTCTACGGCTTCGCCGACGGCCTCCGGGCCGACGGCGTGGAGGTCCGGGCCTTTGACGACGCCTGGCTGGAACGGCTCATCGCCTGCTTCGCCGACGCGGCGGCTTACGCCCGGCAGGTAGGCTTCCAAATGATCACCCTCCACGGGGGACACGGCTGGTGCCTGAACCAGTTCATGAGTCCCCGGGAAAACACCCGCCGGGACAAGTGGGGCGGCAGTCTGGAGAACCGGATGCGCTTCCCTCTGGCGGTGATCGAAGCAGTGCGTAAACGCATCGGGAACGCCATGCCCATCGAGATCCGCCTCTCCGGGGCGGAGTGGGTCCCCGGCGGCTACGACGCGGACGAGTGCGTAGCCATCGCCAAGGCCCTGGACGGGAAGGTGGACCTGCTGCACATCTCCGCCGGGCACCACGAGGACGACGTGGCCAGCATGCGCACCCACCCCACCATGTTCCTGGAGGACGGCTGCAACACCTTCTACGCCGCCGAGGTGAAGAAGCATGTGAAGACCCCGGTGGCCACCGTGGGCGCGCTGACGGACGTGAGGATGATGGAGGAGCTCATCGCCTCCGGGAAGACGGATATCGTGGAGCTGGGCCGCCAGAGTCTGGCGGACCCGGACCTTCCCCTGAAAGCCCAGACCGGGCGGGAGGAGGACATCACCCGCTGCATGCGCTGCTTCACCTGCTTTTCCAACAGCACCCTGGGGGGCATCTTCTACTGCTCCGTCAACCCGGAGATCGGCAACGAGCTGGAAACCATGTTCGACACGCCGCCCCGGGAGAAGAAAAAGGTCCTGGTGGCCGGGGGCGGCATCGGCGGGATGCAGGCGGCCCTGACCCTCAGCCGGCGGGGGCACGAAGTCATTCTCTGCGAGAAGACCGGGCGGCTGGGGGGCGTCCTCCGCTGCGAGTGTAATATTCCCTTCAAAAAGCCTTTGGAAAACTACCTGGACCTGCAGGAAAAGCGCATCGCCAGGGCGGGCATCGAAGTCCGGCTGAACACGGCGGTGACGCCGGAGCTTGCCTCCGCCCTGCGGCCTGACGTGATCGTCGCCGCCTTAGGCTCCAGACCGGTGAAGCCCCCCGTGAAGAACATCGACGCAGGAAACGTGGTGGGGGCCGAGGAAGTGTACTACAACCCGGAGAAGGCCGGGCAGAAATGCGTGATCCTGGGCGGCGGCCTGGTGGGGCTGGAGCTGGGGGTCTTCCTGGCCGGTTATAAGGGCCGGGAAGTGGACGTGATCGAAATGCTCCCCACCACCCTGGCCTCCGACCCCGGCGGCGGCACCAGTGAGCGGATGGGCAGCGTGGGCATGGCCGCCGGGGACGCTCTGGTGCAGGGCGTAGCCCTGCGGGTGAAGCTCGGAGAGCTTCCCAACATGCGGGTCCATACCTCCACACGGGCCCTGGAAGTCACGGAAAACGGCCTTCTGGTCTCCGGCCCGGAGGGGGAATACGAGATCGAAGCCGACACGGTGATCTACGCCGCCGGACAGCGCCCCCTGCGGGAGGACGCCCTGGCCCTCCGGGACTGCGCGCCGGAATTCCACATGCTGGGGGACTGTGTTGCCCCAAAGAACATCGTAGCCGCCACCCAGGCCGCCTTCCAGCTGGCCAGGGACATCGGGCGGTAACGTTCAGAGCAGAAATAACGGGCTGCGGCAGACTTTCATTCCTTCTGCCGCAGCCCGATTACTCTTTCTGAATTCACGCTTTTTTGCTTTTCTCTGCCAGATCCACGAACCAGCGGAAGAGCCTGAGCCCATCCACGGTGTCGGCTCTGGCGCGGCCCAGGCACATCCGCTCCGGGTGCCACTGGACGCTGTAGACCGGCAGTGTCTTGTGGGCGCAGGCTTCGATCACCCCGTCCTCCGTCCAGTGAACCGGCGTCAGCTCCGAAGCCACGCGCCCGATCCCCTGGTGGTGGGCGCTGTTGACGCTGAAGCGCGCCCCGTAGAGCACCGCCAGGAAGGACCCGGCCTCCGCCCTCGTCTCATGCGCCCGGTCCCCGGTCTTTTCGGGCACGTGGGCCTCCGCCGTGGGAAGGTGCTGGATGAGGGTCCCGCCAAAGAATACATTCAGGACCTGGTGCCCCCGGCAGATGCCCAGGATGGGCTTTCCCGCCTCCAGATAGGCCCGGATGAGCCGGAATTCCGCCTCGTCCCGATCCTTGTCCACGCCGAAGCAGGCGCTGTTCTCCTCCCCGTAGCGCCCGGGGTCCACGTCGCCCCCGCCGGAGAGGATCAGTCCGTCGCAGACTTCCGCCATCGGCTCCGGCAGATAGGCCGCCAGGGCCGAGGCCCCGGAAGCCTCCACCGCCTCCGGGTAATTCCGCACCAGGTCTCGCCCCAGGGAGATCTGGAGCCTAACCTTCAAGTCCGTCCTCCGCCTCCGGGTCCTGGAGCTCGCGGAGGGGGATCTCCATTTCGGTCTCCGCGTCGTCAAAGTCCTCCGCCGGAGCGTCATCCTGCCAGCGATAGCCGGTCTCCACCACATAGGTGTTCTTCTCCGGGCCCTTGGTGATGCGGATGCCCCTCCCCCGGGAGGGGATCCAGAGGGCGGTGGCATAGTCGTCCCTGGACCAGCTGAAGAGCTTATAGGCCCCAAAGGCCGCGGCGCCCAGGACGGCGGCGGCAGCCAGCTTTCCCACAAGACCAGCGGCCTTCGCTCCGCCGTTTTTCCGATCCGACATGGTCATACCTCCAAGGTCTTTTCTTTTCCATAGAGTATACCACAGCTATTGCCGAACCGCAAACCCTTGTGGTATGATTATATCAAAGAATATACAGGAGGCGATCCCATGAGCGAACCGAAATTCACCGAGGAACAGCTGGCGATCTTCCGCCGGATGGTAACTCCCACGGTCTTTGACCCCTCGCCCATCTCCCGGAAGTATCTGGACGTACAGTACGGCTCCCTGCCGGAGCAGAAGCTGGACGTCTATCTGCCCGCCGAGGGGGACGGTCCCTTCCCCCTTCTCATCTACGTCCACGGCGGCGGCTGGTCCATGGGCACGAAGCGGGAGGGCGCCCTTCCCTGCATCATCGACGCCATTGAGTTCGGCTACGCCGTGATCTCCGTGGACTACCGTCTGGCTCCCGGCGTCAAGTTCCCGGAATTCCTCTTCGACGTAAAGACCGCCGTCCGCTGGGCGAGAGCCAACGCGGCAGAGTACCGCTTTGACCCGGACCGCTTCGGCATGCTGGGGGACAGCGCGGGAGGGCACCTTACCCTGATGGTGGGCTTTACCGCGCTTCACCCGGAGTACGAGGGCGAGGAATACGGCTGGGCGGGCGTCAGCAGCGCCGTCCAGGCCATCTGCGACATGTACGGCCCCAGCATCCTGGACGCGGACGGGGCGGCCTTTTTGAAGGAAACGGGGGTCCCCTCCCTGTCCTTCCAGAGGACCGACGACGACGGGCAGACCATTTCCAGCATGGCCCAGGCTTTTACCACCGACAAGAACATGCTGCATCTCATCAGCCCCATCTCCTACGTACACAAGGATATCCCTCCCACCCTGATCCAGCAGGGGGAGAAGGACCCCATCGTTCCCCTGCAGCACAGCACCCTCCTGGCGGAAAAGATCGACCGGGTCTGCGGCAAGGGCCGGGTGGATCTGCGGCTCTACCCGGAGCGCACCCACTCCGACGGGGCCTTCATGGGCCGGGAGAACTGCCTGGAGGTCCTCCCCTTCTTTGACAAATATCTCAAGTGATCCCGTGCTTGCAAACGCAGGGGCAGCGGAATGCTGCCCCTGCCCGTTTTTACTGCTTTGTCTGAAGTATCACAGGTATCGCCCGGTGATGCTGTCCTGGGAACGGCGGAGCTCCTCGGGGGTCCCCGCCGCGACGATCCTCCCTCCCTGGACGCCGCCCCCCGGCCCCAGGTCGATCACATAATCCGCGTTCCGGATCACGTCCAGATCGTGCTCGATGACGATAACGGTGGCCCCGCTTTCGATCAGACTCTGAAAGACCCGCAGAAGTGTCTCCACGTCCTGGGGGTGCAGGCCGATGGTGGGCTCGTCAAAGACGAACACAGTATCCGACTGGCCCTTCCCCATCTCGCCCGCCAGCTTCAGCCGCTGGGCTTCCCCGCCGGAGAGACTGGGCGTCTGCTCTCCCAGGGTCAGGTAGCCCAGGCCCAGGTCATGGAGGACCTGGAGCCGACGTACCACCAGCGGCAGGTCCGCGCAGGCTGCCAGCGCCTCATCCACGCTCATGTCCATCAGCTCCGGAAGAGCGTATGCCCTACCTGCCTTTTTCGGATGCCGGCGCACCAGCCAGGCGTCTTTGGAGTACCGGGACCCGCCGCAGTCCGGGCAGGGAATGTCCACATCGGGAAGGAACTGGATATCCAGACTGATGGCGCCCGTGCCGTCGCAGACCGGGCAGCGCAGGGCCCCGGTGTTGTAGGAGAAGTCGCCCGCCTTGTATCCCCGCTCCCGGGCGTCCGGCGTTCTGGCATAGGCCTTCCGCAGCTCGTCGTGGATATCCGCGTAGGTGGCCACGGTGGAGCGGACGTTGATCCCGATGGGGGTGGCGTCGATCAGCTTTACCTGCCGGATCCCCTCCGCCTCGATGGAGCGGATATGCTCCGGCAGCTTTTTCCCGCGGATGGCCGCATCCAGGGCCGGGATCAGGCTCTCCAGCACCAGGGTCGTTTTCCCGGAGCCGGAGACCCCGGTCACGGCAACAAGGCGCCCCTTGGGGAAATCCGCTTCCAGGGGCCGGACGGTATGGATCTCTCCTGTGGAAAGATGGATTGTTCCCAGGGAAAACAGCTCGGCAGCGGGACAGGGTTCTCTGACCGTGACCGACTTCTCCCCGGAGAGGAAGCCTCCGATGCGGGAGCGGGAATCCTTTTCCAGCTCCCGTACCGTGCCCTGGGCGAGGAGCTCTCCTCCCCCAGCTCCCGCCTCCGGACCCAGCTCGATCAGCCAGTCCGCTTCCCTCAGCACGCCGGTATCGTGGTCCACCAAAATGACCGTATTCCCGTCCGCCAGCAGATCCCGCATCACGCCCTTGAGGCCCTCCAGGTTGGAGGGATGCAGGCCGATGGAGGGCTCGTCCAGCACATAGAGCACACCGGTGGTCCGGTTGCGGACGGCGCGGGCCAGCTGCATCCGCTGCCGCTCCCCGGTGGAGAGGGTCGAAGCGCTCCGGTCCAGCGTCAGGTAGCTGAGGCCCAGATCCACCAGCCGCTTTGACGTCTCACGGAAGGTATCGCAGATGCTCTCCGCCATGGGGCGCAGCTCCGACGGCAGCGAAGCGGGCACGCCCTTCACCCATTCGATCAGGTCCGAGAGAGTCATTTTGCAGGCGTCCGCCAGGCTGATCCCCCGCAGCCTGGGGGCCAAGGCCGCCTCGGAGAGCCGGGTCCCGCCGCAGTCCGGGCAGGTTTCCTGCCGCAGGAACTTCTCCACCCGCTTCATGCCCTTTTCGTCCTTGACCTTGGACAGGGCGTTTTCCACGGTATAGGTGGCGTTGAAGTAGGTGAAGTCCATATCCCCCGCCGCGCCGCTGGTCCTGTTCTGATAGATGATGTTCTTCTTTATCGCGGGACCGTGGAAGACGATCTCCCGCTCCTTTTCCGTCAGCTCCCGGAAGGGCACGTCGGTACGGACGCCCAGCTCCCGGGCAATGTCCTTCATCAGGGACCACATCAGCGTCTGCCAGGGGGCGACGGCCCCCTGGTCGATGGAGAGGGATTCGTCCGGCACCAGGGTGGATTCATCCACCGTCCGGACGACGCCGGTCCCGTCGCAGCGCTTGCAGGCGCCCTGGCTGTTGAAGGCAAGTTCCTCCGCCCCGGGGGCGAAAAACACGGCAGAGCACACGGGGCATACCAGCGCATCCCCCGCCGCCACCGCCAGGGACGGCTCCAGATAGTGCCCATTGGGACAGCGGTGGCTTGCCAGCCGGGAGAACATCAGCCGCAGGACGTTCAACAGCTCCGTGCCCGTGCCGAAGGTGCTGCGGATGCCGGGCACGCCGGGGCGCTGCCTTAGAGCCAGGGCCGCGGGCACATACAGCACCTCGTCCACCTGAGCCTTTTCCGCCTGGGTCATTCGCCTTCTCGTATAGGTGGAGAGGGATTCCAGATACCGTCTCGAGCCCTCCGCGTACAGAATGCCCAGGGCAAGGGAGGATTTGCCCGAGCCGGAGACCCCCGCGATCCCCACCAGCCGGTGGAGCGGAATATCCACATCGATGCTCTTAAGGTTATGGACCCGTCCGCCGCGCACCTGAATGTGGGTCGGTGCCTCCGTTTGTCCGGTATTCTTTTTATCGAAGTCCGTCATTTCCCCACGGTCCAACGCCGAGTTCTTCACTGTTTCATCCCTCCGGTGAGATAGCGGAGATGCTTGGCTATGTGGACCCGAAGGCGGGCATAATAGTCCTCCTCATATCGGTCCAGCAAACGGAAGAACGCTTCCCGGAACCAGGGCTGCGCCAGAAGGAGGCCGTAGGCGATGTGCATGGTCTGCCGGGCGGCAGGCATCCGGAGATATTCCGGGAGATAGGCGTCACACTGCAGGTCTATGTTGGGGATCTCGCCGACATCCGTGGAGACGTGATAATACCGTTCCGCCTCGGGTCGGTGTTCGATCGCAAAGCGATGGGCCCTGCGGTAAAGCGCCGGGTCCTTTTCCGCCAGGACGGCCAGGGCTTCCAGCCAGTTGGTGCCCGCGGTTTTCACATGGACGCGGCCCCCGGTCGCTCGTCCTACGGTGGAAAACACGGAGAGCTTGTCCGAGCCGGAATGGAGGGAGAGCTTATAGCCGAAATACTCCGCGATCTCCCGGTGGACCTCAAAATCCCGGGCAAAACGGTCCAGATCCCCCGCGTACTCGACGCCCTTTTCAAAGGTGCCGCTGAAGTGAGGGGCCACGCTGTCCGGCCGGATTCCTTCCGCGGCCAGCTCAGAGGCAATGACATAGTGCTCTTCCGGCGTGGTCACAGTCAGGGTTTCATCAATGGAGAGCTCAAAGTCCACCGGAGTGGAAGTGGTTTTTTCGATATGCCGACAACAGTTTATCGCGTGTCGGATCGCCCGCCAGAACGTAAGAACGATGCGGTGAAGCTCAGCCTCGGAGAGAGTGCCCAGGATGGGAAGCGTTTTCCCTAAATAGGCTTCCTCGTAGTGTCCCCGCACCTCCTCCGGCAGGCAAGCGTAGGCCGCCGCAGCGGCCTCAGCGCTGAGGGAAGAAGCCTGGGTGTCGATGTGTTCGGAACAGTCCAGGGTGATCATGGAGCAGCCGCTTTCCAGCGCATAGGTGATCTCCTCTTCTGTTTTCAGATGGTCGCCGTCTGCGCCGTAGCCGCCCCGGTAGCCCTCCTGAAACACCCCAAAGGCGGCGGCGGCGATCACGTCGGAAAAGCTCCGTCCGGTGAGCTTCAGCTCCCGGATGGACTGCTGGGCAAAGACAGGGAACACGTCAAAGCCGGAAATGGCCCGCACATGGCCCGGCGTCGCCAGGCCCAGCCGGTCCCCCAGGCCGAAGGAGAAGGGGCGTCCCCGGTGGCTTTGGGGCTTTGTATACGGGAAAAGGAGCATCAGCTCCCGTGCGTTGTCTACCGTGAGAGGACAGAGCAGAAGGGCGTCCCTGCTCTCCCCGGCAAAGCGGGCGGCCTCCCTTCCCAGGACCGCCAGGCGCTTGCCCTCCGGGCTTCTGACAATGGCGCAAACCGTTCCCTCCGCTTCATCCACGGAGCTCTGGTAAACTGTCAGGCCCAGGGTCCTCGCCTGAACAGTCAGTTCCTTTTTCAAATCCTGCATTTCTGGATCTCCTTCTCAGTGAGATATCTCGTGCCGATTTCTTTCAGCGTTGGGAGGAAAACCGCTCCCGGTCGATCCACAGTCCCAGCGCGGGGTTGGGAATGAAGAAGATCTCTTCCCCGTCCACGGTGTTATAGCCGTAGGAGAGCTTCTTGGGATCATACTTCTTTACGGCACTGTCATAATTGACCGCTTGATACCCCACGCCCTCGATCTCCGTCTGGGAGATGCGCTTCACGGCGCAGGTGATGGAGAAGCGGCCGTCGGCGGAGCCGTGGATCAGGTGGGCCGCGGCTCCCATGTTGGCCCGGAGGTCGGCATTCTCCGGTTTTTCAAAGGCCGCCAGGGTACTGAGCCTTCCCCGGTAGCCGTATTTCCGGATCAGCCGGTCGCACTCCGGGTCCTCCCCGAAGCGTTCCACCCCCGGCGCCAGGACCAGCAGTTCTCCCCCGTCCGCCATCATCATTCGGGTCCGGTAAACCGCCTTGTTTCCCAGCCAGGTGCTCTTGAATTCCTCCGGGTCCAGGTACACCACGCATTTATGTACGCCCCGGTCCACAAAGTCGATATTCTTCTCCTGGGCCAGGCGCACCGCCTCCGTCAGGCAGCGCCGGTCCTCTCCGATAAAGAGGCCGTGAGTCCGGATCACTCCCGCCGGGGCGGTGGTCACCGTCAGGACCCAGAGGATCGGACGGTGGGACAGAAAATGCTCCATGCCGTAGTCGAAGAGCTTGCGCACCGGGGTATGATCCCGGCCCATCATCCGCTCCATGCCGTAGACGGCGCCGATCATATGGGACTTGTTGATCATCTCGCTGCCCCCCACGCCCACGAAGAGATTCTTGGCGTGGTTGGACATGCCGATGACCTCGTGGGGCACCACCTGTCCGGGAGAGATGATGAGGTCATACCCCTCGTCCATGACCCGGCGGTTCACCTCCACGCTGACGCTCTCCCGCCAGAGACCCTCGGTGATCTCGCTGACGTACGCGCCGGGGACCTCTCCCAGCTTCACCACGTCCCGGCGCCAGTCGTGGACGAAAAACCGCTCCGCCGGGATATCCCCGAACATGCTTTCCCGCTGGCCCTCGGAGAGGGGGGCGTGGGTCCCCAGGGCGGGAAGGATGTCCACCTCCGCCCCCGATTCGGTCAGGGTATGATAATAATAGTTGGTTATAGCGCCCGCCCCGGAGTGGAAACGGGTATAGTCCGGCGGCAGGATCAGCACCCGCCGGAGCCTTCGCCCCTCCAAAGAAGCGGAAAGGCAGTTCTCGATCTCCTCCCGGGAGAGGCCCTTCTCCCCTTCCGCAACACGGTACAGCTCCATGCTATACCCCCGAATAGGCCTGGAAGCCCCCATCCACAGGCAGCACTACGCCCGTGATGAAGCCGGAGCAGCCCTCGTCGCAGAGGAAGAGCAGCGCACCCACCAGCTCCTCCGGCTTTCCGAAGCGGCCCATGGGCGTAGCGGCCAGGATCTTTCCTGTGCGGGGGGTGGGGGTCCCGTCGGCGTTCCAAAGGAGCGCGGCGTTTTGGGCGGTAGAAAAGAAGCCGGGGGCAAGGGCATTCACACGGATGCCCGCGGAAGCGAAGTGCACGGCCAGCCATTGGGTAAAATTGGAAACGCCTGCCTTGGCCGCGCTGTAGGCGGGGATCTTGGTCAGGGGAGTAAAGGCGTTCATGGAGCTCACATTTACGATGCAGCCCCGCCCCCGCTCCGCCATATCCCTGGCAAAAACCTGGGTGGGCAGCACGGTCCCCAGGATGTTCAGGGAAAAGACCTGGCGGAAAGCAAGCTCCGACAGGTCGAAAAAGCTCTTCCTTGCGGGGTCCGAAAGTGTTTCCGGCCGGAAGAATTCATCGTCGGCGGTGGCGTCGGGCCGGTTCCCCCCGGCGCCGTTAATAAGGATATCGCAGGGCCCCCACTTCTCCAGGAGCTTCTCATGGGCTGCCCGCAGACTTTCCGCATCGGTGACATCGGCGCAAAGGTCCAGGGCCTCCCCGCCCTGGGAGCGCAGCTCTTCGGCCAGGGCCTCCGTCTTTTCCGGCGTGCGGCCCAGAACGGCCACCTTTGCGCCGCAGACCGCCAGGGCCCGGCAGAATTCGGAACAGAGGACGCCCGCGCCCCCGGTCACCACCGCGACCCTGCCGCTGAGATCCGGTTTTATCGGCAGCTTCATAGGATCCCTCCTCGCCCCTCTCGGAGCAATGTTTCAATGATTTTGGCGGCGCCGTCACAGTCGCAGTCCTCCGCGATCAGGTCGGCTGCCTGTTTTACCGCCGGATGGGCGTTTCCCATAGCCACCCCGACGCCCGATGCCCGGAGCATGTCCACGTCGTTCAGCCCGTCGCCGAAGGCCATGGTCTCCTCCATGGAGATCCCCAGCTGTGCCGCCAGGACCTCCAGCGCCCGGTCCTTCCCGGCCTCCCGGGAGTTGATCTCCAGATTGTTCGGCAGAGAGGCGGTAAAGACCAGATGGGGAAAACGCTCCGCCAGGTCTCCCAGGAGCTTATCCCGGAGGGGAATGTCCCGGGTGAAGAGCTGGAGCTTCTGTGGCGAGATGTCCTTCTCCCGCAGATAGGCCTTCAGCTCCGGCACCGGGTCCCGCAGCTCCCGGACCATACTGAGGGAGGGCGGATAGGAGATGTATTCCTCCGCCGCCTCCTGCATCCGGGCTGTCATATAGCCCCAGCCCAGGGCATAGCAGTCGTAGATCACCGGCAGGGTATCCAGGTACGTCAGCACCTCCAGGGCTTCCGGAAGAGGGATCACGGCGGAATACAAAGCCTTTTCCTCTTTCGTGTCATAGATCTCCGCGCCGTTGATGGAGATGACATAGCGGACAAAGGGGAGGGAGCGGATGCACTCCGGCATTCCCCGGTAAAATCGCCCCGTGGCCGGGACGATGTGGATCCCGGCCCCGGCGGCTGCCTCCAGGGCCGCCCGGCTTCTTGGCGTGAGCTCCTTGGCGGAGTTCAGCAGGGTGCCGTCCAGGTCCAGGGCAATGAGCTTACAATCAGGCATTGTAGGTTTCCGCAGAGGTTGATCCGCCGTGCCCCGTCCAATCGGTGTGGAAGGCCTGTCCCCTGGGCGCGTCGATCCGCTCGTAGGTGTGGGCGCCGAAGTAATCCCGCTGGGCCTGCAGCAGATTCGCCGGAAGGGATTTCGTGGTATAGCCGTCAAACCAGGCGAGGGCAGAGGTGAAGGCCGGGGCGGGGATCCCCGAGCGCAGAGTCCAGGCCGCCACCTCCCGCCAGGCGGGAAGCAGCTTCCGAATCTCAGCGCGGAAATAGTCGTCCAGAAGCAGGTTTTCCAGATGAGGGTCCCGGTCAAAGGCCTCCTTGATCCGTCCCAGGAAAACGCTCCGGATGATGCAGCCGCCCCGCCACATCAGGGCAATGCCGCCATAGTTCAGATCCCAGCCATAGGTGGCGGCGGCGGAGCGCATGAGCATATAGCCCTGGGCATAGGAGACGATCTTGCTGGCGTAAAGGGCCTGACGGATCTTTTCGATTAATACAGCCCGGTCCCCCTCCCACTGCGGGATCTCCCTGGGAAAGAGCGCCGAAGCCCGGACCCGCTCCTCCTTTTGGGCAGAGAGGCAGCGGGCAAAGACAGCTTCGCCGATCATGGTCAGAGGGACGCCCTCCTCCAGCGCGGCGATGGCCGTCCACTTTCCGGTTCCCTTCTGGCCCGCCCGGTCCAGAATGTGTTCCACCGTGGCTTCCCCGTTCTCATCCCGGAAGCCCAGGATATCCCGGGTAATGCCGATAAGATAACTGTTCAGCTCGGTCTCATTCCAGGCGGCAAAGACCCGGCTCATTTCCCCGCTGCTCATCCCCAGGCCGTCCCGGAGAAGCTGGTATGCCTCGCAGATGAGCTGCATATCCCCGTACTCGATGCCGTTGTGGACCATTTTGACAAAGTGTCCCGCGCCGTTTTCCCCTACCCAGTCGCAGCAGGGAGAGCCGTCCTCCACCTTGGCGCAGATGCTTTGCAGGATCGGCTTTACCTTCTCCCAGGCGCCCGGAGAGCCGCCGGGCATCAAAGAGGGGCCGCGAAGCGCCCCTTCCTCGCCCCCGCTGACGCCGCAGCCCACGTAGAGGAGGCCCCGGCTTTCCGCCAGAGCGGCGCGGCGGATGGTATCGGGAAAGTGGCTGTTGCCCCCGTCGATGAGGATATCCCCAGGTTCCAGGAGCCCGAGCAGCTTTTCGATATAATCGTCCACCGGCTGCCCCGCCTTGACCATGAGGAACACCTTGCGGGGCTTATCCAGGCTGGAGCACAGCTCCTCCAGGCTCCGGCAGCCCAGGATGCGCTTTCCCGCGCCCCTGCCGGACAAAAATGCATCCACCTTTTCCCCGGTACGGTTGTACACCGCCACGGCGAAGCCGTGGGAGGCCATATTCAGGGCCAGGTTTTCTCCCATGACGGCAAGCCCGATCAGCCCGATATCCGCTTTGTTCACTTGCTCCGTCCTCCCGCTCATCTCTGTACCCTGGCGTTTCCGGCGTAGATGTCCCATACCTGCTTTTCGTCCGCAGGCTCCGCGTAGTCGTTCAGGCTGGAGGCCGCCAGGACGCCGCAGGCCCAGCCGAAGCCCAGGCACTTTTCCGGCTCCCAGCCGTTCAGCACTCCGTACAGGAGCCCGCCGCTGAAGCCGTCGCCGCCGCCAATGCGGTCCAGCACCGGGATGGGCCGGGGCTCCTCCGCATACCAGCGTCCGCCCTCCCAGAGGATTGCCCCCCAGAGGTGCTCGTTCGCGGAGATGGCCTGCCGGAGGGTGGTGGCGCACAGTCTGGCGTTTGGGTATTTCTCCAGCACCCGGCCGATCATGGCCTGAAAGCTTTCGACCTTACCCCTCAAATCCCGGCCGCCGGTCTCCGGTCCTTGAAAGCCCAGGCAGAGCTGGAAATCCTCCTCATTGCCGATCAGGACGTCCGATGCAGAGGCAAACTCGTGAAAGGCGGCCCGCAATTCCTCCTCCCTGCCCTTCCAGAAGGCGGCCCGGTAGTTGAGGTCGAAGCTCACCAGGGTCCCGTGGGCCTTGGCGGCCCGGACCACGGCGAGACAGCATTCGGTGGTCTCCGGGCTCATGGCGGCGATCAGGCCGGAAAGATGCAGGATGGCTACACCCTCGGTCCCGAAGATGCGGTCCAAGTCATAGTCGTCCGCCGAAAGGCTCCGGCCCACCTCTCCGGCCCGGTCGTTCCAGACCCGGGGTCCCCGGAGGCCGAAGCCGGAATCCGCGATATTGAACTGATGCCGCCAGCCCCATGGTCCTCCCTGGGGGATCTCCGGCCCTTCAAAGGCGATGTTCCTGGCCCGCAGCTGTGCGCGGATGAAGGCGGCAATGGGGCTCCCCTCCACAAAACGGGTCAGGGCCAGGCAGTCTTTGCCCAGGCTGGAGGAGACATTCAGGACGTTCGTCTCGGCGCTGGTGGCCTGCATATAAAATCGGCTGCTGTTATGGACAGCCATACGGTCCTCCGGTGTGATCCTGACTCCCATGCTGGTAACGCAGGCCAGGGCATACCGGCAGTTTTCTCTGAGCTTTGGCCTCATGAAAGCATCCTCCTGAATCATGTCCGATGCGGTGGTCTGTATTCTCCGCCTCGGAATGATCTCATTCGTTTATTCAGACTTCCTCCCTCGGGGTGGGCGATGCCGCCCCCGTTTCCTCTGCCGGAGAGGACAGCGCTTCTCTGACCAGGGGCAGGAGCTCCTGCTGGATCTCCTCAATGCTTCGCATCTCGCCGTCACGGCAGCACTCCACCACGCGCCAGCCCAGCTTTTCGGCGCAGTAGGCCGCCGCCTTCTGACACCGGGCAAGGTATTCTCTGTCCCTTTCATGGATATCCCTTTTTTCCTGCCCCTCATAGCGCAGAGTCAGAAGTCTCTGGCTCACCGCAGGATCTACCCGAAGGTAGATGACCATGCTTGGCTCCGGGATGCCCAGAAGGGCATACTCGTAGTGAAACAGCCAATCCAGGTACTCGTCCCACATTTTCTCCGGCAGCTTGGAGCACTGGTGGATCGCGTTGCTGGTGGTATACCGGTCCGCGATGATGATGCCGCTCTCCCAGTCCCTCTTCCAGTCCCGCTTGAAGCTGGCATACCGGTCCACGGCATAGAAGGAGGAGGCGGCATAGGCGTTCACATCCTCCGGCTTCGATCCGAACTGACCGGCAAGATACATTTTAACCAGCGCGGAGCTGTCGCTTTCATAATCCGGGAAGCTGACCTGCCGCAGGCAGGCTCCTGTTTCGCACCCATATTCTTTCTGCAGGAAAGTATACAGGAGGCCGGACTGGGTAGCCTTCCCGGAGCCATCCAGGCCCTCGATCACGATCAGTTTCTTTTTCATTGTTTGTTCTGCTTCCCTTTCGTTTCTCCACTTCGGCATCCGGAGAGACCCGGAGGCAAAAGCTCTGCCCCGCCGAAGGATCGGAGATTATTTCCGGTTTCTCTATGCGAAATATACCACCGGACACCTGAATTGGCAACCCAAAACGCTCCACCGCGGTTTTCATTCTCAGCTCCGGCAGCGGATCGCCGGAAGGAGCGGGAAAGCGTGATCGCGGAAGAAAACGAAAAAAGGGCTTGTAACTGCTGTCTATGGGGTATAGAATCAGGTTTCAGCAAGGGATGCTCAGGCGTCCGAATGATACGGAGGTTGGAAAATGTTCGAGAAACTCATTGAACTGCTGAAAGCAAATCGCCGCACCATCGTCTTCACCGAAGGCGAGGATGAACGTATTCTGGACGCGGCGGCAAAGCTGCTGAAGGGCGGCTTCCTGGGCGTGGTCCTGGTGGGCAGCGCCGAGGGAATCCGCGCCGCCGCAGACAAGGGCGGCTACGACATCGCCGGCGCCAGGATCATTGATCCCGCCGCCTATCCCGGCATGGATGCCATGGTGGACAAGATGGTGGAGCTCCGCAAGGGGAAAATGACCGCCGAGGAGTGCCGCAACGCCCTTCAGAAGTCCAACTATTTCGGGACCATGCTGGTCAAAATGGGAGAGGCCGACTGTCTTCTGGGCGGCGCCACCTACTCCACCGCCGATACGGTCCGTCCCGCTCTTCAGCTGATCAAAACCAAGCCGGGCAACAGCATCGTTTCCTCCTGCTTTATCCTGACCCGGGGCAAGGACGAGGAAGAGCGCATCGCCATGGGCGACTGCGCCATCAACATCCACCCCACGGAGGAAAACCTGGTGGAGATCGCCGTGGAAACGACCAAGTGCGCCAAGACCTTCGGCATCGACCCCAAGGTGGCCTTCCTGAGCTTCTCCACCAAGGGGAGCGCCAAGGACGACACCGTGACCATGATGCAGAATGCCATGCTCAAAACGCGGGAGGCCATGCCCGATGTCCCGGTGGACGGTGAGATGCAGTTCGACGCCGCCGTGTCCCCCGAGGTGGGGCAGCGGAAGTTCCCCGGCTCCCAGGTGGCGGGCTATGCCAACACCTTCATCTTCCCGGATGTGAACGCGGGCAACATCGGCTACAAGATCGCGGCCCGGCTGGGCGGCTTCAACGCCTACGGCCCCATCCTTCTCGGCCTCAACGCCCCCATCAACGACCTGAGCCGCGGCTGCAACGCGGAGGAGGTCTACAAGATGGCCATCATCACCGCCGCCGTGATCTGAGAGGCATTCTTTAAGCAAAAATGGCGTTCAGCCGTTTCGGTGTGAAGACTAAACAACCCTAGTTCAAATAGTCAGTTTTCGGTCTGCTTTTGCTTTTGATCCATTCTTTTTCTGTTAAGTACCGGGCGAGTCCCTCAGGGAACTCGCCCGGTTTTTTTCATTTCCAGTTCTTTCGGGAAGACCACGCCATAGGCGGGAGCATGATCCCTTTTCATTGAACAGTCCTGGTGCGGACTCTCTCTTCAAAAGCTTTAAAAAACCCTGCAGAATCCCTCTTCATTAATAAATGCTTGACTCCTTGTGTCAACAAGTGTAAAATAGATATAATTATGACAAGAATGGAAAAAGTTGGTTATCTGTGACGCATAACGTGACCGTCCGACACGGCAGAGCTTGTATCCGCGCCAAAGACCATTGATCATTCAACGATCCTCCGCTGATAGTCGAAGGGGACGCTGGTTATAGTGTTATTCATCGCGCTGCGCTCTGACTCAGCCGTCTGAAAAGAACCGCAGGATAATTAAGATAACATAAATAACAGTAAAGGATATATGCAAATACAAATCGGTATACGATCAACCAGTCGCTGCTGAAAAACGGGTATTGCCATGAAATTGAAGTTCGTACTAAAACCGGGTCATGGAAGTCGTCTAAAGTATACTTCTACGTAGGCTGCAAAAATGACGACGACTGCATTGAACTGACTGAGCCGATGATTACAAGCACGTATATGTCGGACGGTTATTATCGGGACAAAATACCCACATATCCTCTCTATGAGTCGGTTCCCATCAGCTGGACCAACGTACCGGCAGCAGAATTCTATTCTGCTCAGCTGACGAAAATCGAGGATAATGAAGCAGCAGTTACACAGAATTATACGAATATAACGACCAATCATTTTGAAGTTCCTCTTGCGGATTTGTCCAGCGGTTCCAGATATCGGGTTTATGTATTCGCGCACCATTCAGAGGAGTGTTCTATCAAATCGGACGACATGTGGTTCCGCGCTCCTTATCCGGGGAACCTGACGCTGGATCCGACAAGCATTGTTTTGCCGGAACTCTCGAAAGATGAATCGGATCCGACCGTCTTGACTCTCCAAAACCTGACGCTCGTTTGGGAACCGGTTTCTGCTGCCGTAAGATACCAGGTCAATGTTTACGATACTAAGAATGATGTCACCGATTATGAGATCGATGGTCTTACGGAATGCACTGTCACGATCCCAAAGGATTCACTATGGACCGGACTGCCGTACTGTATCTACATCAGTGCTTATGATCAGCAAGGTCACATGACATACGAGGAATTCTACGTCCAATTCCAGAATTCCGGCATGGAAAAACCGGTCTTGCTGTCCCCTGCGCTCAGTGCAGACAGTCAAAACAGCAGTGCCGTCCAGGAAAAGGACCTTTCGCTCGTTTGGACCCAGGTCGAAGGAGCGGCGCACTATTCTGTATCTCTGTATGACTACTATGATGATGATTGGGACAAGGTCCTTAGTTCCGGAAGTATCGCGGGAACCAGTTATACGATCCCTAGGAGCGAGCTTTATGCAGGAGGCAGGTTTAAGCTCTATATCCGGGCTGAAGATACTTATGGCAACGCGGAAAAATCAGTCCCCTACTACTTTACCGTCGGATCTTCAAGTACCATGGATCTGTCCCTTTACGATCATTTCTTCGACGATTCCTTCGGGACGAAATACGTCGGTTTAACTACTTCTTCTGCATGGACGGCACAGGTCTCGGCCTCCTGGATTACGCTCAGCCAGACAACAGGAACCGGTTCGGACCGTTTAGGGATCTCGGTGACCGCGAACAACGGCAGCTTCCCACGTAGCGGCACGGTGACCTTCCGAAACTCCGCAGGAGGCTGTGCGGTGTTCTCGGTCACGCAGGCCGGAAACGGTCAGTCAAACTCCGGCGCTTTGAGGATCACCAGACCAAGCCAGGGATCCGTAATGGCTTATGAGAGATTTCGTACCGCATGGAGCTACAACTATGACCATGCCTATTTTGAGGTTGAACTCAGGAACCTGACCACGTCAAGGACCGTTTATTCCCAGAGTTCTGTCATAGTCTATTACCAGGACATTCCGACTTCTGCTCTGGCATACAACAATCTGTATCAGCTGACGGTATCGGCTTTCAATGCTGCGGGAAGCAAGGTGTCCGAGTCATCCCTAGTTTTCCGTACGGAAGGAGCCTCTTCCGGAAGCGGCAACCAAGGCGGGCAATCTGATCTATTCTTCGACGATGAGTTGTTCACTCACGGGGAGACTGAGATCCTGTACTATGGCATAACAAGCGGGAGCGTCACCGAACAGCGGGATATTGATCTTGCGTGGAAGCAGGTGCTCAATGCGGACTATTATTGGATCGCACTGCGCGACTCTACCCTGTATCCGAACAGCAGCACTGGCATAAAGCTGATCGACAAGAGAACGGAGTCCTTGACTGACAAGATCTCAGCCACTTTATTGACTCCGGGGCACAGCTATAATCTATGGATCGCAGCGCATACGGAAGACGGAACTCTGATCAATGGGAAGAATATCGCCTTCTCAGTCAGCGAGGACGCCGGGAATCCGGACCCCGGCACTGTGAACGTTACCTATCCCAGCAACGGGCAGACTCTCAATGCAGGTGATCTTACCATCCGCTGGTCCGCTTATGAAGGAACCGCAGTCTACTTCGTCGCTCTGCGGGATATCACGCTGTATCCCAACGTCAACGGAGGGGCGGAAAACAGTGTTTTCTACGGGACGGTGAACGGAACCTCCCTTACGATCCCGGAGGCGGACCTTCCTGCCGGACACAGCTTCCGGCTGTGGGTCGAGGCCAGGGATGGTGCCGACGCTGCCATCGCTATGCGGCTCATCACCTTTACTGTTGTGGAACCGCAGGCAGCGGAGACCGTGCCCATTGTCAGCATGGACACGTCCGATGAGATCCTGACTCTGGGTGAGGCGTATTACTTTTCCGGAACGGTCAGCGCCGACGGCGGTGCCTTGGACAGAATCCAGGTCACCGTCATGGAGGCGGACACAGGACGTTTCTGCGATTATGCCATCTATGATCGCTCAGCCATTGCCGCCCTGGGAAGCGGAACCAGCTTCTCCCTGAGCAATATCAACTGCATTTCAACGGGCGCGGGAGCAGTAATCGGTACCAGCGGCAGCGGCTATGCCGACAGCGGCTCCGAAACCCTTTACCCGACGAACGCTGGCAGCGTCTACCTGATCAAGATCCGCGCCGCAAACACGGGCGGGAGGATTTATCTCCTGGCGGAAAAGAAGATAACCCTGCGCGGGGAAGCTGGCAGCGCTCCTACGGCCGCAAGCTACTTGAATCTTTCAGACAGCGAATGGAATACGGACAGCAGCTCCTCTCTGAAAATCGTCGAGGTAGACGCCAGCGACGAGTGGGCCGTGGAGAGCTGTCCGGATTGGATCAGGCTGGGATTGGTTTCCGGCGGCATGAGTCTGCAGGATTCCCTGCGGCTCCTTGCTGCAGACAGCTCAGGCTCTTTGTCGGAAAGCCAGCAAAGCGGCGCCTGGAGACTTCTCCTGATGACCGAACAAAACATTTCCGGTCAGGCTCGGAGCGGTCTGGTACGGCTCCGCAGCGGTTCGTTGGAAAAAACCGTCCAGGTTTATCAGCAGACGGGCGAAGACGCTTTCGGGCCGATGGTGTCTATTGTGAATCCGGTCGGCGGGCAGGACGGGGTGTTTTACCCAGGCGAACGGCTGCACATCGAGGTCTCCGCCGCCAATTTCAGTTCCGGCGAAATCACCGTCCGAAAACCTGACGGCAGTCTGTCAACGTATCCCATCACGTCCAACGAAACGGAGATCCTATATGATCTTCCTTCGGCAGGAGTCTACGTAATCACGGCGGGGGTAAACGGCCGGAATACGGCGGGACAGAACGGCGGAGATTATGATTATTCTCAGATCGTGAGCGTTTCCGTCGTTCAAATGACAGACGCCGACGGTAATATGCACGTTTCCCAAGTACTGATCGACTATATCGCAAAACGCGAGGGAAGACACCCGACCGTATATCGGGATGTGGCAGGCAAGGATACGATCGGGATCGGACACTGTCTTACAGCAAATGAGATCACCGCTGGAACCTATCGCAGCGTTTCACTGAGCAACGCGGAAATGGACGTTCTCTTCCGCCAGGATATCGCAGACAGCGAAGAGATCGTCAACCGGTTTATGAAGAAACACAACATTCAATACTCTCAAAACCAGTTTGACGCTTTGGTATCGTTCACGTTCAACCTCGGCGATCGTTTTAATTCCACCAATTCGCAAGGCAAGCCCACTCGGTTCAACACCTACATGAAACAATACGGAGCCGATATTGACGATCGGCTGGTCTCCAACCTGTTTGCCAACTGGCATCACGCCAACGGGCTGGATATCAAGGGGCTGTATTTCCGCAGAATTGAGGAGGCCCTGATTTTCACCCGCGGCATTTATGTCGTCCGTTACGATTGGCCTCTCCCCGCCTGGTTCAAAGACGGCGCTAAGGGAGACGACGTCCCCGATGATTGGTATCCGGAGTTCGATTCCTATCTGGACCTGTCCTCCGACAGCGTATCCGTCCCTGCCGCAGGAGGGGACGCCCTCGTTCTGGTCACGTCCATCGGCGAATGGAACGCAGCAACTCAAGCTTCTTGGATCGAGATCATCAACGGAAACGGCGACGGAAACGGCACCCTGCGTTTCCGGGCGGCAGAAAACGGGAATCCCGGTGCCAGAAATGCAGTTATTACAATCTCTTCACAAGGGATCAGCCGCAACCTCCAGGTCGTTCAGGTCGGCACTGTTCAGCAGGACCTGACGGCGAGTGCCTCGCTCACGACACGAGAGCTCTTTGCAGGAGAAACGGCAGAGATCGCCGTGGACCCACGCGGAGGCAGCGGCACCTATCATTACATCCTTCAGACTTACCGAAACGGGGTTCAGGAAGGAATCACCCACTCACAGGGTCACAACACCCTCACGGTCGTTCCGAAAAACGACGGTATGTACTATTTCGTCGTTACCGTTACAGACGGGACCGGGAATTCCGTAACGCTGAGAACGGAAAGTATTTCCGTTAATACCAAGCCTCTCGTGTTGACCGGTTTTCCTTCGGATGGCGGTATGCTGTCCGCAGATGCGCTTCCCGTCGTTGAATGGGAACCGGTCATCGGGGCGGTCTCTTACCAAGTTCGTCTCAGAAATCTTACCACGGGCGAGATGGCGATCTCGGACGAAGGAGCGCCTGACGGGCTGATCGTCACCGGGAACGGGTTTGACCTGAGTCAGTACAGTTTGCCGAAAGCCTCGCAATTCCGCCTTTGGATCGGCGCATACGATGGCAGCGGAGCAAAGGTCGCCCAAACACAGCGTGTATTCTCTACCTATTCCCTGCCGGCAATCGAATTCACGTCGCCCACAGGCTCGGAGGTCCCTGCCAACGGGGACCTTGCAGTGGCGTGGCAGGCTGCCCCCGGAGACGTGATATACAGGTGGGCAGTGCTGGATCTTACAACGGACGTCTATCTCCGGAATGAACTTACGGCTCAGATTCACGGCGTTCTTTACAGCAGTGAGCTGACGCCCGGATCAAGCTACCGCATGCATATTTCGGCGTATTCCAAAGAGGGCGCCCGTGTAGCAGAATGCAGCAGCAGCTACACCTTCACCTATGGTCCTGCCGACACTTCGTCCGGGCCGGAGGATTTCGGGAACCTTATGATCAACGGCATAGACCTTCTCTATGCTCCCGGAGAATATTTCTCTACGACCGGAACAGCCTGCAAGTGCCACGGGCGCGGGACTTGCGGCGAAGCAAGCGATTGTACCTGTATTTCCTCTTTCAAAAACACCAGAGGATACACCGCAGGTATGGCAGACGTCGGACTCGGATTTGGGCAGTGCAAGGGTTTTGCGCTGTATTGTCAGGTAATGCTGTACGGATGCAGGGAGCCTTGGAGCGACGATAGTGTCATCAGCGCCGGAACTGCAACTGGAGGCTTTAAAAACTTCGGCAGCTGGACCAATGGCAATACTGCTGCACTGAAGGCACTCATCACCGAAGCAGGCGTTGGAGCGCATATTCGGACCTCCGGCAGCAGTCACTCCATGATCGTGGCAAAGATTACAAACGAAGGCTTTACCGTGTTCAATGCGAACGGTTCCCTGAACAAGGAGTATCCCTATGACGGATCGGCCGAACGCACTTCCCGGTGCAGGATCGGAACGTATACCTACACGTGGGAATCCTACGCAAATTCCACCTATGGTCAAAGAGGCATCAAATACATTTCCAACTATGTCCAGGGCGCATCCGGTTCCTCCGGCGGTCAGGAGGGTGCCCCCTCTGCCTGCAGATTGACCAGCGGAAAGGACGCAGTGTCTTTCAACCGGAAAGCCGGAGAAAGCAAGGAGATCGCCATGTCCTATTGCGGCAGCGGCTACGGTTTCGTGGATCTGCAGTCCCAGAACGGGATCGCATATTATGGAGATTGGCTGCGGTTCGACGTGACAGACGCCAACCGACTTGTGATCTCCACAACCTCTGTAAACACGACCGGCCATGACCGCACGTATGTACTGAAACTAGGCTGTCCTTCCCATCCCGATCACGTGCTTGAGATCATGGTCACGCAAGGGACGGAGGAGAGGACCGCATGGCAGAACCCCGTGGACAATATCATCTGTTCCTGGGGAAGCGGAGGAGCAAACAACAGCTGGCTTTGCTGGAGGTATAACACTTCCCCCACCTACGGAAGCAGTGAACCCGACCGAAAATGGCATCTGGGGATTGACGTCCGAAACAGCAGTCCGGAATACGGATCCAAAGCAGGTGCTCCAGTCTATGCTGTCTCTGACGGCGTCATCACCAAAACAGCCACGTCAGCAATAAAGGGAAACGGAAATACCGTTACGGTTTACCATGAGGGAGAAGACGTCACGACGTTTTATGCGCATTTGCAGTCTTATTGCGTGTCGATCGGTGATACGGTAACCAAGGGGCAGCAGATTGGCGTTATGGGCAGCAGCGGTACGGATAGTGTCCATTTACACTTTGCCGTTATCAAGGGAAGAAAGATCGGTGATTTCTCTGGATATGCGTATATCACCAGTGCCGATAAACCGAACTACGTTATTACGCATCAGGGCGGCGCCGATTATATTGAGGCAGATGAATTCAACTACGAAGGGAACACATTCTGTAATCCGTGGACATATCTTAACGGGTAACGATTAAAGGTGCGTCCCCAAAGGCTAATATGCATGATCCGTATCCCGGTCAAAATGATAATATCTGAGAAACAGACGTCCATTTTGATCCGACAGAAGGTCTATTAGGATAAAACGGGAACAGTAAAAACGGGGCTGTATCAAACACAAGTTTGCTATAGCCCCCAATTCACACCAAGGTATAAAACGGAAAACAAAAACGCCGTCGCGAACGATACATAGTCCGCGACGATGCTGGTGCGATCGGTTAATACTCCTTCTCCCCCCAAAAAACAAAATGCGAGCCCAGCGGAGCGGGTTGCATTTTGAAAGGAGGAGCGAACGATATGCAGTCCGCTCTGCCGCTACCCCAAAAGAACAAAATCGGAGCCCAGCGAAGCGGGTCCGATTTTGAAAGGAGGAGCGACGGAGTGAGTGAGAGACGGCGTTTGTTTTGAAAAAAGAAACGCCGTCGCGAACGATACGAAGTCCGCGACGACGCTGGAGCGGATAATGGGAATCGAACCCACCTATCCGGCTTGGGAAGCCGGTGTTCTACCGATGAACTATATCCGCATTGCAGGGATGAGTATAGCATACCCTGCCTGAGAATGCAAGTCGATTTTTCCGGGAAACCACAAATCCTTTTACATCCCGGAATGGAGCATTCAGCTCTCTGCGGTCCCCAATCCGCCGAACGGCATCTCCGTAGGCTCTTTCCCGAATTCCCTCAGCCAGGAAACATAGGCGTCGACGACCTGGGAAGCCGTGAGGCTCCCGCTGCAGGAGGGGTATTTGTCTACATCCCACCAATACCGGAGGACCATATCGGCATCGGCAAGGAGAAACCCGTCGGAAACGGAACCGCCCGAACAGGCCAGACAGTCCACGTGATAATACGCGTCCTCCAAGCGGATCAGATTCCAGCAGCGGACAAGGCCCTCCGCTCTTCCCTCGATCACCTGACACTCCAGGCCGCAGCGGTTGCACAGAAGCTGGAACGCCATTGCGCAGCCCTCGGAGGAGGAAGCCCCCAGGACCAGGGCGTCATAGGCCGTATTCCCTGCCCCGGCGCTTTGAACGGCCTGGGCAACGGTCTGGCAGCAGAGCAGCGCGGCGATCTCCTCGGGGAAGCCCTCGCATCTCTCGGCGCAGTCTTCCGCCAGCCGATCCAGGGTGGAGAGGCGTTCTGCGGCAGTCTCCCTGGAGTCCAGGTAGGAGAAGGAGATGTCCAGGATCTTGGTCACGGCGCTCTCCTCCGGGAAAAAGGCCACCTCCATGCCGGGGCGGGAGGAGAGCAGCTCCGGATGCTTCCGATAATAATTGTCGATGCAGCCGGTAACGCTCCCCTCCGTCACCGCGAGAGATGAGATCTGGACCGCGATATGTGTTTTTCCGATGAGGACAGAGTTCTCCAGCATGGTATACAGGTCCGCCGGGTTGATCGCCTGACGGACCGCCGCGATCTCCTCCGGCATCATCCGATACCGGATGCGGAGGCCGATCTCCTGATAGCCCAGGATCCGGTTCACGGTATGGCTGATGTAGTCCACGGCGTAGGCGCCCAGAGGGTAGTCCCGCGTGGCGTCCAGGCAGGCGCGGGAGATATCGTCCTCCACAGAACCGGAGTAATCCGTCACCCGGATGGTCCCGGTCTCCATGGCGGAGGAGATCATGCTGTAGAGGGCGTTTTTCATGCCCACATAGGTCCGGACCTCGTAGTACTGCCCCTCGGAATCCATCAGCTCCACAGACTCCTGGTGCTTCGTCACGGAGACATACTCCCCTTCAAAGAAGCGGGAGCAGCCGCACAGAAGGGCGAGGGCAAGGAGCAGCGCAAGGCCCCGGGCGATCCGTTTTCCCGACACCTTAGTCCCCTTCCATGCTGAGCTGCGTCTCGCCGGTGTCCTCCGGCTTCAGCAGCGCGCCCGCCGCCGGAAGATTCCGCGCCGTATACCTGGCGCGGTTGGAGATGCGGGACTCCTCCAGCTTCTCCGCGCTTTGCAGCCGGTACTTGGGCTTCAGCGTCATCGCCTGGACGCCCTGGCTGTCCCGGGTGGCCTTCTCCGCCAGCTGCG
This sequence comes from Oscillospiraceae bacterium, assembly GCA_017535635.1. Taxonomy (GTDB): domain Bacteria; phylum Bacillota; class Clostridia; order Oscillospirales; family Oscillospiraceae; genus UBA1774. Next base: position 39,544 of record JAFXTU010000012.1, read on the forward strand.
CCGTATTCAGGATCAGCGCCCGCCCCTCCGTGGAATAGAGGACCACCTGGGTTTCCCCGCTGAAAGGCAGGATCGCGGCGATGGGCGACTTGTCGGAATAGGCGCCGGTGAGTTTTTTCCGGTTGGTTTTTGTGGCGTAGGCGCCCAGGCCCACTCTGGCCGCCTTCCCGTTTTCAAAGACGAAGAGGATGCTGTCCCGGTATTCGCCCGGATCCAGAACGGTAATCACGTTCTCTCCCTCGTCCATCTGAAGCTTCGTGGGCAAAAAAGTCCCCAGGGCGGAAGCCCGCCCATCCTCAAAGTCGCTGAGCCTGGTCTTATAGACCTGGCAGCGATCCGTAAAGACCAGGAGCTCGGAACGGTTCGTGGCCTCGAAGGAGAGGAGGAGACCGTCGTCCTCCTTGTATTTCTGTTCGCCGCTCATCCTGAGGGACTGGGCGGTGATCTTTTTCAGGTAGCCGTGGCGGCTGAGGAACACGGTCACCGGGTAATCGGGGATGCTCTCCTCCTCGGGCTCCTGAACCAGTTCGTCCTTGTAGACCAGGGTCGTCCGCCGGGGAGCGCCGTACTGCTTGATGACCTTTTCCAGCTCCTGCCGGATGATGGTGTGGACGCGGCTGCGCTTTTTCAGGATATCCTCCAGGTCGGCGATGTCCTTTTCCAGCTGCTCCGTGTCCTTGATCTGCTTCAGGATGTATTCCTTGTTGATGTTCCTGAGGCGGATGTCCGCCACGAATTCCGCCTGCACCTCGTCGATGCCGAAGCCGATCATCAGGTTGGGGACCACCTCGGCGTCGGATTCCGTCTCCCGGATGATGGCGATGGCCTTGTCGATGTCCAGAAGGATCTTCCCCAGGCCCTGGAGCAGGTGCAGCCGCTCCTGCTTCCTGGTCAGCTCATAGTGGGTCCGCCTCCGCACGGATTCGGAGCGCCAGGCCACCCACTCCTCCAGCAGCTCCGGGACCCCCAGGACCCGGGGCATCCCGGCGATGAGCACGTTGAAATTGCAGGAGAAGGCGTCCTCCAGGGGCGTCAGGCGAAATAGCCGCTGCATGACCCGGTCCGGGTCCTGGCCCCGCTTCAGGTCGATGGCCAGCTTCAGCCCGCCCAGGTCCGTCTCGTCCCGCATGTCCGCGATCTCCTTGACCTTCCCGGTCTTCACCAGCTCCGCCACCTTGTCGATGATGGCCTCGGAGGTGGTGGTATAGGGGATCTCGTAGATCTCGATGATGTTGTTTTCCTTGTCGTAGCGCCACTTCGCCCGGACCCGGAAGCTTCCCCGCCCCGTGCGGTAGATCTCCTCCATCTCGCTCCGATCGTAGAGGATTTCTCCGCCGGTGGGAAAGTCCGGCGCGGGCATGACGCTGAGAAGGTCCGCCTGCGGGTCCCGCAGGTACTCAATGGTGGCCTGGCAGACCTCCGCCAGGTTGAAGCCGCAGAGGTTGCTGGCCATGCCCACGGCGATGCCCAGGTTGGCGGAGACCAGGACGTTGGGAAAGGTGGTGGGCAGGAGCGAGGGCTCCTGCATGCCGCCGTCGTAGGAATCCGCGAAATCCACGGTGTCCTTGTCGATATCCCGGAAGAGCTCCGAACAGATCGCGGACAGCTTCGCCTCGGTGTAGCGGGAGGCGGCGTAGGCCATATCCCGGGAGTAGACCTTGCCGAAATTGCCCTTGGAGTCCACAAAGGGGGTGAGCAGGGCCCCGTAACCCTTGCTGAGGCGCACCATGGTATCATAGATGGCGGCGTCCCCGTGGGGGTTCAGCTTCATGGTGGAGCCCACGATGTTGGCGGACTTGGTGCGGGAGCCGGTGAGGAGCCCCATCTTGTACATGGTGTAGAGCAGCTTCCGGTGGGAGGGCTTGAAGCCGTCGATCTCCGGGATGGCCCGGGAGACGATGACGCTCATGGCGTAGGGCATGTAGTTGACTTCCAGGGTGTCCACGATGGGCTGCTCGGTGATCTCCGCCCGGAGGCCGACCACGTTCTCCGCCACCGGTTTTTTGTTATCGCTGTTCTCCGTCTTTTTCTTTCTGGCCATACTGCGTCACCTCCCTCAGCTCACGTCGATCAGGTCGATATAGCGCCAGCCGTTTTCCGAAATATGTGCTTTCCGCCCGGAGAGGTTGTCCCCCAGGAGGAGGTCGAAGGTCTCCGCCGTCTGCCTCACGTCCCCGGGCAGGACCTTGATGAGCCTCCTTGTCTCCGGGTTCATGGTGGTCATCCACATCATCTCCGGGTCGTTCTCGCCCAGGCCCTTGGAGCGCTGGATGCTGGGCCTCGCGCCCTCCCCCAGCTCGGCCAGGATATCCGCCTTGTCCTTTTCCGTATAGGCAAACCAGGTTTTTCCCTTATAGCCGATCTCATAGAGGGGGGATTCCGCGATATAGACGTAGCCCTGGTTGATGAGGGAGGGGACCAGCCGGTAGATCATGGTGAGGATCAGGGTGCGGATCTGGTAGCCGTCCACGTCGGCGTCGGTGCAGATGATGATCTTGCTCCAGCGCAGATTCTCCAGGTCGAAGGTGTTGATGTCCTTGTTGTGCCGGTCACTGACCTCCACGCCGCAGCCCAGGACCTTCAGCAGATCGGTGATGATCTCGCTCTTGAAGATGCGGGCGTAGTCCGCCTTGAGGCAGTTGAGGATCTTCCCCCGCACCGGCATGATGCCCTGGAATTCCGCGTCCCGGCTCTGCTTGCAGGCGCCCAGGGCGCTGTCTCCCTCCACGATGTAGATCTCCCGGCGGCTCACGTCCTTGGTGCGGCAGTCCACGAATTTCTCAATGCGGCTGGTGAGGTCCACGGAGCCGGTGAGCTTCTTCTTCATGTTCTGCCGGGTCCGCTCTGCCGTCTCCCGGCTCCGCTTGTTCACCAGGACCTGCTCCATGACCTTCTCCGCGTCCTTGGGGTTCTCGATGAAATAGATTTCCAGCTTGGACTTGAAGAACTCCGTCATGGCCTCCTGGATGAAGCGGTTGGTGATGGCCTTTTTCGTCTGGTTCTCGTAGGAGGTGCGGGTAGAGAAGCAGTTGGTGACCAGGATGAGGCAATCCTGAATGTCGTTGAAGGTGACCTTGGCCTCGTTTTTCTGGTACTTCCCCTGCTTGCGCAGGAGAGCGTCAATGGCGGAAACGAAGGCGCTGCGGACGGCCTTCTCCGGCGCGCCGCCGTACTCCAGGAAAGAGGAGTTGTGGTAGTACTCGATCAGGTTCCGCTTGTTGGAGAAGCAGAAGGCCGCCGAGAGCTTCACCTTGTATTCCGGCATATCCTCCCGGTCCCGGCCCCGGCGCTCGGCCTCGATATACTCCGGCAGGGTCAGCCCTTCCTCCCCTGCCAGCTCCGCCACATAGTCCCGGATGCCGTTTTCGTAGTAGTACTCTGTCTCCTGGAAGCTTCCCTTCTCCCCCTCCTGCCGCAACCGGAAGGTGACGCCGGAGTTCACCACGGCCTGCTTTTTCAGCACGTCCTGGAAGTACTCCGGGGGAATGGCAGTGTCGGTGAACACCTCCAGGTCCGGCTTCCAGCGGATGCGGGAGCCGGTGCGCTTTTTCGCGTATTCCTCGGACTTCAGGCCGCCGATGTTCTCCCCCTTCTCAAAGTGGAGGTCGTACTTTTTCCCGTCCCGCCAGACCGTCACATCCATGTATTCGGAGGAATACTGGGTGGCGCAGGAGCCCAGGCCGTTGAGGCCCAGGGAATACTCATAGTTGTCGCCGCCCTCGTTGTCGTACTTGCCTCCGGCGTAGAGCTCGCAGAAAACGAGCTCCCAGTTTTAGCGCCCTTCGGCAGGGTTGTAGTCCACGGGACAGCCCCGGCCGAAATCCTCCACCTCGATGGAGCCGTCCCGGTAGCTGGTGAGGATGATCTCCTTCCCGTAGCCCTCCTTGGCCTCGTCGATGGAGTTGGAGAGGATCTCAAAGACCGCGTGCTCGCAGCCCTCCAGCCCGTCGGAGCCGAAGATGACCCCCGGGCGCTTGCGGACCCGGTCGGCCCCCTTGAGGGAGGAAATGCTCTCGTTTCCGTATTCTTTCGCTTGCTTTCTTGCCATAGCTTCCCTGTCCGGCCGCACCGGACTCTCCTTTTCTTCCTGCTTAATCCTTCTGCAGCAGCAGACCCACGCCCCCCAGCCCGTAGAGCATCGCGGGCATGGGGAAGGGCGGCTCCTGGGGTTCCAGCTTTCCGGTGAGGCAGGCGTCCACGCAGCCCAGAAGCCGGTCCAGAATCTCCGGCGCCTGGGGCATGGGCCCGTGGGCCGGGTAGATCTTATCGTAGTACTCTGCCTGGCGCTGCAGCCGCTCCAGGCTGGCGCGGAAGGCGTAAAGGCTCCTCTCCCGGCCGAACATGAAGATCGGGGAGGCGGCCACGGTATCTCCGCTGAAGAGATAGCGCCGCTCCTCGTCCAGCAGGGCGATGCTGCCGCAGGTGTGGCCGGGGACCAGCAGGACCTCCACCCACCGGTCTCCCAGATAGAGCCTGGCGTTGTCGGGAATGGGCAGATGGGGCTTTCCCGGGTTCCGCTCCTCGAAGGAGGCGAATTCCGCAGGGTGCAGATAGGGCGGATCGAACTGATCGTTGCAGCCGGTATGGTCCCCGTCGGCGTGGGTGTTCACCAGCATAACGGGCTTATTTGTGAGGGACTCCACCACACTCCGCAGGTCCCCTGCTCCGTTGCCGGAGTCGATGAGCATGGCCCGCTCCGTTCCGGCCAGGAGGTAAGAGCGCACCATGCCCTCCTCGATGGCCCAAGTGCTTTCGTCGATTTGTACGACCTGATAAGCGTCCATTGAAAACTCCTATTCTTTCACCAGGAAGGGCAGCCTGCTCTCCTTCGTCACGCCGCGGAGGGTCAGGCGCATCGTCACGGTGCAGAGGCCGGGACGAAGGGCCTTGACCTTGCCGTCCTCCACCTTCAGCACATTTTCATCCGAGCTGAGAAGGACCGCCTCCTCCGTGGAAACACGCCGGGCGTCCAGAAGCGTGGCGGTGAGGTCCAGGGGGGCTTCCTCCCCCGCCCGGAGGACCCGGCGGGGGCAGCGGAGGGTCACCGCGCTGAGGGGCGCAGACCACTTCCCGCTGAGGCTGATCTTCTCCCCGGCGATCTCCGCGTCCATCCCGGCGGAGGCGCCCAGCCACACATACCAGTCCCCCTCCGGGACCCGGTACTGCTTTCCGGGGGTGTTCCAGACCTTCAGCTCGCAGAGGGGCAGGCGCAGGGTCACGCGTTTTCTTTCCCCCGGCTTCAGGGTGACCTTCGCAAAGGCGGCGAGCTTCCGGTAGGCTTGGTTCTGCCAGAGGCCCAGCTTCTTGGCGTAGAGCTGCACCACCTCGGCCGCCTCCAGGCTCCCCCGGTTCTCCAGGGTCACGGAGGCCTCCAGGGTATCGTTGGGGGAGAAGGAATCCCCGTTCAGTTCAAAACCCGAATAGGCGATCTCGCTGTAGCCCAGGCCGTGGCCGAAGGGGAACAGGGGCGTCCCCAGCCAGTATTGGTAGGTCCTGCCCATCTGATTCGGCGTGTCCAGGGGCCGGATGCCGTAATCGGCGATGTGGGGCAGCTCCTCGTCGCTGTTGTACCAGGTCTCGCAGCTCCTGCCGGAGGGACTGATCTCACCAAAAAGGACCTTGGCAATGGCCGCTCCCTGGCTCTCTCCGGCGTAGGCCGCCCAGAGCACCGCGGGGACCGTGCGGAGGAACTCGCCGGTGACGGGGCCGGAGGTGATGAGGACCACGGCCACGCTGGGATTGACGCTCTGCAGCTCCCGGATCTTCTCATCCTGTTCGTAGGGCATGGCCAGGGTGGCCCGGTCCCGGCCCTCGCTGGTGACGCTGGGGTCCGTCCCGGCGATGACGATCACCGCGTCGGCCTCCTTTGCCTTTTGAAGGGCCTCGGCCCAAAGGGCTTCTTCATCCTTCCCCAGGTCCGGATCCTCCACGGGATGGCGGGGCGTCGGAGGCGGCAGCTGGGCCCGCTCCGCCCTTCTGGCGGCCAGGGCCCGGTTCAGCTCCTTCACCGGCTCCGGGGTCCGGGCGTCGAAGTATTCATCCATGCCGAAACCGGCTTCCTGGGCGGCCCGCTCCAGCACCGGGAAGCGGTTCTCTCCGCCCTCCATGGGCTTGTCCAGGATCTGCCAGCCCTTGGCGTAGTCCACCGTGAAGCCCAGGCTCTCTCCCAGCTCCCGGATGCCCTGGAGGGGCGGGACGGAGACCCGGGTATCGGCAAAGCCGCCGATGGAATAGCTGCCCAGCTGTCGGTAGATGGCGTTGGGACCTACCACCAGCAGCTTCTTCCCGCTCCCCCGCAGGGGCAGGAGGCCTCCGTCGTTCTTCAGCAGGGTCAGGGAGGCTTCCGCCGCCTTCAAGGCCGTGGCGGCGTGGGCCTCGCTGCAGATGTCTTTCTCCCCGAAGCTGAACCAAGGGAGCTTTTCCTTCTCGTCGAATTCGCCCAGGCGGAAGCGGGCGGTAAAGGCGTGGACCAGGGCCCTGTCCAGGGCTTCCTCCGTGGTCAGCCCCTCCTCCAGGGCGGTTTTCAGCCAGACCTTGTAGTCGTTGCCGCAGCAGATGTCCGTCCCGGCGTTCAGGGCCAGGGCGGCCCCCTCCTGCATGGTGGAGGCGTAGAAATGGCCCCGGGGCTGGCCCCACATCAGGTTGTAGTTGGGACCTATGTCCCCCACCGCCCCGTCGTCGGAGACCACGTAGCCGTCGAAGCCCCACTCGTCCCGCAGAATGTCCTGCAGAAGATGCTCGTTCACGCTGCAGGGGATGCCGGAGATGCGGTTGTAAGCGGTCATCACCGACTGGGCCCCGCCCTCCCGGAAGCAGCGCTCGAAGACCGGCAGGAAGTATTCCCGCAGGGTCGCTTCGTCCAGGTTGGAGGAGGCGGAGTTGCGGTTGTACTCCGAGTTGTTGGCGGCGAAGTGCTTGGGGGTGGAGATGGCCTTCAGATACTTCCCGTCCTCCCCCTGGATGCCCTGCACGTAGGCGGCGGCCAGGCTCCCCGCCAGAAGCGGGTCCTCCCCGAAGGCCTCGTCGTTCCTGCCCCAGCGGGGGTCGCGCCCCATGTTCACCGTGGGACACCAGTAGTCCAGCTCCTTGCCGTAGAGGTTGTACAGGGCCCGCATCTCGTCGGAGATGGCGGAGGAGACCTCCTTCACCAGCGCCGGGTCCCAGCTGTTGGCCATGGCCAGGCAGACCGGGAAGGAGCTGGCCTCCGCAAAGGGAGAGAACACGGGGATCACGCCGTGGGAGGCCTCGTTCCACCAGGTCCAGGCCCGGATGCCCAGCCGGGGAATGGCGGGAGCGTCAAAGGAGAGCTGGCTGATCTTTTCCTCCAGGGTCATGCGGGAAACCAGGTCCAGGGCCCGCTCCTCAAAGGACCGGCCGGTGTTCTTATATTCTTCCATGCGATTCCTTCCCTTCGGTATTATTTTTCAAAAGAATCTGGTAATTCCTCAAATTTGTGGTATAGTGGTCCTGTCCTTTTTGGGCAAGAACACCACACGGAGGTGCCCTATGGAACAAAAACTGAAATATCTGTCCCTGCCGGAGCTGCTGAAGCACCCGGACGGGTCGCCCGTCACCGGGGAGACCTGGCCCAAGCGCCGGGGCGAAGTGCTCTACGACCTGCAGCAGTACGCCTACGGCTTTCTGCCGCCGGAGCCCCTGACGGTGCGGGAAAAGGCCCGGGTGGGCTACGATTCCGGCTGGGCCATGGACGGGAAAGCCCACACCCGGGTGGAGCTCATCGAGCTGGAGCTCATCTACCCCAGTGGGATCTTCTCCTTCCCCTTCAAGCTCATCAAGCCCCTGGACGTGGAGAAGCCCGCGCTGCTCATCACCATCGGCATGTCCCTGGACGGGATCTTCGCCGCCCTGCCCCCGGAGGGCTTCGTGCAGAACGGCATCGCCGTGGCTGCCCTTTCCACCAATGATATCACGGCGGACGCCCCTCCCTTTGACGACGGGATCTGCAGGGTCCTCTGGCCGGAGGGACACGGCGGGGCCGACGCGGGAAAGCTCCTGATCTGGGGCCGGTGCATGGGCTATGTGAAGGATCTGCTCCTGGCTTCCGGCGAATACGACGAAACCAGAGTGGGGTGCGTGGGCTGCTCCCGCTTCGGGAAGACCGCCATGGTGGCGGGGGCCTTCGACGAGGGCTTCACCCACGTGATCTCCGTCTGCTCCGGCACCGGCGGCGCCAGCCTCCTGCGGGGCAAGATCGGCGAGACCATCGAGAACATCACCGGTAACTACGGCTACTGGTTCAACGACGCCTTTAAAACATACGCCGGGAACGAGGACGGTCTGCCCCTGGACGCCCACTTCCTGGCCGCCGCCGTCGCCCCCCGGAAGCTCCTGATCTGCTCGGCCTACGAGGACTTCTGGTGCGACCCCTTCCACGAATACCTCACCTGCATCGCCGCCTCCCCCGCATGGGAGATCCAGGGTTATAAGGGCTTCATCTATCCGGACCCCAAGGGCCAGGCGCCCGGCCCCCGTTACGCCAAGATCGGCGAGACCATGTTTGAGGGGGAGATCTGCTACTCCCTCCGGGCAGGCGGCCACGGCATGCCCCCTGAGGACTGGGAGGTCACTTCCCGCTTCCTGCTGGAGCGGTAAACCCAGCGTTATATTCCCTGAGCGCGTCCATCATGGCGGCGAGGTTTTCTCCGGGCATTCCCGGGGAGGCCCCGCCGCCCGCTGACAAGATGAGGCTGCACCCCTCCGGCTTTTCCCGGAGCAGGGCAAGGGTCGCGGCACGGATCTCCTCCGGCGTCCCCCGGGTCAGCAGGTCCAGGGGCGGCAGAGAGCCCAGAATGGCTACGGAGGGCCCCAACTGCCGGAATGACTCCCGCAGATCCGCCTGGAAGGAGAAGTTGAAGAGATTCACGCCCAGTTCTGCCAAATAGGGAAAAGTGGTATACCGGTTCCCGAAGTTGTCGTTGTGGAACATCTTCACCGGAACTCGGAAATGATCGAAGATGCGTTTCAGCCGGGGCTGGGCAAATTCCAGGTATTCCTCCCGGCTGAAAAAGCCGCAGAGATCGTCCAGGACCAGGATGCCCTCCACGTCCCCCGCCGCCTCCGCCTGGGCCTCCAGCCAGCGGATCACCAGCTCGGTGGTCTTGTCCAGGAGCTTGTGGACCCGCTCCGGCTCGGTTTTCACGGCGACGCAGAGCTCCGGGATGGTCATGAGAAAGCCCGCCACGTTCAGCGGCCCCCGGGAGGCCACCATCCGCATTTTCCTTCCCCGCTCCTCCAGGGGACCCCGCAGGAGCCGGATCTTGGAGAGGGCCAGGGGCATCAACCCGTCCCGGCGGGGGTCGGGGACGGCGAGGCCGTCCAGCTGCTCCATTTCCTCCGCGGAGGTGATCAGGTGGCCGATGGCCACGGTCTGGTCCGGGTAAAAATGGAGGGAACAGCCGAAGGAAGAGGGCTCGGCGGCCATGCCGAACTCCACCCAGTCCCCCGGGAACAGGAGAAGGCCGGGAAAGTCGCTCCGGACCTTGTCCTGACAGGCCAGCCAGACCCCTGCGTCGGAATAGTAGTCGACGGTGTCCACGCCGCAGTAGCCGGGGATCCAGGGACTGTCCACAATGAGGCCCGCCCCGACGCGCTCCGGCGCTCTTCCGGACACGCAGTCCAGTACCCGGGCCCACTCCCGATCCGTCATCGCTCTTCTCCTTCAAAACACAGAATACACAAGATATGGTATACCTATTCTACAAGGTCCCCCCACTATTTGCAACTGAAAAGAAGTGATTTTTATGGATTATTCTCTTTTGTGGCTGGACTGGAAGCGCCGGGAGGCTCTTCCTTCCTACACCGGAACGCTTTGCGGTGAAGTGAAGACCGGGGAGGGCAAAGCAGCGCTTCGGGAGCTGATTGCCGGATTTCAGGCCATGCGCGGACGAGCGCCCACGCTCAGCTCTCAAAAAGAAAGCCCCTGCCTTCGCTTGGAGGAGCTGGAGGGTCCCGGCGAGGGCTTCTCCCTCCTCCGGGAGGGCGAAGGGATGCGCCTCCGGGGCTGCGGAAAGGGTCTCCTCTACGGGGCCTTTTATCTTCTGCGGCATCTGGCCCTGGGAGAGGACTTCCCGGAAAAGACGAGCTCCCCCGCCTACCCCATCCGGATGCTGGACCACTGGGACAACGCCGACGGCAGCGTCGAACGGGGCTATTCCGGCAACTCCTTCTTCTTCCGGGAAGGAGGACCCGTCTGCACGGCGCGCACGGCGGACTACGCCCGGCTCCTGGCCTCCTGCGGGCTCAACGGGAGCTGCATCAACAATGTGAACGTCAAGGGAAACGCCCTGTATCTCCTGAGCGGCAAGTATAACAAGGAGCTGCGGGAGATTGCCGCCTGTCTGGGGGAATACGGCGTGGCGCTCTGGCTCTCCGTCAGCTTCTCCGCCCCCATGGAGCTGGGGGGCCTCCCCACGGCAGACCCGCTGGATGAAGGAGTCCGGGCCTGGTGGAGGGATACCTGTGCTTCCCTCTTCGCCGCCGTTCCCAACCTGGCGGGCTTCCTGGTGAAGGCGGATTCCGAGGGCCGTCCCGGCCCCCATACCTACGGGCGCAGTCACGCCGAGGGCGCCAACATGCTTGCCCAGGCCGTGGAACCCTGGGGCGGCAAGATCCTCTGGCGCTGCTTTGTCTACAACTGCACCCAGGACTGGCGGGATACGAAGACGGACCGGGCCAGGGCCCAGTGCGATACCTTCGCCCCGCTGGACGGGCTGTTCCGGGATAACGTCTATCTCCAGGCAAAGAACGGGCCGGTGGACTTCCAGATCCGGGAGCCGGTCTCCCCGCTCCTGGGGAGGCTCCCCCACACGAACAGCCTCCTGGAATTCCAGCTGGCCCAGGAGTACACGGGCCAGCAGAGGCATGTCTGTTATTTGCCTGCCATGTTCCGGGAGGTGCTGGACTTCCGCCTCCGGCACAGAGAAGAGCAGGATACCGTTGCCGAGAGCATCCAGGCCGTCACGGCGGTGAGCAACACCGGGGACGACTATAACTGGACCGGGCACGACCTGGCAGCGGCCAACCTCTTCGGCTTCGGCCTCCTGAGCTGGGACCCGAAGGCCGACCCGGCGAAGATCGCAAGGGAGTGGAGCATTCTCACCTTTGGGAACGACCCCCGGGTGACGGAGACGGTATGCCGCATCCTGCTGGGGTCCAGAGAGACCTATGAGAAGTATACGGTCCCCCTGGGCATCGGCTGGATGTGCGTCCCCGGCGTCCACTACGGCCCCAGCCCGGAGGGCTACGAGTACGACCGCTGGGGCACCTACCACCGGGCCACCTGCCGGGCCATCGGCGTGGAGCGGGGGCCGGAGGGAACGGGGTACACCGAGCAGTACGCCCCCGCCCTGGCCGCGCAGTACCGGGACGTGGAGACCTGCCCGGAAGAGCTGCTTCTCTTTTTCCACCGGGTCCCCTACTCCCACCGGATGAAGGACGGGCGCACCCTCCTGCAGCGGATCTACGACGACCATTTTGAGGGCTATGAAGAGGCGGAAGAGATGGCCCGGGCCTGGGAGTCCCTGAAGGGCAGGGTCCCGGAGGACGCTTTCCGCCGGGTCCAGGAGCGCTTCCGGGAACAGCTGCGCTCTGCCCGGGAGTGGCGGGACATCATCAACTCCTGGTTCTACCGCCTGACCATGATCCCGGACAAAATGGGACGGACGCTGTACCTTTAACGAAAGGTCGCGGGAAGGGCCTCGGCCCTTCCCGCGAAGTCTGTCATGCTTCCAGTCCCAGGTAGATGAGGTCCCGCAATTTCGGGTGGATCTCATCAAATACCGGCCCCATCTCCAGCACGTGCTGGACATAGAAGGCGCTGAGCTGATTCTTTGGGTCGGCGATGCAGTAGGCCCCGGCGGCCCCGTCCCAGCCGAACTCTCCCACCGGGCTGTGACTCCCGTCGGACTGGTCCAGCCGCGTCCTTACCCCCAGGCCGTAGCCGTAGCTTTTCAGGCGGCCCCAGCGGAGCTCAAAGCCCCGGAGCCGGGAGCCGGTGATGTGGTCCTCCCGCATCATGTCGATGGTCTCCGGCTTCAGGAGCGGATATCCGTCCCGGCCCAGGCCGCCGCAAGCCAGCGCCTCCGGCAGGAGGATGTAGTCCGAAAGGGTGCTGCACAGCCCCGCTCCGCCGGAATCGTAATCCGGCGAGAAGCAGAACATATTGCTCCCGTCGGTCAGGAGCGGCGGCTTGTGCCTCCCCTGCCAGCGGTACTGGGGCGCAAAGCGGGTCCTCTGGCTCTCGTCCGGGTGGAAGACCGTGTCCCGCATCCCCAGGGGAAGGGTGATCTCCCGCCGGATCAGCTCTGCGTAGCGGACGCCGGTGACCGCCTCCATGACCCCGGCCAGAACGTCGTGGCAAAGGCTGTAGAGGTAAGTGTCCCCCGGCTCGTCCACCAGGGGCATTTTGGCGATCTCGCGGACGATGCCCCGGGTAGTGCGGTCCTTCGCCTCGGTGATGGCCGGGTCCGTAATGTTGTAGGTCAGGCCGCCGCACATGGTGATCAGCTGCTCCAGGGTCAGGGCCTTTGTCGCTCGTCTCCGCTCTCCGGTCTCGTTCACGATCTCCAGCTCCGCGTATTCCGGCAGATAGTCGGAGACCCGGTCCTCCAGCCGAAGCTTCCCCTGCTCCAGCAGGCGGCAGAACATGACGGCGGTGAAGAGCTTGGTGGCGGAGTAGAGCCAGTAGACGTCCTCCGGCGTACTGTTCCGACAGCTCTCGAACACCGTCTCCCGGCCCACCCGGACCGTCAGGCCGCAGGAGGGCACCTTCCAGTCCTCTTCCAGGCGCTCCAGATAGTTTCTCAGTTCCGTAAAGTCCATGATACACCTGCTTTCCATAGTGAAAGGCGTCCCCGAAGGCCTCGGGGACGCCGGTTTTACCTTGCGTACATCATACCCAGGATGCGGTTGGAGAGGGCCGTGGGCAGAAGCTTGAAGACCAGGGCCAGGATGCCGTAGCCAAAGCCCACCGTATACAGGGGCGCGACCTTCTTCTTTTCCGCCAGACGGGCCACCAGGGCGCCCACCCGGTCCGGGCTCATGCCGCCCCGCTCGTCCTTTTCCATCTTCTCCACGCTCCGGGCGATGGCGCCGCCGTAGACGTCGTCCCCGGCGGGGTTCTTCTGCCGGAGGTCGGTGAAGCTGGTTTTGGTATCGCCGGGCATGACGGCGGCCACGGAGATGCCGAAGCGCCGCACTTCGTTGGCGAGAGCCATGGTGTAGCTGTTGATCCCCGCCTTGGAGACGGAATACCAGAGCTGAAAGGGAATGGGCGTCAAACCCGCGAAGGAAGAGACGTTCAAAATCCTGCCGCTCCCCTGCTTCCGCATCTGGGGAAGCACGGCCCGGCACATCCGCGCCGTCCCGAAGAGGTTCACCCGCACCTGGGCCTCGGCCTCCCCTTCCGGCGTGAACTCCGCCGCGCCGGAGATGCCGAAGCCCGCGCAGTTTACCAGCAGGTCCAGCCGGGAGCACTTGCCCAGAACGGTGTCCAGAGCACGGGCGCAGTCCTCCGGCAGGCTCACGTCCCCCCGGATGTGTTCGAAGCCCTCCGGCCCCTCGGCGCGGCGGGAGAGGGTGAACACCCGCCAGCCCCTGGCGCGCAGCGCCTTGGCGCAGCTGAGGCCGATGCCGCTGCTTCCCCCCGTGACCAGGGCGATCCGCGCTTCATTCATAGATATCGCCGACGACCTTCTTCATGATGTCCATGGCTTCGTCCAGGAGCTCCTTCGTGTGGGTCGCCATCAGGCTGCAGCGCAGCATGCAGCCGTCCGCCGGGGCGGCGGGAGGCAGGACCGTATTCACATATACCCCATTATCATAGAGCTCGGTGGCCTTTTTCAGGGTGACGATGGCGTCGTAGGTAAAAATGGGGACAATGGGGGTGATCCCCTCCCGGATGCGCATGCCCCGGGCCTTCAGCCCGTCCCGCATATAATCGCTGAGCTCCCGCAGATGGGTGACCCGCTCCGGTTCCTTCTCCAGCTTCCGCAGGGCCGCCAGGGCCACGGCGCAGGAGGCGGGGGTGATGGAGGCGGCGAACATGAAGGGGCGGGAATTGTGCTTGATGTAGTCGATGACCTTTTTCGGCCCGGCGGCGTAGCCGCCCAGGCTGGCCAGAGATTTGGAGAAGGTGCCCATATAGATGTCCACTTGGTCCTCCAGGCCGAAGTAGCTGGCCGTGCCCCGGCCGCCCTCGCCGATGACGCCGAGGGCGTGGGCGTCGTCCACCATGACCCGGGCGCCATACTGCTTTGCCAGGCGGCAGATCTCCGGCAGATTGCAGAGATCGGCCCCCATGCTGAACACCCCGTCGGTGACGATCAGGATGCCCGCCGTCTCGGGAACCCGCTGGAGCTGCTTCTCCAGGTCCGCCATGTCGTTGTGCTGGTACCGGAGCATCTTACCGTAGCTGAGCTTGCAGCCGTCGTAGATGCTGGCGTGGTTGTCCCGGTCACAGATCACATAGTCGTTGCGGCCCACCAGGGCGCTGATGATGCCCAGGTTCGTCTGGAAGCCGCTGGGAAGCGTGGTCACCGCTTCCTTCCGCAGGAAGGAGGCCAGCTCCGCCTCCAGCTCCAGATGGAGCTGCAGGGTCCCGTTCAGCAGCCGGGAGCCGGAGCAGCCGGTGCCGTAGTCCCGGATCGCCTGGATCCCCGCCTCCATGACCTCCGGGTCCGTGGTGAGGCCCAGGTAGTTGTTGGAGCCCAGCATGATCCGCCGCTTTCCCTCCATGATGACTTCGGTGTCCTGGCGGGATTGCAGCTCGCGGAAATAGAGGAAGATCCCCATGGCCTTGTATTCGTCGGCCAGCTTGTAGTCCTCACACTTCTGGAAAAGGTCCATTATTACTCCGCCTTTCTGTTTTCATTTTGCGGAATCCGATCCTATGCAAGAGAATTGTGCGCTAACAATTATCTGTAACAATACGATGATGCATTATAGCGCAGTTCGGAAGCCTTGTCAATTTTAGAGTTTACTCCCTTTTGGCTCTGAAACCGGGGCCGCGCTGCGCAGGCTCCCCTCCAAAAGGCCCCAGCAGAGCCAGAAGAAAGCGGTGCAGGCGGGCATGGAGACCGAAAAGAGAGCGGCGATCAGATAGGTGACGAACACGGCCCGAAGGACCGGGACTCCGGCCTCGCGGCTCCGAAAGGCCCGGAACAGGGTGATCCCCAGGGCGGAAAGGAAGAGCAGCAGCGCGCAGGCCCCCTGGTTTACCAGAATGTTCAGGTATTCGCAGTGGGCGCTGTCGATGACCCTGCGAAGGACCGCGCCTCTGGGCATCTCACGGATAAAAGAGAGGCCCCGCTGGCCCAGGGTATCCGGACCGCCCCCCAGCAGAGGCCGCTCCTTCACCAGTTCCCACACGTTTTTCCAGATGTAGACCCGGCCGGAGCCGAAGGAGTCCCGGACATTCCCGTTCAGCAGCTCATGCACTTCGCCCAGGGTCCCTTTCACAGGAAGGAAGCGGAGCAGCAGGAGCGAACTGAGAAGGATGATCCCCAGAGAGGCATACACGCAGAGCCGGACCGGCTTCCCCATTTCCAGCTGCGCGGGCAGGCAGATCAGGAGGGAGAAGACGGCAGCCACCAGCCCTCCCCGGATGCCGGAAGCCAGGAGCACACCGAAGCAGGCGGAGGCGGGGATCAGCAGCCACCACTTTTTTTCCTTCAGCGCGGAGGACCAGAAGAGGGCAAAGCCCAGGCTGAGGACCGTGGCGGACAGGTCCGCGTTCCCGGTCAGGGAGAGGAAAGCGCCGTTGTATTCCGCCTCCCGCCCCGACCAGCGGAGCTCCCCCGGATAGAGCCAAAGGGGGTTCAGGTCAAAGAACTGCAGCAAGGCCACCAGGCAGTACAGCATCGCGGTGGCAGCCGTGATCCGAAGGGTCGGTCCCTCTTCCCCGCCGTATCCCTCGCTGAGGGCGAAAAAGGCGGCGCAGTATAGGGTCAGGGTCACCATCCCGTCCTGCCGCGGCCCGCCCAGGAGCGCCATCCCCCGCCAGGGAGAGCAGAGGGCGCTGAGCAGGCTCCAGGCCCAAAAGCCCAGAAGGAGAAGGCGCAGAGGCTCCGGCCTTCCTTTCAGACACCGTTTCTCCTTCAGGAACACCCACAGGAAGGCAAGCAGAAACAGCGCCGTCAGCGCGGCGAAGACTGCGAATTTCGTCTCCGAGATGTACAGATACCCCTGGGGTGAGAACCCCAGCAGGAACACCGAACACATCAAAACCGGATAGAGGCCGCAGATCCGGCCCAGGCTCCACTTTTTCATGTCCGGATGATACCACGAACCTCTCCTTTTTTCAATGGAAAAGGGGCCGCCGCGTTCCTTCCGCGCCGGTCCCTTTTCCCGATCCGCTCACCCGATCTCCCGGAGGATGTCCTTCCGCAGCTGGGAGATGATGCGCTTTTCCAGCCTGGATATGTAGCTCTGGGAGATCCCCAGGGAATCGGCTACCTCCTTCTGGGTCTGTTCCCTGCCTCCGCCCAGGCCGAAGCGGAGGGTGACGATCTTCTTTTCCCGCCCGGGCAGCCGGTCCACCGCCTCCCGGAGGATCTTCCGGTCCGTCTCCTCCTCCAGGGGCTGCATCACGCTGTCCGCGTCCGTCCCCAGCACCTCGCTGAGAAGCAGCTCGTTCCCGTCGTAGTCCGTGTTGATGGGTTCATCCAGGCTCAGCTCGCTTTTCCTCCCGCTGAGCTTCCGAAGAAACATCAGGATCTCGTTTTCAATGCAGCGGGAGGCGTAGGTGGCCAGCTTGATCTGCTTATGCGGATCAAAGGTCTCCACAGCCTTGATGAGCCCGATGGTCCCGATGCTGATCAGGTCCTCCAGGCCCACGCCGGTGTTTTCAAAGCGCTTGGCCACATAGACCACCAGGCGCAGGTTCCGCTCGATGAGCCTTGGGCGTACCCCCACGTCCCCCTCTCGAAGCCGGTCCAGGCAGGCCTGGGTCTCCTGGGGCGTCATGGGCGGAGGAAGTCCCTCCGTCCCCCCCACATAGTAGATCCCTTTGGGGCTGATCCGCTGCGCGATCCACCGCAGAAGCCCGACGATCCCGGTTCTCATGTACGATCCCTCCTTTATACCGGTTCTCCGCCGATCAGGGCATTGCAGCCGCCGCCCGCCCGGATCTCCTCCCGGCTGAACACCACGCGGCAGCTCCCCAGGCTTTCTCCGTCCGCCACCAGCTCCTCCGCCCTGCCGCAGAGAGCCAGGCCGCTGCCGGAAACGGTGCGCAGGGGCAGGAGGAAGAAGCCGCCGCCCAGGGCCTCCAGGCGCAGCTGAGGCGGCAGGTCTCTTGTGGCGGCAAGCTTGCTCCGCACCTCCGGGGAAAAGATGGGCGTCAGGGCCTCCTCCGATGCCACGACCACGCTCTTCCCGGTAAAGGGGTCTGTCAGCTCATGGCCGGTATCCCGCAGCGCCAGAAGCTCCACGGTCCCTCCCGGCCCCCGCAGGAGCAGCCGGCTCCGTCCGCCGCGGGGACCGGCAAAACGGAAGGGAAGCGCGCAGATCCCCAGGCTGATCCCCGCCGAAAAGAGCAGGGCCCGGGCCGTGGCCCTGCCCAGCGCCAGCGTCACCGCCGCGGCCACGCCGCCGTACACCGCGCAGAGGAAGAGGAAGGCCAGGCCCAGCTTCCAGAGCTTTTTCTCCCGTCCGTAGGCGAGGAGCAGCATCCCCAGCAGGGCACCCACTTTCCCCGGAACGGTGGCGGCGGGCGGGAAATACAGGGTCAGGACCGCGTAGAGTCCGCCCAGGGTCCCGGCCAGAGCCAGACGCCACAGGCTCCGCCGGGCGGAGCAGAGCTTCCCTGCCGCCCACAGCAGCAGCGTGTCCGCCAGGATCTCCATGCAGAGCAGCCGATCCAAATACAACACCCTCATGTACCCATTGTAGGCACATGAGGGTGCTTTGTCCGTCGAATGGATGGGGGACTTATTTTTCTTCTCCGGCAGGGATCCGCTCCCGGATCGCCTTTTCCAGCTTGGAGCGGGGCATCTCCCAGGTATGGGCGCAGCCCAGGCAGCGGAGACGAAAGTCCATCCCCGCCCGCAGGACCAGGCAGAGCTCGCTGCCGCAGGGATGCTTCTTTTTCAGCCGGAGGGTATCTCCCACCCGGAGCTCCATACTAATCTCCTCACTTTCGGGCAAAATAGGGGAAATGCGATGGGGAGGAAAGAAAAATGCAGACGACGATCACAGTGACCTTTGATTCGGTGGATGAGGCGGAGCGGGCCGTCATGCGGCTGCGCCGCAGCATCCTGGACCTGCGGGTGGAGACCGGCGGCGAGGACCTGGGCTCCAGCCCGGCGGACGCCCCCTGGTCCGCCTCGGTCTACTATCCCTGGCGCATCGACAAGGCGGGAGGCGAGCTGAACGCCATGCCGAAAGAGCTGGGGAGCCGGGTGCTGTATACCTCGGACATTCTGGGGCTGCCCATGTACCGCGACAGCGAGTCCACGGTGCAGCTCATTCTGCCCGCCGAAGAGGCGGAGCGGGCCAGGGCAATGCTGGTAAACGCGGGCGGGCGGCACATCCGGCTCTACTAGGCGGCGGCTCGTAGGCTCGGAAGAGAAAAGCGCACGCTTTCTTCTTTATTATAGCAGCATTTTGGCTTGCCGAAAAGAGGGGGATGCGATACAATACCTTATCTCATATGGAGGTATCGTACCGTGTGGCTGTATATCGCCGTCCCTGTACTGGTGGTGTTTCTCTTTGTGGTGGCCTGGCTTTTCTTCCAAAAGGCCTTCCGGCGCCCGAAAACCAGGGACCTTACCGATGAAGAGGTCTTCATCACCTCGGATTACTTCGGCTACGCCGCCGTGATGCAGCCCGCCCTGGAGTGGTTTCGGAAGCAGCCCTTTGAGGAGCTGTCACTGGAGGCCTCCGACGGGACGGCGCTGCGGGGCCTTTGGCTCCCCAAACGGGGGAGCGGGACCTGCCTGATGCTGATGCACGATTATGCCGCGCTTCCCCAGGACCTGTGCCTGCTCGCCCGCTGGGCGGCCAGGAAGGGCTGGTCCGTCCTCCTCCCCTACCAGCGCGCCCACGGCCCCAGCGGCGGGAATTACTGCTCCCTGGGGCTTCTGGAGGCGGAGGACTGCGTCCTTTGGGCCAAAAAAGCAGAGGAGCTGGCACCGGGAAACCGGCTCGTCCTCTACGGCAGCGGCATGGGAGGCTTCGCGGTCCTTTACGCGCTGTCCAGAGAAGGAATGCCCACGGTTACCGCCGCCGTCTCCGAGGGGACCTATGACAGCCCCAGGGGCATCCTGAAAACGGTCATGCGGGAGCAGATGCGGATGCGGACCTTCCCCCTGCTGCAGATCCTCCTTCTTTACGGAAGCTTCGTCTGGCACAGAAGCGCGGGCGGGGCGGATCTGCGCCTGACCCTGAAGGAGGACCGGGGCGTCCCCCTTCTCCTGATCCACGGGAAGAAGGACCTGCGGGTCCCCGTCAAAATGACGGAGGAGATCGCCAAGGACTGTGCGGGCCGGAAGGAGACGTACCTCTGCGAGGAAGCGGGTCACGGGGCCTGCGCCATGGCGGAGGGGGATGCGTTCTTCAAAAAGCTGGAGGGGTTTTTGAAAGACTGATCGGGGCATGGCGGAAAAACTTGTGTAAGCGATATTCGACAAAGTCAAGGATGGCGCTGTGGAAACAGGGCGGAATCTGGCTGAAAGCCCTTGCTGACCCATCTCCTGGCGGACGGTGCGGTATGCGCGCCGCAGGCGTGAATGC
>JAFXTU010000013.1 GCA_017535635.1 Oscillospiraceae bacterium
ATTATGCGTCACAGAACGCCTTGGCGAGATAAGCGCGGAAACCAAAAACCTTCATTTCACTTCCAGTTTTTTTGCGCAGCGCAATGCTGGGCTTTGTTTTGTGTTGCCTTTTTCTTACTTTGGGACGTGGAAACCGTCCCCATTGACACCCATTGACACGAGGGTGCGATTCGTTGCATTGTCCCTTTTATCGTCCCTCGTCCCGCCGCAGCGATTGCCTTCCCCTTCGTCGTCGCTCAGGGGAATAGGCAGTATCCGCGCAAACGCGAATACCGCCAAGATTCCCCTGGCTCCTCCTCTCCAAAACGGAACGAGATGTTCCGTTTTGGGAAGGACGTTTCGCCGGAATCTTGCAGGTATTGCCGTAAACGGCGATACCTGCAATTCCGGCGATTAAGGACGCCGGATGAGGGCCGATGCGCACCGAGCCTCCTTAAGTTGATGACATGGCCTCTCTGAGGGAGCCTTTTTAAATGGATCGCCGCAGGCGATACCGCAACTCCTCATTCCTCACTCCTCACTAGATAAAAAATCCGGGCCGCAGCCAGATGGCTGCGGCCCGGAAGCACTTATAAACAAAAACGAATCTTACCCGATGACGGCCAGAAGGTCCCCGGTGGCGACGGTGCTTCCCTTGCTGACGGCCACCTGGACCACCTTCCCCGCCTTGGGGGAGAGGATCTCGTTTTCCATCTTCATGGCCTCCAGGACCATGAGGTTCTGGCCCTCGGTGACGATGTCCCCCGCCTTGACCAGCACGTTCAGGATGGTGCCGGGCATGGGGGAGTTCACCTTTTCCCCGGCGGCGGCCGCCACGGGGGCGGCGGCGGGGGCGGGAGCCGCGGCGGGAGCAGCTGCTGCAGGCGCGGCGGCCACGGGAGCCGCCACGGGGACGGGGGGAACGTAGTCGTATTCCTTCACGACCTCGGCCACGCCCCGCTCCACTTCCACTTCGTATACTCTGTCGTTCAGGGTGATCTTATATTTCTTCATTACTTCTTCTCCTCCTCGGTAACATCGCGGATGGACAGGAAGCGCAGCTCCTGCAGGGGGATGGAGCTGGCGTCGGCGACGATGGCCATGAGCATGGCCGCCGTCTTGTCCGGCACGTCGTAGCGCTTGACGCTTCCGGCAGCGTAGTCGGCGAACTTGCCGTCCTGGGGGCGCAGCTGGGCTTCGATGATCTTTCCGGCCATGACTGCCCTCCCTTACATCGCTTCGATGCGGTAGGAGGCCCGGTTCTCCTCCTTTTCCTGCCGGGCGGCGAAGAACTTCTCCGCCACCTGGGGGAAGGAGATGTAGCTGAGCACATCCTCGTCGCAGCGGGCGGTTTTGCCCAGCTGCTTCTTCGTCTTCTCAAAGAGAGGCTCCAGGGTGTCGGCGTAGCGGCCCTCCATGGGCTTCTCGTCCCCCAGGACCCGCTTCATGAGCTCGGGGTCGATCTCACCGGGGGCGCGGCCGTACTCGCCGCGGATGTAGGCCTGGACCTCCTTGCCGATGTTCTTGTACTTGCCCATGAGCACGTTGGACACCGCCTGCACGCCCACCATCTGGGACATGGGGGTGACCAGGGGGGGATAGCCCAGGTCGGCGCGGACCACGGGGGTCTCGGCCAGGACCTCGTCCAGCCGGTCCAGCGCCCCGGCCTGGTCCAGCTGGGACACCAGGTTGGAGAGCATCCCGCCGGGGACCTTGTAGTTCAGGGCGTCGGTATCCGTCCGCATGGAGACGGGCTTCAAAAGCCCGGAAGAAAGGCATTCGCCCTGGTAGGCCTTGAAGTGGTCGTTGCACTTCTTCAGCACCGCGTCGTCCAGGTTTACCTCGTAGCCCAGCTGCTTCAGGGCGTAGCTGAGGGTCTCGGTGGCGGCCTGGCTGGTGCCGCCGGAGAAGCTGCTGAGGGCCGTGTCGATCACGTCCGCCCCGGCCTCCACGCCCTTCAGCAGGGTCATGTAGGCAAGGCCGGTGGTGCAGTGGGTGTGGATGACCACGGGGATGTCCAGACTGTCCTTGATGGCGGAGACCAGGTCGTAGCACTCCTGGGGGGCCATGACGCCGGCCATGTCCTTGATGCAGATGGTCTCGAAGCC
The DNA here is from genome assembly GCA_017535635.1 of Oscillospiraceae bacterium. Taxonomy (GTDB): domain Bacteria; phylum Bacillota; class Clostridia; order Oscillospirales; family Oscillospiraceae; genus UBA1774. The sequence goes on from JAFXTU010000013.1 coordinate 2,088, forward strand.
CATCTCCTTCATTTCCCGGCAGATCTCCACATACTTTTTCAGCGTGTGGACGGGGCTGGTGGTGTAGCTGATGGCGCCGGAGGCGATGGCTCCCCGCTTCACGGTCTCCTCCACGGCCACCTTCAGGTTCCGGAGGTCGTTGAGGGCGTCGAAGATGCGGATCACGTCGATGCCGTTGGAAACGCTCTTCTCCACAAACTTCCGCACCACGTCGTCGGGGTAGTGCTTGTAGCCCAGGAGGTTCTGCCCCCGGAGGAGCATCTGCAGCTTCGTGTTGGGCATCTTGGCCTTGATCTTCCGCAGCCGCTCCCAGGGATCCTCGTCCAGGAAGCGCATGCAGCTGTCAAAGGTGGCGCCGCCCCAGCACTCCACGGAGTAAAAGCCCGCCTTGTCCAGGGTCTCCAGAATGGGCTCCATCTCGCTGAAGGGCATCCGGGTGGCGATGAGGGACTGGTTCGCGTCCCGCAGGATGGTCTCGGTAAACTGTACTTTCTTCATGCCTCATGTTCCTTTGAGTTGGATTTTATGGACAGATACAGACAACAAGTTATTATAGTTGCTTTTTCCGGGAATTGCAAGAAAGAAAACGAAATATAAGGCTACAGCGGTTCTTTTTTTATTTTGGCGAAGCGCCGGGGGTAGCCCTTGGGGGTGGGCTTCACCTTCCGGATCACCGCCACCCGGCGGGGGACGCCCGCCACGGTGAGCTCCCGCACCTCTTCCAGAGCTCCGCCCAGGCACCGGATCGCCTTCTCCGCCTCCCGCAGCTCCTCGTCGCTGTCCCGGGACTTCATGGCCAGGAAGGCCCCGCCGGGCTTCACGAAGGGGAGGCACAGCTCGCTCAGCACGTTCAGCTTCGCCACGGCCCGGGAAAGGACAAAGTCGTACCCGTCCCGGTATCCGGGGAGCAGGGCCTGCTCCTCCGCCCGGGCGTGGAGGCACTCCGCCTCCACATCCAGCCTCTCCGTCAGCTCCCGGAGGAAGTCTACCCTCTTGGCCTGGGCGTCCAGCAGGGTGAGTCGCAGGCTGGGCTGGGCCAGCTTCAGCGGCAGGCCGGGAAAGCCCGCCCCGGAGCCCACGTCCAGGACCCTGGCGCGGGCAAAGGAGGCCAGGGTCATCAGGCTCAGGCTGTCCAGAAAATGCCGCCGGGCGATCTCCTCCTCCTCCAGGACGGCGGTGAGGTCCATGACCTCGTTCTTCTCCCGGAGGAAGTCACAGTAAACGTTGAACCGCTCCAGTGTCTCCGGCGGGAGAGCGATCCCCCATTCCAGGGCCCCGGCGGCCAGTACGGACCCGGCGCTCATTTGCCCAGGCGGAAAAAGAGCTTCCAGTTTTCCACGATCTCCAGATACTCGTCAAAGTAATCCGTCTCGTCCAGCTCCTTTTCATAGAGGAAGCCCACGCAGCCGCCCTCTCCGTAGGCGGTGTAAAAGATCACCGCGTCCGGGACGATCTCCACGTGGAGGACCTCCCCGCCCTCGCCGCAGCAGAGCATCACCGGGCGGAAGAGGGCCTCCTCCTCCCCCGTCAGCGGGGTCTTCTCCCCGTCCCGAAGGCGCAGGATCTCACCCTCCGCCGTGGGAAGGAAGCTCTCCGGGGGCTCCTCCACCAGGGCGGCGGTGAGAATCTGCACCTCATCCAGTTTGTTCATAAAGAAGTTCTTGGCCGCCACCAGGGCGTCGGAGTCCCAGGTCCCCCCGTCCCGGTCCATGAGGGCGGAGCCCTGGACGTAGATATAGCGGACGCCCAGGGCCAGGGCGGCGGCCAGGAGGCCGAAGAGCAGGGTCTTCCAGAGGGCCTTCACTTATTTCTTCGCCTTCAGCAGGTCCCGGATCTCCTTCAGCAGCTCCTCAGCCGTGGGCTCCTTGGGCTTTTTGGCCTCTTCCTCGGCCTTCTTCTTCGCCTCCGCCTCCGCCTCAGCCTTCTTCTTTGCCTCGGCCTTCTCCCGGGCCTTATTGAAGGCCTTGACGATCAGGAAGCAGATGAAGGCCACGATGATGAAGTCGATGATGGCGTTCAGGAAGATGCCCAGGCCCAGGACGCTGGCCTCGGTGACCACGTTCCCCTCCGCATCCAGCACTGCGGGCTTGAGGGTGATGTTCAGCGCGTCCGTCAGGCTGGAGCCGCCGAAGATGGCGCCGATGAGGGGCATCAGCACGTCGTTTACCAGGGCCGTGGTGATCTTGCCGAAGGCCGTGGCGATGATGACGCCGATGGCCATGTCCAGCACGTTGCCCTTGCTGATAAAGGTCTTAAACTCTACAAACATTTTCTTCATGTTCTCTAGCTCCTTTATCTGAAAATTTAAAAATGCTTACTCATGCGGGGTGAGCAGGGCCTTCCCGCCCATGTAGGGCCGCAGCACCTCCGGGATGGTGACGGTCCCATCCGCCTGGAGGTGGTTCTCCAGGAAGGCGATGAGCATCCTGGGGGGGGCCACCACGGTGTTGTTCAGGGTGTGGGCCAGGTAGAGCTTCCCGTCTTTCCCCCGGACCCGGATCCGCAGCCGCCGGGCCTGGGCGTCCCCCAGGTTGGAGCAGGAGCAGACCTCGAAGTACTTCTTCTGCCGGGGGCTCCAGGCCTCGATGTCGCAGGACTTCACCTTCAGGTCAGCCAGGTCCCCGGAGCAGCATTCCAGCTGCCGCACGGGGATCTCCAGGCTGCGGAAGAGCTCCACGCTGTAGCGCCACATCTTCTCGTACCACTCCATGCTGTCCTCGGGGCGGCAGACCACGATCATCTCCTGCTTTTCGAACTGGTGGATGCGGTAGACGCCCCGCTCCTCGATGCCGTGGGCCCCCTTCTCCTTCCGGAAGCAGGGGCTGTAGCTGGTGAGCTTCTGGGGCAGGCTGTCCTCGGTGAGGATCTGGTCGATGAACTTGCCGATCATGCTGTGCTCGCTGGTGCCGATGAGGTAGAGGTCCTCTCCCTCGATCTTGTACATCATGGCGTCCATGTCCGTCTGGCTCATGACGCCCTCCACCACCGCCCCGTGGATCATGAAGGGGGGGATGCAGAAGATGAAGCCCTTGTCGATCATGAAGTCCCGGGCGTAGGCCAGCACCGCCTCGTGGAGCCGGGCGATGTCCCCCATGAGGTAGTAGAAGCCGTTGCCGGAGACCCGGCTCGCCGCGTCCATGTCCACCCCGTCGAAGCTCTCCATGATCTGGGTGTGGTAGGGGATCTCGAAGTCCGGCACCACCGGCTCGCCGAAGCGCTCCACCTCCACGTTCTTGGAGTCGTCCTCCCCGATGGGCACGCTGGGGTCGATGATGTTGGGGATCACCAGCATGATCTTCCGGATCCGGGCTTCCAGCTCCGGCTCCTGGGCCTCCAGCTCCGCCAGACGCTCCGCCTGGGCCTGGACCTGGGCCTTCACCGCCTCGGCCTCCTCCCTCTTGGCCGGGTCCTTCTTGGCCTGGCCCATGAGGACGCCGATCTGCTTGGAGAGGGTGTTGCGCTGGGCCCGGAGGCCGTCCGCCTCCGTCTTCACGGCCCGGAGCCGGGCGTCCAGGGCGATCACCTCGTCCACCAGGGGGAGCTTCGCGTCCTGGAACTTTTTCCGGATGTTCTCTTTTACCAGCTCGGGGTTCTCCCGAACGAAACGGATGTCAAGCATGGCTCTCTTCTCCCTCTTCGGTCTGGAGGCCCAGCGCCCGGAGCAGGGTGTCCAGGTCCTCATTGCCGTAATATTCGATCTCCAGCTTCCCCCGCCTGGCCCCGCCGGAGAGGCGCACGCGCCGGTTCAGGCTGCGGGTCAGCTTTTCCTCCAGGGCCTTGGCGTAGATGTCCTTTTCCGGCTTGCCCTTCTCCGGGGCCGGAGCGGAGAGCTTCTTCACCAGCTCCTCCGTCTGCCGGACGCTGAGGCCCTGCTTCATCGTCAGCTCCGCCGCGGAGAGGATCTTCCCCTCCTCCCCCAGGGCCAGCAGGGCTCTGCCGTGGCCGGCAGAGAGCCTGCCGTCCTCCAGCATGGCCAGCACCGCCTCCGGCAAGGCCAGCAGCCGCAGGGCGTTGGTGAGGGCGGGGCGGGAGGTGCCCACCCGCTCGGCGGCGGCCTCCTGGGTCAGCCCGTATTCCTCCAGCAGCCGCCGGAAGCCCTTGGCCTGCTCCACGGGGTTCAGGTCCTCCCGCTGCAAATTTTCCACCAGGGCCAGGACCATGGCTTCCCGGTCGTCGGCCTCCACGATCTTCGCGGGGATCTCCGAGAGCCCGGCCTGGCGGGCGGCCCGCCAGCGCCGCTCCCCGGCGATGATCTGATATCGCTCCCCGTCCAGTCGCCGGACGGTGATGGGCTGGAGGACGCCGTGGAGCCGGATGGAGTCGCTGAGGGCCTCCAGCTTCTCCCCGTCGAAGCTCTCCCGGGGCTGGTTCCCGGAGGGCTCCACCTTCTGTATGGGAAGGGTGCGCAGGGTGGCCTCCTCCTCCGGGGGCAGAGTGCCGCCGAAGAGGGCATCCAGCCCGCTACCCAAGCCTTTTTTCGCCAAAACGTTCACCTCTGTTATTTATTTGGGTTTCGGGTTTTTCGCCATGATCTCCTCCGCCAAAAGCCGGTAGGCGATTGCCCCCCGGGAAGAGCGGTCGGTGCGCAGCACCGGCATCCCGTGGCTGGGGGCCTCGCTGACCCGGACGCTCCGGGGGATGGCGGTCTTGCAGACGGCCTGTTTCATGTGCTTTTTCACCGCGTTTGCCACCTGCATGCTCAGGTTGGTCCTGCCGTCGTACATGGTAAGGACCACGCCCTCCACCTCCAGGTCCGGGTTCAGGGTCCTCCGGATCATGCGAAGCGTGCCCATGAGCTCGCTGAGACCCTCCAGGGCCAGGTACTCGCACTGCACCGGGATCAGCACGCTGTCCGCCGCGCAGAGGGCGTTGAGAGTCAGCAGCTCCAGGAGGGCGGGGCAGTCGATGTGAATGAAGTCATACTTGTCCCTCAGCGGCTTCAAAGCCTCCCGCAGGATGGTCTCCCGCCCCTCCGCCTCCGCCAGCTGGATGCCCGAGCCGAATAGGTCCCGGTTGCAGGGGATCACGTCCCCATAGGGGGTGGAGACAACGGCCTTCTCCGCCGGGACGCCCTCGATGAGGACGTGGTAGGTGTTGGGGGCCGCGTTCTGCCGCGCGATCCCCAGGCCAGAGGTGCTTTGGCCCTGGGGGTCGCAGTCCACCACAAGGGTCCTCCGCCCCGCCTCGGTAAAGGCGCAGCAGAGGTTGACGCAGGTGGTGGTCTTCCCCACGCCGCCTTTCTGATTGAATAACGCAATTACTTTTCCCATAACAGGGATATTATAGACAGACCGGCGGCTTTTTTCAATGGGGATGTATGTTTCACGTGAAACTTTTCCGCCCGCTTCTCCAAAATCGCGACACAAGGACAACTGGGCGCGATTTTGAGAGGACGTTTCGCTGGAATCTTGCAGGTATTCGCCCCCTTTGGGGGGCGGATACCTGCCATTCCGGCGAATAAGGACGAGTTTCACGTGAAACACTGTACCTCCGCACGATCTTATAGTATAATGGGCACATTCAAACTCAAAGGAGGCAATCCCCATGAACGAAACGATGAAGGCCATCCTGGAGCGGCGGAGCACCCGCCACTACACCGCTGAGCCCGTCAGCAGGGAGGACCTGGAGCAGATCCTGGAGGCCGGACTCTGGGCCCCCACCGCCCGGAACGAGCAGGAGATCAAGATCGCGATGATGTCCGATCCGGCGGAGCGGAAAGCCTTCCGGGAGGCCTTCGCCGCCAAGGACGGCAGGCCCCGCTTTGCCAACTTCGACTACGGCAGCCCCGTGTTCCTCTTCCTCTACGGGGACAGGGACTTCCCCTATACGGAGATGGACTCCGGCATCGTGGTGGAGAACATGGCCATCGCCGCCGAGAGCCTGGGCCTGGGGACGGTCATCATCGGCTGCATCCGGGACTTCATGCGCTCGGAGGCCGCCCAGCCCTGGCGGGAAAAAATCGGCATGACCGAGCAGGACATTTTCACCGTGGGCCTCTGCATCGGCCACATCGAAAAGCCCACGCAGAAGCAGGAACGGAAAGAAGGACGGATCGTCCTTCTTTGAGTGAGGAGTGTTGGGTGAGGAGTGAGGAGTTTCGGTGTGTCCCCTTTGGGGACATAATTAAATAAGCAATCGCCGAAGGCGATACCACAACTCCTCACTCCTAACTCCTAGCTCCTAACTCCTAACTCCTAACTCCTAACTCCTAACTCCTAACTCCTAACTAAGATAAAAATCTGCGTAAAACCTTCCGATTCTCCTCCTCCAACGCTTCCAGCCTGGCCACGGCGGCCCGCTGCTGCTCCGGGGAGGCGCTTCGCCGCGCGTCCCGGACGGCGACGACCAGCTTCTCCGCCGTAACCTCCTTCAGGTCCAGGTCCCGGTTCTGCCCGATGTAGCGGAGGAAGGCCCGGACCTTGGGGTCGTAGACCACCCCCACCAGGGGCGTCCCCCGTCCGGCGGCGAAGATGAGGCCGTGGAGGCGCATGGAGACCACGGTGCGCATGGCGCTGAGGAGGTCCGAGAGCTCCTCGCCGGGATAGCGCCCGTCCAGTAGGATCCCCTTCCCTTCCATCCTTTGCAGGACCTTTTTGGCGGCGGCCACGTCCTTCCCCCGGTCCACCGCCAGGAACACCGGCGTCAGCCCCTCCTCCCGGCAGAGCCGGTCCGCCGCGGCGGCGAATTCCGGCACCTTTTCGTCGAAGCCCGGCCAGGGGCGGAGGATAAAGCCCACATAGTCCGCCGCCGGGTCCAGGCCCGCGGTGAGCACCACGCTCCGGGCCACGGCGTCCTCATGGGGCCGCAGGGTGAGGGCCGGGTCCGCCGCCAGGATGACCTCCGGCCCGGAGACGCCCAGCTCCTCCAGCTCCTTTACCGAGCTGTCCTCCCGGAGGGTGATCACGTCCACGTTTCTGGAGATGACCCGCCCCGCCAGAGCCCGGTCCCCGGGCCGGGTCACGGGCCCGATCCCGCTGGCGTAGATCACCACGGGCACCCCCGCCCGCCGGGCCTGCCAGAGGGTGTAGAGGTAGAACCAGAGGCTCCGGCGGCTGGTGGCGTCCTGGATCAGGCTACCCCCGCCGTTCAGGTAGAGGCGGCAGCGGTAGCTGAGGCGGCGGAAGCCCAGGATATCAAAGGTGTGGATGGCCCGGACCCGGTGCAGGAGCCGGGTCTCCTTCGGCTTTCGCGTCACCACACAAACGGGGGTGTCCGGCTGCAGGTCCCGCAGGTCCTGCAGGATGGCCTTGAGGATGGCCTCGTCCCCCTCGTTCCCCCGGCCGTAGGCGCCGCAGACGGCGATGGTGTTCCTGGGATCCTCCCGGTGGGGGTAGCGGCGGAGCACCGCCTCGTAGATGCGAAGCTGCTCGTTCACCGTGGCCTCCAGGGAGAACTGCTTTTTTACCTTCTGATACAGGGCTGCGGCGAAGCGGAGCCGCAGGTCCTCATCCTCCGCCAGACGCCGAAGGCAGTCCCCCAGGGAAACGCTGTCCCCCGGCTCGAAGAGGAAGCCCGTGACGCCGTGGTCGATGAGCTTGGGCACCCCGCCCACCCGGGAGCTGACGGTGGCCTTTCGCTGCCGCGCCCCCTCGGTGAGGGCGTAGGGGAAGGTCTCGCTGCGGGAGGTGAGGGTATTGATGTCCAGGGATGCGTAGAAGCTGTCCGTGTCCTCCACCCAGCCCAGGAAAAAGACCTCCCGCTCCACGCCCAGCTCCTTTGCCAGGGCTTTGAGCTCCCCTTCCTGGGGCCCGTCCCCGGCGATGAGCAGCCGCAGGGCGGGGACGGCCTCGTGGGCCAGGGCGAAGCCCCGGAGCAGGGTGGGGATGTCCTTCACCGGGTTCAGCCGTGCGGCGATCCCCACATAGATCGCGCCCTCCTCCTCCGGGATCCCCTGAGCCCGGAGGAATTCCGTCCGGCTCGTCCGGGGTCCGGGGACGGAAAGGTCCACCCCGTTATAGATGGTAAAGACCCGGTCCGGCTGAATTCCCCGGGAGATCAGGAGCTGGGTCATGCTGTCGCTGACGCCGGTGAGATAGTCCAGCCGCTTCAGGGCAAAGCGGTTCATGCTGCCGAAGGTGAGGGCCGCCAGGGGCCGGCCCAGATAGTCCAGCCTGGGGTCGCTGTGGACGGTGGCCAGAAGGGGCAGGCCGCAGTCCCGCAGCAGCCAGGCCATGAAGTTTCCCCGGCTGCCGTGGCTGTGGATGAGGTCGAAGCCCTCCTCCCGGACCATGGTCCGCAGCTGCGCCGCCACGGCTGGGAGATTCTTCCCGGCGTAGATCCGGGTGTCGATGCCCATCTCCCGGGCTTCCCGTGTGAATTCGCCCTCCATGAAACAGACCATGGTCACGCCGATCTGCCCTCCCAGGGCAGCCAGCAGACCCAGGACGTGGGTCTTGGCGCCCCCCACGTCGCCGCCGCTGATGAGAGTCAGGACCTTCATGTGCGCTCTCCCCTTCCGCCGTCCGTTTCTTCCCTGCGGGCAAGGACGGCCTTTCCGCCTCCCCCCTTGCGCCGGGGGAAGAAATGGTGTATACTGAATCGTTATTATATCGCTTTGCCATCATTATACACTGGAACTCTGTTCCCGTAAAGCGGGAAAGAAGGAGCAAGCCCATGAAAGAAAAGAGCAAACGCAAGCTGAATATCGTGGATGTGGTGGTCATCGCCCTCATCCTGGCCGCGGCGGTGTTTTTCGGCGTGAGGATGCTGAAGGACGCCAAGCCCGCAGAGGAACGGGCCAAGCGTCCCGGCGTGATCCGCTTCACCGTGGAAGTGGACGGGCTGCGGAAGGACCTCTATGAGGGCATCGCGGCCAGGCTCCCCGCCCAGATGGCGGCCTCCGGCAAGCTGGTGGACGGCTGGATCCTGGAGAGCTGGTGCGAGGACGTCACCGTGGAGCGCATTTTGGCCAAGAGCCCGGTGAACGCCAGCCGGGAGGCGGAGATCCTGCCGGAGGAGGGCGTGGAGTACGTCAACGCTTACTTCCTCTGCGAGGCGGACGTGGACCTGAACGACAACCTGAACCTGACGGGGACCCAGGAGCTGCGCCTTGGCCGCAGCTATTATGTCAAGTCCGTTGATATCGAGGTTAACGGAACTATAATCTCCATGGAAAAGAGAGACGCGCCGGATAAGGCGAACGCGGAGGCGGCGGAAGAGGGATGACCCGGATCTGGCTTGTCCGTCACGCCGAGGCGGAGGGGAACCTGTATCGGCGCATCCACGGCGTCACCGATACGCCGCTGACGGAGCGGGGAAGGCAGCAGCTTCCCGCCCTGGCGGAGCGCTTCCGGGACGTCCCGTTGGCGGCGGTCTATTCCAGCGACCTCTGCCGCGCCCGGGAGACCGCCCGGGCCCTGGCCTCGCCCAAGGGCCTGGAGGTGAAGGTGCGTCCCGACCTTCGGGAGGTGGACCTGGGAGACTGGGAGGACAAGACCTGGGGCTGGGCCGGGCGCTATGACCCCGACAATTTCCGCGCCCTGAACCAGGACCCCTCGGCTCTCCGTATCCCCGGCTGCGAACCCTACGACGCTTCCCTCCGGCGCATCCTGGCTTCTCTCCGGGCCATCGCCGCGGAGGCCCCGGGCCAGGAGGCCGCCGCCGTGGCCCACGGCTGCATCATCCGCCTGGTCCTCTGCCACCTCTTGGGCTATCCCCCCTCCGAGATCCGGAAGGTCCCCCACGGGGACAACACCTGCGTGGCCGAGCTGGAGGCGGAAGGGGACGAGCTCCGGGTCCTGCGCTTCAACGACAACTCCCACCTGCCCCGGGAGCTCTCCGCCTTTGCCAGCGAGGACTGGTGGAAGGCGGAGGACGGCAAGGACGGGCGGGACCTCTATTTCCTCCCCATGGACCTGTCCACCCCGGAGGGCGGAAGGACCTATCTCCGCCGCTACCGGGAGACCTGGATCGCCTCCCACGGTACGGACCTGGGCTTCAGCGACATCTACCTCCAGAAGGCCCGGAGGACCGCGGAAAAGGACCGGAGGGCCGTGCTGGAGGTCTATGCCGAGGGCGTACCCTGCGGGATGCTGGAGCTGAGTCCCGAGAAGGGCGCCGGGGAGGGCGCCGGGCACATCACCCTGCTCTTCCTGGAGCGGGATTGGCGCGACCTGGGCCTGGGAGTGCAGCTTCTGGGTGAGGCGATCTCCTACTATCGGCGGCTGGGCCGGCGGTTTCTCCGGCTCCATGTTTCCGATACAAACCTGAAGGCGATCAATTTCTATACAACATGGGGCTTCACCGTGGCGGAGACGGAGCCGGACAGCTTCGGCGAGTGCTATGTGATGGAAAAGCCGATATGAGGGACAGAGAAAGCTTTTTGCCGGTCAGCCGCAGGGACATGGAAGAGCGCGGCTGGCCGGATTACGATTTTCTCCTCATCACCGGGGACGCCTATGTGGACCATCCCTCCTTCGGGACCCCGGTGATCGGGCGTCTCCTGGAGGGGGCCGGCTATCGGGTGGCCCTGCTGGCCCAGCCTCCCTGGCAGGACGCCCGGGCGATCCGGGCCATGGGGCGGCCAAAGCTGGGAGTCATGCTCTCCGCCGGGAACCTGGACAGCATGGTGGCCCACTACACCGCCGCCAGGCGGCGGCGGGGGGAGGACTTCTACAGCCCCGGCAAAAAGGCGGGCCTCCGGCCGGACCGGGCGGTCATCGCCTATTCGGGCCGGGTGCGGGAGGCCTTTCCCGGCCTGCCGGTGATCGTCGGGGGGCTGGAGGCGTCGCTGAGGCGCTTCGCCCACTACGACTACTGGGACGACAAGGTCCGCCGCAGCGTGCTGGCGGATTCCGGGGCGGACCTGCTGACCTACGGCATGGGGGAGCGGGCCAGCCTGGAGATCGCCGCCCGCCTTGCCGCCGGGGAAAAGCCCGGCACCATGACGGACATCCGGGGCACGGCCTGTATGGTGAAGGAGCACGTCTGCGTCTACCCTTTCCGGGACCTCCCCTCCTTCGAGGAGGTAAGGGAAAACCGGATCTCCTACGCCGAAGCCTGCCGGGCGGAATACGCCGAGCACGACGCGGTCCGGGGAAGGGCGCTGTTCCAGCGCCACGGGGAGCGGTATCTCCTGGTGAATCCCCCCGCCGCGCCTTTGGAGACGGCGGAGCTGGACGCCCTGGCCGCCCTCCCCTTCACCCGGGAGGCCCACCCCATGTATGACGAAATGGGGGGCGTCCCCGCCCTGGAGGAGGTGCGCTTCAGCATCATCCACAACCGGGGCTGCTTCGGAGGCTGCAGCTTCTGCTCCCTGGCCTTCCACCAGGGCCGGGCCGTTACCGTCCGGAGCCACGAGAGCGTCCTGCGGGAGGCGGAGGAAATGACCCGGCACCCCCTCTTCAAGGGCTATATCCACGACGTAGGGGGCCCCACGGCGAATTTCCGGCACCCCAGCTGCCGCAAGCAGGCCAAGGCGGGCCTCTGCCCAAATAGAAGCTGCCTCTCCCCCGCCCCCTGCCCCAGCCTGGACGCGGACCACTCGGACTACATCGCCCTCCTGCGGAAGCTCCGGGCCCTGCCGGGAGTGAAGAAGGTCTTCGTCCGCTCCGGCGTCCGCTTCGACTACGTGATGGCGGAGGGGAAGGACGATTTCCTCCGGGAGCTGACGAAATACCATGTGAGCGGCCAGCTGAAGGTGGCCCCGGAGCACTGCGTGGACGAGGTGCTGGACCGGATGGGCAAGCCCCACACCGCCGTTTTCGAGGCCTTCTGCAAAAAGTACGCCGCCCTGAACGGGAAGCTGGGGAAGGAGCAGTACCTGGTCCCCTACCTCATGTCCTCCCATCCCGGCAGCACCCTGCGGGACGCGGTGAAGCTGGCGGTGTATTTGAAAGAGCGGGGCATCCGGCCCAGGCAGGTGCAGGACTTCTACCCCACCCCGGGGACTCTCTCTACCTGCATGTACTGGACGGGACTGGACCCCCGGACCATGGAGAAGGTCTACGTCCCCCGGAGCTATCGGGAAAAGGAGCTGCAGCGGGCTCTCCTGCAGTGGTTCGACCCCTCGAAGAAGGCCCTGGTGCTGGAGGCCCTGAAAAAAGCCCACAGGGAAGATTTGATCGGCTACGGGCCCCATTGTTTGATCAGACCGGAAAAAACGGAGACGAAGAAAAAGTGAGGAATGAGGAGTGAGGAGTGAGAAGTTAAGGTATCCCTTCGGGATAATATTTTAATTATCCGCCGAAGGCGGCACATCAACTCCTAACTCCTCACTCCTAACTTCACACTCTTACTCCACACTCCTCCGAAGGAGGCAACGCATGGCGCGAGATATGACCACGGGCAGCGAAGCCCGGCACATTATGACCTTTGCCCTGCCCATCATGGGCGGGCTGGTGCTCCAGCAGCTCTACAACACCGTGGACAGCGTGGTGGTGGGGCGCTACCTGGGGGAGGCGGCCCTCAGTGCCGTGGGGACCTGCGCGGCTTTAACGATGTTCGTCGTCTCCTTCGCCGTGGGCCTCTGCAACGGCGGCGGCGTCCTCTTCGCCCAGCTCTTCGGGGCCAAGCAGTACGACGACCTGCGGCGGAGCCTCTCCACGGCCCTCCTGCTGCTGTCGGGCCTGGGGCTCTGCATCGCCGTGGCGGCCGCTTCCCTCTCCGGACCACTCTTCACCCTCCTGCGGGTGCCGCCGGAGGTACGGCCCGACGCGCTCAGGTACTTTCGCATCTACTGCATCGGCCTCCTCTTCCAGTTCGTCTACAACGTGGTCACCGCCGCCCTCCGGGGCGTGGGAGACAGCCAGGCGACGCTGCTCTTCCTCCTCATCTCCAGCGTACTCAACATCGTTCTGGACGTGCTCTTCGTCATCGCCCTCCATTGGGGCGTGGCGGGCACCGCCATCGCCACGGTGATCTGCCAGGGGGTCTGCGCTCTGGTGAGCGTAACGTACATGGTGAGGAAGTACAGCTTCTACCGTTTCCAAAGGAGCCAGTTCGTCTTTGAGAGGGAGAAGGCCCGGCTCCTCCTGAAGCTGGGCGTCCCCACCATGATCCAGATGTGCATCGTCTCCGGGGGCAACGTCCTCATCCAGTACGTGGTGAACGACCTGGGCACCGCCGCCATCGCCGCCAACACCGCCGCCGGGCGGATCGAAGGCTATCTCTTCGTCCCGGCCCAGGGCCTCAACAACGGCATCGCCACCTTCTCCGGCCAGAACGTGGGGGCGGGAAAGCCGGAGCGGGTCCGCTCCGGCCGGGTGAAGGCCCGACAGATCCTGGTCCCCGTGGCGGCGGGGATGGCCGTCTGCCTCTTCCTCTTCGCTAAGTCGCTCATCGCCCTCTTCGGCGTGGAGGGGACGGCTTTGGACTTCGGCATCGCCCACCTCCGCTTCATCGCCCCCTTCTTTGTCCTCTTCTGCCTGTATATGTCCAACGCCGGGGCCCTCACCGGCACCGGGGACGTAAAGGCCGCCTCGGGCATCACTCTGGCGGTGCTGGCGGTGCGGGTGGCCCTGACCTACCTCTTCCGCTTCGGCTTCAAGCTGGGCTTTGCCTCCCTCTACATCCCCAACCCCATCGGCTGGGTGGTGGGCCTCATCCTCTCCTTCTACCGCTTCCGCAGCGGCAAGTGGGAGCGCATGAGCGTGGTAAAACGATAAAAAGTAAGGTGAAGCATATTGACCGCGCTGCAGGTGGCCCTGGAATTCGCCGTGCTGGTGTTCCTGGGCATCTTCATCGTCCGCATCCGCCTGGTGGGCCCGGACTTCCGCTCCCAACTGGCGAAATACGTCACCAACGTGGCCCTGCCCTGCATGATCGCCCGCTCCCTCTACGCCCAGACGGAGCGCTTCCATGGGGTGGGGCTGGTGCTGCTTCTGGCGGTGCTGACAATAGCGGTCCTCCTGGCGGGAGGGCAGGCAGTCTACCTCCTCTCCGGCAAGGGGGACCTGGGAAAGTCCGCCCGCTTCTCCATGGCCTTCGGGAACTTCACCTTCATGGGCTTTCCCGTGGTGGAGAGCCTCTACGGCGCCGACGGGCTCTTCGTCTTCACCCTCTTCACCATGCCCGTCCGGCTCCTCTTCTACTCCTCCCCCGGCTTCCTGCTGCGGCCCGGCGGGGCCTCGGCGCAGAAGCCCAAGGGGAAGGAGCTGCTGAAGCTCTTTATCTCCCCGCCCATCGTTGCGGTCTTTGTGGGGCTCATCCTCTACGCCCTCCGGCTGCAGCCGCCCCTCTTCCTGGATAAGGCAGTTCAGGCCCTGGGGAGCACCGCCTCCGTCCTGGGGATGCTCCTGGTGGGCATGGGCATGGCGGGGATGGGCCTCAGGACCCTATGGGAGCGGCGCAGGGCCCTCCTGATCGTCCTCAGCAAGGCCATCCTCTGCCCTGCTCTCATGCTGCTCCTCTTCCTCTTCTTCCCCCTGGACCCGGAGGTGAAGAAGCCCCTCTTCCTCTACGGCGCGGTGCCCGTCCCCTCCCTGCTCACGGCCTTCTCCTTCAACCAGGGCCGCAGCGAGGAGGCCTGTCAGGATGCCTCCGCCGCCGTGCTCCTGAGCACCCTCCTTAGCGTCCTCACCCTGCCCGTCTGGGCCGCGGTGGGAGAACACATCTTCAAATAGAGATCATGAAAAAGAAACGGGGACTCCTCCTGCTCCTGTTCGCGCTCCTTCTCTGCCTGATCCTTCCGGGCTTCGTCAGCTCCCTGCGCCTCGTCCGCTATGAGGTGGCCGCGGAGGGGCTCACGGCCCCCCTCCGCATCGCCCTGGTGACGGATCTCCACGCCTGTGCCTACGGAGAGGGACAGCGGATCCTGCTGGACGCCATGGAGGAACAGGGGCCGGACCTCATTCTGCTGGGCGGCGATATCTTCGACGATCAGCTGCCGGATGAGAACGCGGTCCTCTTCCTGCGGGAGATCGGCGGGAAATACCCCTGCTTCTACGTCACCGGGAACCATGAGTATTGGAGCGGGGAGACCGGTTTCGGGGAGAAAATGGCCGCGCTGGAAGCCTGCGGCGTCCTTCGCCTCAGCGGAGAGGCGGTCAGCGTGGACGCTGCCGGCGCGAAGGTTTCCGTCTGCGGCGTGGACGACCCGGACGCCTGGATTAGCCGCCGGGGCTGGGCCGAATACCGGGCCGGAAGCTTTTCGGAGCAGGCGGCCCGGGCGTTTGACCAGGCAAGCCCAGGCAGCTTCACCATCCTGTTGACCCACCGGCCGGAGGAGCTGGAGCTGTATGCGTCTCTTGGCTTCGACCTGGTCCTGGCCGGCCATGCCCACGGAGGGCAGTGGCGCATCCCCGGCATCCTCAACGGCCTGTACGCGCCGGATCAGGGCTTGTTCCCGGCCTGGGCCGGGGGCCGATACGAAAAGGACGGGACGGTCATGATCGTCAGCCGGGGACTGGCGCGGGAATCCACACGCCTGCCCCGGTTCTACAACCGTCCGGAGCTGGTCATGATCCAGCTGATACCCATAGACCGGGATACGGATTCCTGATTTCGGAGGTCCATCATGTCTGACACCATTGCCGCCATCGCCACGGGCCGCATGAGAACGGCCCTGGGGGTCCTGCGCCTCAGCGGGCCGGAGGCGGTTCGCATCGCGGAGGAGACCTTCCGCCCCGCCGCCGGGGGAAAACTCACGGACAAGCCCCCCCACCGCCTCGCCCTGGGGGACGCCCTGGACGAGGCGGGAAATACCCTGGACGAGGTGCTCTGCACCTACGCCCTGGCTCCCCGCAGCTTCACCGGGGAGGACACGGCGGAATTTCACTGCCACGGGAGCCCCGCCGCCATGGGGGAGCTCCTTCGGAGCCTCCTGCGCCGGGGGGCGCGGCTGGCCGGGCCGGGGGAATTCAGCCGCCGGGCCTTTCTCAACGGCAAGCTGGACCTCACCGAGGCCGAGGCCATCATGGACCTCATTGACAGCGAGACGCCCCTGGCCGCCCGGAACGCCGCCAGGCAGCTCCACGGGGCGGTCACGGAAAAGACGGAAGCGGTCTATTCCCTTCTTCTGGAGCTCCTGGCCCACTTCCAGGCGGTGGTGGACTACCCCGAGGAGGGGGTGGAGCCCCTGGAGGCGGAAGAGATGGCGGAGAGTCTTTCCTCTGCGGAAAAGCAGCTGGACCGCCTCACCCGGAGCTTTGCGCGGCGGAGCCTCCTGAAGGAGGGGATCCCCTGCGCCATCCTGGGGAAGCCCAACGTGGGAAAGAGCAGCCTCTTAAACGCCCTCCTGGGCGAAGCGCGGGCCATCGTCACCGAGGAGGCGGGCACCACCCGGGACACCCTGGAGGAAAAGCTCACGGTGGGCGGACTCCTGCTGCGGCTGACGGACACCGCCGGTCTGCGGGATACCGATTCTGCCGCCGAGGCGGAGGGGGTCCGGCGGGCGGAGGCCGCCGCGGAGGGCGCCGGCCTGGTGCTGGCGGTCTTCGACGCCTCCCGGCCCCTGGAGCCGGAGGACCGGCGGGTGATCGCCGCCGCCGGGGCCGCTCCCCTCTCTGTCGCCGTTCTCAATAAGGCGGACCTGCCCCGGCGTCTGGACCCTTCCGAGCTGGAGGGGCAGTTTCAGACCGTTCTCTCCCTCTCCGCCAAGACCGGGGAGGGGCTGGAAGCCCTGGAGGAGGCGGTCTCGAAGCTCCTGGACCCGGAGGAAGTGCTTCCCGCCGGGGAGGTCCTCACCAACGAGCGGCAGTATGACGCCATCCTCCGGGCCCAGAAGGCCATCGGCAGGGCCGCGGCGGCCCTGAAAGAGGGATTTACCCCCGACGCGGTGCTCACCGACGCGGAGGAGGCGCTTTCCGCCCTGGGGGAGCTCAGCGGGCGCACCGTCC
Organism: Oscillospiraceae bacterium; assembly: GCA_017535635.1. Lineage (GTDB taxonomy): Bacteria > Bacillota > Clostridia > Oscillospirales > Oscillospiraceae > UBA1774. The sequence goes on from JAFXTU010000013.1 coordinate 18,863, forward strand.
GGGAGGACATCGTGGAGGCGGTCTTCTCCCGCTTCTGCGTGGGAAAGTAAAAATCTGTGAGGAATGAGGTGTGAGGAGTGAGGAGTTGTGGTGCCGCCTTCGGCGGATATTTATTCTTTTATAAATATCGCGAAGCGATACCTTAACTCCTCACTCCTCACTCAACACTCCTCACTTTGAAGAAGGGTTTCTTGTTATGAAACATGTTGTCATGGTTCCCGGCCGCACGGAGCTGGCCGGGAACCATACCGATCACCAGGGAGGCCGGGTGCTGGCCGCCGCCGTGGACCTCTACCTCCGGGCCGAGGCGGAGGAGACCCGGAACGAAATCGTGACCCTCGACTCCCGGGGCTTCGGCACCGTTTCCGTCTCTTTGGATGAGCTTTCTCCCGAGCACAGCAAACCCGGCTCCGCCGAGGCCCTGGCCCGGGGGACTTTGGAATACCTGAAAAAAGAGGGCTGGGTCCTGGGTCCCCTCCGGGCGGAGCTTACTTCTGAGATCCCTGTAGGGGCGGGCCTCAGCAGCTCCGCCGCCTTCGGGGTCATGGTGGGAAAGCTCCAGAGCGTCTTCCATAATGCCGGAGAGATCCCGCCCCTCACCCTGGCTCTGGCCGCCCAGTACGGGGAGACGGCCCATTTTTTAAAGCCCTGCTGCCTCATGGACCAGGCAGCCTGCGCCCTGGGGGGCGTGAACCGCCTGGATTTCCTGGGAAATATCCCCAAAGCGGAGCGCATCTCCTCCTCCCTCTTCGCCCCGGAATACCGCCTCCTGATCCTGGACACCGGGGGCAGCCACAGGGACCTGACGTCGGACTACGCCGCCATCCCGGCGGATATGAAGGCCGCAGCGTCCTTCTTCGGAAAAACCCGGCTCCGGGACGTGGAGGAGGCGGATTTCCTCGCCTCCCTGCCGGAACTGCGCCGAAAGTGCGGCGACCGGGCCGCCCTCCGGGCCCTCCACTTTTTTGAGGAGGACCGGCGGGTCCCCGCCATGGCCATGGCCCTGAAACAGGGTGACGCGGAAGCGTATCTCCGGCTCATGGACGCCTCCGGCCGCTCCAGCGCGGAGGTCCTGCAAAATGTTTACGCTGCCTCCTCCCCGGAGAGCCAGCCCATCCCCCTGGCCCTGGCCCTGAGCCGCCGGGTCCTGGGGGGTGAGGGCGCCGCCCGGGTCCACGGGGGCGGCTTTGCGGGCACGGTCCAGGTCCTGGCCCCGGCCGAGCGGGTCCCGCTCCTCCGTGAGACCCTGGAGCCGGTCTTCGGCCCCGGCAGCCTCCGGGAAGTACACGTGAGTGAGGAGTGAGAGGTGAGAAGTGAGGAGTTGTGGTGTGTCCCTTCGGGACATCGTCGTCGCTCGGGTGAATGTCATCTATCCACGCAAGCGTGAATAGATGAAAGATTCCCCCGGCTCCTCCTCTCCAAAACGGAACATTTCGTTCCGTTTTGGGAAGGACGTTTCGCCGGAATCTTGCGGGTATTCGCCTCTGGGCGGATACTCGCCATTCCGCGCGAGGGGACATTCCGCGGGCGAGAGGTCCCCTTTGGGGACGCCTGCGCTACAGACCCGCCGCGAAGCGGTGGGCGCGTGCTGCCTCTTTCCGGCGAATAAGGACGCCGCCGGAGGCGATACCGAAACTCCTAACTCCTCACTAATAGTTAATCGTTGCGTTCGGGCCAATTTTCTGCTATACTATACTAGATATAGGTATAATACGGACATACTGTGCTCCCCGGAGGGGCGGGAAAGGAGGCGCCGGAGTGAACTCTCACGCGGACTTATGGAAGGAGATCAAACGGCAGATGGCCCAGGGGATCTCCGAGACCACGGTGGAGACCTGGTTCGGAGAATGCCGGATCCTGGAGCTGCAGGACAATCTTCTGCTGCTCCACTGCCCCAGCGACTACAGCCGGAAGATCATCTTCAGCCGCTATCTGGAGCCGCTGAAGCAGGCCCTGCATACGCTCTTTTCCGCGGACTTTGAGGTGAGCATCCTGAATTCGGAGGAGCTGCAGGCCTATCTGGGGAAGGGAAAGACCCCCGGGTCCGAGGCCTTCGGCAGCGAGGAATTCACCTTCGACAAGTTCATAGTGGGCAATACCAACCGCTTCGCCTACGCGGCGGCCAAGGCCGTGGCGGAAAACGCCACCAATGAGTACAATCCCCTCCTGATCTACGGGGACTCCGGCCTGGGAAAGACTCACCTCCTCTACTCCATCGCCAATTATATCCGTAATTCCAAGCCCCAGAGCCGCATAGTCTACATCAAGGGCGACGATTTTACCAATGAGCTGGTGGCCGCCATCCAGACGGGGAGAAACAGCGAATTCCGGGAAAAATACCGGATGGCGGACCTTCTTCTGGTGGACGATATCCAGTTCATCGCCGGGAAGATCCAGACCCAGGAGGAATTCTTCCACACCTTCAACACCCTCTATGAATCCGGGCGGCAGATCGTCCTGACCTCGGACCGGCCCCCCAAGGAGATGCTCCGGCTGGAGGATCGGCTGAAAAGCCGCTTTGAAAGCGGCCTTCTGGCGGACATTCAGCCTCCCGACTACGAGACCAGGGTCGCCATTGTCAAGACCAAGGCGGCCCGGCTTGGCATTCCCCTTTCCCAGGAGGCCGTCACCTATATCTCCGAAAATATCAAGGCCAACATCCGCCAGATCGAGGGGATCCTGAAAAAGATCCAGGCTTACATTGATCTCCAGGGCGTAGACATGGTCACCATGGAGCTGGTCCAGCAGATCACCAAGGAGATCATCGACGCAGAAAAGGCCTATGCTCCGGAATATATCATCGAGAGGATCGCCGACTTCTACAACATCACCCCGGAGGAGATCATCGGCAAGGGCAAGACGAGAAACGTGGCCAACGCCCGGCAGATGTCCATCTACCTTATCCGCAAGCTCACCAGCCAGACCCTGGAGGACATCGGCAAGCTCATCCGGCGGGACCATTCCACCGTCCTCTACTCCATCCGCAAGATGGAGGAAAGCCTTGCCTCCGATCCCAAGCTGGCCGACACGGTCCGGGACGTCACGGCGAATATCACCAACAAGTAGGGCAAAGCCCGTCTTTTCCACATTCTTTTGCCTTTTCCACTCCCGATCCCGTGGAAATCTTTTTCTCTCCTTTTTTCTGTGGATAAGTCCTCCTTTTTTCCACAATTCTCCCTGTCCCCTCTTCCCTTAGAATTCCGGCTTTTCCGGGACTTTTCCACCGTTTTCTCCCTCTACGGCTTCTTTAACTAAAAATCCTTGTTCTCTATCCTTCACAGAAAGGGTGATCCTTCATGAAATTCAACTGCGACCGCAGCCTGCTGCTGAACGCCGTCACCATCGCCTCCCGCACCGTGGCGCCCAAGAGCACCATCCCCGCCCTGGAGGGCCTTCTGTTCGAGGCCGAGGGAGGCTTCCTCACCGTCACCGGCTACAATCTGAAGACCGGTATCCGCACCAGGCTGGAGGCGGACATCCCGGAAGAGGGCCGGATGGTCCTGAACGCCCGTCTCTTCGGAGAGATCATACGGAAAATGCCGGAAGGGACCGTCTCCTTTCAGGCCGGAGGCGACCTCCTGGTAAAGCTCACCTGCGGCATGAGCTACTTCGAGATCATGGGCATCGCCGCCGACGAATTCCCGGAGCTCCCCAGCGTGGAGGCCCAGAACGCCATTTATATCCAGGAAAAGAAGCTGAAAAGCATGATCGGGGAGACTCTTTTCGCCGTGAGCACCAACGAGAGCCGCCCGGTCCACACCGGCAGCCTCTTCGAGGTGGAGGACGGGGTCCTTACCATCACCTCCGTGGACGGCTACCGCCTGGCCCAGCGCCGGGAGGCCCTGGACGAAAAGAAGGAGCTGACCACCACCTTCGTGGCCCCGGGCGCCGCCCTGGCCGAGGCGGAGCGGGTGGCCTCCGACAGCGAGGACGCCGCCGTGATCAGCCTGGGGAGCCGCCACATCATGTTTTCCATCGGGGATACGGAGATCATCTCCCGCCGCCTGGAGGGAGAATTCCTGGACTACCGGAAATCCGTCCCCAAGGAGAGCGCCTACAGCCTGCGGGCCGACCGGAAGGACCTGCTCAACGTCTTCGAGCGGGTGAGCCTGATGATCAGCGAAAAGTACAAGAGCCCCGTGCGCTGCCGCTTTGAGGACGGGCTTTTGAAGCTCTCCGCCGCCACCGCCCTGGGCAAGGCCACCGACGAGTGCGCCGTGCAGGGGGACGCGGGGGGCCTGGAGATCGGCTTCAACAACCGCTATATCCTGGACGCCCTGCGGGCTGCGCCCACGGATGAACTGATCCTCCGCCTGAGCAGCCCCACCTCCCCCTGCGTCATCCAGCCCGCCAGCGAGGACGGCAGCTTCCTCTACCTGATCCTGCCTGTGCGCATCCGCTCCGCCGAAGCCCTTTGAATCCATGGAAAAGAAAGTCACCATCGAAACGGAATATATCAAGCTGGAGGCACTGCTGAAGCTCACCGGCGCCGTGGGCACGGGGGGCGAAGCGAAGTTCCGCATCCAGGAGGGCCAGGTCTCCGTCAACGGGGAAGTCTGTCTGCAGCGGGGACGGAAGCTGCGTTCCGGCGACCGGGTCCGGCTGGGAAGGGATGAATTCCTGGTGGAGGCCCCATGCGCATAGACCGGCTGGAGCTCCGGCATTTCCGGAACTACCGGGAGGCGGAGTGCTCCTTCGATCCCGGGGTGAACGTCATCGCCGGCCTCAACGCCCAGGGAAAGACCAACCTCCTGGAGGCGGTCTACTACCTGGCCGGGGCCCGCTCCTTCCGCACCCGTTCGGACCGGGACCTCATCCACCTGGAGGAGACGGAGGCGGCCATCACCGGCTGCGTCTCCTCGGAGATCCGCCAGCAGCGCATCGACCTGACCCTCAGCCGCCGGGAGCGGAAGAAGATCTTTGTGAACGGCGTGAAAATGAAGACCGCGGCCGAGCTTTCCGGCCGCTTTGCCTGCACCCTCTTCTCCCCGGAGGACCTGAGCCTGGTGCGGGGCGGGGCTGCGGAGCGGCGGAAGTATATGGACCTGGCCATCAGCCAGCTCCGGCCCAAGTACGCGGAAGCGCTGCAGAGCTTCCACCGGGTCTATGAGCAGAAGACCCGCATCCTCCGGGACTACCGGGAGCGGGCGGACATGCTGGACGTGCTGGATGAATTCAGCCTGAACCTGGCAAAATACGGCGCGGAGCTCATCCGCTACCGGGCTTCCTGGTGTTCCCGGGCCGCCCAGGCTGCGGCTCAGATCCATGAGGAGATCTCCGGCCGGGGAGAAAAGCTGCGGATGCAGTACAAGACCGTCTCCTCCATCGAAGAGCCCCTGGGCATGTCCGCCAAAGACCTGCTGGAAGCGCTGCTGCGGCAGCAGGAGCGGCTGCGGCAGGCGGAGATCGACGCCGGGCAGTGCCTGGCCGGGGTTCAGAAGGACGATATCCTCCTTCGCATCGACGGCAGCGAGGCGGGGAAGTTCGCCTCCCAGGGCCAGGTGAGGACCGCCGCGCTCAGCATGAAGCTGGCGGAGTGGACCATCTGCCGGGACGAAATAGGCTCCAGCCCCGTGCTGCTCCTGGACGACGTGCTCAGCGAGCTGGACGCCCTGCGCCAGGACTACGTCCTCAACTCCATCCGGGACGGGCAGGTCCTCATCACCTGCTGCGACGAGGCGGAGGTGGGGAGAAAGACCGGCGGGAACATCCTGCGGGTGGAGGACGGACGGATCGTTAACAATTAACAGTGAACTGTTAATTGTCAATTAATGTGGTTACAATGAAAAAAGGAATGTACTTATTTCTGGGCCAGAGCATGGTGGTGTCCAAGAAAAGCGTGATCGGGGTCTTCGATCTGGACAATGCCAGCACCTCCCGCATCACCCGGGATTTCCTGGCCAAGGCGGAAAAGGCAGGCCAGGTGCGGGACGTCTCCGGGGAGCTTCCAAAATCCTTCGTTCTCACGGAGGAGGGCGGGGTCCGGACCCTTTACCTCAGCCAGCTCAACTCCTCCACCCTCCTGAAGCGCTGGGAGGACGAGGGGATCTACAGTTGATAATGATCAGTTAATAGATGATAGTTAAGCTATTGACTGGAAGGAGAATACTATGTCGGGACAGACGGACGACCTGAAGAAGATGCAGGAAGCGGAGGGGGCCTATGACGCCTCCCAGATCCAGGTGCTGGAGGGCTTGGAGGCGGTGCGCCTCCGGCCGGGCATGTACATCGGCTCCACCAGCTCCAGCGGCCTGCACCATCTGGTCTATGAGATCGTGGACAACGCCATCGACGAGGCCCTGGCGGGCTACTGCACGGAGATCCGGGTCACCATCGGGGCGGGGGACGTGATCACCGTCTCCGACAACGGCCGGGGCATCCCCGTGGATGTGCAGGAGCAGACGGGCCTGCCTGCCCTGGAGGTGGTCTACACCGTCCTCCACGCCGGGGGCAAGTTCGGCGGCGGGGGCTACAAGGTCTCCGGCGGCCTCCACGGCGTGGGCGCCAGCGTGGTCAACGCCCTGTCGGACTGGCTGGAGGTGGAGGTGCACCGGAACGGGCACATCTACCAGATGAAATTCAGCCGGGGCATCAAGACCCAGGATATGACCGTCATCGGGGATACGGACCGGAGCGGCACCACCGTCCGCTTCCATCCGGACCCGGAGATGTTCGAGGATACGGTCTATGACTATGAGACCCTTCACGCCCGTATGCGGGACCAGGCCTTCCTGAACGCCGGGCTTCGGATCACCATCGCCGACGAGCGGCCCGAGAGCGCGGAGAAGGAGGAGAGCGCCCGCCGGGATTCCCTCTGCTACGAGGGGGGCATCCGGGAGTTCGTCACCTACCTCAACCGGGCCAAACAGCCCCTGCACCCCGACGTGATCTACGTCTCCGGCATCCGCGAGGACAGCGAGGCGGAGATCGCCCTCCAGTGGAACGACAGCTACAACGAGGTGATCGACTCCTTCGCCAACAACATCCGCACCCCCGGCGGCGGCATGCACGAGACCGGCTTCAAGACGGCCCTCACCCGGGTCCTGAACGCCTACGGGAAAAAGACCGGCATGCTGAAGGAGGGGGAGAGCCTCTCCGGGGACGACTGCCGGGAGGGGATGACCGCCGTCATCTCCGTCAAGCTCACCAATCCCCAGTTCGAGGGCCAGACCAAGGACAAGCTGGGCAATTCCGATATCCGCACCCTGGTGGACGGCATCCTCCAGGAGAAGCTGACGGACTTCCTGGAGGAAAACCCCCAGGTGGGCAAGACCGTCATGGAAAAGGCCCTCACCGCCTCCCGGGCCCGGGAGGCCGCCCGGAAAGCCCGGGAGAG
>JAFXTU010000001.1 GCA_017535635.1 Oscillospiraceae bacterium
ATCCAGTTGCGCTGCTGGATCTTGACCCGCTCGATATAGTCCAGATCGTCCAGATCGTCGATGAGGCGCTGGGCGTATTTGGTGATGGCCAGCATCCACTGGCTCTTCTCCCGCCGCACCACCGGGCTGCCGCAGCGCTCGCACACGCCGTTGACCACCTCTTCGTTGGCCAGCACGCACTTGCAGGAGGTGCACCAGTTCACGGGCATGCTGGCCTTATACGCCAGGCCCTTCTTGAACATCTGGAGGAAGATCCACTGGGTCCACTTGTAGTACTTGGGATCCGTGGTGTCCACCACCCGGTCCCAGTCAAAGGAGAAGCCCAGCATCTTCAGCTGGTCGGTGAAGCGGGCGATGTTCTTCTTCGTCACCTGGATGGGGTGGACGTGGTTCTTGATGGCGTAGTTCTCCGTGGGGAGGCCGAAGGCGTCAAAGCCGATGGGGAAGAGCACGTTATAGCCCTCCATCCGCCGTTTTCTGGCCACGATGTCCAGGGCCGTATAGGGCCTGGGATGCCCCACGTGCAGCCCATCCCCGGAGGGATAGGGAAACTCCACAAGGCCGTAGAACTTGGGCTTCGCGCCGCCGTTTTCGGCCGCGTTCACCTTCTGCTCCTCCCAGACCTTCTGCCACTTCTTCTCGATCTGATGGAATTCGTACTTCATCTTTCGTCCCGCTTTCCTGTCGTCATTCACTGAGGAGCCCGGAGATATCCACCTGGGGCGCGTCGCTCCAAAGGCGCTCCAGATCGTAGAACTGCCTGGTCTCCTGGAGGAAGAGGTGCACCACCACGCAGCCGAAATCCAGCAGCACCCAGCCGCCGGAGCGGTAGCCCTCGCTGCGAAGCGGCGGCTCCCCCAGCTCGCTGAGGAGCTTTCCCGTCTCGTCGGAAAGGGTCTTGATCTGAGTGGTGGACCCGGCGGTGCAGATGACGAAATAATCCGCCAGCACCGAGACCTGGTCCGTTTTCAGGACCGTGATATTCCTCGCCTTCTTGCTGTCCAGGGCCTTGACGATCTCTTCCATGACTTCCTTGGGCGTCAGCATGTTATTCTCCCCCATTCGTGTCGCTCCCTTCGCCGGTCTCTGCCGGTGCTTCTCCCCCGCTCTCAGGCGGCACTTCTCCGGCACTCTCTGTCGGTGTTTCCGCGGCCGCGGCGGCCTCTGCCGCAGCGGCGGCAGAGGCTGCCTCCTTTTCCCGCTCGCTCTCCAGGTAGTTGTTCCACTCCTGCAGCCGGACGATGTAGTCCGACATTTTCAGGAAGGAGTCCATCCCGCCCCGGATCTGGCCGGAGGTGGCGGCCAGGTCTCCGTTCTCATCCCGGTATATGACGTCGATATCCTCCGGCTCCATGGGCCGGTCGTAGACGTTCATGTACTCGTTGAGCATTTCCAGCAGCTCGTCCGGATAGATGGTGCAGTAGGCAAAGCCATAGATGCTGTCGTTATACTTGCAGGGCAGGGTGTGGAAGCGGAGCTTCTCCATGTCCAGCTTCAAAAACTCCTTGGCGAACCAGGTCATGTTGCCGGTATTCAGGTCCGTCTCCACACACTCCTGGAAGATCTTGATATAGTCGTCCAGGTTGGTGACCAGATTATTCAAGCTCAGGCACTTTTTCAGCACCGTCTTCAGAAAGCTCTGCTGGGTCTCGATGCGGGCGATGTCCCCGTAATTGGAGCCGTCGTTGTTCTGCCGCCAGCGGACCACGTTGATGGCGTCCGAGCCGGTGAGGTAGTGCTCTCCCGCCGAATAATGGATGTGCAGATTCTGAGTCGGGTCGTCGTAGTTCATATCATAGGGGATGTTGAAGTTCACTCCGCCGATGGTGTCCACCAGGGAGACGAAGCCCCTGACCCGCACGCTGACGTAGCAGTCGATGGGGAAGCCCACCATGTCCGCCACCGCTTCCCGCAAGCCCTCGATCCCGGCACGGGCATCCACGGCGTTGATCTTCTTGGTTTCGTTCTTGCCCGGCCCCGGATCGGACTCCACGTTGGCGCAGGTGTCCCGGGGGATGCTGAGCACATCCATGGTGCCGGCGGAGGCGTCGTAGACCCCCACCATAATCACATCGGTATTGCCGTAGCTGGGTTCCCGGCCCACCAGGAGGAAGGTATACACATTCTCCCGGCGCCGGAGCTCCGCAGGTTCTTCGTCCTCCGGGGGCGGCGTCTCCTCCGGGCTCTGACCGGGCTGGGCGGGCGTCGGGCTCACGGGCGCCTGGACGGGCGTGGGCTTTGCGGTGGGCTGGACGATATCCGGCGGCTTCACCGTGCTCTTCCACAGGATCCAGCCGCCCGCCGCCAGAAGGACGATGATGGCCAGCGTGATCCAGCGTCGGCGGCGCTTCTTTTTCTGGTAAGCGGCGATGATCTCTTCGATCTCCGCCTCCTCCGAAGGGCTGCGGAGCGTCGGGATCGGTTTTGTTTCTTCTTCCCGGAGCTCTATTTCCGATTCCACGGGTTTTTCCGGATTGGCCGGCTTTCCGCCGCTCCGGCTCCGGGCCCCGTGTCCGCCAAACAGCTTCATTCTTTCTCTCCTCTTAAATAAGCCAGAGCTTCCCTGGTGGCGGGATGGGGCGCAAATCCCTTCCCTTCCAGATAGGACAGGCTGTTCTCCAGGGCCAGGGTAAGGGCTTCGTCCAGATCCCGGTACGCCAGAGCGCGAACCTTTTCCACGCCGGGAGTCGTCCGTCCCGGCTCCATATAGTCCGCCAGCCAGAGGACCTTCTCCAGCAGGCTCATGTTCGCCTTGCCGGTGGTGTGCCAGCGGATGGCCTCCTCCACCGCAGGGGAGACGCCGAATTCCAGGGCGGCGGCCGCCGCGCCGGAGAAGGCATGGAGCATGGCCTCATATTCCCTTCGGAAATTGGGAACGATCATACCACGTTTTTCGCAAATGTGCAATTGTTCTTCCAGGGGCAATTTCTTTGTGATGTCGTGGAGGATGGCTGCGACCTCCGCGTCCAGCACGTCCGCGCCCCAGCGCCTGGCCAGCTTCACGGCCTCCTCCCGGCAGCCCCGGACGTGGGGGATGCGGGATTCCTTATACCAGGGCCGGGCAAGAGCCCACAATGCCTCCGGCTCCGGCCGCACGGAGTAGAGCCGCGCCTTCAGGAGATAGGCGTAGACCTGCTCCGGCAGGTACTTTGCGCCCTCGCCCTCCCGCAGCATTGCGCGCAGCCGGGTGGAGGAGATGTCCAGGGGCTCCACATGGATCCTTCGGGAAACGGCGTCGTACTCCCGCCGGTACTGCTCCGACAGCTCGTCGATCCGCGCCTCCTCCCCGGCCTTCCGGGGATAGACGGCGATGCGGAGTGTCTTCAGCAGCCAGTCCCCCCGATACCACTCCGGAAGGGTCTCGAACATGTCCGTCCCGCAGAGCATCCACCACTCCCCCGCCGGGTCCAGGGTGAGGAGCCGGTCCACCGTCTCGGCGGTATAGCTCCGGCCGGGACGGCGGAGCTCCCAGTCCAGCACCTCCAGACCGGGGATCCCCTGAAACGCCAGGGCCGCCATCTCCATGCGCTGCCTGGCGTCGGCCCCGTCCTTCGGCAATTCCTTGTGGGGCGGGGTGCCCGCCGGGATCACATAGAGGGCCTCCAGCCCCAGCTCCGCCGCGGCGGCCCGGGCCGCCCGGACATGCCCCAGGTGCGCCGGGTTGAAGGTACCTCCGAAAAAGCCCCGTCTCATCCTTTTACCGGCGAGGGAAGAGGATCTTCGGCTCCTCCGGGTTCCGCCGGAAGAGCACGAAGCGGCTGCCGATGGTCTGGACGACCTCGGCTTCTGCCGCCTCCCCGATGGCCTCGGCGGCATCCCGGGCACTCAGCAGGGAGGTCTCCAGGACCCGTCCCTTCACCAGCTCCCTGGCCCGCAGGGCTTCATCCGCCTGCTTGATCACGTTTTCGGTGATGCCGCCCTTCCCCACGGTGAGGATCGTGTCCAGGGCATTAGCCAGGCCGCGCAGATATGCTCTCTCTTTTCCAGTCATGCTTTCCTTTGCTCCGTCAGGATCCGCTTCAGCTCCCGGAGGGCATTGCCCCGGTGGGAGACGGCGTTTTTTTCTTCGCTGGTCAGCTCCGCCATGTGCCGCCCGTCCGGCAGGCGGAAGAGGGGATCGTAGCCGAAGCCGTTCTCTCCCCGCTCTTCTCTTGCGATCTCGCCCCGGACTTCGCCCCGGGCGGTGAGGACCCGCCCGTCGGGATAGGCCACCGCGATCACTGAGACGAATTTCGCGGCTCTTTGTTCCTCTTGTTCCATATTTTTCAGCAAAAGGGCGTTCCGCTCCCCGTCGGAGCGGTCGTGTCCGCCGCCGTAGCGGGCGCTGTAGACGCCGGGGGCGCCGCCCAGGGCGTCCACCGCGAGGCCGCTGTCGTCCGCGAGGGCGGGAAGGCCGCTGGCTTCCATGACGGCGACGGCCTTGATGACGGCGTTCTCCTCAAAGGTGGTGCCGGTCTCCTCCGGCTCCACGTCCACACCGGCCTCCTCCTGGGAGAGGACCCGGATCCCCAGCTCGCCCAGGATCTGGCGCATCTCCCTCAGCTTCGCGGCGTTGTGGCTCGCCAAAACATAGCGTTCTTCCATCATTCCAGCAGTGCCCTCACATAACTCTCCAGATCGAAATCCAGCAGGTCGTCGGCCTGCTCCCCCACCCCGATGAGCTTGATGGGGATGCCCAGCTCCCCGGTCACGGCGAAGGCGATGCCGCCCTTGGCGGTGCCGTCCAGCTTGGTGAGCACCAGGCCGGTGACCCCGGCGGCCTGACTGAATTCCCGGGCTTGGATGAGCCCGTTCTGCCCGGTGGTGGCGTCCAACACCAGGAGGTTTTCCCGGTCCGCCCCGGGGAGCTCCCGGTCGATGATGCGGCTGATCTTGTTCAGCTCGTTCATGAGGTTCTGCTTGTTGTGCAGACGCCCGGCGGTGTCGTAGATGATGACGTCCGCCCGTCTCGCCTTGGCGGCGGCGATGCCGTCGTAGACCACGGCGCCGGGATCGGAGCCCTCCTCATGGCGGATGATGTCCGCGCCGGAGCGCTGGGCCCAGATGCTGAGCTGCTCCCCCGCCGCCGCCCGGAAGGTGTCCCCGGCGCAGAGGAGGACCTTCTTCCCCTGGGAAACGAAGCGGGCGGCCAGCTTCCCGATGGTGGTGGTCTTGCCCACGCCGTTGACCCCGATCATCAGGATGATGGAGGGGGTGGTCCCCAGGTGGAGGGCGGAATCCTGGCTTCGGAGCTGCTCGGTGAGAAGGGCGGTGAGCTCTTCCTTCACGCCCTCCGCGCCCCGGATGCCCCCGGCCTTGACCCGGCTTCGGAGCTGGTCCACGGTACTCACGGCCAGTTCCGCCCCCAGGTCCGCCAGGATCAGGGTCTCCTCCAGCTCGTCAAAGAACTCGTCGTTGAAGCCGGTGAAGCTGTCGAAGATGCCGGTGATGTTCTTTCGGGTCTTAGACAGCCCGTTTTTGATCTTTTCAAAAATACCCATGGTCTCTTCCCTTACTTTGCACTGGTTTTCAGGGCCTCCCCCAGCTCCACGCTGAGGACCCTGGAGATCCCTTTCTGCATGGTGACGCCATAGAGCATGTCCGCCGCCTCCATGCTGCCCCGCCGGTGGGTGATGATGAGGAACTGGGTGCTGTCGGACATGCGCCGGGTGTACGCCGCGAAGCGGTTCACGTTGGCCTCGTCCAGGGCGGACTCGATCTCGTCCAGGACGCAGAAGGGCGCGGGACGCACCTTCAGCATGGCGAAATACAGGGCGATGGCCACGAAGGCCCGCTCTCCGCCGGAGAGGAGGGTGAGGGTCTTCAGGGCCTTGCCGGGAGGCTGCACCCGGATCTCGATGCCGCAGTTCAGAATGTCCTCCGGGTCCTCCAGGATGAGCTCGCCTCTTCCGCCGCCGAAGAGCTCCGTAAAGGTCTCGCTGAAGCTCCTGGCCACGGACTCGAATTCCCTGCGGAAGATCTTCTCCATCTCCCCCGTCAGCTCCGCGATGATCTGCACTAGCTCGTCCCTGGCCTTCTCGATATCGTCCCGCTGGCCGGTGAGGAAGGTGTAGCGCTCGTTCACCCGCTCGAATTCCTCGATGGCTCCCAGGTTCGGCGTCCCCAGGGAGGAGATCTCCCGCCGCAGCTGTCCGGCCCTCTTCTGGGCCTGGCCCAGGTTCTCCAGGGGGAGGCGCTGCCGCGCCGCCGCGCTGCGGCTCAGCTCGTAGCTGTCCCACAGCTTGTCCAGGAGCTGCTTTTCCTCCATGTCGGCGGCGTTCTTTTTCTGCTCCAGGGAGGCGTATTCCCGCTCCAGCTCAATGATCCTCCGGTTCAGGTCCTGGGCGTTTCGCTCGATCCGGCTCCGGCGCGCCTCAAAGTCCTGCCGCCGGCTCAGCTGGGCGCTGAGGCGGGGACGGAGGACGTCCGCAGAGGCCCGGCTTTCGGAGGCCCGGTCACGGAGAGCGGCCATCTGCCGTTCCAGCTCTCCGTTCTTTTCCAAAAGCTCCTGCCGGAGCGCATCCCGGCTCTCCCGGTCTCCCAGGAGGCCCTGGAGCAGCCCCTGCCACTCCCGGATGCTCTCTTCCCCGGCGGTCTTTTCCGTCTCCAGGGCGGCCTCCCGGGCCTGGAGGGCCGTGGCCTTCTCCGTCAGGGCCCGCAGCCGCGCCGCCAGGGCCTCCCGGTCCTGGGCGCTCCCGGCGGCCCTTGCACGGAGCTCCTCCGCCTTCCGGCGGTGCTCTTCGGCGGCCTGCTCCGCCTGTTTGTCGCCCCGGAGCAGGGCCTCCTTCTCGCTCCCTGCGGAGCCCAGGCTTTTTTCGGCGGTCTCCACGCTCTCCCGCAGGGCGTCCGTCAGGGCCCGGCGCTGCTCCGTCTCGCTCCGAAGCCGGAGGCAGGCGTCCTCGGCGCTGCGGAGCTCCCCTGCGGCGGTCTCGGCGGAGAAGGCCGCGGCGGCGGCCTCCTTCTCCGCGGCGGCGGCCTCGCTGCCGCGCTTTTCCAGCGTCTCGCGCAGCTCAGCCAGCTTCTCCCGCAGGCGTTCCAGCTCGTTGGAACGGCTCAGGGCGCCCACGTTCCTGGCGGCGCTGCCGCCGGTCATGCTGCCGCCGGCCTGGATGAGCTGCCCGTCCAGGGTGACGATCCGCAGTCTGCCGCCGAAACGGCGGGAGACCGCGATGGCGGCGTCCAGGTCCCGGGCCACCACCGTTCTGCCCAGCTGGTAGAGGATGATCCCCCGATAGGCTTCGTCATATTCCACCAGGGAGGAAGCGAGCCCCTCCACGCCGGGCATCTGCGCAAGCCCCGGCTCCCGGAGCTCACTGCCGCGCATGGTGCTCATGGGGAGGAAGGTGGCTCTCCCGGCGTCCTGGCGCTTCAGGAGCAGGATGGCGGCCTTGCCGTCCTCCTCCCGGTCCACCACGATGCTCTGGAGGCCGTTCCCCAGGGCCGTCTCGATGGCCACGGTATATCTGTCCTCCGTGCGGATCAGCTGGGCCACCGTGCCGTGGATATGCTTCAGGTTTCCCCGGTCCCGCTCCCGCATCACGGTCCTCACGGCACGGGAAAAACCCTCGTACTCCTTTTCCATATCGCTGAGGAGGCGGAAACGGGCTTGCGCACCGCTCTCCTCCAGCCTGGCGCTGCGCAGCTCCTCAGTGAGGGAGGCCAGCTTCTGCTGCCGCGCCTTCAGGCGCAGCTCGTACCCCCGCTGGGTGTTCCGGGCTGCTTCCGCCGCCGAGGTCTGCTCCTTCAGGCGCAGCTCGGCTTCCTCCAGGGCGGTTTCCTCCTCCGTCAGCCGCTGCCGCTGCCGCTCCAGGTCCTGCCGCAGCTCCTCCAGGCGCTCGTCCATGCTCTCCAGGGTGTTTCGCAGGGCCTCCCGCCGGGCTTCCTCCGCGGCGGCGGCGGCCTCCTCCCCGGCGGCCTCCCGGATCAGGGCGTCCGCCGCGGCGCTGGCCTCGTCCACGGCGGAGGACGCCTCGCTGCTGCTGCTGAACAGCGTCTCTCTCTCCTCCGTCAGATCCCGAAGGGCCCCCTCCAGAGCTTCCAGCCGCTCCTCCCGCTCCCGGATCTTCTGCCGCAGCTCCGACTCCCGTTCCTTCTGCCGGTCCTGCTCCTCCTCCAGGCGCACCAGGCTGCCCAAATTGCTCTGCTGCCGGGCGGTGAGATCGGCGGCCTCGCTCTCCAGGGCGGCGGCCTCCTTCTCGCTCTCGCCGATTCTTCCCCGCAGGGCTTCCGCAGCCTCATCGGCCTCCCGGATGCCCCGGGAGCACTCCTCCGATTCCTGGTAGAGGCTCTCCTGAGTTTCCTTCCCTTCGTTCAGGGAGCTGCCGCAGACCTCATAGTCCTGGTTCAGGGCCCGGGTCTTCTCCGTCAGCTTGTCCAGGGCATCCATCCAGAGGCTGATCTCCAGCCCCCGGAGCTCGTCCCGCAGCAGGAGATAGCGCCGGGCAGTCTCCGCCTGCTTCCGCAGGGGTTCCACCTGGAGCTCCAGCTCGGAGATCTTGTCCCCCACCCGCAGGAGGTTCTCCCCGGTGCGTTCCAGCTTCCGCTCCGTCTCTTCTTTTTTATGCCGGTACTTGGAGATGCCGGCGGCCTCTTCAAAGATCTCCCGCCGGTCGGTGCTCCGGGCGGCCAGGATCTCGTCCACCCGCCCCTGTCCCACCAGGGAATAGCCGTCCCGGCCCAGGCCGGTGTCCATCAGGAGCTCATTCACGTCCTTCAGGCGGACGGACTGCTTGTTGATATAGTACTCGCTCTCGCCGGAGCGGTAGTAGCGGCGGGTGATGGTCACCTCGTCCGCGTCCGCCCTCAGGCTCCGGTCCTCGTTCCCCAGGATCAGGGACACCTGGGCAAAGCCGCTGGGGCCCCGCTGGGCCGTGCCGCCGAAGATCACGTCCTCCATCTTGGCGCCCCGCAGCGTTTTGGAGCGCTGCTCGCCCATGACCCAGCAGATGGCGTCGGAAATATTCGATTTTCCGCTTCCGTTCGGCCCCACGATGGCGATGACCTGCTTTTCAAAGGGCAGGATCACCTTCTCGGGGAAGCTCTTGAAGCCCTGGATCTCGATGCCCTTCAGCCGCAATGCCCCATCGCTCCGTCTTCCGTCCCCGCCGGAAAGTCTGTCCTCTTCCCACGGCAGGGGTGTTATTATATATAGACAGATTATTTTACTATAAATACCCTCCGATTGCAACGGTTTCCGGAGGAAAATCCCCGCAGCGGACCGTAAGCTCCTCCAGGCCGAACTCCCAGCGGAGGGCCAGAAGATTGGAGCGGCGCTGCCCCGTGAGGAGGGAGAGCGCCCGCCTGTTCACCAGCAGCTCCACGCGCCGGGGGAGCCTGGGCAGGGTTCGAATGGCCCTGCGGGCCAGGGCGAGATACCGGGCAGAGTACACCAGCTCCCCCAGGGCCGGGTGGTAGGCGCCGCCCACGGCTTCATCCCCGCTGAGCTCCTCCGTGGGGTTCAGCCCCAGGCGCAGGATGGGGATCCCGGCGGCCCGAAAACGATCGACGATGGGGACGCAGGTCTCCACCGCCGCCCGGACCGTGTGGGCCGCGTACTGCCCCCTTTTCCACAGCTCTTCCAGCGCCGTGCCCCGGAGGATCACCGTGGGGTAGATCCGCACCCCCTCCGGCGCCAGAGCGGCCAGGGCCTCCGCCGTGGTCAGGTCCTTCTCCGGGGAGGAAGCGGGAAGCCCGGTCATCATCTGCAGAATGAGATGCATCCCGGCCTTTTTCACCAGCGCCGAGGCCGCGGCGGTGTCGGCGGCCCGGTGTCCCCGGGCGCTGCGAAGCAGAACTTCGTCGTCCATGCTCTGGGCCCCCAGCTCCACGGTCTCCACGCCATAGGAGCGCAGAAGCGCCAGCTTTTCCTGCGTGACGGCGTCGGGCCGGGTGGAAACGCGGATCGAACTGAGGAAACCGCTCTCCCGATATGGCTGCGCCGCTTCCAGAAGAACTCGCTGCCGACCCTCCGGCACGGCAGTGAAGCTACCCCCGTAAAAGGCCAGCTCCGCGCGTTCCGAGACCCGCTGTGCCGCCTCCAGGGCCCGACGGACCTCCGAAGGTCCCACAGGGAAAGGGCTGCCCGAAATCCTGCGCTGATCACAGAAGACGCAGGCATTCGGACAGCCCAGATGGGGAACAAAGACCGGCACGATCCGTGCCCGAGGCGTCATGACCGGGACTCCGGAAGGTGGGCATAGGCGGCCTGGGCGGCGGCCTGCTCCGCTTCCTTCTTACTGCCGCCGCTGCCCTCTCCGGCGACCTTTCCCCCGTAGAGGACCTGGGCGGTGAAGGTCTTGTGGTGGTCCGGCCCGCTCTCCCCCACGAGACGGTAGGTGGGCGCGGGCAGCCCGCGCCGTTGGACAGCCTCCTGCAGGAGGGTCTTGTAATCGCTCTTCGCGGCCTTCACTTCATGGAGCCGGGGCAGGATCGTGCGCCCCAGGAAGGCTCTCGCCTCCTCCTCGCCGCCGTCGATGTAAATGGCGGCCAGCACCGCTTCAAAGGCGTCCGCGATCATGCTGGGACGGTGGTGCCCGCCCCCCAGCGCTTCGCCCCGGCTGAGTCGCAGCTCTTCTCCCAGGCCAAGCTCGGCGGAGGCCCGGACCAGGCTGCCCTCGCACACCAGCTCGGCCCGGAGCCGGGTCATCTCCCCCTCCGGCTTGTCCGGGAAGGCCCGGAACAGGGCCTCCGCCACCACAAAGCCCAGGATGGAGTCCCCCAGGAATTCCAGCCGCTCGTTGGAGCCCAGATGCCCCTTCCCCAGCTCATTGGAGCGGGAGCTGTGGGTCAGGGCCAGTTCCAGCAGTCCCCGGTCCCGAAAGCGGTAGCCCAGCTTTTCCTCCAGCTCAGACACCCTGGGCCTCCTCCAGCATGGCGCTGAGCTGGGCCGAGGGATCCGCTTCGGCCAGCTTCACGGCCTGCCGAATGGCGGAGCAGACGGCCTTGGCGTTGCAGGAGCCGTGGGCCTTCACCACGGGCTTCTGGATGCCCAGGAACACCGTGCCCCCCACCTCCGTGTAGTCCATGGACTTCTTGAACTCCCGCAGCCCGCCCTTCACCAGAAGGGCCGCCAGCTTGCTGAGTCCGTTCTTCAAAAAGACCTGCTTCAGATTCGCGGACATATACAGGGCGGTGCCCTCGATGCCCTTCAGCAGCACATTGCCGCTGAAGCCGTCCGTCACCAGCACGTCGCAGGCGCCGGAAAACACATCCCGGGCCTCCACGTTGCCTACAAAGTTCAGCCTGCCCGCTTCCTTGTCCTTCATCAGGAGGGCGTAGGTCTCCTTCTGGAGCTCCGTCCCCTTGGATTCCTCTGCGCCGATGTTCAAAAGGCCCACCCTGGGCTTTTCCTTCCCCAGGTAGCTCCGGGCCAGCACGCTGCCCATATAGGCAAACTGCTGAAGGTATTCCGAAGAGCACTCGGCGTTGGCCCCGCAGTCGATGAGGACGCAGCCGCCCCCCTGGGAGGGCAGGATGGGAGCCAGGGCCGCCCGGCGGATGCCCCGCACCCGCTTCACCACCAGGGTCGCCCCGGAGAGGAGGGCCCCGGTGCTGCCGGCGGAGACGGCGGCGTCCCCCTCCCCGTCCCGCAGCTTGTAAAGCATCACCGCCATGGAGGAATCCCGCTTGTCCCGGACGGCCCGGGCCGGGTCGTCCCCCATGGTCACCACGTCGGAGGCGTTGGCGATCTCCAGGCCCTTGGGCAGGTTCCGGTGGCCCAGCTCCTGGACGCAGCGGAGGATGGCCTCGGTGTTGCCCACCAGCAGGACCTCGGTGTTCAGCTCCTCCACGGCCTGGATCGCGCCCTTGACGATCTCCATGGGGGCGTTGTCTCCGCCCATGGCGTCTACGATGATCTTCATATCTCTCAGTCCCCTCACGCGTCCCTGAGGCCGGCGACGATCTCCAGCGCCCGGCGGCTCAGCTCCGCGTTTTTATTTCTCTTTCCCTTCACCCGCCGGCCCAGCGGCTCGATGATGCCGTAATTCACGTTCATGGGCTGGAAGTCCGTGACGCTCTCGTCGCTCACGTAAGCGGCCAGGGCGCCGATGGCGGTCTTTCGGGTGAAGTCCAGCGGCTCCTTCCCCTGGAGCTCCCGGGCGGTCTGGATGCCGCAGAGGAGCCCGGAGGCGGCTGATTCCACATAGCCCTCCACTCCCGTCACCTGCCCGGCGAAGCGGAGCCGGGGCTGGGAGCGGAGGCGGTATTGCCCGTCCAGATGCCGGGGGGAATCCAAATAGGTGTTCCGGTGCATGACCCCGTAGCGCATGAATTCCGCTGCACGGAGGGCCGGGATCATGGAAAAGACCCGTTTCTGCTCCCCGAAGGTCAGGTGCGTCTGGAAGCCCACCAGGTTGTAGAGGCTCCCCTCGAAGTTGTCCCGCCGGAGCTGCACCACGGCGTAGGGCTCCCGCCCGGTCCTGGGGTCCGTGATCCCCCGGGGCTTCAGGGGGCCGTAGCGCAGGGTGTCCACCCCCCGCCGGGCCATGACCTCCACCGGCATGCAGCCCTCAAAGACGCTTTTGTCCTCGAAGCCGTGGACCGGGGTCTCCTGGGCGGAGGCCAGCTCCCGGTGAAAGGCCAGGTATTCCTCCTGGGTCATGGGACAGTTGACATAATCCGCGTTCCCTTTTCCGTAGCGGGAGGCGAAGAAGACAAAGTCCATGTCCACGCTCTCCATGGTGACGATGGGGGCCGCCGCGTCGAAGAAGTGAAGATCGCCGCCCCCGCCCAAAAGCTCCAGAAACTTCCGGGACAGGGCCTCGGAGGTAAGGGGGCCGGTGGCGAAGATGACGGTCCCCTCCGGGATCAGGGTGATCTCCCCCTCCCGGATCTCCACATTGGGAAGGGCGCGGATCGTCTCGGTGATGGTGCGGGCAAAGCCCTCCCGGTCCACCGCCAGGGCGCTCCCCGCCTCCACCCGGTTTTGGTCCGCGCTGCGGAGGATCAGGGAATCCAGGAGGCGCATTTCCTCCTTCAGAAGGCCCACGGCGTTCACCGGGTCGGCAGAGCGGAGGGAGTTGGAGCAGACCAGCTCCGCGAAGTCGTCGGAGACGTGGGCGGGGGTCCGCTTATGGGGCTTCATCTCCCAAAGGGTCACGTCGATGCCCCGTTTACTCAGCTGCCACACCGCCTCGCAGCCCGCGAGCCCGGCTCCCACCACGGTGACGGAGCTCACTTGCCCCCCTCCGCCTTTTTCGCGCGGGAGGAGGTCCCGGCCGCAGGCTTTTTCGCCGTGCCCGCCGGGGTTTTCTTCCCGAAGGATTTTGTGGCGGCGGGCTTCTTCGCCGCCGTCTTTTTTGTCGCGGTCTTTTTCCCGGCGGCGGTCTTTTCCGCCGCTTCCTCCGGCTGGGCGGAGGCTTCTTCGCCGCTTCCCTCCGACTTTTTCCGGTAGCCCCGCTGATCCTCCGGCAGGAAGTTGGGGCACTCCTCATTGATGCAGAAGGGCTTGCGGTAGCCTCGGCCGGAGCGCTTGAACATGGTTTTCCCGCACTCCGGGCAGTCCTCCTTCACGGGGACGTCCCAGGTCAGGAAGCCGCATTCGGACATGTTCTCGCAGCCGTAGTAGGTATATCCTTTTTTCGAGGTGCGCTTGAGGATCCTGCCCCCGCACTTGGGGCAGCGGCCCGGCATCTCGATGACGATGGGCTTGGTGAATTTGCAGTCCGGATAGCCGGGGCAGCCCAGGAAGCGGCCGAAGCGGCTGCTCTTGACCACCAGGTTACGGCCGCAGTTGGGGCAGATCTCCTCCGTGACCTCGTCCGGGACCTTGATACGGACGCCCTTCAGGTTTTCCTCCGCGTCGTCCAGGCTCCTCTTGAAGTCCCCATAGAAGTCGGAGAGGACGCTCTTCCAGGCCGTCTCCCCCTCCTCCACCCGGTCCAGCTTCGCCTCCATGTTGGCGGTGAACTGCACGTCCACGATGCTGGCGAAGCGGTCCTCCATGAACTTGGTGACCGTCTCCCCCAGGGCCGTGGGCCGCAGGAGCTTCCCCTCCTTCACCACGTACTCCCGGTCCAGGATGGTGGAGACCGTGGGGGCGTAGGTGCTGGGGCGGCCGATGCCCTTCTCCTCCAGGGCGCGGATCAGGGTATCCTCCGTGTAGCGGGAGGGCGGCTGGGTGAACTTCTGCTCCTCCGTCAGCTTCCACAGCTTCAACCCGTCCCCTTCCTTCAGGGGCGGGAGGGTCTTCTTGTCCTCCGTCTCCTCTTTCTGGGCGTCGTAGACCTTGGTGAAGCCGGCAAATTTCAGCATGCTGGCGGCGGCCTTGAACACATGGCCCGCGCTGAGGACGTCCACATTCACGCTGTCGTAGACCGCGTTTGCCATCTGGGAGGCCACGAAACGCCGCCAGATGAGCCGGTACAGCCGGTACTGGTCCTCCGTCAGGTCCCGGCGGATGCGCTCCGGGGTCAGCTCCACATTGGAGGGCCGGATGGCCTCATGGGCGTCCTGGGCGTTTTTCCCGGTCTTGAACTGCCGGGGCTGGCCGGGGAGGAACTCTTTGCCGTACTCCCGCAGGATGAAGCTCCTGGCCGCCGTCACCGCCTCGGCGGAGACGCGAAGGGAGTCGGTACGCATATAGGTGATGAGGCCAACGCTGTCCTGCCCGTCCACGGGAAGGCCCTCGTACAGGGCCTGGGCCACGGACATGGTGCGCCGGGGCGTCATATTGAGCCGCCGGGAGGCCTCCTGCTGGAGGGTGGAGGTGATGAAGGGGGCCGAGGGGCTTCGGCTCTTGTCTGAGCGCTTGACGGTCTTCACCGTGAAGGGGGAATCCTTCACGGCAGCCAGGACCTCGTCCACCTCCGCCCGGCTTCTCAGCTCCTTCTTTTTCTTCTCCGTGCCGTGGTAGCGGGCGGTGAAGCGCTCCTCCGAATCCAGGGGGCTGAGGAGGGCGTCCAGCAGCCAGTATTCCTCGGGTTGGAAGGCCCGGATCTCCTCCTCCCGGTCCACCACCAGGCGTGTGGCCACGGACTGGACCCGGCCCGCCGAGAGGCCCCGGCGGATCTTCGTCCACAGCAGGGGGCTCAGCTTATAGCCCACGATCCGGTCCAGGATCCGCCTGGCCTGCTGGGCGTCCACCAGGTTCATGTCGATGCTCCTGGGCTTTTCGATGCTCTCCAGGACCACCTTTTTGGTGATCTCGTTGAAGGTGACCCTCACGGTCCGGTCCCGGGGCAGGTCCAGCAGCTCCAGAAGATGCCAGGAGATGGCTTCCCCCTCCCGGTCCGGGTCGGTGGCGAGATAGATGCGGTCGGCCTTTTTGGCCTCCTGGCGCAGCTTGTCGATGGTCTCCTCCCGGTTGGGGATGGGCTGGTAGTCCGGAACGAAGCCGCCCTCGATGTCCACGCCCAGGGTGCTCTTGGGCAGGTCCCTGAGATGTCCCATGGAGGCGCTGACCCGGTAGCCGCTGCCCAAATATTTTTCGATGGTCTTCGCTTTCGCGGGAGACTCCACAATGACCAGTGATTTTCCCATGATCCTCCAGCTCCGAAGAGCCGTTATGCCCTCCGGTCCTCCTGTTGAATAGAAAAACTGCCTGGGCAGCCCCGCTCTAGGGCTCGTATCGGACCAGGAGGCGGTACTTCCCGCTCTCCTCCCGGACGTAGCCCTTGAGCTGCAGCATGGTCAGGGCAGCCATGGCCTCCGAAGCGGCCAGGCCGCTCCGGCGGATGAGCTCATCGGCAAAGCAGGGCCCCCGGGCAAGCTCGCCCACGGCCTTCAGCTCCGTTTCCGTAAGGCTCTCCAATTGTTCTGATAAGGAACTATAATCTACCCTTTCTGCCTTGTCAATAGCGTCTTTTGTCGCTTCCGGGGAGAAAACCGTGTCTTTTCGCCGGGGCGGGAGCACCGCCTGAGGGTAGCGGAAGAGGTATTCCTCCAGCACGTCCGCGCCGGAGCGCACCAGCTGGGCTCCGTCCCGGATGAGGGCGTTGGAGCCCTGAAAGCCGGGATCGTCCACCATGCCGGGGACCACGAAAATGTCCCGTCCCTGCTCCTGGGCCCGGGCGGCGGTGATGAGCGCGCCGCTCTTCTCCGGCGCCTCCACGATGACCACGCCCTGGCACAGACCGCTGATGATCCGGTTGCGCTGTGGGAAGCTGTAGCGGGTGGCCCCGGCCTCCGGCGGGTACTCGCTAACGAGGGTCCCCACCCGGCCCACGGTCTCCTGCAGCTGCTCGTTCCCCGCAGGGAACACCCGGTCCAGGCCCGTGCCCAGCACGGCGATCACCGCCCCGTGGGCAGCCAGGGCGCCCCTGGCGGCGGCGCTGTCGATCCCGGCGGCAAGGCCCGTCACCACGCAGCAGCCTCTCTCGGCCAGCTCCCCGGCCAGACGCCGGGCCGTGGCCCTGCCGTACTCCGTGGCCTTCCTGGTCCCCACAATGCCGATAGTGAGCCGCTCGTCCACCGGGGGCAGCTCGCCTCGAAGGAAGAGGACCAGGGGCGGGTCCGGGATGTTCCTCAGGCGCTCGGGATAGGCGGCGTCCCGGATGCAGAGGATGCGGATCCCCTTGCTCCGGCAGTTCTCCTCGATCTCCTCCGCCTCCCCGATCTCCTTTTGGCAGAGGGCCTTCACTTCCTCCGGACGGAGGCCGGCATGGCGCAGCTCCGCCTCCCCAGCAAGAAACAGGGCCTTCACCGAACCGAAGACCCGGAGGCACTGCCGGGCGGAGGCAGGGCTGAGGCCCCGCAGCTGGGACAGCCAAAGCCAATAACGCAGATCAGACATGCTCCAACCTCTCTCTGTAGACCTCCCACATCAGCACCGCCGCGGCCGCCGCCGCGTTCAGGGATTCTGCCCCCGGCGCCATGGGAATGCGAAGGACCTTGTCGGCAGCCTCCAGCACCGGAGCGCTGAGGCCGTGGCCCTCGTTGCCGATCGCAAGGACCAGGGCAGGCGGATAACCGGTCCTCCCCGCCGCCAGGGTATCCTCTCTCAGGGCGGCGGCGTAAAGGGGCAGGCCCGCGTTTTTGATCTCTCCCAGGGCCCCGGCGGTGTCCGGCCGCTCCCACACCGGGAGGCGGAACGCCCCGCCCATGCTTGCCCGGACGGCTTTGGGCCCCCAGGGGTCCGCGCAGGGACCCAGGAGCAGCACCCCGTCGAAGCCGAAGGCCGCCGCGGTGCGGATCACGGTCCCCACGTTTCCCGGGTCCTGCATGGCCTCCAAAGCCAGCACCCGGCCCCGGAGGGGACCGGGCTCAGGTGGGATGGGCAGGGTGAACAGGAGCTCCGGTGCGCTCTTCATGGGGGAGACGTAGGCCAGCAGCTCTTCCGTCACCGGTACGCACTGCGCCCCCGCCGGAAGAGACGGCGCCTTTCCGGCATAGAGCACAGTCCTTGGGCAAAGCCCCGCGGCCAGAGCCTCCTCCAGGAGCTTATGTCCCTGGCCCAGGAGCAGCCCCGCCTCCCGCCTGGCCTCCCGCTCCCCCGCCAGGCGGCGGAAGGCGGCGATCAGGGGGTTTTTGCGGCTGGTGATGATCTCCACGGCCCTCTCCCCCTTACGCTTCCGGCGCGTCCGGGCTGGAAAGCAGGGCCTGGAGGGCCCGGACGGCGGCGGCGGTCATCTTCGCGTCGCCCTTGCCGCTCACGATCCAGTCGGCAAGGCAGACGTAGATTTCGCCCCCGCCCAGAGGGGAGAGCACTTCCTTTTGCCCCACTTCCACGCGCTTTCCGGTCTCGTCAGAAGTCTTAATGCCGTAGTCCTTCAAGTCCTGAAAGGTGTCCTCCTGCCCGGCGTAGAGGCGGGATTCCCCCTCGTTCATGAAAAAGAGCGTATACTCCGGCAGGGAGAGATAGAGCATCATCTGGTTCCGGGCCCCCACCGGGTTCTCCTGGTCGGACAGGTCCACCGGGACGATGTTCACCAAGCTTTTCCCGTCCCCGTCCACGTCCCCGGCGGCCTCCCCCAAAAGGGCGTAGAGCTCCCCCAGGTCGTCTCTGGAGACGCCGTGGTCCAGGATGATGGCCACGTTCAGGTCGTACTCGTCCTTTCTCACGGCCTCGATGGTGAACCAGACCGCCGTGACCAGCAGGAAGAGGGCCACGATGCTGATGAGACCGTAGTGATACCAGAAGACGTTGACGAACCAGTACTTGAAGCCTTTTTTCTGCCCTTTATCTGAATTCTCCATGTGTTTCTCCGTGATTTGTCTCAGATCGGGTGCTTCAGGGCGAACTCCCGCCCGTACTTTTTCAGCTCGTCCTTGACGATGGAATCGTTCCACTGCCGGAAGCAGATCCCGTTGGGGATGGAGGGGAAAAAGCGCCCGGCGGGGCAGTAGGTATCCACGGCCCGGCGCACCTCGGCCCTGATCTCCTCCTCGGTGATGTTCTCTATGTCGATCTTGGGCCCGTCGATGCCCCCCACCATGGCCAGCTTCCCCTCCGTGATCCGCTGGATTTCCACGATGTCGTTCTGGGCGATGACCCCCTGCCAGATGTCCACGCCGATCTCCACCATGTCCGTGACGATGGGCTGGCAGATGCAGTCGGCATGGTGCATATAGATCATGCCCGCCTCGTGGATGGCGTCGGAGATCTCCTGCTGCAGGGGCTTGATGATCTCCCGCCACACGTCCGGGGGCAGGAATACGTTCTGCTTGCTGCCCCAGTCGTCGTGGTAGAAGATGATGTCCGGATGGACCTCCCGGCCCATCTCCCGGATGTATCCGATTTTATAGTCCGCGATGGCCCGGAGCATGTCCGCCATCTCCTCCGGGTATTCCATATAGGCGCAGAGGGCGTTCACCATGCCCATGAGGTGGTGGGAGCGCTCGAAGAGCCCGCCGCCGAACATGACGCAGGACAGCTTCTCCCGCCGGTCCATCTCGGCGGCCTTCTTCTTTGCCAGGCTCCAGTCCAGCCCCGCGTAGGGTGGCACCACCAGGTCCTCCCGCCAGCGCTCAATGTCCTTGATGACGGCGTTTTCCTCCGTCACATGGGGGTGGGCGCCGGGGGAGCCGGGCTTGAAGATGAAGACGGTGCCCCAGGGGTCCTTGTGCTCCAGCCCGTCCTGGGGGCAGAGGGACATCAGGCGGACCGGGTCGGGCAGCAGCTCCACAGCGTCCATCAGGTCCCCGTAGAAGTCCGGCTGCTCGCGGTTGTAGATCGCCATGGCGTTCTCACGTAAGGTCAGCATATCGTTCTCCTCGTTTCGAATTTTTGAAAACGGGCTATAGTATCTCAGGGTGGATTGTAGCAGGGTTTGAAGGGAAATACAATAGCCGGGGCTTTTTATCCGGGGGCGCTCCTCCGCCCTTCCCGCGGGCCTGTCTGCCGGAAGGAATCGGAGCGGGAGGACCTGATCCTATTCTACAATAAAACCATTTGGAATTGGGTTTACTGGCATGGGCTTTTGCCTGCACGAAAAGTGCGGCTGGCAAAGTGAGATCAGTAGGATCGTGCCGGACAGCGGCGGTTTCATCCGCTGCGCTGCCCGTTGCCATGATCTGCTCCCCTGCTGCGAAAGGGCTGCGGCTGCCGACAAACCCGTCGGCAGCCGCAGCCCTTTCGAAGGAGGCTCAGGGTCGTGTGCATCGGCGCTCCTGATCGATCGCCGGCTCAATATCCGATCAGGCTTCCGGCGATCCAGTTTCCGTCGTCCAGCTGATACCAGTCGTATCCGTCCGCGTAGCGAACTTTGCCTGTCGTGTAGACGCTGTCTCCGTTATAGACTTTGTACTCCACGTTTGCAGAATCAAGGCCGGGGTATGATCTCACGTTTGCATAGCTTGCAGCGCTATTGCATACCGTTCTGCGCGCTCCGCCGACGACCTGCTCCAGGGCTTCGTCACTGAGCTCATTCCTGTCTGTCATTACGTTCTCCTCCATTCTTCGTGCCGCTTATGCGTCGGTCCGTTTTTCGTCCCTGGAACGGTCCCCCGGGGACGCCTTTTTTTATCACATACGCAGTCCCCCGTCAAGAGAGGAAGGGCCAGGGTCCGAACGCAGGTCTCTCCCCGGGGACGCAGGCCGATACGCTCCGTTGAGTGACTCCGGGGCCGTGCTCCCTGCTCTGGTCTTGCAACAGAGGGGATCCTGTGATAAACTTTCACAAATACATAAACAGGCTGAATGTTCTGAAAGGAAACGATTATGGTTGGATCATTGAAAACGTGGGCTTTAAGGCACGGATTCGTTCTCGTGCTCGCACTGGCGGCGGTATTTCTGTCCGGATGTCAGGCGAAACGGGCGGCGGGGGCAGCGGAGGGCAGCGCGCCGGTGCGCAGGCTGATCATCGACACCGACACCGGCGCAGACGATGCGTCCGCGATCATTCTTGCCGCCCGAAGCGAAAACATAGAGCTTCTGGGTGTGACGGTCCTCGTCGGCAACGTGGATCTGGAACAGAGCGCGAAGAACGCGCTAATGGCTCTGGAGCTGGCCGGGTCGGACGCCCGCGTATATCGGGGATCGTCGGTAAACGCAAGCGGACGGACGATCGAAG
The DNA here is from genome assembly GCA_017535635.1 of Oscillospiraceae bacterium. Taxonomy (GTDB): domain Bacteria; phylum Bacillota; class Clostridia; order Oscillospirales; family Oscillospiraceae; genus UBA1774. The sequence goes on from JAFXTU010000001.1 coordinate 20,430, forward strand.
CCTTCAGTGTTTTCGGCAGCGACGGAATGGGAGACGCAGATCTGATCCATCCGAAGAGAGGCGCGGAGGAGAAGGACGCGATCGAGTTTATTCTGGAAACGGTGCGGCAGTATCCCGACGAGGTGGAGCTCGTTGCCCTCGGTCCGGCCACGAACATTGCCAAAGCGATCGAACGGGATCCCGAGACGATGAAAAGGGCAAAAATGATCTGGTCGATGGGAAGCGCCGGACTGGGGCCGGGCAATGCTTCTCCGGTTGCGGAATTCAATGTGTACGCGGATCCCGTGGCCTATAAAACCATGCTGGATTCCGGGATCCCCATCACCGTTGTGGGACTGGATATGTGCGGCGGCGAAGCCCAGTGGACGGACGAACAGTTTGACAAGCTGGCCAAAACCAATGAGATCGGCAAGTTCGTCGCGGCCTCCTTCGGAAAAATCAGAGAATTCTATGCCGCAAACGGCTCTGCCGGCTCCGTCATGAACTGCGATGCGCTTGCCATGACCTGCGTGCTGTTTCCGGATTTCATCCAGGGGACCGTCCAATGCCACGGCAGCTGCATCACCGCGCCAGGCGAGACCTATGCGCAGGTCATCTATTACCGGGAAGGCTTTACCTACGACGTGGTCTCCAATGATTACGATTACAACGTGACCCTGGTTTCCCAGGTAAGAAAGGAGGATTACTTCAAGCTGTATCTGTCCGCGATCCAAAGCGACAGCGGGGACGGTTTCCACGTCCCAAAGTAAGAAAAAGGCAACACAAAACAAAGCCCAGCATTGCGCTGCGCAAAAAAACTGGAAGTGAAATGAAGGTTTTTGGTTTCCGCGCTTATCTCGCCAAGGCGTTCTGTGACGCATAAT
>JAFXTU010000014.1 GCA_017535635.1 Oscillospiraceae bacterium
CTACTCACCTCCACGTGCTCTGTAGTGTGCCTGCTTCCTCAAGACGATTCTAACAGATTATTGCTTGCTGCGTTAGAGGCACCAAGTTTCATCCCTTTTTGTGCCTTCCGCGCAGCGGAAAGGAATGGTCATAAGAATGAACGCTTATGATTTTTCTCTGCGGCAGGAGGTTTTGCTGGAGAAGGGCGCTTCAGTGCTGAGTGATCTGTTTCGTTACCGGCGTAACAGTCGTCTCCTGGACCGCTCACATCCGGTCAATATTTTATATAAGCAGATTTGGGCTGCGAAACAGGATGTTCTCCGGGCAAAGACGGAGGCCGAGCTGGAGCAGATCGATGGGAAATTTGAACTTGCACACAGCATCATCTCCAGCCTGGAAGCGCAGAACGTGGCTCGGTCATCATGAATCCGTCGGCTGAATACACGCCGCAGGATGTGCTTGCCGTAGTAAAGGATGAGCTCGAGCTTGCTGTGGAGCATTATTCGGCAGCGGAATACCCGCGGGCAGTATTGCTTGCCGGTCAGCCCGGTGCCGGAAAAACGGAACTGTCTTCTATGCTTCTGCCGACGCTCGGCAATAACGCCGTGCTGATCAACGGCGACGAATACCGGCGCTACCACCCAAGCTATCGCCGGCTGTACCGGATGTACGGGGCGGAGTCGGTGTCCATGACAGCAGCTTTTTCCGGTGAAGTCACAGAAAAGCTGATCGATGTATTATCGGATCGAAGGCTTCATCTGATCATTGAGGGGACCGGCCGCACGGCGGACGTGCCGAAAAAGACGGCGGAACATCTGACAGATAAGGGCTATCCGGTCATTATGGCAGTGATCGCGGTCAAGCCGGAGGTGTCTTTGGCCAGCACCCTTCTCCGATTCTATGAAATGAATGAGCGCGGAACGCTTCCCCGCGCAACAGCGGTAGAAGCGCATGATGTGGTCGTTGCCTCTTTGCCGGGGAATCTGGATAAGCTGGCACCGGTTTCGGCCATATCCGGAATGGGGATCTGGACCAGAACACAGGAAAAGATCTTTGACAGCGAAACCGCCGTCGATCCTCCGTCCGTGGTCCTTCGACAGTTCTGGAGCAGGCCGTGGACTATGGAGGAACGGCATCGTATCAGAGCTGACATCAGGCTTTTGTTTGAAAAAGAGGAGCGGCAGAGGCTCGGACAAGGCGATGTGATCCATGAATTGGAGCGGCGCGTAAACCGTGCCATCGCTTCGGAAGAAATGAAGCTGTGAAAAAGGAAGCGGGACGGAAAACCGCCCCGCTGTGGCGTTTGCTCAAGGAACCTCTTTTTCAAAAAACGCTTTTCTTTCACCGCGAACGAGCCGCGGTTATGATGAGTTCAGCAAAGGAATGGACGGCGTATTCAAAATACTGTGACGATTAAGGAGGAAGCCTATGGGGACCCTGTTGTGGGAAGCGTCCAGGGGCAAGAAATGCCGCTGCGTGATGCGCAAATTCATCAACTACGTGAACGCCCGGGAGGGCCAGGCCATCAAGAGCTACGACCAGCTCCACGCCTGGAGCGTGGCGGAGCCCCTCTTTTTCTGGAACGACGTGTGGGACTATTTCGGCATCATCGGGGAGAAGCCGGTGAACTGCGCCTTCAAGTCCCGGCTGTATTTCAAAAACAGCGTGTGGTTCCCCGGCGCGAAGATCAATTACGCCGAGAACATGCTCAAGCACATGTACGGCGAGGACGAGGGCATCGTCTTCCGGGGCGAGAACCTGGTGAGGCGGAGCATGAGCCGGGATGAGGTGCGCCACGAGGTGGTGAAGATGGCCAAGTCCCTGAAGGCCGCGGGCGTGGAGAAGGGCATGGTGGTGGCAGGCTACCTGCCCAACCTGCCGGAGACGGTGATCGCCATGCTGGCCAGCGCCGCCATCGGGGCCATCTGGTGCTCCTGCGCCACCGACATCGGCGCCGGGGCCGCCATCGACCGGATCGGGCAGACCAGCCCCGTGGTCATGGTCACCACCGACGGGTATTACTACAAGGGCAAGACCTTCGACGTGCTGCCCAACGCCAGGGCCATCGCCGACGGCATCCCCTCCATAAAAAAGGTCATCGTGGTCCACTACGCCGGAAACGGCATCGAAGGCGGAGACTTCGACCAGCGGTGGATCACCTGGGAGAAGATGGTGGAGGGCTTCGAGGGGGAGGTCTTCCGCTTTGAGCGCTTCCCCTACGAGCAGCCCCTGGTCATCATGTTCTCCTCCGGCACCACGGGGAAGCCCAAGTGCATGGTCCAGTCCGCCATGGGCCTGCTGCTGAACCAGCTCAAGGAACTGGGCCTTCACAGCGACATGGCCATCAACGACAGCCTTCTTTACATCACCACCTGCAGCTGGATGATGTGGAACTGGCAGGCGGCGGCCATCGGTCTGGCGGTGCGCCTGGTGCTCTTTGACGGCAACCCCTCCTGGCCCGACCACAGCACCATCTGGAAGATCATCGAGGAGGAGAAGGTCACCATTTTCGGCCTCTCCGCCAACTACATCCACGGCCTCAGCCGGGACGGCTTCGTGCCCAAGGACGTGGCGGACCTGAGTCATCTGCGGGAGATCTCCCAGACCGGCTCCGCCCTCTCTGAGCAGGGCTTCCACTACATCTACAACCAGATCAAGCAGGACCTGTTCTTCAACTCCATCGCCGGAGGCACGGACATCAACGGCTGCTTCGCCATCGCCAACCCCCTGAAGCCGGTCTACTCCGGCGAGCTGCAGGGCCCCGGCCTGGGAATGGACGTGGACTGCTTCGACGAAAACGGCAACTCCATCCGGGACAAGGAAGGGGAGCTGGTGTGCAAGATCCCTGCCCCCTCCATGCCCCTGTATTTCTGGAACGACGAGGGCGGGAAACGGTATCACAACGCCTATTTCGCCGTCTTCCCCGGCATCTGGATGCACGGGGACTATGTGACCATCTCCTCTCAAACGGGGGGCGTCACCTTCAACGGAAGGTCCGACTCCGTCCTCAAGCCCTCCGGCGTGCGCATCGGCACGGCGGAGATCTACAACATCGTGGAGGCCATGGAGGAGGTTCGGGAGTGCCTGGCCATCGGCCAGGACCACGACGGGGACCAGCGGGTGCTCCTCTTCGTCCAGTGCAAGGAGGGGTACAGCCTGGACGATGCCCTGGTGAAGAAGATCAAGACCACCCTGCGCACCAAGGCCTCCCCCCGGCACGTCCCCGCCCTGCTCTACCAGGTCTCGGACATCCCCAGGACCCACAACGGGAAAAAGGTGGAGAGCGCCGTGACGAACATCATGAACGGCCGGGACGTCACCAACCGGGACGCCCTGGGGAACCCGGACTCCCTGGAGGAATACCTGGGCATCCTGGCCTCCCAGCAGGGGAAGTAAGCAGGGCTCCCCGATCCGAGTAGAGCATTAAAACGCCGCCGTTTCCCCGATCCGGGGAGGCGGCGGTTTGATGCGTCGAGGTCAGGGCGGGCTTAGGGCTTCCAACGCCCAGTTTTCCACGGTGAGACGATCCACTCTTGCAGATTCCCGCTCATTGTTTGTGACCAGGATCAGCCCCAGCGACCTGGCATGGGCGGCGATCAGCAGATCGTTCGCGCCGATGAGTTCTCCCCGCCTGCCCAGCTCCCAGCGGATGTCGCCGTATTCCCTGGCGGCTTCCGCGCCAAAGGGGAGGACCCGGATGTGGGAGAGGAACGCCATCAGCGCCATTCGGTTCTGCTCCGGCCTGCTGCTCTTGCAGATCCCGAATTCCAGCTCCGCCAGGGTGACCGCGGAAATGCAGAGCTCCTCCGGGTCATGGGACGTAAGGCGGGCGAGAACGACCTCCGGGCGCTTGTTGATGGCATAGGCGATGACGTTGGTATCCAGCATGTACCTCATAACCGGTCCCGCTCCTGTACGGGCAGGGATCCGATCCCCTCGGTCAGAAAATCCTCCGTAAAGTGGGGGAGGCTGTCCAGCATGCTCCTCCAAGGGTCGTCCTTCGGCATCAGGATCACGATGCTGCCGATGCGGTTGACCAGCACTTCGTCGTCGGAAAAGCGGCAATCCTTCGGCAGACGGACCGCCTGGCTGCCGCCGTTTGTGAAGATCTTTGCGGTATCCATTTCCAACACCTCCAAGGACAGTATATATGAGAGTATATATAATGTCAAGGGAAAAAGAAGGAATGCCCCGGCGTCCGCAGGATGCCGCTTCGGGCACAGAGACAGGACGCGGGGCCCCGGATCGTTCACGGGGTCCCGCGTCCCTGACAGGAAATGAAGAAGGTGCCTTTTTTCCGAAAGAAGAAGTCCTATCCTTTGCCCCCGCCCTTCCCGGCGGCCTGCTTTGCCGCCAGGAGCGGGGCGATGAGCGCCGCCAATGCCCCTACGTCCGGGACGGCGGCAGCCTTGTCCGCGGGAATGGTGATCTGAAGCTCCTTTTCCATGGCCTGGAAGAGGAGGGCCTTTTTCACCATGGCGGAGGTGGCCCCGGCGCAGGAGCGGGCGGTGTCCAGCTCTTCCACCAGCTCCGGGGAGACCTTCATCATGTGGGCGAGGCTGGCCTCCGTCAGCTCCCGGATGCCGTCGCCGGGGCACTCCTCCTCCGGCAGCATGTACTTGTGGAGGATGTACTTCCGCAGGTGCTCCCGGAGAAAGCCCTCCTCCGGGTCCTTTTGCTCCCGGATCAGCCGGGCCTCCAGGGCCGCTGCGCTGATGTGCCGCAGCAGGACGCTCCGGACCTGGGCGCGCTCCGAGGCGCTCACATGGATACCAGCGGCTCCACGCCCAGGACCTCGGCCAGGGCCAGGAGCTCCTGGGTGTAGTCCCCGTAGACCAGGGCCAGATGGTTGCCCACCAGGCACTGCTTCTTGTAGCAGTCCTTCTGGTCCTTCACCCGGAAGAGCACCAGGTTGTTGCAGTTGTTCAGGGTGTAACCGTCGCCGCAGATGATCTCGCCCCGGACGATGAGGAGCTTGTCCCCGTTGGGGCTGAAGCGGCAGAGGGTCACCACCTGCCCGGCGTCCTGGTCGAAGTCGTAGCGCATCACCGCGCCGAACTTCTGCTCGTGGGCGAAGTGCCGCAGGGCGTACCGGCCCTTTTCGGTGGGCTTGCGGTAGCAGCGATGGGGTACGGAGTGCTCCATGAGGTAGACGTTGTGGGGATCCCCGGCGATGAGCCTGGCCTTCACTTCGTCAGAGGGCCACCGGGCCATGGACATAAAGGTCCCCTCCGCGTCCTCGAAGGGCAGAGGCGTGGTGTTGCCCATGTAGGGGCTCTGGCCGGAGACGGCGATCAGGGCCTGCTGGCTCAGGACGGAGTCCGCGTCGTACTCGCAGGAGGAGGGGATGCCCTGCTCCATCATGAGGGAGTGGGTGAGGCAGAAGGTGAACTTCATTTCGTTGATCCGCCGGGTGGAGCAGATGTCCGGACAGGGGGCGGTGAAGCCGTTGCACTCCAGGAGGTCCAGGTTCTTCCGCACGGTGATGTAGGCCACCAGGGAATTGATGAGGTATTCCCGGGTGATGTCCGCCACCTCGGCTCCGGCCAGCAGCTCGTCAGCCATGGCCCCCGCTTCCTTCAGCTCCTCCTGGGTGATGTTGGGGGTCACCCGGCCGGGGGTGGTGTGGTTGCCGCCCTCGGGCAGGAGGGACATCTGGTCCAGCAGCTCGTGGGCGTTGACGTAGCGGAAGCGGACGCCCAGGCGCTTGGTGATGAGCTCGTGGTTGGTGAAGGTGTCCTCGCTGGAGAAGGAGACACTGGAGTTGAAGCGGTTCACCAGGAGGATGCGGGTGCTACGGATCACCTTCTTGGCCCGCAGGGCGGCCAGGAGCTTTCCTGCCTCGGACCAGCACAGGGGGGCGTAGACCTCCCGCTCCGGGTCCTTCGCCACGATGGCGGCGTAGTCCGTGGTGGGGGAGAAGGCGCTCTCCGGGTTGACGATCATGGGGGTGGTGAAGCGGGAGGCAAATTCCACCACGATGTCGTCCAGGCCGATGTTGGTGAAGAAGAAGGCGGCGTCGGCGTCGATCATGGCCCTCCCCAGCTGCTTCCACATCTCCAGGCTGTTCTCCCAGTCGTCGGTGCGTCCGGCCCGGATGGGCTCCAGGATGTCCACGCCCTGGGGGGCGTACTTCCTGAGCTGGGCCAGGAAGCCGGTAAAGAGCTCCTCGTTGGCGAACTTGTCGAAGCCCACGTTCAGGGCTTCGCCCTGGCCGAAGCGGCAGGGGCCCTCGTAGAAGTACTTGTGCTCCAGCCCCAGCAGGACGGGGCGGACGGCCAGGCGGATGTCCGAAGCTTTCAGAATGCTCATGTTCTTCCTCCTCAATGCGGTTTTTTATTATTTTCAGCGGCGGATGCTTTCAGCAGTTCCGCCGCCTGTCGGCGCAGGGTGGCGGCCACATACCCGATGCCCTTTTGCCGTCGGCTGTCGAAGCTTCCCAGGAGGAGGGGGTCCCGCCAAAACGTGAGCTCCGCCTCCGCCGCGGCGGCCAGGGGGCGGCCGTCCAGCACGTTCATCAGCAGATACAAAAGGCCCTTGATCACATAGGTGTCGCTGTCCGCCTGGAAGCGGAAGCGCCCTTCCTCGGCCCAGGAAGAAAGCCAGACGCTGCTCCGGCAGCCCTCCACGGCGTTTTCCTTCCTTTTGACCGCCTCCGGGCAGGGGGGCAGCAGAGCGGCGAGGCCCAGGAGGTAGCTGTAGGCGGCAAAGGGGTCCCCCAGTTCCCGGAATTCCCGCAGGATGCTCTCTTCCTCCCGCTTTATCTCATCCATCGGCCTTGTCCCCGAAAGAGACGCCGGCTTTTTTGGCGGCGGCCAGAGTCCGCTCCAGGGTCTCGGCCAGGGCGTCGATCTCCTCGGCGGTGTTGTAGAAGGCGGGGGAGACCCGGACGGAGCCGGCGATCCCCAGGGCCCGGTGGAGGGGGTGGGCGCAGTGGCGGCCCGAGCGGACGGCGATGCCCTGCTTGTCCAGCATCAGGGCCACGTCGTAGGCCTGGAGGGGCGGCGCGATCAAGCTCACGGCCCCCGCCCGCCGCTCCGGCTTTCCCAGGATCCGGACGCCCTCGACGGCCTCCAGCAGGTGCACCGTATAGGCCAGCAGCTCCCGCTCCCGGGCGGCAATGCGCTTTCTCCCCACGGCCTGCAGGTATTCCAGGGCCGCTCCCAGCCCGGCGATCCCCGCCAGGTTCAGGGTCCCGGCCTCGAATTTCAAAGGGCCGGATTCGTATTCCGCCTCCGGGAAGCGGAAGCTGCGGACCATGCCGCCGCCGAAGCGGGGCGGGCGCAGCCGGTCCAGCCACTCCTTTTTCCCGTAGAGGACCCCCACGCCGGTGGGACCCATGAGCTTGTGGCCGGAGAAGCAGAGAAAGTCGCAGTCCAGGTCCTTGACGTCGATCAGCTCGTGCCGCAGGGCCTGGGCCGCGTCCACGACTACGGCGGTCCCCGCGTCGTGGCAGCGCCGGACGAGCTCCCCAAGGGGATTCACGGTCCCAAGCACGTTGGATACCGCGCAGACCGCCAGGAGCTTGGGTCTCCGGTCCAGCAGCCGGTCCAAAGCGCCCAGGTCCAGAGTCCCCTCCGCCGTGATCGGCACCAGCTCCAAGCCGGCAGAGCAGCGCCGGGCCGCCTCCAGCCAGGGGAGCAGGTTGGAGTGGTGCTCCATCTCCGTCGCCAGCACCAGGTCCCCCTCTCGGAGCTCCGTGAGGGCCCAGGCGTCGGCCAGCAGGTTCAGGGAGGCCGTGGCCCCGGAGGTGAAGACGATCTCCTCCGGGCTCTCCGCCCCCAAAAACTCCGCGCAGACCAGCCTCGTCTCCTCCAGGGCGGCGGTGGCCTTCTCGCTGAGGCAGTAGGTCCCCCGGTGGACGTTGGCGTGCTGGCTCTGCCAGTAGTTCTCCATGGCCCAGAGCACCTGGCGGGAGCACTGGGTGGTGGCGGCGTTGTCCAGGTAGATCATGGCCTTTCCGTCGCACTCGGCCTGTTCGATCATGGGGAAATCCCGGTCGCGGATGATGGTATGCCAGTCAGGCATTCGCTTCGCCTCCTCATGTTCATTTCAGATTATCCGCAAAAGGCGCCGCGTTTGTCAACGCGGCGCCTTTAACAGTTCGTAGAGGACGTATTCTTTCTCAGTTGAAATCACTGAACTCAAATTTGGATACCTCGTCCAGCAGTACCCGGGCCAGGGGATTGGCGTTCATTTCATTCCACACCAGGACGAAATCCTCCGGCGGCAGCTCCGGAAGGACGGCGCAGGCCACGGCCCTGCCGTTGGCCATCAGGTGGTTGGAATTGGCGATGGCCAGACCCTTGTTCAGCTCCACCCAGAAGATCTGGGTGTCCAGGTCCGGCGCATAGAGGAGCCTGGGCTCGAAGCCGGAGGCCAGACAGGTGGAGCGCACCAACTTCTCCGAGTAGAGGCACTCCGATTCGGAGAGGAGGATCAGGGTGTCCTCCCGGAAATCCCGGAGGGTCAGCCCCGCCTTCCCCGCGCAGGGGTGGGTTTTGGGCATCACCAGAAGCGTGTCCTCCCGGGAGATGGGGAGATAGCGCACCTTGGGGTTCCTCTTCACCGCCGATTCCATGATCTCCACGAAATCCAGGCGGTTGTCCGCCAGGGCCTCGTTGAGCCAGCGGTAGTCCTCCCACACCACCCGCAGCTCCACCCTGGGGTGCTCCTCCTCGAAGCGCAGAAGCAGGGTGCGGATGTTGTCGTCCAGCATCTGCCCCTTGAGAAAGCCGATGGACAGGGTGCCGGAAATGTCCCTGGTGAGGGCCCTGGCCTCCTCCAGAGCATGGGAGAAGTTGATCCGGTTCCGCCGCAGGCTCTCCAGCAGGATCGTCCCCGCCGGGGTCAGGGACAGGGACTGGTGCCCCCGCCAGAAGAGCGTCACGTCCAGCTCCTTTTCCAGGGCCAGCACGTTCTTGCTCACGGCGGCGGTGGTCATGTAGAGATGCTGCGCCGCCTTGGTGAAGCTGTTGTATTTGGCGGCGGCGAAGAAACACTCGACCTGAGAGCTGGTCATGATGAGCGCCCCCCCTTTTTCCGTTCCTGCGCATTTTACCAAGGGAAGCTGAGGCCGTCAACGGATACGCAGGACAAGGGCGGCTCCGTCCCTTGGAAGCCGCCTTTGCCCTTCATTCAAGCGCCATGGAAAAAGAAAACAGCGGAAACAACTGATTTGAGCATCTTTGTTTGATCCGCCTGTATTATCCGTTATTTCCGCCCGCTTGTCAATCCGCGCGGCATTTCCATATTTTGTAGGCCCCGTTGAAGAATCGTTGAGGGAAGCGGAGGCTTCCCGCCCCGGAGACAGAAAAGAAGGAAACGGAGAAAAACCGTCGCCACGGCTGCCAGGATATGGTATACTGGAATCAAAACCAGGGGCGGGAAGCCCCGCAAATCTTGTGAGAAAGGACAGGAAAGCGCCATGGCAGAGAAAAACGAATTCCTCTTCGACCTGAAGACCCCGGAAACGAGCTGGAAGGGCGGCATCGCCCACAGCTATTTCCCCGACGGCTCGGTATCCTCCGACGTGGGGACCGTCACCGACGCGGAGGGCCCCCACGGCCTCTACTGGTTCCTGGATTCCCTGATGTACAAGACCCCCGAGGGGACGGACGCCACCCGGCCTCCCAACCCTCACTTCCACTGGCGGGGCTACGAGACCTTCTTTGTGGACTCCGGCAGCCTCTGGCTCTATATCGACGGGAAGAAGGCCCTGGCAAAGAAGGGGGACATCGTCCACCTCCAGGCCGCCCAGTCCCAGGCCATGCTCTTTTTGGAGGACGTGAAGTGGCGGGGCACCTACCACGACTTTGAGACCTACCCCGAGTTCGGGGAGGTGAGCCGGGTGAAGGCTGCCTTCCCCGAGCTGGCGGAGGACCCGGAGCTGAACGCCCTGGCCACCCGGGGCTTCATGGACACCAACCGCATGGAGCCCTTTGTCTGCAAGGAGGTCCCCACGGAGGACTGCCACGCCATCAAGAACCTCTCCCGTCCCCACGCCGTCTACGACTTCCCCGGCGTCAAAATGAACGTGGTGGTGGAGCGCTGGGAGAACGGCGGCGTCAAGGAGCTGGAGTGCGCCGTGATGGAACCGGGCTTTACCGCCCAGTGGGTGAAGTATCCCCCCATCAAGGAGCTCTTCTACCTCCGCAGCGGGAAGGTGAAATTCTCTATCCTGGGGCAGGAGTTCGTCGCGGACGACGAGTGCGTGGTGGTCGCCCCCCGCTACGCTCCCCGGAGCATCGAAGTCCTGGAGAAGGCCGAGCTCTATGAGCTGGGCGGCCAGCCCTACTGGTCCCTCTTCCTCCAGAGCTACGATTCCGTGAAAACCTACGCGCCGGAGCGCCTTACCCCCGAGACCGTGAAGGCCCTGAAGGAGCGCTTCCACATCCAGATCGAGAGCATCGGGATGAAGTAAAGAGCCCGCAAGCATGCTTTCGCCCCCGGCTGAAAAAGCCGGGGGCGAAGTCTATACGCCGGAGTCAGGAGATATACGTGGCGAAGCCCACCACCAAAGTCATGGTCAGAATGGAGAGAACGGTGCTCGCCGCCACCATCCCGGCGGAGAGGGTGGGGTCCACGTCGTACTTCGTGGCGAACATGGTGCACATGGTGGCCACCGGGGCCGCCAGGCAGACCACGTTGGTGATGAGGAGGACCCCCCGCACCCCGCAGAGCCAGAGCGCTCCCATGGCCAGGGCGGGGACGATCAGAAGCCGCAGGGCCAGCATGAGGAATTCGCCGCCGGAACGCAGGACGGCCTTTGGGTCCAGGGCCGCCAGGTAGAAGCCGATGATCAGCATGGGGACCGGGGCGTTCAATGCCGCCAGGTAGTCGATGGGCGTCGCCAGCAGCGCCGGGAGCTTCACTGAGCCGAAAAAGAGGACTAACCCCAGGACCACGCTGACGGTGCCGGGGTTCACGAGGGCCTTCCGCAGGGAGATCTTCTCCTTCCCGGAGCTCATGAGGGAGAGGCCGTAGGTCCAGAGGAAGACCGTGTGGGCCGCGTTGAAGGCCGCGCCGTAGAGCACCGCCTCCGAGCCCCATAGGCTCTGCAGCAGGGGGAGCGCCATGTACCCGCAGTTGGGGAACACCGCCCCGAAGTGCTCTACCCGCCGCCTGGCGTCGTTTTTGTCCCGCAAAAGCAGCTTCGCCAGCCCGATCTCCAGACCGTAGAATCCCGCCGCCGCCCCGGCGGAGATGAGGAAGCCCCGGAGCAGACCCGGGTCGTAGGGCTGCTGGAAGGCCTTCAGCATCATACAGGGGGTGATGAGATACAGCATCAGGTTCGTGAGGCCCTTCACCGCCTCCTCCGCCAGGAGCCTGAGCTTCCGGCAGCAGAACCCCGCCGCCAGAATGATGAAGAGGACCAGCACCTGGGTCCCCACAAAGCGCAGACTGTCCAGCATAGCTGATCCTCCTTTCCTGTTGGTTTTTTTACCGCTCCATGCGGAAGCTCTCCCCGCCCCGGGCGTCCCGGGTCACGGCGGTGAAGGAACCCTTTTCCAGGTCCGCCTCCAGCGCCGCCGTTCCGGCGTCGTTCCGCCATTGGATGGTGAGACGGCTCCCCTCTGTTCCAAAGCTGATCTCCGCCCCCTCCCGGAAGACGGGGCAGGTGTTCCGCATCCGCATCAGGGCGAGCTGGTCGAGGACCACGCCCTTCTCCAGGGCTTCTTCCGCCTGGGCCAGACTGAGGTTCGTGCGGTTGATCTCCTTATGTCCGCCGGGGCCTGCCCGGCGCATGGCCTCGTGGTCGTTCTTTCCCGCGAAGAGGTCCAGATACCAGACCTGGGGCTTCCCCGGCATGAAGAGCTGCAGAGCCCTTGCCAGCAGCAGCCGCCCCTCCTCCTCTCCCAGGGCGCTGAAATAGGTGGCATTCACCTGGTAATAGACGTTCTCTGCCCCGTGCAGGTCCTTCACGAAGCCGCCCCGGCCCACCACCGCGGCGATGAGCCGCAGGATGTCCTCCTCCGGCAGGAGGCCCCGGAGGTCCAGCAGGGGGATGCCGTCGTGGCAGCCCAGCATGTTCACGGTCCGGATGCCCCTGGAGACGATCTCCTCCCCCCAGGCCCGGAGCATTTCGCCGCTGCGGCGCTCAAAGGCGTCGATGATGAGTCCCGGCAGGAAGAAGTCGTAGACGGGATAGCCCTTCTCCGCCAGGCGGGCGTAGGTCCCTTCGGCGTAGGAGGCGTGGATCTCCGGCAGGAGGGTGAGGCCCAGGGGGTCGGCCATCTCCTTCATGGTTTCCAGCAGGTCCCAGGTCTCCGGCTCGTTTAAGAAGTTGTGCCGCCCCACTTCCTTGGAGGCGTAGGCAAAGGCGTCCAGCCGCACCATCCTGGCCCCGTAGTCCCGGAGCTTTGTCAGGCTCTCCCGGTAGTAGTCCAGCACCAGGGGAGACTTCACGTTCAGGTCCATCTGCCCCAGGTAGCCCCGGTGGGCTTCCAGGTAGGCGCAGACGGCCTCCCGGTGTTTTTCCCAGGGGCCGAATTCCAGCTCCCCGGGGGCCTTCCCCTGGGCGAGCTGCCCGTTCAGCTGCTCCGCCAGGGCGCAGGCGGCGCCGTACTGGGTCCCCAGCTCCTTCACCAGGCTCAGAGGCTCCAGGGGGAAGTATCGGAGCTCCTGGTAAAAGGTGTTCCAGTAGGGGACCTCCCGCCCGTCGGGGAAGCGCACCATGAGGAGGGGGAGCCCCGCCTTGCGGAAGAACATTCCCCGGATGGCCTCCTCCTCCGGCTGGATCCAGCCGGAGGGGGTCATCTCCCCGTGCCCCGCCCAGAAGCGGTTCCAGTCGATGAAAAAGTCCCGGAAGGGGCTCTCGTCCCCCCGCTTCAGCATGTCCTGGAACTGGGGAGAGAGGACGGAAATGTGGTTGAGGATCAGGTCCATGGTGAGGTCGATGCCCTGCCTCCGCAGCTCGTCCAGGTCCCGCCGGTCCGCCAGGGTCTCGCTCAGCTCATAGTCGATGAGGGAAAAGCCCCGGTCCAGGTCCGTGTTGAAGACGCTGGGGAGGATGTAGAAGGAGGAAAAGACCTCCCGGAATTCCGGCCGCCTCAGCAGGGCCGCCATGTCCTCCAGCCTGGACCCCACGCTGTCCGGATAGGCGTTGAGCATGACGCCCAGGGGGTTTCTCTCTTCGTTCATGCCCTGCCCTCCGCTTCGGCAGCCGTGATCAGCGCCCCGGCCTTGGAAAGGATGAGCCTGGCCCGGCCCGCGCTTCGGGCGATCTCCGCCTGCTCGATCTCCAGGACCATGGTGGTGAAGGCGCTGTCCGTCTTCCCGTCCCTGGCCCGGCGCCGCCGGTGCTCCCGGGTCTCCTCCGGGGTGCTGTTCAGGAGGATGGACACGTCCACGCCCGTGAGCGCCGGGTTCCCCCCGTGGGTCCATTCGAGGAGAAGCACGTCGATGCTCTCCGTGTCCACGGCTGAGTACCAGCGCGCCTCCTCCGTCCTGCCCATGCGCTTGAGCCAGAGGGGGCTTTCCCCCTTTCGGAAGGCATCCAGGATGGCGTTCAGTTCCCCATAGTCCTGCTCCAGCCCGGTCCCCAGGTATTCCGCCAGGGCCTTTCGCCCCGCGGCCTGGTAGCAGCCCAGCCAGGGGTATTCCGAAACCAGCGCCGGGTCCGGGTCCGTCTCGGCGCGCCAGAGCTTGTCCAGGATGGCCTGCACCTCCTGGGAGTACGCCCCCGCCGCCAGCAGCCCCTTGAGGCCCGCGGCGCGAAAGACCCGGAGCCGCTCGGCGTCGTTGTACAGGGGGATGCGCCGGGGATAGTTGTCTCCGGAGAGGACGTAAGAGCCGATGCCCGCCGAACGGAGATAGAAGCCCAGGAGGGAGGCGATCTCGCTCTTTCCCACCCCGGAGCCGCCGAAGACGGAGACCACCAGCTTTTCCCTGGCTGCCGCCGCCGCTTTCAGGGCTTCCGTCAGCGGGGGAAAGAGGGTGTTTGCCTTGGCGATGTGCTCCTCCGTGATCTGTATTTTATCCCCCGGCATGTCCCCCTGGGGGATATGTTCGGGAAGGACCGGCGGCGTCCAGTCCCGGAGGGCCGCCAGCTTTTCAGAGAGCTTTGTCATACGCTTGCCTCCGTACTGAACAGATTCTTTTCCAGCACCCGGACGAAGGACGTAAGCCCCGCCCGATCCTCCTCCGTAAAGCGGCCTTCATAGGGGCTGTCCAGGTCCAGCACGCCCCAGACCTCGCGGCCACGGAGAATGGGGATCACCAGCTCCGAGCGGGAAGCTTCGTCGCAGGCAATGTGGCCGGGAAAGGCGTGGACGTCCGGCACCAGCACCGCCTCCCGCCTCTCCGCCGCCGTGCCGCAGACCCCCTTCCCCAGGGGGATCTCGATGCAGGCGGGCTTCCCCTGGAAGGGACCCAGCACCAGGGTCTCTCCCTCCAGAAGGTAGAAGCCCGCCCAGTTCAGCCCCTCCAGGCGCTGCCACAGGAGAGCCGAGGCGTTCGCCAGGTTGGCGATGGGGTGGGGGACGCCCAGAGTCAGGGCGTCCAGAGCCTTTGTGAGCGCGGGATAGTCCGTCATGCTTCCGCCTCCTCAGCGCAGATGTCCGCGAAGGTATAGGGGACGATGGCCCGAAGGTCCGCCGGAGCCAGCTCCAGCTGCAGGCCGATGCGCCCGCCGCTGACGCAGAGGGTCGCCAGAGTCTCGGCGCTGCGGTGCAGCACCGTGGGGAAGAGCTTCTTCATCCCGATGGGGCTGCAGCCCCCGTGGACGTAGCCCGTCAGGGGCAGCAGCTCCTTCTGGGGCAGCATGGCCACGTTCTTTTCCCCCACCGCCGCGGCGGCCTTCCTGAGGTCCAGCTCCCGGCACACGGGGAGGATGAACACGTAGTGCTGCCCGCTCTTGGACGTGGTCACCAGGGTCTTGAAGACCTTTTCCGGGTCCTCCCCCAGGGCGGCGGCCACCTCCGGACCGCTGACGGCCCCGGAGTCGGTGTAGTCATGGGCTTCAAAGGGGATCTTCTTCTGGCTCAGCAGCCGCAGGGCGTTGGTCTTTTCGCTCTTCTTCATCTCAGTTTTTCAGGCTCTGCATGGGGGCGGGGATGTAGCCGCCCCGGTCCACAAATACGGCGGGGGAGACCTTGCTCACCGGCATCACCGGGCCGCCGCCCAAAAGGCCGCCGAAGTTCAGCTCGTCCCCCACGTCGTAGCCCACGGCGGGGATGACCCGGACGGCGGTGGTCTTCTGGTTCACCATGCCGATGGCCGCCTCGTCCGCGATGATGCCGGAGATGGTCTCCGCCGGAGTGTCCCCGGGGAGCATGATCATGTCCAGGCCCACGCTGCATACCGAGGTCATGGCCTCCAGCTTTTCCAGCCGGAGGACGCCGCTTCTTGCCGCCGCCATCATGCCCTCGTCCTCGGACACGGGGATGAAGGCCCCGGAGAGGCCGCCCACTCTCCCGGAAGCCATGACGCCGCCCTTCTTCACCGCGTCGTTCAGAAGCGCCAGGCAGGCCGTGGTGCCGGGACCGCCGCATACTTCCAGGCCCATTTCCTCCAGGATCCGCGCCACGCTGTCCCCCACCGCCGGGGTGGGCGCCAGGCTCAGGTCCACGATGCCGAAGGGGACCCCCAGGGCCTCCGAAGCCTTTTCTCCCACCAGCTGGCCCATGCGGGTGATCTTGAAGGCGGTGCGCTTCACCGTGTCCGCCACGGTCTGGATGGGCGCGTCCTTCCCCAGGCGCTGGAGCACGGCCCGGACCACGCCGGGGCCGGAGACGCCCACGTTGATCACGCAGTCCGGCTCCCCGAAGCCGTGGAAGGCCCCGGCCATGAAGGGGTTGTCCTCCGGCGCGTTGCAGAGGACCACCAGCTTGGCGCAGCCGATGGACTGCTTCTCCGCCGTCCGCGCCGCCGTCTACTTGACGATCCTGCCCATCAGGGCCACCGCGTCCATGTGGATGCCGGCCTTGGTGCTGCCCACGTTCACGCTGGAGCAGATGAGCTCCGTTTCACTCATCGCCTCGGGGATGGAGCAGATCAGCTCCTTATCCCCGGCGGAAAAGCCCTTCTGTACCAGGGCGCTGTAGCCGCCGATGAAGTTCACCCCGATGGTCCGGGCCGCCCGGTCCAGGGTGCGGGCGTAGTCGGCGGGGTTCCCGCCGGAGACCCCGGCCAGAAAGGCGACGGGGGTCACCGCCACCCGCTTGTTGATGATGGGGATACCGTAGGTCTGGGTGATCTTCTCCCCGGTTTCCACCAGCTTCTCCGCCCGGCGGGTGAGCTTGTCGTAAACCTTCTCGCGGGAACGGCGGATGTCACTGTCCGCGCAGTCCACCAGGCTGACGCCCATGGTGATGGTCCGCACGTCCAGACACTCGTCCTGGATCATCTGTACCGTTTCCAGGATTTCCTGTATGTTCAGCATAGTTCTCCCCCTCAGATCTTGTGCATGGCGTTGAAGATGTCCTCGTGCATCACGTGGGACACCAGACCCTGCCCCTCCAGGACCTTCTCTATATCCTCAGCGAGGGAGGCAATGCTGCCCTCCATCTTGTCGATCTCCGCCAGCATGACCATGGAGAAGATGTCCCCCATGACCGTCTGGGTCACGTCCACGATGTTGGCGCTGTGGCTGGCACAGACGCCGGCGGTTTTGGCCAGGATGCCCACGGCGTCCTTGCCCACGATGGTGATGACTGCTCTCATGCCGTCTCCTCCTGTGTTCGGAAAATGTAAACCTAATAATATCAAGTTTCTCAGGGCTTGTAAACTGCCGTGGGAGATTTTGTCGCCTTCCGGGGGTCCTTTTCCCCGAGCGAAGGAAAAACCGTTGCCGAAAGGGGAACTTTGTGCTACCATGTTATTTGGTGAAAATTGGGATTCATTGTCTGTAAGCTTTTGTTGACAAGGAGCTGCCCATGACCGTCTTCAACTTCATCTCCCTCTTCGGCGGACTGGCCCTCTTCCTCTACGGGATGCGGCTCATGTCCCGGGGCCTGGAGCAGGGCTCCTCCGGGGCGCTGAAATCCGCCATGGAAAAGCTCACCACCAGCCCCGTGGGGGCCTTCTTCCTGGGCCTCAGCGCCACAGCCATCATCCAGAGCTCCACGGCCACCATCGTCCTCACCTCCGGCCTGGTGGCGGCGGGGGTCATCACCCTCAGGCAGTCCCTGGGCATCATCCTGGGGGCCAACGTGGGCACCACCGTCACCGGGCAGATCATCCGCCTGCTGGACCTGAACGCCTCCGCAGCCGCCTGGCTGAACTTTTTTAAGCCCAACACTCTGGCCCCGCTGGCGGCGGTGGTGGGCATCCTCTTCATTATGGCCTTCCGCTTCCGCAATTCTCAGCGGGTGGGGACCATCGTTATGGGCTTCGGCATCCTTTTCACCGGCCTTGTGAACATGACCGCGGCGGTGACCCCCCTGGCGGAGAGCGAGGCCTTCGGCAGGCTCTTCCTGACCCTGGCGGACCGGCCGCTGCTGGGCTTCCTGGCGGGCATGGCGGCCTCCTTCTCCATCCAGAGCTCCAGCGCCACCGTGGGCATCCTTCAGGCCCTGTCCACCACGGGGGCCCTCAGCTTCGGCTCCATCTACAGCGTCCTCCTGGGCATCTATATGGGGGACTGTGCCACCACCGCCATCGTCTGCTCCGTGGGGGCCAGGGCCGACGCCAAGCGCACGGGCCTGGTGCACATCATCTTCAACATCTGCGCCGGGGTGCTGGTGCTGATCGGGGTCACGCTCCTGCGCCGCTTCGGGGCGCTGGACGCCCTCTGGAGCCGCCCCATCTCCTCCGGCGGCATCGCCAACACCCACACCGTTTTCAAGCTTACTACGGCGGCGCTGCTGCTGCCGGTGACCCCCGCCTTTGAAAAGCTGAGCAGGAAGCTCATCCGGGACGACCGTCCCGGCAGCCTGGGGATGGACGTATCCCTCCACGCCCTGGACGAGACCCTCTTTGAAGCGCCGGAGCTGGCCCTCTCCGCCATCCGGCAGGTGGTGGGCCAGATCGCGGACCTGGCCACCGGGAACGTGTTCCGGGGCTTCGGGCTCCTGCGGAGCTACGAGCAGAAGGCGGCGGAGGCGATGGCGGCGGACGAGGACCGGATCGACACCCTGGTGGACCATGCCGAGGACTATATGGTGAGGCTCTCCCCCCACCTGGAGCAGGGGCGGACCAGCGACCGGCTGAACTACTTCATCAAGTGCGCCGACGAATTCGAGCGCATCGGGGATCACGCGGTGAACCTCTCCGAAAGCGCCCAGGAGCTGCGGACCCGGGAGGCGGCCTTTTCCCCCGCCGCCATCATGGAGCTGGGCGTCCTGGAGGACGCCCTGACGGAGATCCTGGGCTACGCACGCACCGCCTTTGAACAGCTGGACCACGCCGCCGCCTTTCGCATCGAGCCGGTGGAGGAGGTGGTGGACGAGCTGGTGGCCAAGCTCCGGAGCCGCCATCTCCTGCGCCTCCGGGCCGGGGAATGCAGCGTGACCGACGGTTACATCTTCCAGGACATTCTGGTGAACGCGGAGCGCATCTCCGACCAGTGCTCCAACCTGGGGGTCCACACTATCTCCCTGGTGGACGCCAAGGCGGCCGAGATGGAGCACGACTACATCCTCCATCTCCACCAGGGGGAGAACGAGGAGTACAACGCCCTCTACGCCTCCGCCAGGAGCCTCTATCTGGGGCGGCTGGCGGCCCTGGACCTGGGGATCGACGAGGACACAACGGAATAAAAAGATCAATGGAATAAGGAGGAAGAGAGGATGGCAGAGGAAAAAAGCGTCATGTCGGAAAACGGCCAGCCCACCTTTGAGGGCCTGAGCCAGTACTGCCCGCCCCGCTGCTTCGAGCTGGCGGGCCGGGAACTGAAGATCTGCATGGACAGCGGCTATGACTACACCCTTCGCTTCGACCGGGACACCGTTACCTGGGGCAGGGAAGGGGAGGAAGCGAGGACGGACGAATACGTCTGCCTCAAGGCGGAGGAACAGACCTATTTCGTCAACGCCGAGATCCCCGGCGTGGAGCCCCGGCTGGGCCTCACCCTGATCCTGGACGACGAAAACCGCCTGGTCACCGTCATTGAGGGGCGGCAGGGGATGAACCCCAAGTTCCCCTACCTGGTGGAGATCCACGCCCACTTCGGGGCCGTGCTCGTCCCCGGGGAAGCGCTGAACCCCAAGCGCCACGGCTACACCACCGACCTGGTGGGCCGGGCGGTGCTCTGGACCTATTCCCCCAGCTTCCGCATCATCCACGTCTACCGCACGGAGCGGTACTACAACGTGGCCATGCCCGTCCCCACGGGAAAGCCCTCGGAAAAGGACCTGGCGGACGCGGCGGCCATGGCGGAGTCCTTCCGGGGCTATCTGGACGCCACGGAGCCCGCCCTCTACATCAAGATCAAGGAGGGCATCTACGTCTTCGCCTTCGCCGAGCAGAACCTGGAGAAGCGCACCGGACCCCTGACGAGAGGCAACAGCCTGGCCTTCCTCATGAACTTCCACCGCATGTACGACGTGGGCCGCTCCTTCGGCACCAATGCCCAGCAGCAGCCGGAAAACTACTGCTTCGGGGCCTACGGCGCGGAGGTCCCCTTCCCGGAGGAGTACAAAAACTTCCAAAGCGGCTATTATGTGTGAGTGAGTTTCTTTCATAAAGCAGCAGACCGGCGGCCCTCGGGCCGCCGGTCTAACTGCATGGAGGGTATTCTCTTTACGGTCCGATCCATTCGATCTCGTCCGGGAGCCAGCAGCCCGGCTCCACGGCCTCCGGATTCGGGAAGCCCGCCCGAACGTAGGCGCCCCCCTCGGCAGGAAGGTAGACGTCATACTGGAGCGTATTCGGCCGGAAGTAGAGTTCCGCGCCCCAGCGAAGGAGGGGGTAGCCCTGCTCCAGCGCGACCTCCCGGGCGGTGGCGATGAGAAGGATCCGCTCTCCCGGGGGCTCGTCGTCGGGCGTTCCGGGCTGCAGCTTCCGGCGCTGGACCCACAGCTCCATCCCGCCGGAGACGCCCACCCGGGCCCAATCCCCCTCCACCTCCAGGACGGCGCAGGGCAGGTCATAGGCATGGGAAGCGGTGTATTCCTCCTTCGCCCGGTCCTCCACTCCGTCGGGCTCGTAGTCGCTGAAGTCCAGGGGGTAGTAGGTGGTCCCCGCCGGGATGTAGACCGGGGCCAGGGTCTCCCCATAGAGCATTTCCGTCCAGGGGATCACCTGCTCTCCCCGGACCCAGCCGTCCCGGCCCTCCGGGGCCTTGAAGGCCTCCCGGTGGACCTTGAACCAGATCTCCCCCTCCGGCGTGCGCTCCTCCTCCAGGACGGTGAGGCGCTCCCCGGCCCCGATCACGCCCCTGGGAACCAGGCGGTCCTCCTCCATATCGCAGAATTCCGCCTCCGCCGGGGTGAAGACCCACTTCACCTCCGGGGTCATATTCGTATTCCGCCCCCTGGGGACAGGCCCATCCACCTCGATGGCATTGGGATCGTAATACGCGTTCCAGTGGGAGAGGATCTTCCAATCCTCCCCGCTCACGCGCAGGGTGAGGCTGGTATAGCCGTTCCAGAGGCGCACCGTGTCCCCCTGCGCCTCCCCCCAGCCGGGGATGAAGACGCCGGGGCCGAAGTCGCTGGTGATGGAGTAGAAGCAGTCCGTCTCCGGGAGATAGCGGAACTGGGTCCGGTAGTCGGTGCGAAGGTCACTGAGGCCGATGCCGAAGTATTCCTGCAGGCGGGCCTCCACCGTCTCCGCCCGGATGCGCCGGAGGGGATGGGGCAGGTCCTCCACGTGGCTCCAGCGTCTTCCCATCACCTTGCCCGCCGCCAGCAGGAGCTGGTACTCCTCCTCCGTGGCGTCCCCGTCGTAGTCGTCGTAGTATTTCAGAAAGGCGTGCAGGTCCAGGTCGGCGGGCTCCCGGTAGAAGGAGGTGAAGCAGCAGCCCACCAGGTTATAGGTGGAATTCCCGTTCTCGTCGAACATGGTCCAGCCCCCGTCCTTCGTCCGGGGGAAGGTGGAAAGGGCGTCGGTCCACTTTGCCAGCTCGCCCTCGTCGATCAGGGTCCAGCCCTCCTCCACCGGGTAATGGGGGAGGGGCGTGGGCTCCGGCTCCGGAGAGGAGGGCGTGGCGGCGGGCAGCTCCCGCCCCTTGGCCAGGATCAGGGTCCGGGGGTCGCCGGTGCGCTCAAAGTAAGCGACGATCTTCCGGCTTTCGTTCCCTTCGGTGGGAACTTCCCTCTGCCAGTACCAGAGGCGTTCCGGGATCCGTGCGTCTCCTCCGGAGGGGGTGAACATACTTTCCTCCCGGGCTCCCCAAACGGTTTCCAGCTCCGCGGCCAGGGCCGGCCGGTCAAAGCGGAGGATGGGGAGGGGCCCCGCCTCCTCCTGGAAGCTGAGGCTGACGGTGTCCAGGCTCCCGCCGTCCTCCCCGAATTCATAGACCGCCCTGGCCCGGAAGCCGAAGAGGGAGGCCCCGTCCAGGGTCAGGGTGTTCCCCTCCGCCTTCGCCTCCGGCAGGAGGGCTTTGGCTTCCTCCAGGCTCATGTCCCAGCTCACCGGCCCCAGGGTCAGCTCTGGCCCCGGCGCAAGCTCCAGCTCCGGCTCCCCCAGCTCCGTGAGGGCCAGGATCGCCTCCAGCCGGGAAGCGTCCACCCGGCCGTCCCCGTCCACGGGGCAGCCGAACCACTTGCCCTCTTTTTGGTCGACGTAGAGGCAGAGCCAGCTGTTTCCCAGGTAGATCTCCCAGGTCTTTCCGGCGCTGACCCAGCGGAATTTGCCGGGGAAGAGGGCGGAGTAGTCCAGGCCGATGTTGTCCGTGATTCCCCGGAGGGCCCAGTCCCCCTGAGTGAAGAGCTCGGCAAGCTTCTCTTTCAGGGCTTCCCCATCCTTCACGGGCCAGACGCCCCGGGTCCCGGCACGGACCTCCGTCCAGGGCTCGGTGAAAAAGCTCCGCTCCGGCCAGACCTCCGGCCCCTCCCGGGACCCCAGTTCCGGGGCGGCCTTTTTCGGCCCCAGGACCAGCAGGAGCACCACCACCGTGAGGAGGGCCAGCACCAAACCCAGCACCCAGCGCCGGGGCCTTGTCCAGCGGAGGACGCCCCGGATGCGGTTTTTCACGTTCCCCTCCCCGAAGCCCAGGGGCGTGGCGGTGAAGAGGGGGCGTCCCGCGCTGAGCTCCAGCAGGAGCCGGGAGTAATTCTTCTTCTCCCCCTCGCCCAGGGAGACCAGCACCGCCTCGTCGCAGGCCAGCTCCAGGTCCCCCACCGCCAGGCGGAAGGCCAGCCAGCAGAGGGGGTTGAACCAGTGGAGGCCCAGACACAGCCAGCCCAGGAGCTTCCACACCGGGTCCAGCCGCCCCAGGTGGGCCCGCTCGTGGAGAAGGACGCTCCGCCGCGCTTCCTTCCGGAGGCCCCAGGGGAGGTAGATCCTCGGGCGCAGGATGCCCAGGACGAAGGGGGAGGCGAGCCCCTCCGCCTCATATACGTTTCCCTCCAGCCGTACCGCCTCCCGCAGCCTCAGCCGCAGGCGCAGGACCTGTATAAGCCCCCAGAGGAGAAAGACCCCAGCTCCCGCGAGCCAGACCCAGCTCAGCACCGGCAGCCAGGCTTTCCCCGGCATTTTCGCTCCGGCGCTTCCCGCCGGGGCCGCGCCGGGGACCTCTCCCGCCGCCGGGGCGGAGGAAATCGAAGGAGCGACCGGCGCTTCCGGGGCGGAAAGCTCGATTTGCGTTCCCTTTCCCAGGGCGGGAGCGGGTTCGTATTCCTCCATCCACGTCGGGGGCGAGACGGCCTCCCCGCCGGATCGCCCTTCCCAGGCGGCCTCCAGCGCGCCGCTCTCCAGCCGCGCCGGGACCACCGAGGTCCGGGACTCCAGCGTCACTGGGCAGAGGAGCCGGAAGAGCACCGGCAGCCAGAGGAGGCAGACCCACTTTCTCGGCGCTCTGCGCAGGGGGAGCCGCAGGAGCAGCACCGCCCCCAGCACCAGGGACCCGGTGAGGCTCATGCTCAGAAGCCGCAGAAATACCGCTGTCACGCCTATCCCTCCTTTGCTTCGTCGATGAGCCTCTGCAGCTCCCGCACTTCCTTTTCCGTCAGCTTCCGCCCGGCGGTGAAGGCCGCCAGAAAGGCGGGGAGGGAGCCGCCGAAGGTCTCAGAGACGAACTGCGTAGACTGCCGGGCGGCGTACTCCTCCCGGCTCAGCAGGGCCGTCACGACCCCGCCCTCGTTTTGGATGAGGCCCTTGTCGCAGAGCCTTCTCAGCACCGTGTAGGCCGTGGATTTCTTCCAGCCCAGCCTTTCCGCCGCCAGCCTCGCCAGCTCCCCGGAGGGGAGGGTCCCCCGTTCCCATACGATCTCGGCGAATTTCGTCTCCGCCGCGCCAAGCCGATCCTCCATCGTCCGCACCTCCCAGGCTTTGGTCTACTCTATGTAGACCATTCTACAAAGAGTAGACCGGCTTGTCAAGAGGAAAAAGCGGGAAAAGAAGCGAGCGCGACGCAAAGCGAAAGCACCGGCCGGGCCGGAGAGGGCCTCGACCGGTGCTGTTCTGCGCTCTAGTGTTCGTCGTACCGTTCCAGGAAGGAGTGCTCCTCGTCCCGGCTCTTGTAGCCGGGAAAGGTGTCCAGGTTCACGGCGTGGATGAAGGGGGTCCACAGGGTCTTGCGAAAGCGCTTGAAAATGCTCTGTTCGACCTTCTCATAGGGTTCCGGTTCCCGCTTCATCCCGCCAGCTCCCTTCGGCATTTTTCAAAAACGGTCAAAAACTCCCGAAGCTCCGCCTCCGTGGTCCGGTGGCTCAGGCTGATCCGCCAGGAGGACAGGGCGTTTTTCCGGTCCCGGCTCACGGCGTAGACCGCCCGGGAGGGGGTCCCGTCGGTGGAGCAGGCGGATTTCACGGAGACGCAGACTCCCTCCTCTGCCAGGGCCTGCTGGAACCTGGTCCCCCGGACCCCGGCCACGCTCAGGTTCAGGATGTGGGGCACCGCCCCCTCCGGGCTGTTGATGCGCACGCCGGGCGTTCCCGCCAGGGCGGAGCGCAGGGTCTCGTTCAGGCCCTTTACATAGTCATATCGCTCCCCCAGGGGAGGGAGGGCCAGGCTGAGGGCTGTGTCCAGCGCCGCCGCCAGGGCCAGGGTTGGGGTCCCGCTCCGGTAGAGGGAGGAACCGCTGCCCCCGTGGACCAGGGGCTCCAGAGGCGCATCTCCCCGCCTGACTAAAAGTCCGGAGCCGTTGAGACCGTAAAATTTGTGGGCCGAGAGGCTCACGGTGTCGATCCCCTCCGGGGAGAAGGGGAGCTTGCCGATGGCCTGGGTGGCGTCCACGTGGAGGCGGCAGTTGGGATAGCCGTTTAGCAGCTCCGCTATTTCCCGTATGGGCTGGGGGACCCCCAGCTCGCTGTCCACCGCGCTGACGGCCACCAGGATGGTGTCCTGCCGCAGGAGGGAGCGCAGGTCCTCCAGGTCGAGCTTCCCGTCCCGCCAGATCTTTACAAGCTCGATCTCATAGCCCTGCTCCTGGAGCAAGGTCAGGGGCGCGCTGACGGAGGGGTGCTCCAGGGCCGTGGTGAGAATGTGCTTCCCCCGGTGCCGCAGGGCTCGGGCGATGCCCTTGACGGCGGTGTTATTGGCCTCGCTGGCGCCGGAGGTGTAGATGATCTCCCCGGCCTCCACGCCCAGGGCGGCGGCGATGGAGTCCGTGATCTCCGCCAGTTTTTCCCTGGCGGCGGCCCCGGCGGGATGCAGGGCGTTGGGGTTCCCGATGTAGTCCCGCTCGGTGCGGAGAAAGGCTTCCAATACTTCCTCCTCCGCCGGGGTGTTGGCCGAATAGTCCAGATAGATCATGTCATGGGTCCCTCCCAGGTCTCAGGCGTCTCCTCTCCGTTCCCCACCCGGCAGATGGTCCCGCCCCCCACCACCGTGTCCCCCCGATAGAAGACCACGGCCTGGCCGGGGGTCAGGCCCCGCTGGGGGGCGTCGAAGCGGACCCGGACCCGGTCCTTCCCCAGGGGGAGGAGGGCGGCGTCCTGCTCCGGCTTCCGGTAGCGGGTCATGGCCTTCACCCGCAGGGGGGCTTCCAGGCCGGGAATGGCGATCCAGTTCAGCTCCTCCGCCTCCAGGGTATCGGAATACAGCAGGCGCTCCGGCCCCACGGACACCGTGTTCCGGGCCATGTCCTTGCGGAAAACGTAGACCGGGGCCCCCAGGCTGAGGCCCAGTCCCTTCCGTTGCCCCAGGGTGTAGGCCGCCGCGCCCCGGTGCCGCCCGAGCACCCGGCCTGCCTCGTCCAGGAAGTCCCCCGGCGGCAGGGGCGCGCCCCGGTATTTCTCCAGAAAAGCGGGGTAGTCCCCGTCGGGGACGAAGCAGATGTCCTGGCTGTCCTTCTTCCGGGCGTTGGGGAAGCCCAGGCCTTCCGCGATGGCCCGGACCTCCGCTTTTGGAAGTCCCCCCAGGGGGAAGCGGACCCGGCTGAGCTGCTCCTGACTGAGCATATAGAGCACATAGCTCTGGTCCTTTCCGGGGTCCAGGGCCTTTTTCAGGAGATATCGGCCGGAGGCCGGGTCCCGTTCCACCCGGGCGTAGTGCCCGGTGACGACATAGGACAGGCCCTTTTCCTCCGCCGTGCGGAAGAGCCGGTCAAATTTCAGATACCGGTTGCAGTCCAGGCAGGGATTGGGGGTGCCCCCCTCCTGGTAGACCCGGAGGAACTTGTCCATGACCATCTCCCGGAATTCCGCAGTGAAGTCCAGCACCTCGAAGGGGATGTCCAGCCGAAAGGCCACCTCGGCGGCGTCCTCCAGGTCCCGCTGGGAGCAGCAGGTCTTGTAGGGGTTCCTTCCGATGTCCTCGCTGTGGAACAGGCGCATGGAAGCCCCCTCCGTCCGGAAGCCCTCCCGCAGGGTGAGGTACGCGGCCACGGAGCTGTCCACGCCGCCGCTCATGGCAATGAGGGCGCTCTTTTCCAGGGTATTCAATGCTTCTTCCTCCAATGCGCCGTCCATAGGTGTCCCCGCGGAAGAGATCGACCCGGCGGGGCGCTTCACAGGATAATACATATAAGCATAGTAGGCAGGTGGGATGTGCAAGCTGTATTATGGAGACCCCGCCGCGAAATGTCAACCACAAATTGAAGGGGCAAGCAAACACGCAGCGCCCCGCAGGCATCGTACCCGCGGGGCGCTGAAGAATGCCGATCCATCGTCAGGGTCCCTTTTTGCCCTTCTTCTCCCGCTGGATGCTCTCGGAGGCGTCCACCTCCAGGAAGCCCTTCCCGGCCACCTCGGCGGCGTGGGCCATGAAGACGAAGGCCCCGGGGTCGATGCCCTTCACCAGGGCCTTCACCTTGTAGCCCTGGCCGGGCTTCACCACGGTCATGAGCACGTCCCGCCGGGAGTGGGCGTACATCCCCTCTCCCTCCAGGCGGGTGACGCCCCGCTCCAGGCCCTCCATCACCGCCCGGGCGATGGGCTCCGAGGGGCCGGAGGGGACGATATAGTAGATGCTGGCCCGGTTCATGCCGGCGATGAGCCTGTCGCTGACGAAGGAGCTGACCACGATGCCGATGACCCCGTAGATGCCGATCTCCAGATTCTTTTCCACCAGCATGGACACCAGCACCACCGCCCCGTCGCAGAAGAGGAACATGGTGCCTAAAGAGAGGCCCCGGTGCCGGGTCAGGAGCAGCCTTGCCAGCAGGTCCGTGCCGCCGGAGTTGGTCTCCGCCCCCAGAAAGCAGATGGCGGCCAGGCCGTTCAGCGCGCCGCCGCAGATGGCGGCCAGCAGCAGGTCGCCTGTTCCCACAGGGAGGAAGAGGGCGCTCACGTCCACCTCGAAGGTGTACATCACCGAGCCCAAAAGCCCCAGGAGCATGAAGCTCCAGCCCTTGACGGGGACGGACCAGACGTAGAGGGGCAGGGACAGCACCAGCACGAAGACGCCGGTGGGGACGTGGATATACCGGTTCAGGGCGATGGCCAGGCCCGCGAAGCCCCCTGCCGCGATGTGGTTCGGCTCCAGAAAGAGGTTGATGGCCAGGGCGTAGCAGAGATTCCCCAGAAAGATGAGCCCCAGCTTCCGCGCCACCCTCAGACCCCGCTCTCCCCAAGCTTCCATCATATCGTTTCCTCCCACCTTCCGCCGCGCTGCTGCCGGGACGCCGCGGCACGGCTATTTTTTGCCGCGCCATTCTAGCATATGCGCGTTGAAAAGGAAAGGGAGAACTGGTATACTGTATCTTAAGAAAATCTGTACAACGCTGCGAAAGGATGAAGGACATGCTGAAATATCCCCACCTCTTTGAGCCCATCGAGCTGGCCGGAACCATTTTCCGGAACCGCATCTTCGCCGCCCCCACCGGGTATATGGACGAAAACCGGGACGGGACCCTGCCCCCGGAGGCGGCCTCCTACTATGCCCGCAAGGCCAGGGGCGGCGCCGCCGCCGTGACCCTGGGGGAGTGCCAGGTGGACACGAACTACACCAATGTGCCCAACCACCAGATCCGGCTGGACGATCCCTTCCACGCCGGGGGTCTCACCCGCTGCGCCGACTACATCCGCCGCTACGGGGCGGTTGCCAGCGTGGAGCTGCAGCACTCCGGCATGTACGCCAACCGCAATTCCGGCCTCAAGGGAGAAGAAAGCCGGGGCCTCGCCTACGGGCCGGTGGCCTGCGAGGAGGACGGCAGGATCGTCCTGGCGATGGATGAAGACCGTATCCAGAGGACCATCCGCAAATACGGGGAGGCCGCCGCCTTTGCCAAGAGCTGCGGCTTCGGGATGGTCACCGTCCACGCCGGCCACGGCTGGCTCCTGAGCCAGTTCCTCTCTCC
Organism: Oscillospiraceae bacterium; assembly: GCA_017535635.1. Classification (GTDB taxonomy): domain Bacteria; phylum Bacillota; class Clostridia; order Oscillospirales; family Oscillospiraceae; genus UBA1774. Next base: position 27,768 of record JAFXTU010000014.1, read on the forward strand.
CACCCTGAACACCCGGAAGGACCAGTGGGGCGGCCCGGACATCGAGAACCGGGCGCGGATCGTGGTGGCGATCCTGGACTCCATCCGCAAGGCCGTGGGGCCGAAGTTCCCCATCGAGGTGCGCATCTCCGGCAGCGAGTGCTATGCCGGGGGCTACGACATCGAGGAAGGCATCCAGATCGCCAAACAGATCGACGGACACTGCGACCTCATCCACGTCTCCGCCGGCAGTCATGAGGTGGACGAGGTCTTCACCGTGACCCATCCCAGCATGTTCCTCCCCGACGCCTGCAACGCGAAGTTCGCCGTGGAGATCAAGAAGCACGTGAAGACCGCTGTCGCCACCGTGGGCGCCCACGGGAACCCGGAGATCATGGAGGAGCTCATCGCCTCCGGGAAGGTGGACGTGATCGAGATCGCCCGGGGCCTGATGGCGGACCCGGACCTGCCCAACAAGCTCCGGGCCGGGCAGGACGGGGAGGTGCGCAAGTGCATGCGCTGCCTGGCCTGCTTCTCCGGCCTGCTGCACACGAACCAGTTCCACTGCGCCATCAACCCGGAGATCGGCCGGGAGGACGAGTACGCCGTGCCCGTGCCGGCGGCGAAGAAAAAGACCGTCCTGGTGGCCGGCGGCGGCGTGGGCGGCATGCAGGCGGCCCTCACCGCGGCCCGGCGGGGCCACAAGGTCATCCTCTGCGAGAAGACCGGGGAGCTGGGCGGCGCCCTGCGCTGCGAGCGGAATGTCCCCTTCAAGGCCAAGCTGGACGAGTACCTGAACCAGCAGGCGGCCCTGATCTCCCGGGAGGCCATTGACCTGCGGCTGAACACCGAGGTCACGCCGGAGCTGGCAGAAGAGATGCAGCCGGACGTGATCATCGCCGCCCCCGGCGCGAGACCCGTGAAGCCTCCCATCCCCGGCATCGACGGCGCTAACGTGTTCTCCGCCGAGTACATCTACACCCACGCGGAAGAATGCGGGGAGAAGGCCGTGATCCTGGGCGCGGGCCTGGTGGGCATCGAGCTTGGTATCTACCTCAGCATGCTGGGGAAGAAGGTGGAGATCCTGGAGATGCTGGACCATGTGAGCGACGGCGGGAACAACCTCCACATGAAGGCCCTGGACGTGGAGATCAAAAAGTACGGCATCGGCATCCACCTCTCCACCCGGGCCGAGGAGATCACCCCCCAGGGCGTGATCGGGAACGGGACCCTTTTCCCCGCCGACACCGTGATCTACGCCGTGGGCCAGCGGCCCCAGCGGGAGGCGGCCACGGCCCTCTACGCCTGCGCGCCGGAATTCTACCTCCTGGGGGACTGCGTGACCCCCGCCAACATCATGACCGCCACCAGCGCGGCGGACACCATCGCCCGCAGCATCTGAGAAGTACCTGATTAGCTGAAACAAACGCCGCATGATCCCGCTGCGCAGGCCGCGCAGTCAGGATCATGCGGTGTTGCTGTCATTTCAGAATTACTTTTCCCCGGCGCGGGCGACGGCCCGGACCGCCTCCTCCGAGCGCAGGAAGGCCTCGGCCACTTTCGGGTCGAAGTGCGTCCCGCTGCCCTCCCGGATGATCTCCATGGCCTTTTCAAAGGGAAGGGCGTCCTTATAGCTGCGCTGGGACACCAGCGCGTCGAACACGTCGGCCACCGCCATGACGCGGGCGGAGAGGGGGATCTCCTCTCCGCTGAGTCCCTGGGGATAGCCCCCGCCGTTCCACTTTTCATGGTGGCAGTAGGCCAGGTTCCGCGCCTCGTTCAGATAGCCGGAGCTCTCCACGGACACCATGTCGATGGCGCGGCTGATGATGTCCCTGCCGGCGGTGGTGTGGCCCTTGATCTCCTCGAATTCCTCTTCCGTCAGCTTTCCCGGCTTGTTCAAAATCGCGTCCGGGACCTGGATCTTCCCCACGTCGTGCAGCGGCGCGGAGTGCACCACGTCCTCGATGAACTCCTCGGTCAGAGCGTCCCTATAGACGCCATCCCTGCGCAGCCGCTCCAGGATGATCCGGGCGTACTCCGCCGTCTTGTGCACATGGTCCCCGGTGCGCTTGTCCCGGCTCTCCACCAGGTCCGCCAGTACCAGGATCAGCCCATTCTGGAGCCGGGAGATCTGTGCGTTCTGGTTTTCGGACCGCTCCCGCTGCTCCCGGATGATGACGAAGTACATATAGCCCGAGGCTGCCACCGAGGCGAAGATGATGTACTGAATACCGTAGGAAAAGCCTTGGATCACAATGGCCGCGATGGGCGCGAGCATATAGGTCCAGAACGCGATCTTGACCCGGCGGCCGATGTTCCGCCGATAGCGGAGCAGCAGGACCATGTTGATGAGCAGCAGCACCAGCGGGCTGAGGTTGGAGAGAAGATAGCCCGGCCCCCGGCGGTAAACGTTGTCCGCGTCAAAATAGTAGATCAGACCGGAAAACTGGCCAAAGACCAGCAGCGCCATGTGGACCGCGATCAGGAGGAACAGAGCGAGCCGGAGCCGCTTCAGGGCGAGTCCGGGCTTTGCCACGTCCAGCACCAGGATGCTCATCATATAGGTCAGGAAGCCCGCTGACAGCATCTCGACGAAGGTGACCGCGTGGAGCGCGAGGAAGATGCCGTCCCCCGGCAGACCGTCCATGAGCTGCCGGGCCAGGTGAGTGGTGATGTAGAGCAGGAGCAGAAGGAAAAGCAGCTGAAAACAGCGCCGGACCGTCCGTCGCAGAGAGGCGGAGACGGTGATGTGCAGGAAACACAGCACGCTCACGCCGATGCCGGCGGCAACGATGATGAGGTTGATAAGGTTGATCGATGTGACCCGGAACACCATATCCTGATCCCCCCGACGATACGGCGGTTTGTGAAGCAGCGCTTCCCTCTGCCGCCATCATACCCCAGGGTCCCGGCGAGCGTCAATAGACAGCGAAAAGAAAAAGGAGCGTACCCGCTTTCAGTAAAAAAGCCGGGGCCACTGCAAAACGAGCTGTTTTGCAGTGGCCCCGAAGAGCATCACAAAATCGGATCTCAGCCCGCCTGCTGCTTGGCCAGCCACTCCGCGCCGTACTTGTTGCACTCGTCGATGACCACGGGGGTGACCCAGGCGTTCAGGCACTCCAGGGAGCCCACGCAGGGGAGGAAGGCGCCGCCGGGGGCGTACTCGTCGATGGCCCGCCTTACCTCGGCCCGGACCTCCTCCTCAGTGACGTCTGCCCGGTCGATGAGACCCTGGTCCAGACCGCCCATCAGGAGGATCTTGCCGCCGGTGGCCTTCTGGATGGCGGGGATGTCGTTGGAGGGAAGGACGCCCTGCCACATCTCCACGCCCAGGTCCACCAGTTCGGGGGCCAGCTCGGCGGCGTAGCAGTCGCAGTGGTGCTGCACCAGCTTGCCCCGCTTGTGGTAGTAGTCGTAGAGCCTCTTGTAGTGGGGCTTCAGCAGCTCCCGGAACTTGTCCACGGAGAAAAAGAGGGCGGTCTTGCTGCCCCAGTCGTCGTGGCTGTGGATCACGTCGAAGTCCAGGTTGTCGCAGAGGGCCTCCGCCACCTTGAGCTTCCAGTCGGTGTAAGCGCCGAAGAGCTCGTTCATGGCCTCGGGCTCCTCGTACATGTTGATGAGGGTGTCCTCAAAGGTCATGAGGCAGTGGGCCCGCTCGAAGAGGCCCCGGAAGGTGGGGACCATGACCAGCTCCTGGTCCCGGTCCACCTCGGCGATCTGGGCCTGGGTGCCGGACCAGTCCAGGTCCGTGGGGATCTCGGGGAAGGTGACGTAGTCCCGCCAGTGGGTGATGTCCTTGATGACCTGGTTCTGCTCGTTCACCATGGGGATGATGCCCGGGTCCTTGTCGGGGAGATAGCGGTGGTTCACGCCCCAGTGGTCCAGCACGTTCTCGCCCTCGATGAAGAGGATGTCCCAAACGGTGATGGGGTCGATGATGGCGTGGAACATGGTCTTGGTGAACGCCTCGAAGCCGTAGCCCATCCACTTGATGGGCTTCTCGTTGCGCATTACGGAGAGAAATTTTTCCTTCTTGGTCATGTGCGAAGCACCTCCTGTTCAGTGAAAAAAGTGTACCATTCTATGCTATCCTTGTCAAGAAAAAGCGGGGCCCGGGAGGGTTTTCGGCCCCGAAATCCCGGCAGCGGACAGGGAAACATTGACAATTTCCCCGCCGGAAGATAAGATAAGAGAAAATCGCCGGCGGCCCCAGGCCGCCGGGCGGGATAAGGTGGTATGGATATGAAAACAAAGAAGCCTCCGTTGCTGCCCATCCTCGGCGCGCTGGTGGCGATGCTCTGCGTGGGCGTCATCTACCTGTGGAGCGTGCTGAGAAACGCGACCGTGATCCACTACGGCTGGGAGAGCGGCAGCGTCAACCTCATCGCGTCCATCATGCTCTTTGCCTTCTGCGTGGGCAACTTCGGCGGCGGGGCCCTGAACGACCGATTCGGCCCCAAGGTCATCAGCTTCGTGGGCGTGGCCCTCTTCGGCGTGGGCATCTTCCTCGCCTCCTGCGTGAAGCCGGGCAGCTCCATCTGGCTCTTTTATCTGACCTATTCCGCCATCGGCGGCATCGGCGTGGGCGTCAGCTACGGGGCGCTCCTCTCCTGCGTCCAGAAGTGGTTCCCCCACCGCCGGGGCTTCGCCACCGGCATCGCCACCGCCGCCTTCGGCCTGGGCACCGTGGCCTTCAGCCCCATCATCGGCGCCATGCTGGAGAGGAACGGCAATGACGTGGGCGCGACCCTGCGGGTCCTCAGCCTGGTCTTCCTGGTGGTGGGCCTCATCGCCTGCTGCTTCATCCGGCTCCCCTCGGAGGAGTACCTGTCGGCCCTGCCCAAGGCCGCCCCCAAGAAGAACGCCATCGTGGCCGCCCGGGAGGTGCCGCTGAAGGAGGCCATCCGCACCGCGCCCTTCTGGTGCATCCTGCTGACCATCTTCTTCTACAACGCCACCTGGAACATGCTGAACCCCATTATCCGGCCCCTGGGGGAGAGCCGGGGCCTGAGCGAAGCCCTGGCGCTCACCTGCGTCTCTCTCACCGGCGTGTTCAATGCGGCGGGCCGCTTCGGCATGTCCGCCCTGTCGGATAAGCTGGGCCGGATGGAGACCAACGTGCTCCTCTGCTGCATCACCATCGTCTGCGCCCTGCTGCTGATGTTTGTGGGGAAGGGCGCCTACATCGTGGTGGTGCTGGTCACCGCCTTCGCCTTCGGCGGCCCCAGCGCCATCAACCCCGCCACCACCACGGACTTCTTCGGGGCGAAGTACACCGGCACCAACTACGGCGTGGCCATGCTGAGCCTGGGCTTCAGCTCCATCCTCTTCAACTCCATCTCCAACGCCCTGGTGAAGTCCACCGGGAAGTATTACATGACCTTCGTGATGGGGGCCGTCACCGCCGCCGTCACCATCGTCCTCCAGCTCGTCATGAAGAAATACCAGAAGAAGATGAAGGGCTGAAAAAAGATGAATCCAGCTGCGGCCCTTCGGCATTCGCCGAAGGGCCGCAGCATAAGCGCCGGGATCGCGGAGAAAGGAACGGAGTGAGGGAACTCCGGGGCGATCCCGTAAGATCTGATCGAAGAGAGAATACCACACCGCTTCCCCCGCCGGAAGCCCCGGTGGGGGATGTTTTTTCCATCCGGAGGTTTTTTTCCCAAAAAGAGCAGCGTTTTTCGCCTCCCGCATCCCCCCCGGGGGGTTTGAGACCGGGGAAAACTGTGGTAGCATACAGGGGCCTGCCCCAGGGCAGAGAGCATTTCACCCAGGGAGGACCCCGCCCATGTCCCAGGAAAGCATCATCGACGAGAATCGGGCCTACTGGACCCGGCGCGCCCCCGGCTACTCCCAGGTGAATCGGCTGGAGCTGCGCACACTGAGCCGCAGGCTGTGGCTGGAGACCCTGGAGGGCCAGCTGCAGAGCCAGTTCCCGGACCGGGCGCCGGAGACCCTCCGGGTGCTGGAAGTGGGGACCGGGCCGGGCTTCTTCGCCATCCTCCTGGCCGGGGCGGGGTACGCCGTCACCGCCGTGGACCTTACTCCCTCCATGCTGGAGGAAGCGAAGGAAAACGCCGGGCCCCTGGCGGAGAAGATCGAATTCCTGGAGATGAACGCGGAGGCGCTGACCTTCGCGGATGCTTCCTTCGACGCCGTGGTCTCCCGAAACCTCACCTGGGACCTGCCCCATCCGGAGACGGCCTACCGGGAGTGGCGGCGGGTGCTGAGGCCTGGCGGCCTTCTGCTGAACTTCGACGCCAACTGGTACGGCTACCTCTTCGACGAAGAGGCCCGGGAAGCCTATGAAACCGACCGGCGGAACACGGCTGAGAAGGGCATGGAGGACGGGAACATCGGTCCGGGCTTCGACGTGATGGAGGACATTGCCCGCCGCGTCCCCCTCTCCCGGCTCCGGCGGCCGGCGTGGGACGAGCGTGTCCTGACCTCCCTGGGCTTCCGGGTGGACACGGACGAGGAGGTCTGGCGGCGGGTCTGGAGCGAGGAGGAGAAGGTGAACTACGCTTCCACCCCCCTCTTCCTCATCCGGGCGGTGCGGGAGGGCTGAGTCCCGCCGCTGCGGAACGTGCCGGGATAAGAAAAAAGGGCTGCTGCAAACCGAGCGTTTTGCAGCAGCCCTGATGCGCTTAAGGCAGGGTCATTCGTAAATATGAAAGTGACTCTCCTTGCTCATCTTGGCGATATACATGGCCGTATCCGCCTTTTTGAAGATCTCGGAATAGTTCTTTTCCTGACCGTCATAGAGGGCGATCCCGATGCTCACGCTGATGGGCTGCCCAATGTCCGGGATGCGGACGGTCTCGGCCGCACCGGAAGCGATCTCCGCGGCGACGCGGCGGGCGGTGTCGGGGTCCCTGGAGCCCCGGATAAAGACAATGAATTCATCCCCGCCGTAACGGCCCGCGATCTCATTGCCGGTGAAGCGGCTGCCGAGGAACTGACCGAACTGACGGATGACACTGTCTCCCACATCGTGACCGTAGGTGTCGTTGATGGACTTGAAGCGGTCGATGTCCAGCAGGAGCATGATCCCCCCTTCGCCGGACCCGTCCGCCAGGAATCCGTTGATCTCCCGGGTGAGCGCCGCCTTGTTTTTCAGCCCCGTCAGCTCGTCTGTGTCCTTCTGGATGTTGATGGTCCTGGTCAGGACGAACTCCTGGATGCGGATCGAATTGGCGATGATGTGGAGGATGATGCCGACGACGGTGAAGGGGATCACGTTGCCGCAGTCGATCCGCCAGATCTCAGGCAGCTTGACCGAACGCATCCAGCCCAGGAATACGGTGGAGGCGATGAGCAGCACCAGCGTCATGTAAAACGGCTTGTCGATCATGAACATGGGAGTGATCAGCAGAAGCACGATGAAGGTCACCGCGGGCGCATCCGGTCGGTTGCGGGTGATCGCACAGCCAAAGAGAAACAGCGCCGTGATGGAGGCGTAGATCAGAAACTGGGCGAGGATCGAATCCTTTTTCAGGACATAGAAGAGGCAGATGGCGGCGATGGAATAGAGGAGCAGGCTCAGGTAGTACACCCGGTTCGGCCGCATCAGCTCGGTGAACATGGAACTGACGAACAGAGCGGCGAACATGACAGCCATGACGAAATGAAGGACCCGCCAGACCCGATAATTCGAGACGTAGGCGTCCTTTTTCACTGCGTTGTACTCGTCTTTTTCGATCCCGCAGTAAAAGAGATAATTCCGTATGGTGTGCAGTACGCTCATTCAGACACCTCGCCTTTGCCCTCGGCCCGCCGGCCAGTGATTCGGGAGTGTTCGGGGGAAAAGAAGGACCCTTACGCGGTGACGATCTTCGCGGCGTCTCCCAGGCCCAGGAGCTCCACCGCCTCCTCCCGCATCTTGTACTTCAGGATCTTCCCCGCGGCGTTCATGGGGAAGGAGTCCACAAAGCGGAAGTAGCGGGGGACCTTGTGCTTGGCGATGCGCTCCACGCAGAACTTCCGCAGCGCCTCCTCCGTGAGGCCGGAGCCCTCCCTGGGGATGACGCAGGCCATGGCCTCCTCGCCGTACTGGGCGTCGGGCACGCCGATGACCTGCACGTCCTCCACGTCCGGGTGGGTGTAGAGGAAGTCCTCGATCTCCTTGGGGTAGAGGTTCTCGCCGCCCCGGATGATCATGTCCTTCAGCCGCCCGGTGACCTTATAGGTTCCGTCGGGCAGCCGCCGGAGCATGTCTCCGGAGTGGAGCCAGCCCTCCGCGTCGATGGCCTTGGCGGTGGCCTCGGGCATCTTGTAGTAGCCCTTCATGATGTTGTAGCCCCGGGCGCAGAACTCCCCGTCCTGGTTGTCCCCCAGCTCCTCCCCGGTCTCCGGGTCCACGATCTTGCACTCCACGCCGAAGATGGGGCCGCCCACGGTATTCACCCGCGTCTCCAGGGAGTCGTTCGTCTTGCTCATGGTGGTGGCGGGGGAAGCCTCGGTCTGGCCGTAGGTGATGCAGATCTCCGGCATGTGCATCTTCTCCACCACATCCTCCATCACCTTGATGGGGCAGGGGGAGCCGGCCATGATGCCGGTGCGCATATAGGAGAAGTCCGTCTTGGGGAAGTCCTCGTGGCCCAGCATGGCGATGAACATGGTGGGCACCCCGTGGAAGCAGGTGACGTGCTCGGAGTTGATGCAGCTGAGGCTGGACTTGGGGGAGAAGTAGGGCAGGGGGTGCAGGGTGGCCCCGTGGGTCATGGAGGCGGTCATGGCCAGCACCATGCCGAAGCAGTGGAACATGGGCACCTGGATCATCATCCGGTCCGCCGTGGACAGGTCCAGGCAGTCCCCGATGGCCTTGCCGTTGTTCACCACGTTGTAGTGGGTGAGCATGACCCCCTTGGGGAAGCCGGTGGTGCCGGAGGTGTACTGCATGTTGCACACGTCGTGGATGTCCACCGCCTCCTCCCGGCGCTTCAGCTCCTCGTCGCTGGTCTGGCCCGCGTAAAGCTGGGCTTCCTCCCAGGTGAGGCAGCCCTTCTGCCGGTAGCCCACGGTGATCACGTGGCGGAGGAAGGGGAGGCTGTGGGAGCGGAGGGGTGTCGCGCTGTTGTGCGTTTCCAGCTCGGGGCAGAGCTGGGACATGATCTGGGCGTAGTTGGAATCCCGGTAGCCGTCGATCATCACCAGGGTGTGGGTATCGCTCTGCCGCAGCAGGTACTCCGCCTCGTGGATCTTGTAGGCGGTGTTCACCGTCACCAGGATGGCCCCGATCTTGGTGGTGGCCCAGAAGGTGATGTACCAGGCGGGCACGTTGGTGGCCCAGATGGCCACCTTGTCCCCCTTCTTCACCCCCAGGGCGATGAGGGCCTTGGCGAACTGGTCCACGTCGTCCCGGAAGGCGGCGTAGGTGCGGGTGTAGTCCAGGGTGGTGAACTTGAAGGCGTACTGATCCGGGAACTCCTCCACCATCCGGTCCAGCACCTGGGAGAAGGTCTTTTCGATGATGAGCTCCTTCTTCCAGGGGTACTTGCCCGTGTGGCGGTTGTTCTCGCACAGGGGCGCCCGGGCGTGGGAGGTGTCCTTGAAGCGGAACATACCGTTGACGAAGTGGGGCAGGATCACGTCCAGGTCGTCCAGCTCCGGCATCCAGGCCGGGTCCCACTCCAGGGAGAGGAAGCCGTCGTAGTTCACGCTGCGCAGGGCCCGCATCATGTCCCCCACGGGAAGGGTCCCTTCCCCGAAGAGGGCGGGAACGATCTTCCCGTCCACGACCTCGGAATCCTTGATGTGGACGTGGCGGACGTAGGCCCCCAGGTTCTGAATGGTCTGGTCCGCGCTCTCGCCGCAGATCCGGTAGGGGTGCTGGAAGTCCCAGAGCACCGCCAGGTGGTCGCTGGCAAAACCGTTGAGCACGTCCCGCAGGCGGGAGGTGTCGGCAAAGATGCCCACGGTCTCGATGAGCACCGTGACGTCCGCCGCCTCCGCCAGCTTGTCCGCCTCCTGCAGACAGCGGATCAGGGTGTCCGTCACCTCGCCTCCGCTTGTGGCGTGGACGCGGATGTTGGGGATCTTGAAGCTGCGGGCCGTCTCCACGCAGGCGGCGATCTCCTTCACGTTCTCCTCGAGCTTTTCGGCGTCGGCGATGTCGCAGACCGCGTCGATGCAGGGGAGGCTGAGGCCGGCTTCATACAGCTCCCGCAATGTGGCCGCCGCCATATGGGGGTGGAAGGGGCCGCCCCTGGCGGTGAGGGGCGTGTCGTGGATGTTCCTGAGCTCGATGCCGTGGAGCTCGTTCTCCTTCGCGGCGCGGACATAGTCCGCCCAGGAATACTTTTCCCAGCCCTTGATGGAAAAGGAAAGCTTCATTGTCCCGCCTCCTCATACGCGATCTTGTTGAGGGCACTCACATAGGCGTGGATGGCAGCCTCGATAATGTCGGTGGAAATGCCGCTGCCGGAGTAGAGCCTGGAGCCGCTGCGGAGCTTTACGAAGGCGGAGCCCATGGCCTCCCGCCCCTCCGTCACGGCCTGGATCTGGAAATCGTCCAGCTCATAGTGGGTCCCGGCCACCTGCTCGATGGCCAGGAAGGCCGCGTCGATGGGCCCGTCCCCGGCGCAGAGGCCCCGGAGCTCCTTCCCGTCCTTCATCAGGGCGATGTGGGCCGTGGCCCGCATCTGGCTGCCGCTGTTCACCACGAAGCCCTGGAGGGTGTAGGTGGGGGGCACCTGCAGGGCTACCGAGGAGATGATGGCCTCCAGCTCCCGCTCCGAGACCTCCTTCTTGGCGGCGGCGGCCCGGAAGGCCTCGTCCACCATGTCCAGGTCTTCCCCGGAGAGATCATAGCCCAGCTTGGCGGCCACCGCGGCCACGGCGGCCTTGTCGTCGTGGATGCTGAGGGCCAGGCCTTCCTCCTCGCTGAGACCATGGAGCCCCGCGCCGAAGGGAGAATTCCCCTGGCGGGAGAAGACGATCCAGTTCACCTGCTTCTGCAGGCGCTGCATCTCCATGGTGCTCACAGAGCTGCGGTAGCCCAGCTCGTCCCCCCGGAGGGCCAGCACGTGGGCGAAGGCGGGGAGGGAGAGGGGCTTTTCCCCCACCAGGGAGGCCTTGACCTCCCTGGCCCCGGCAGCTACGGCGGACATGGCGCAGGCGGCGGCCATGCTGAGTTCGTTGTCGCAGCGGACAGCAATGTCGACCCCCGCCAGCTCGGGGATATCCGTTTTCAGGGCGGTGATGAACTCCGCCAGCTCGGCGGGGAGCATGACCCCGGCGCTGTCGCAGAGGGTGATCGTGGTGGCCCCGCAGCGGATGGCCATGCGGATCGCCTCCCGGAGGAAGGGCGCGTCGGCCCTGGTGGCGTCCCCGGCACAGAAATCCAGGTCGGAGCAGAGGGTCTTGCAGTAAGTCAGCTGCTTCTCTGCCATCTCCAGGACGATCTGGGGCTTTTTCCGCAGCAGGTATTCCATCTGCACCGTGGAGAGGGGGATCTCCACCCGGAGGCGGGGCCTCTCGGCCTTGGCGATGGCGGCCCAGGCTTCGTCCGCCTCCCCGGGGGTGGTGCCCGCGGGCATGGATACGCCGCAGCCGCGCACAGTTGTGGAGATCGTCCGAACCAGGAGCGCATCCGCCGTCTTGTTCTCCAGGGCCGGAAGCTCCAGCATGTCGGGACTAAGTCGTCCCAGGCATTTGGCGATCTCCAGCTTTTCCTTGAAGCTCAGGTTCACGGCGGGAATGGACATGCATTCCGGCAGGGTCATGTCGGTGATACGAATGGTTTCCATGTGGCTCCTTTCCTGGTCTCCCAAATGTGAAAAAGTGAAAGGGGACTTCCGTGGAACCCACGGAAGTCCCGATGGGTCAGCTCAGTCGATGGGGTGGATCCAGCCCCGGGTGTCCTTCGTTTTGCCCCACTGGATGCCGGTGAGGGTGTCGTAGAGGTGCTGGGTCACGGGACCGATGGCGTTATGGTTGATGGTGAAGACCTCCCCGTCCATCATGAGATGGCCGATGGGGGAGACCACGGCGGCGGTGCCGCAGCCCCAGGCCTCCTTCAGGCTCCCGTTGCGGCAGGCTTCCTTCAGTTCCTCGGCGGAGAGGAGCCGCTCATTTACGGTGTAGCCCTCGTCCTTCAAAAGCTGGATGCAGCTTTTCCGGGTGATGCCGGGGAGGATGGAGCCGGTGAGGGCGGGGGTCACGATCTCGTCGCCGATCTGGAACATAACGTTCATGGCGCCCACCTCTTCGATGTACTTGCGCTCCACGCCGTCCAGCCACAGCACCTGGGAGTAGCCCTGCTCCTCGGCCTTCTTCCCGGCCCGGAAGCTGGCGCCGTAGTTGCCGCCGCACTTGGCGTAGCCGGTGCCGCCCCGGACGGCCCGCACGTCCTCCGTCTCGATCATGATGGAGACGGGCTGCAGGCCCTCCTTATAATAGCTGCCCACGGGGCTGGCGATGATCATGAACACCGCCGTCTGCACCGTGTGGACCCCCAGGAAGGGGTCGTTGCCGAAGAGGAAGGGGCGGAGATAAAGGCTGGTGTCCGGCTCGGAGGGGACCCAGCTCTCGTCGATGCGCACCAGGGTCTCCAGGGCCTCCATGAAGATCCCTTCGTCCACCAGGGGGAGGCACATGCGCTCGGCGGAGTTGTTCATCCGCCGGATGTTCTCCTCCGGCCGGAAGAGCTGCACGCCCCCGTCCGGGCGGCGGTAAGCCTTGAGCCCCTCGAAAATCTCCGCGCCGTAGTGGAAGACGGTGGAGGCGGGGTGGAGGGAGAGATTAGAGAAGGGCACGATCCTGGGGTCCTTCCAGGCCCCGTTTTCGTACTCCATCATAAACATATGATCGGTGAAAACCTTGCCGAAGCCCAGCTGATTTGCCGGGACCTTCGCCTTGGGAGAATCGGTCTTTTCAATGCGGATCGCCATTTTGCTCTCCTCCTTATCCGACGTAGTTGTAGCCCAGCTCCAGGGCCTGCTTGTTGAATGCCTTCAGCTCCTGGCGGCGGGCGGAAACGATCTTGTCCAGCACCGCGTCCACGTGGGAGAAATCCACCACGCCGCTCTCCCGGATGAGCTTGCCCACCAGGATCATGTTGGCCAGGGTGTCCAGCCCGTTTTCCGAGGCCATGGCCGTGGCGGGGACGTAGAAGACCTCCACGTCCGTACGGTTCACCTTCCGCTCGATGAGGGAGGAGTCCACGAAGATCTTGCCGCCGGGGACCACCGCGTCCTCATACTTGTCCAGGGAAGGGTTGTTCATCACCACCAGCATGTCCGGATAGGTGATGATGGGGCTGCCCACGGGGGTATCGCTGAGGATGACGGAGCAGTTGGCGGTGCCGCCCCGCATCTCGGGGCCGTAGGAGGGCAGCCAGCTCAGATGCTTCCCGGCGATCAGGCCGTTGTAGGCCAGGAACTTGCCGGAAAAGAGGATGCCCTGCCCGCCGAAGCCGGCGAAAAGGATCTGGGAAGAGGCCATTTACTCCGCCTCCTTTTCCGCGTACTTGTCCTTGTAGACCCCCAGGGGGTAGTAGGGGATCATGTTCCCCTCCAGCCACTCCAGGGCCTTGTCCGGGGTGAGGCCCCAGTTGGTGGGGCAGGTGGAGAGGATCTCGATGAGGCTGAAACCCTTGCCCTCCATCTGGTACCGGAAGGCCTTCTTGATGGCCCGGCCCGCGTTCTTCACGTTCTTCACGTCATTCACGGCCACCCGCTCCAGGTAGGCCGCGCCGTCCACCTCCCGCAGGAGCTCGCAGACCCGCACGGGATAACCCACGGTCTTCACGTCCCGGCCGTAGGGGGAGGTCTGGGTGACCTGGCCCGGCAGGGAGGTGGGGGCCATCTGGCCGCCGGTCATGCCGTAGATGGCGTTGTTGACGAAGATGACGGTGATGTTCTCGCCTCTCGCGGCGGAGTGGACGGTCTCGGCGGTGCCGATGGCGGCCAGGTCGCCGTCCCCCTGGTAGGTGAAGACGATGTTTTCCGGGTAGGCCCGCTTGACCCCGGTGGCCACCGCGGGGGCCCGGCCGTGGGCGGCCTGGATCATGTCCACGTTAAAGTAATTGTAGGTCAGCACGCTGCAGCCCACGGAGGCGATGCCCACGCTGCGCCCCTCGATGCCCAGCTCGTCAATGGCCTCGGCCACCAGCCGGTGGATGATGCCGTGGGTGCAGCCGGGGCAGTAGTGCAGGCTCACGTCCTTCAGGGCGTGGGGCCGGTCAAATACGGTCGTCATTTCGCGTCACCTCCGAGTTCACAAGCTTTCCGAATGGCTCCCATCACGTCGTCGGGGGAGGGGATCACGCCGCCGCAGCGGGTGCAGGAGAGCACCGGCCTCCGGCAGCGGGTGGCCAGCTCCACGTCCTCCACCATCTGGCCCATGTTCATCTCCACGGTGATGAAGGCCTTCACCTTCTCCGTGGCGGCCAGCAGGGGCTTTTTGGGGAAGGGCCAGAGGGTGATGGGCCGGATCATGCCCGCCTTGATGCCCATCTTCCGGGCCTCGGCGATGGCATTTTTGGAGACCCGGGCGGTGATGCCGAAGGAAACGAGGCAGATCTCCGCGTCCTCCATCATGTACTCCTCGTACATGACCTCATTTTCCTCCACGATGTCGTAGCGCTTGAAGCGGGTCAGGTTCCACTGCTCCAGCTCCTCGGGGATGAGGGAGAGGGAGTTGATGATGTTGTTGGGCCGCTTCATCCCGGTGCCGCAGGCGGCCCAGGGCTTCTCAAAGGTCACGATCTTGTCGGCATCCAGGCTCACCGGCTCCATCATCTGGCCCAGGGTGCCGTCCGCCAGGAGCATGGCCGTCATGCGGTACTTGTCCGCCAGCTCGAAGCCCTTGATGGTGAGGGAGACCATCTCCTGCACGCTGTCCGGCGCCAGGACGATGGTGCGGTAGTCCCCGTGGGTGCCCCGGGTGGCCTGGAAGTAGTCCGACTGGCTGGGCTGTATGCCGCCGAGGCCCGGCCCGCCCCGCTGCACGTTTACCACGAAGGCGGGCAGGTCGCAGCCGGCCAGGTAGCTCAGTCCCTCGCCCTTCAGGGAGATGCCGGGGCTGGAGGAGGAGGTCATGACCCGCTTTCCCGCGGCAGAGACGCCGATGACCATGTTGATGGCCGCCAGCTCGCTCTCCGCCTGGAGGAATACGCCGTCCATCTTGGGCAGGCGCTTGGCCATATAGGCCGTCAGCTCCGTCTGGGGCGTAATGGGGTAGCCGAAGTAGTGGCGGCAGCCGGCCATGAGGGCGGCCTCCGCGATGGCCTCGTTGCCCTTCATCAGAACTTTTTCAGCCATTCTCTCACTCACCTTTCCACTTTGATGATGCAGTCGGGGCACATGGTGGCGCAGAAGGCGCAGCCGATGCACTTCTCCGGCTCCGCCGCCTCCACCGGATGGTGGCCCTTGAGGTTGATGCGGTCCTGGGCCAGGGCCAGGACGCCCTTGGGACAGAACTTGACGCAGAGGCCGCAGCCCTTGCACAGGTCCTCTTTGAACGTGAGCTTTGCCAAATGAATTCCTCCCTATCATTCCGTCGGCCGCTTCTGCAGCTTCATGGGGAAGAGGTCGGGGACCTTCCCCTGCAGAGCGGGGAGCAGATTTTCTTCTATGGTGGTCATTTTCACGGGGATGCCGCAGAGCCGGGAGACCTCCCGGGCGTAGCCGAGGGAGCCCAGCACGTCCTCCGGCGTGGTCTCGATCCCCAGGTTGGAGTTGTTCACGATGCCGGTGAAGGGGAGGCGGCAGGCCGTCTCGATCTCCTCCACCACCTCCCGGACGCTCTGGGCGTCCCGGGTGAGGGGGCGGAAGCGGTTTACCACCAGGAGCATCTCGTAGTCCCCCTCCTCCCGGATGGCGGGGACCAGCCGCCCCAGGGCCAGGGCCCCCCGGTCGTCCCCTCCCACGTCCAGGACGCAGGTATAGCGCCTGTCGTCCGTGATGGCGTAGATATCCTGGGGAAGGGCGGGCAGGTCCACGTTGGAGTTGGCGAAGAAGGAGGAGATGACCCGGATGCCCTGCGCCTCCAGTTCCCTTGCGCTGTCCTTGGCCCGGTAGTAGGGGTTCACGATGTCCAGGTCCGCCAGCATCAGGTATTCCCGCTGTTTTTTCAGGGCCAGGGCGTAGTTCACGGCGATGTTCGTTTTGCCGCTGCCGTAGTGCCCGGCAAAGAGGGTGATCCGTTTTTCAGCCAAGGCGTCACGCTCCTTTCACAGGAGGTTCCGCTGGATCTTGCCGCTGATGGTCTTGGGCAGCTCCGTCCTGAATTCCACGATCCGGGGGTATTTATAGGGGGCGGTGTGGGATTTTACGTAGTTCTGGATCTCCTTTTTCAGCTCCTCGGTGCCGGTGGTGCCCTTGGTGAGGACGATGCTGGCCTTCACCACCTGGCCCCGGATGGGGTCGGGAGCGGCGGAGACGCCGCATTCCAGCACATAGGGGAGCTCCATGATGACGCTCTCGATCTCGAAGGGCCCGATGCGGTAGCCGGAGGACTTGATCAGGTCGTCCACCCGTCCCACATACCAGAAGTAGCCGTCCTCGTCCTGCCAGGCGGTGTCCCCGGTGTGGTAATAGCCGTCGTGCCAGGCCTCCGCCGTCTTTTCCGGCTCCCCGAAGTAGCCGGTGAAGAGGCCGCAGATCTGCCCCGGCTCCGTGCGGATGCAGATCTCCCCGGTCTCGCCGGGCCGGACGGGCTTGCCCTCCCGGTCCAGCAGGTGGACGGGGTAGAGGGGCACGGGCTTGCCCATGCTGCCCACCTTGGGAGCGGTGCCGATCAGGTTGCCGATCATCACCGTGGTCTCCGACTGGCCGAAGCCCTCCATGAGGCTCAGGCCCGTGTGCTGCTTGAACTGGTGGAAGACCTCCGGGTTCAGGGCCTCCCCGGCGATGGTGGCGTGCTCGATGCTGCTCAGGTCGTACTGGGAGATGTCCTCCTTGATGAGCATCCGGTACATGGTGGGGGGCGCGCAGAAGGTGGTGATCTTGTACCTGGCGAACATGGGGAGGATGTCCGAGGCGTCAAAGCGGTCGAAGTCGTAGACAAAGATGGGCGCTTCGTTCAGCCAGGCCCCGTAGAGCTTGCCCCACATGCTCTTCGCCCAGCCGGTGTCGGAGATGGTGAGGTGCAGGCCGTCCGGGTTCACGCAGTGCCAGTACTTGGCGGTGATGAAGTGGCCCAGGGGGTACTTGAAGTTATGTACCGCGGCCTTGGGGTAGCCGGTGGTGCCGGAGGTGAAGAACATGAGCATGGGGTCCGAGCCGCAGGGGGCGTTGGCGTCCCGCAGGAATTCCTCCGAGTAGAGGCGGAATTCCTTGTCGAAGCTGTGCCAGCCGGGCTTGTCCCCCTCGGCGATGACCCGGATCTGCAGGCCGGGGCAGGCGGCCAGGCAGTCCTCCACCTGCTCGGGGACGCCCCCGGTGGAGGTGCAGAGGATGGCCCGGATGTCCACGGCGTTCACCCGGTACTCGATGTCGTGGGCCAGAAGCTGGTTGGAGCCCAGGATGGCCACGGCGCCGATCTTGTGCAGGGCGATCATGCTGATCCAGAACTGGTAGTGCCGCCGGAGGATAAGAAGGACCTTGTCCCCCCGCTTGATGCCCAGGGAGCGGAAGTAGTTGGCGGCCTTGTTGGAGTAGCGGCTGATGTCCGCGAAGGTGAAGTACCGCTCCTCCTTGAACCGGTCCACGTGGAGCATGGCCAGCTTCCCCGGATTCTTCCGGGCCAGGGCGTCCACCACGTCGAAGGCGAAGTTGAACTTCTCCTCGTTCTGGAAGTCCACGGACTTGAGGCTCCCGTCGGGCCCCTCCTCGGGGAGAATGAAATCCTCGTGGATGCGCTTTTCCGCCGTCTTTTTGGGCCGCTGGGGGGTGGTCTCCTCCCGCAGGGGGTCCACGCTCCGGTTCGTGGGGTCATATTCGGTGGGGTTCAGCACCACCGCGTAGAAGACGCAGTCTCTGCCGCCCACGGCCACCATGCCGTGGGGGGTGGAGCTGTTGTAATAAATGGTATCCCCCTCGTGGAGGATCTCGCTGTGCTCCCCCACCTGCACCTTCAGGCTGCCGCTGATGACCAGGTCGAACTCCTGGCCCTCGTGGGTGGTGAGGGCGATATCGCTTCGCTCCAGCTCCGGGTCGTAGATGGCCTGGGTGAAGAGGGGGTCGGCGATGCGGTTTTTGAAGGAGGCGGCCATGTTGTAGTAGACCATGCCGTGGGCCTGCTCGATGCGCTGTCCTTCCCCGTGCCGCGTCACGGTGTAGGACCGCAGCTTGGGGGAGGAGCCCCGGATGATGTCCGTCACGTCCACCCCGAAGGCCAGGGCGCAGCGGTAGATGAAGGCAAAGTTCAGGTCGCTCTCCCCGGCCTCGCAGGCCAGGTACTCCGCCGTGGTCACGCCGGTCTTTTCAGCGATCTCCTCCACGCTGTAGCCGGAAATGCTTCTCAGTTCCCGGATCCGGGCCGCCATCTCCTGGATCTTCATGGTCAGCCCCGTCATTTGTGTCATTCCTGTCTCCTTTCCGGAGCGAACAGCAAAGCCCGCCCCAGAGATTGTGTAATCTTTGAGACGGGCTAATTCGTTCACCCGCGGTACCACTCAAATTGCGCCCAAAGGACGCCGCCTCATCGGACTCCGGCAAGTCCTGCGCCCTGACGCGGCGCTCTTCGGGAGAGTTCTACTTGCCTTGAATGTCTCTCGGCTTTCTTCTCTCCGGCTCGGAAGCGAGCAGCGCGGGAGCCCGGATCACGGCTCGCACCACCCGCCGCTTCTCTGCATCCGATATCTCCGACGCTCTCTTCGTCATCGCCTTTGGGATTCAATTTGCAGTAAGATTAGCACAATCGAATTCAATAGTCAATAGGATACCGGTGACAATTTGCCGGTGGAATACCGTTGGAAATCAAGCGGTTTTACAGCTTGTTCCGCTGGATCTTTCCGCTGATGGTCTTGGGCAGCTCCGTCCGGAACTCCACGATGCGGGGGTACTTGTAGGGGGCGGTGTGGGTCTTCACGTAGTTCTGGATCTCCTTCTTCAGCTCCTCGGTGCCCTCGGTGCCCTTGGTGAGGACGATGCTGGCCTTCACCACCTGGCCCCGGATGGGGTCGGGAGCGGCGGAGACGCCGCACTCCAGCACGTAGGGGAGCTCCATGATCACGTTCTCGATCTCGAAGGGCCCGATGCGGTAGCCGGAGGACTTGATCACGTCGTCCGCTCTTCCCACGTACCAGTAGAAGCCGTCCTCGTCCATCCAGGCCAGGTCCCCGGTGTGGTAGAAGCCGTCGTGCCACTGCTCCCTGGTGTGTTCCTCGTCCCGGAAATAGCCCTGGAAGAGGCCGCAGGGGACCTTCTCCGAGGTGCGGATGCAGATTTCGCCCGTCTCGCCCAGATTGCAGGGCTCCCCCTCCCGGCTCAGCAGGGTGACGTCGAACTGGGGGCTGGGGCGGCCCATGCTCCCCAGCTTGTGGGCTTCGCCGATGAGGTTGGCGATGACCAGGGTGGTCTCCGTCTGGCCGAAGCCCTCCATGATCTGCAGGCCCGTGGCCTTCTCGAACTGCTTGAAGACCTCCGGGTTCATGGCTTCCCCCGCGGTGGTGGCGTGGACGATGCTCGAGAGGTCGTACTGGGAGATGTCCTGCTTGATGAGCATCCGGTACATGGTGGGAGGCGCGCAGAAGGTGGTGATGTGGTACCTGGCGAAGAGGGGCAGCAGGTCGTCGGCGTCGAACTTGTCAAAGTCGTAGACAAAGGTGGCCGCCTCGCAGAGCCACTGGCCGTAGAGCTTGCCCCAGAGGGCCTTGCCCCAGCCGGTCTCGGAGATGGTGAAGTGGAGGCCGTCGGGCTCCACGCAGTGCCAGTACTTGGCGGTGATGTAGTGCCCCAGGGGGTACTTGTAGCTGTGGCTGGCGATCTTGGGGTA
Source organism: Oscillospiraceae bacterium (assembly GCA_017535635.1). GTDB lineage: Bacteria > Bacillota > Clostridia > Oscillospirales > Oscillospiraceae > UBA1774. The sequence continues at coordinate 47,634 of JAFXTU010000014.1, forward strand.
GCCGGTGGTGCCGGAGGTGAAGAACATCAGCATGGGGTCGTCCCCGCAGGGGGCGTCCTCAGGCCGGGGGAAGGAGGAGGAATACATCTTGTATTCCGTGTTGAAGTCGTGCCAGCCCTCCCTGGCCTCGCCCACCAGGATGCGGGTGACCACCTCGGGATGGGTCTCCATGCTCTTCTCCGCCTCCCTGGCGGTGTCCCCGTCGGCGGTGCAGACGATGGCGGTGATGCCCGCCGCCTCAAAACGGTAGTCGAAGTCGTGCTTCTGCAGAAGGTTCGTGGCGGGGATGATGATGGCCCCCAGCTTGTGCAGGGCCAGGATGGTGAACCAGAACTGGTAGTGCCGCTTCAGAAGAACGATCACCCGGTCCCCCCGCTTGATGCCCAGGGCCTTGAAGTAGTTGGCCGTCCGGGCGGATTCCTTCATCATGTCCTTGAAGGTGAAGCGCATTTCGTTCTTAGCGTGGTCCAGCCAGAGCATGGCCAGCTTTTCCGGCTTCGTCTTCCCCAGGGCGTCCACCACGTCGTAGGCGAAGTTGAAGCTGTCCTCGTTGAAGAAGCGGATCTCCTTCAGCCTGCCCTCGGCGTCCTCCACCGTGTCGATGAAGGGCCGGGTGACCAGGTCCTCCTCGCTCCGGGCTGCCGGGAGCAGGGTGGGATAGGCCTCCGTCTCCTCCTCCTCACCGTTCATCACCACCGCCACGAAGACGCAGTCGCTGCCGCCGGTGGCGATCATGCCGTGGGGGGCGGAGGAGTTGTAGAAGATGCTGTCCCCCTCGTGGAGGACCTCCACGTGGTCCCCCACCTGCACCTTCAGGCTGCCGGATACCACCACGTCGAACTCCTGGCCGCTGTGGCGGATGGTGTGGATGGGGACGTTCTGCAGGCTCTCGTCGTAGCTGTAGCGGACCCAGTAGGGCTCCGCCAGCTTTTTCTTGAACTGGGGGGCCAGGCTCTGGATGAGGATGCCCGGCTCGTCGGCGGTGGTCACGCCCTGGCCCCGGCGGGTGACGGTGTAGGCCGAGAGCTTGGCGCTGTGGCCCTCCAGAATGTCGGTGATCTCGATGTTGAAGGCCAGGGCGCATTTATGGATAAAGGTAAAGGGGAAATCCGCCAGCCCGTCCTCATACTTCTGGTATTCCTGTACGCTGACCTCCGTCAGCCGGGCCATGTCGCCGATGCTGTAGCCGCTGATCTCCCGCATCTCCCGGATGCGCGCGCCCACCTCCACCAGCTTGGAGTCCATCTGTTTCACTTCCATGGTTGTTTACCTCCCGGCGAAAAAATGAAAAATCCCGTCTCAAATTCCTTTGAGACGGGATAGTACTAACCCGCGGTACCACTCAAATTGCGCATACGCGCCACTCTGGGAGCTCTAGCAAGCTCTGTGCTTTAACGCAGCCATACGGGAGAAGCCTACTTGCATCGCGTTCAGCGCTCCGGCTCGGAAGGGATGGGTCCCTGGGTCTCCTCCTGTCGGCTCGCACCGCCCGCCGACTCTCTGAAAGGATGATCCCCGACCGTCTTCGTCACAGCCTTTGAACTATTGTGGGTGTACTTTAGCGCAGTAAGGGAAAAAAGTCAAGCCCTATTTTGAAAATAAGTTGAGAAAAATATTTTTCAGAAAAGGGCGATTTGTCCCGCCGGGGGGCTTTACAAGCGGGAAAAGCTGTGATATGATTCCCCAAAACTTAATATCGCAATTAAAGGATAGAGGCGCAGCGTCCAGGAGTAGGCCCGGTGGAAGAGGCAGCAAAGCCGTTGCCGGGGCGAAAGGGGCCGCTGCCGAAGGCGGGACCCTGCAAGCCCTGCCTGGGCAGACGGAGAAGATCCGGCTGACTGTCGCGTATGCGGAGCGCTATGGATTGATTGCGAGACTTTCTCATTTTCCCCCGGTCCCGGGGGTTGATGAGGGTGTTTCGGTTTTCCCGGCAGCTGCGCGAATGTGCGGGCTGCTTTTTCATTTGCGCCGTATATCCGTCTTACAAAGGAGAGAAAGTGTTATGAGCAAGAATCCCGTGTTTGTGGGCGCCGCCACGGCGCTGATCACCCCCCTGAACGCCCGGGGCGTGGACTACGACGCCTTCGGCAGGCTCATCGACTGGCAGATCGAGAAGGGGATCGACGCCCTGGTCATCGCCGGGACCACCGGCGAGGGCTCCACCCTCAGCGACGAGGAGCACCGGGAGGTGCTGCGCTACAGCGCCGAGCGTATCGCCGGCCGGGTCCCCATGATCGCCGGCACCGGCTCCAACGACACCGCCTACGCCGTGGATCTGACGAGGTTCGCCTGCTCCGTCGGGGCCGACGCCATGCTGGTGGTGACGCCCTACTACAATAAGGCCACCCAGAAGGGCCTGGTGCGGATGTTCACCGAGATCGCCGACGCGTCCACGAGGCCTCTCATCCTCTACAACGTCCCCTCCCGCACCGGGGTGACCATTGAGCCTGCCACCTACGCCGCCCTGGCGGACCACCCCATGATCACCGGCATCAAGGAGGCCGGGGGCAACATCTCCAAGATCGTGGAGACCGCCGCCCTGGTGGGAGAAAAGCTCACCATCTATTCCGGCAACGACGACCAGGTGGTGCCCATCCTCTCCATGGGGGGCAAGGGGGTCATCTCCGTCCTCTCCAATCTGATGCCCAGGGAGACTAGCCTGATGGTCCACCGCTTCCTCCGGGGGGACGTGGCGGGCAGCGCGAAGATGCAGATGGACTATCTTCCTCTGATCAACGCCCTCTTCTGCGAGGTGAACCCCATCCCCGTGAAGGCCGCCATGGCCGCCATGGGCTGGTGCGAAAACTACGTCCGCCTGCCGCTGACCACCATGGAGCCGGAGCACGAGGAGAAGCTGCTGGCCCTCATGCGGGCCCAGGGCCTGATCTGAGGGGAGGAAAAGAGCATGCGCATTCTCGTCAGCGGCCTGGGCGGTCACATGGGGCAGGAGGTGGCGCTTCTGGCCCGGGAGGGCTTCCGGGGCGCGGAGCTGACTGCCGGGGTGGACTTTCTGGGCTATCAGGACCCATCCGTTCCCTGCGCTTCCTCCTTTGACGACGCGGAAACCGACGTGGACGTGGTGGTGGACTTTTCCCACCACTCCTGCACGAAGGAGCTGCTGGACTTCTGCGTGAAGAACTCCCTTCCCCTGGTGCTGGCCACCACGGGGCAGACGGAGGAGGAGCTGGCCGCCATCCATGAGGCCGCAAAAAAGATCCCCCTCTTCTTCGCCGCCAACTACTCCATGGGCATCGCCATTCTGACGGAGCTTGCCCAGTGGGTAGCCTCCGCCATGCCCGAGGCGGAGATCGAGATCATCGAGAAGCACCACGACCGGAAGGTGGACGCCCCCAGCGGCACGGCCCTGGCGCTGGCGGAAGCGATCCGGGAGGTGCGCCCCGGCGCGGAGCTCCACCGGGGACGGGACGGCTACGGCAAGCGGACGAAAACGGAGATCGGCCTCCATGCCATCCGCATGGGGAACATCGTGGGGGAGCATGAGATCATGATCGGCACCCCCAACCAGACCATCACCCTCAAGCACGAGGCCCACAGCCGCGCCCTCTTCGCCGAGGGGGCCCTGGCGGCGGCGGAATTCGTAAGGAAGCAGGGACCGGGGCTCTACGACATGAAGAGCCTCCTGGCCAGGTAAGGCGGCGTCGTCCCGCCCGCGGAGAAAGGATCCTCAATGAAAATCGCGATTTACGGTTACGGCAACATCGGCCGGGGCGTGGAGTGCGCCGCACGGCAGAACCCGGATATGACCCTCACCGGGGTCTACACCCGGCGCGACCCCGCCCAGGTGCAGACGAAGACCGGCGTGACGGTCTACCCGGCTTCGGAGATTTTGAAGCACAAGGACGAGATCGACGTCCTGCTGATCTGCGGCGGCAGCGCCACGGATCTGCCGGAGCTTACCCCCATGCTGGCCAGGGACTTCAACGTGGTGGACTCCTTCGATACCCACGCCCGCATCCCGGAGCACTTCGCCAGTGTGGACGCCGCGGCCAGGGCGGGGGGCCATACCGCCCTCATCTCCGGGGGCTGGGATCCCGGCCTCTTCTCCCTGGCGAGGCTCTACTCCAATGCCATCCTTCCCCAGGGGAGCGACTACACCTTCTGGGGCCGGGGCGTGAGCCAGGGGCACTCTGACGCCATCCGGCGCATCCCCGGCGTCCTGGACGCGCGGCAGTACACCGTGCCCATCCCCGAGGCCCTGGAGGCCGTGCGCTCCGGCGCGTCCCCGGTGCTCACCACCCGCCAGAAGCACCGCCGGGAGTGCTACGTGGTGGCCGCCCAGGGGGCGGACAAGGCTGAGATCGAGAAGGCCATCAAGACCATGCCCAACTACTTCGACGAGTACGACACCACCGTCACCTTCATCACCATGGAGGAGATGAAGCGGGACCACTCCGAGCTCCCCCACGGGGGCTTCGTGATCCGCAGCGGTCCCTCCGGCCTGGAAGGGGAGCACAGGCACACCATTGAGTTCCGGCTGACCCTGGACTCCAACCCGGAGTTCACGGCGCTCACGCTGGTGGCCCTGGCCCGGGCCGTGGGGAAGCACGCGGCGCGGGGCGACTGGGGCTGCAAGACGGTGTTCGACCTGGCCCCGGCGGAGCTCTCGCCCCTCTCCGGGGAGGAGCTGCGAGCCCACCTGCTGTGATTTGAGGAGAGACCCATGGAATTTGTCTGTGAAAACATCGGCGTCAGCGGCGAAGGTCATCTGAGCTTCGCCGGGCAGGACACCCTGGCCCTGGCGGAAGAATACGGCACCCCCCTCTACCTCATGGACGAGGACCGGGTGCGCTTTAACTGCCGGACCTATCTGGAGGCCTTCAAGGCCAATTTCGGCCCCGGCTCCCTGCCCCTTTACGCCGCCAAGGCCGCGGCCTTCAAGCAGCTCTTCCGCGTGGCGGGGGAGGAGGGCATGGGAGTGGACGTGGTCTCCCCCGGTGAGATCCAGACCGCCCTGGAGGCGGGCTTTGACCTCGCGGGTGCCTGGTATCACGGCAACGGCAAGACCGACGAGGATATCCGCTTCGCCCTCAGTAGGGGCGTGGGCGGCTTCGTGGTGGATAACGTCGAAGAGCTCCTGGCCCTGGAAGCCGAGGCGGAGCGGCGGGGCATCCGGCAGAAAGCCATCCTGCGCCTCACCCCCGGCATCGACCCCCACACCTACGCCGCCGTGAACACCGGGATGGTGGACTCCAAGTTCGGCGTCGCCATCGAGACGGGTCAGGCCCTCGACTTTGTGCGCCTGGCCCTGGGGCAGAAGCACATCGAGCTCCTGGGCTTCCACTGCCATGTGGGGAGCCAGGTCTTCGGGGAGGACGTGTTCGAGCGGGCCGCGGCGGTGATGCTGGAGTTCATCGCCCAGGTGCGGAAGGAGACCGGGTACGTCGCCCGGGTGCTGGACCTGGGCGGGGGCTACGGCGTCCGCTATGTGGCTTCCGACCCGAGCCTGGATATCGGACAGAAGATCGCCTCCGTGGCGGCGACGGTGAAGGAGGTCTGCCGGAAGCTGAATATCCCCCAGCCCGCCATCCAGATGGAGCCGGGGCGGAGCATTGTGGCCGACGCGGGGATGACCCTCTACCGCGCCGTGGCGGTGAAGCGCATCCCCGGCTATAAGAACTACGTCACCATCGACGGGGGCATGGGGGACGATCCCCGCTACGCCCTCTACCGCAGCCGCTACACCGTCCTGGCCGCCGGGAAAATGGGGGAGGAGGCCTCCTTCCGCTGCACCCTGGCGGGCCGCTGCTGCGAGAGCGGCGACCTCATCCAGGAGGATATCCTGCTGCCGGAGTCCGTCCGGCGGGGGGACGTGATCGCGGTGTGCACCACCGGGGCCTACAACTACTCCATGGCCTCCAACTACAACCGCTTCGGCCGTCCGGCGCTCATCATGCTCCGGGGCGGGAAAAGCAGCGTTGCCGTCCGGCGGGAGGGTTTAGAGGACCTCACCCGGCTGGACGTGTGAGGACATGGCCCAGATCATTGAGGTCACGGACCTGAACGCCCCGGGCCTGGAAGCCTACGCCCATCTCACCGAGGCCCAGCTGCGAAACCGGCTGGAGCCGGAGAAAGGGGTTTTCATTGCCGAGAGCCCCAAGGTGATCCGCCTGGCCCTGGAGGCGGGCTGCGAGCCCCTTTCCCTCCTCATGGAGCGGAAAAAGCTTCCTGGCCAGGGGGCGGAGCTGATCGAGCGCTGCGGGGATATCCCGGTCTACACCGGAGAGCGGGAATCCTTGGCCGCCCTTACTGGCTACGAGCTCACCCGGGGCATCCTCTGCGCCCTGCGCCGCCCGAGGCCCAGGCAGGCGGAGGAGATCTGCCGGGGAGCGCGGCGGGTCGCGGTGCTGGAGAACATCGTGGACGCCTCCAACCTGGGGGCCATCTTCCGCTCCGCCGCCGCCCTGGGGATGGAGGCGGTGCTTCTCAGCCCCGGCTGCTGCGACCCGTTGCTCCGGCGCGCCGTGCGGGTCAGCATGGGGACCGTGTTTCAGGTCCCCTGGGCGCGGCTGGGGGAAGGACCGGAGGACTGGCCCGGCTTGGGGCTTGCCCGGCTCCGGGCGCTGGGTTTTTCCTGCGCGGCCCTGGCCCTGGGGGAGAATACGATCCCCCTGGACGATCCCCGGCTGGGGGATGCGGAAAAGCTGGCCCTCATCCTGGGGAACGAGGGGGACGGCCTCACAAAGGAGACGATCTCCCGCTGCGACTTCGCCGTCACCATCCCCATGTCCCACGGTGTGGACTCCCTGAACGTGGCCGCTGCCGCCGCCGTGGCCTTCTGGGAGCTGCGGGTGAGGGGATAGAGTCATAATTTGAGTCCCGGAAAGCTTGTTTTTTGCTTTCCGGGGTTTCCTTTTTGGTCCGGGAGAATTGCCTGCCTCTCCCGGGAAAGCCTTCACCCCGGTATGACCGCGGGAAGAACCCCGGATTATTCCGCACAAGCAGGCTCTGACGCGAGGCGGGCAGGGATCGCTCCCCGCCCGCTCATGTGTTCCTTTATTGCCCCAGGCCCCGGCGCGCCTCCATGTTCTTCGGCGGCAGCTGCCCCGCCTCTTCCAGTTCCCTCACCAGGGCGCCGAGCTTCTCCGCCGAAGCGCGGAAGCGCTCCTCCTCCCGCACGAAGTCGAACCGCTCCTCATTCAGCAGCGCCGCCGTTTCCTTCAGACGGAAGGGCAGCAGGGGCGGGTCCCGCATCAGGACGCGGCAGAGCTGGATATGCTTCAGCATGGGCAGGGGGCTGACGGGCTCCGTCATGACTTCCTTTTCCCAGGGAGTCAGCTGCGCGATGGCCGCGGCTTCAGCTTCCCAGCGGTCCGTGCCCTTTCGCATCAGTTCCGCCATAGCCAGACGGTAGCTGTCCAGAGCCAGCACCCGCTTCCGTTCCCACTCCGCCAGCTCCCGGCTTGCGAAGCGCGCCGTGAACAGCTCCAGCGTGTCCAGCAGCTTTTCCCGTTCCCCCATGTCCGCGGCCAGGGTCAGCATGTCGGTGAATACCGAGGTCTCCATGCCCCGGAAGAGGCCGAAGCCCTGGCCGCCGGAAAAGGTCTCCAGCAGCTCCAGGCGGCAGCACAGGATCTGGAACCGTTCCCCGTCGCTGACGGTCCACGCCTCCTCCCCGGGGTAAGGCGTATAGAGAAGCGGCTCTCCCGGCTCGTCCGGTCCTGCACGGCGGAGGCTCATCCTCTCCCTGGGCATACGGAAGGCCAGATCGCCCAGCCTCGCGTCCAGGTCTCTTACCGCGTCCAGGACGCCCCGCTCAAAGATATAGTAGAAGTCCTTGCCCACGGCGCAGTTCAGTAGGGAGGGATAATAGCTGTCGACGGTGAGAAGACGCTCTTCCCGCAGCTTTTCCTTTTCCCCCAGACGGTAATAGATCTCCGGCAGTATGGTCTCCGGCTGCCGCCGCAGCCAGGGGTCGCGGGAGGAGCGAAGCTCCTCCGCGGCGGCTTGCGCCTTTCGGAGGCATAGCTCCGCCTGGGCATTCTTCCCCTCGCTGAAAAGGAAATGCGCATTTCTAAGAAGATATTTCGCCAACCTGTCCCGCAGAGCGTCCGCCTCCGGGTGCAGGGAAAGCTGCGTTTCCAGCAGGGCGATGGCTTCCTCCCGCTTTCCATCCTGATTCAGGCGCAGGGCTTCCCCCTCGATGGCGTAGATTTCTTCCCCCGTCAGCTCCGCCCTTCGCAGGAGCGCATCCACCGTCACCCCCAGCAGGTCCGCCAGGGCGGGCAGCAGCGTGATCTCCGGATAGCCCTCCCCGGTCTCCCAGCGGCTCACCGCCTGGCCCGTCAGGTGCAGCTTTTCCGCCAGAGCCTCCTGGGTGTACCCCGCCGCCTTCCGCAGGCGGCGCAGATTGTTTGCGAATTCCATAGCTTGCACATCCTTTCGCATGTTGACGAAGAAGCTCCTTGTCCTGCCTTGAGGATATCGGAAAGCGGTTTCCAAGTCAACAAAGGGGTTTTTGGGTTTTTCCAAGGGATGCTTGGATGAAAAAAGGAAGGATCCTGTATACAGCGGGACAAAACCGTGCTATAATGAACGAAAGGACAGAGAAGTCTGACAAGAAGGCTTCTCTGTCCTTTTTATTTCTTCGGAAAAGCGGTGGAAGTTATGAAGAATCGGCTCATCCGGGTGGCCGCGGCCGTCCCGCGGCTTCGCGTGGGGGACGTGCGCTTCAATGCCGGACAGATCATCTCCCTGATCCGGGAGGAGGCAGACAGCGGCCTGATCGTCTTCCCGGAGCTGTCCGTGACGGGGTATACCTGCGCCGACCTGTTTCAGAGCGAGCTGCTTATGCAGGAGGCGGAGGCCGCCCTCCTCCGGATCGCGGAGGCGACGGGGGAGACGGGGATCACGGCGGTCGTGGGCGTCCCCGTGCGCCGCGGGAACAGCCTGTACAACTGCGGAGCCATCCTTTCGGGCGGAGAAGTCCGGGCGCTGGTCCCCAAGAGCTTCCTGCCCAACTATTCGGAGTTTTACGAGTGCCGGTGGTTTGCTTCCGGAAAGGGCATAAGCGGTGAAAGCGTCCGCATCGGCGGCAGGGAAGTTCCCTTCGGCACGGATATCCTGGCGGAGGACCCGGCGACGGAGGCTGTCCTGGGGGTGGAGCTGTGCGAGGATCTGTGGGTCCCGGACAAGCCCAGCACCCACGCTTCCCTGGCCGGCGCGAACATCATCGCCAACCTCTCCGCCTCCGACGAGCTGATCGGAAAGCAGGAGTACCGCCGGGAGCTGGTGAAGCAGCAGAGCGGGAGCTGCTACTGCGCCTATGTTTACGCCTCCGCCGGGACGGGGGAGAGCAGCACGGACCTGGTGTTTTCCGGGCATGCCATCCTGACGCAGAGCGGCAGCCTGCTGGGGGAGAGCATCTTCCCACGGCGCCCCCATGTGGAAAGGGCCGTGATCGACCTGGGCTGTATCCTGCATGACCGGCGGCGGCAGAACACCTTTGAAACCGCGTCGGAGAGGCCCTTCCGGCGGGTGCCGGTCCGCATCCAGACCCTCGGCCCCCAGGAGGTGGGCGTGGGGGAGCTGGCAGAGCTCCTGCGCCGCTATGCCTGTCCGGTGGCGAGAAATCCCTTCGTTCCGGCGGACGACGGGGAGCGGGAAGAGCGCTGCCGGAGGATCCTGCAGATCCAGGCAAGCGGCCTTGCGACCAGGGTGCTGGCGACGGGGATCCGGAACCTGGTCATCGGGATCTCCGGCGGCCTGGATTCCACCCTGGCCCTGCTGGTGTGCGCCGAAGCGAAAAAGCAGGTCCCGGAGCTCCGGATCGCCGCCTATACCATGCCCAGTGAGGGGAACACCTCGGGCCGGACCTATCGGAACGCGGTAAAGCTGATGGAGCTCCTGGCCGACGAAGCCCACGAGGTCCCGATCCGGGAGGGCGTGCAGCTCCACCTGGAGCAGCTGGGGCATGAACGGGGCTATCAGGGGGAAGAGGACGTGACCTATGAGAACGCCCAGGCGCGGATGCGGACCCTGATCCTGATGGATGCCGCCAACATGAAGCGGGGGCTGGTGGTGGGGACGGGGGACCTGTCCGAGCTGGCGCTGGGCTGGTGCACCTACAACGGCGACCATATGTCCATGTACGCGGTGAACTGCTCCGTGCCGAAGACGCTGGTGAGATTCATCTGCCAAACCTACGCCGGGATGTGCCCCAGCGAAGAGCTGAAGGAAGTGATCCTCGACGTCTGCGACACCCCCATCACGCCGGAGCTGATCCCCAGCGCCCACGGGCAGATCGCCCAGATAACGGAAGAGAAGATCGGCAAATTTGACCTGAACGATTTTTTCCTCTTCTACACCCTGCGCCGCGGCTTCGAGCCCCAGAGGACAGTGGCCTACGCCTGCCGGGCCTATCCGGAGCTGAGGGAAGAGGAGGTCCGGGCTGCGGCCGGGAGCTTCTTAGGGCGCTTCTTCTCCCAGCAATTCAAGCGCAGCTGCCTGCCGGACGGGCCGAAGGTGGGGTCCGTGTCCCTGTCCCCCCGGGGGGATTGGCGCATGCCCAGCGACGCTTCCCCCGCGCTTTGGCTGGAGGGGCTGTGAGCTGCGGAGAAATGCGGAAAAACCTGGGGCCGCGGGAAGCGGGGGAAAGGGCGTGAGCCTCTGGGAGCTGTGCGTCCGGGGAAGCTCAGCGGTTTCTTCCTGCCTTTGCAGATACACAATATCCAAATAATCCATTCTCTCTCAGAGCTCAGTTGCTGCCGGAGGAGGAAGAAGAGGCCGCGGCGGAATTCTCCCGATCCCGGATCATGTGCTGCAGCGTGATCAGGACCGCGACGACCTGCTTTTCCAGCTCCGGGCGGTAGATGTCCACACAGTACTTGTCATGGATGGAGAGCAGCTTCTGCCCGATCACGGCGATCACGTTTCCGGCCGCGTCGTACAGCTCAAAGTTGAGGCCGAGAATGTTGCCCCGGAGCTGCCACCCCAGCCCCTCGAGGTTGGAGATATCCTTGATCAGGTGGAACAGCTCGTTGGACAGCTCAAAGCGCTGCCCGTCCGCCATGGTGATGAAGTGGCGCTGGTGCAGCGTGAGGATCTTCTTCTCAATGTGCGCCACGGGATTCCCGGCGGCGTCTGTAATATCCGTTTTGTCGTGCAGCGAGGGAAACTTGGTCTGGGCCTGATAGACCACGGTCTCGTTCTCGTCCGTGATGTCGATCCGATGGTGGAGCGTAAAGACCTTTGTGGAAGTGAACAGAGAACGCGCCGGCTCTCCGAAGCGGTCCACATTGTTTACATTGGCCGCCTCGCCGGCTTCACGGAAACGGTGGATCGTTGAAAAAACTCCCATATTTGCCTCCTGAGTTTGTATGAGTATGGCGGGGACGCGAATGCCCCGAACGCATCTTACGTTGTCCGGAGAAGCATGTCAAGCGCTCGGAGACAGTTCATATTCAACACCCAGAACACTTTCCGCGTCAGGCCCTGTCCGCTCTTGACAAATCCGCCCTCCTGCCACAGAATGAGAGCGGAGTCCGGCAGCCCGGCGCGGGCCCGCTCCCGCCGCCTGAGATCGCAACAAAGCCGGAAACCCGAGGAGGAAACCCGCATGAACAAGGCCGCAGATTTCTGCACCTGCACAGACCTGAAATGCCCCTGCCACCCGGCCAACCACGACCAGGGCTGCAGGCCCTGCGTTCTGAAGAACCGCCGGCAGAAAGAGATCCCCAGCTGCTTCTATCACGATATCGACTGTCCCAAGCCGACGGAAAACTGGCACTATGAGGATTTCGCCGCCCTGGTCGCGGCGGCGAAGGAACGGGGGAAGCTGTAAGGGGAGCAGACAGAGTCGTGATACCTTGTGGACGAAAACACCTATGCCCCCAAGACGGCGCAGCGTTATGCTCAGATGAAGGTGCAGGAGGCCATGAACAAGTCCGGCTCCGCCTTTGTCAGGCTGTGCTCCGAAGCCCTGGCGGCCAAGCTGATCGGCCAGGAAGACCCCCGAGGCGACAAGACCATCGTGGAGGACCCCGCCGACCCCGGCCGGAAGCAGGCCCTGGAGCAGAGGGCCGAGCAGCTGAGGCAGGACCCGGCGTTCCGAAACGCCCTGGGCATGATCCCCGCAGGCGAGACGGCGCAGGAGACCCTTCAAAACCGCCGGGACTGGCTCGCCGGCGGCGAGGGACTGGTGAACCTCTACGGCATGGCGCAAGAGATGCAGCCCCAGCAGCAGATGCAGCCCTGAAGAGGCAGCTGAGCGGCCCCCTTCCGAAGCATGAAGGGGCTGTAGCAAAACGCAAGAAAAGCTACAGCCCCTCAATTCATGCCAAGACCCAGTCACCAAGCCTTAAAAACCCACTTGATGTGGAAAAACAGAGAACACTCCTTTTGACCCGATGAAAAACCAGCGGGTCGGAGA
>JAFXTU010000015.1 GCA_017535635.1 Oscillospiraceae bacterium
AATAGCCGGGGAAGTTATAGTGATGGATATAGCGTTTCAGGGTCTCGGGCCAGATGGTGTCCAGCTTCTGCTGGGCCTCCAGGGTGTCCAGGGTGCAGATGGAAAGCACCTGGGTCTGTCCCCGGGTGAAGAGGCCGGAGCCGTGGACGATGGGCACCACGCCCACCTCGGCGGCCAGGGGCCGGATCTGGTTCATGGCGCGGCCGTCCACCCGCTTGCCCTCCAGAAGCCACTTCTTCACGACCTTCTTCTGGATGCGGTAGGTGATCTCCTCCCACTGGGAGACGACCTCGGGGTACTCCTCCTGGAACTCGGCGAAGACCTCCTCGGCCACCTGATTCCACCGGGCCTCCCGCACGTTCTTGTCGTCGGTATCCATGGAGTACTCGGTCTTGTCGTAGTACTTCTCCACGATCTTGGCGAAGAGCTCCTCATTGAAGGAGGTGTGCTCGTAGGTGAACTTGGGTTTGCCGATCTCGGCCACCATCTGGTCGATGAGGGCGATGGCGGGCTTGATGGTCTCATGGGCGGCCATGATGCCGTCGAACATCACGTCCTCGGGGATCTCCTGACCCTCGGCCTCGATCATGACCACCTTCTTCGCCGTGGCGGCGATGGTGACGGTCATCTTGCTGGTCTCCCGCTCCGCGGCGGTGGGGTTGAAGAGGTACTTCTCCCCGTCCCAGCCCAGCACCAGGCCGCCGATGGGGCCCGCCCAGGGCACGTCGGAGATGGCGGTGGCGCAGGAGGCGCCCAGCATGGCGGTGATCTCCGGGGAGCAGTCCGGGTCCACGGACAGGACCAGGCAGGAGATGACCACGTCGTTGCGCAGGTCCGAGGGGAAGAGGGGGCGCATGGGCCGGTCGATCATCCGGGAAGCCAGGGTGCCCTTCTCGCTGGGCCGTCCCTCCCGGCGCAGGAAACCGCCGGGGATGCGGCCCACGGCGTAGAGCTTCTCCTCAAAGTCTACGTTCAGGGGGAAGTAGTCCACCCCCTCCTTGGGCCGGGGCGAGGCGGTGCAGGCCACCAGGACGGTGGTGTCGCCGTAGCGGGTCATCACCGCGGCGTTGGCCAGCTCCGCGAACTTCCCCACGGTGAAGCTCAGCTTCCTTCCGGCGTAGTCCATGGAATAGGTCTTCTCGTTGGGGAATTCTCTGTGGGTAATGATCATTTTTTCTTTCCTTTCCGCGGGAGGAGCCAGCCCTTTAGCACTTGAAAAAACGCTGTGGGGAAACAGCCCTTTTTCAACTGCTAAAAAGGTCGTTCCCTCCCGCTCTTGTATCTTTGGGATTTGTGCTTAGGGGCTGCCCGTATCGGCAGCCCCTTTCGATTTGCTTACTTACGGATGCCCAGCTTGGCGATGATGGCGCGGTAGCGCTCGATGTCCTTCCGGGCCAGGTAGTCCAGCAGGCTCCGGCGCTGGCCGATCATCTTGAACAGGCCCCGGCGGGAGTGGTTGTCCTTGGGATGGACCTTCAGGTGCTCGGTGAGGTTCGCGATCCGGGCGGAGAGGATGGCGATCTGGACCTCGGGAGAGCCGGTGTCCGTCTCGTGGGCGCGGTTGGCCTCGATAATGGCGGTCTTTTCGTCCTTCTGCATCATGATGGGGATACTTCCTTTCCTGTTTGGATTGCCCGCTGGGCTGGGTCATGGAGGGAAAGGCGCCGTATCCCATAACCAAGCGGAGGGGCCGATTTATAAAGCACGTTATTTTACCACGCTCTTTTCCCCTTGTAAAGCGAAATTTAGTTTTTTTCCGGGGGGATCTATGTTATAATGAGCGCATGGCAGCTTACACCGGAAGGGAGCGGATGACGATGCGTGTCCTCAGCGTGGGCGACGTGGTGAGCGAAACGGGGCTGCGCTTTCTCCAGAAAAAGCTCCGGGGCCTCATCCGGCTGACGGGGGCGGACTTCACCGTGGTGAACGGGGAGAACGCCTGCGGCACCGGCATCCTGCCCCGGCAGGCGGAGGAGATCCTGGACGCCGGGGCGGACCTCATCACCCTGGGGAACCACGGCTTCCGCCGAAAGGAGATCTTCCCCTACCTGGACGACGAGAAGTGCATCCTCCGCCCCCTGAACTACGCGCCCCAGGTCCCCGGCCGTGGCTGGGCGGAGGTGGATACCCGCTTCGGGCCCCTGCTGGCGGTGAACCTCATTGGCCGCTGCGGCATGGATTTCGGGCCGGACAACCCCTTCCACGCCATCGACCGGCTGATGAAGGAGCGGGAATACCGCTTTCTCCTGGTGGACTTCCACGCCGAGGCCACCAGTGAAAAGCTGGCCATGGGCTTCCATCTGGACGGGCGGGCCTCCGCCCTCTGGGGCACCCACACCCACGTCCAGACCTCCGACGCCATGGTCCTCCCCAAGGGCACCGGCTACATCACCGACCTGGGCATGACGGGACCGGCCATCTCCGTCCTGGGGGTAAGGCCGGAGCAGAGCGTGCGCATGTTCCTGGGAGACCCGCCGGCCCCCTACGCCGCCGCCTCCGGTCCCGCCAAGCTGGAATGCGCACTCTTCACTTTGGACGACGTCACCGGCCTCTGCACCTCCGCCGAGGCTTTGAGAATTGAGGAATAGGAGCAAAACAAATGCTGCGGATCATTCACGCCGCCGATTTTCACCTGGATTCCCCCTTTGCCGCCCTGGAGGAGGAGAAGGCCGCCCTTCGCAGGAAGGAGCAGCGGCAGCTGCTGGAGACCCTGTCTTCCCAGGCTGCCGGCGCGGACCTGGTGCTCCTGGCGGGGGACCTGCTGGACAGCGGCGTCTGCCACGCCGAGACTTCCGAGGCCCTGGAGGATTTCCTGAATTCCCTCCCCGGCCAGGTCTTCATCGCCCCGGGAAACCACGATTATTATGCCCCGGAAAGCCCCTGGGACCGCATGACCCTTCGGGAAAACGTACATCTCTTCACTAGTCCCCAGCCGGAGCCGATCACGCTTCCGGAGCTGGGATGCACCGTCTGGGGCGCGGCTTTTGTATCCCCCCGCTCCGGGCCAAAGCTCCGGGGCTTCCGGGTCCCGGCGGAGAGCGGTATCCAGCTCATGGTCCTCCACGGGGACGTGAACGCCGCCGGAATGGGCTATGACCCCATCGCGGAGGAGGAGATCGCCGGGAGCGCTCTTCGCTACCTGGCCCTGGGCCACGTCCACGCCTGCTCCGGCCTCCGGCGCAGCGGGGACACCCTCTGGGCCTACCCCGGCTGCCTCATGGGCCGGGGCTTCGACGAGACGGGGGAAAAGGGCTTCCTGCGCCTGGAGCTGACGGAAGAGGGCTGCGACGGGGAATTCATCCCTCTCCCCAGCCGAAGGTACGAGCGACGGGAGGTGGACGTGACGGGAAAAGACAGCCTGCTCTCCGCTCTGGAGGAGGCCCTTCCTCCGGCGGATCGGGAAAACATCCTCCGCCTCATCCTCCGGGGAGAGTGGCCGGAGAAGCCCAGGCTGGAGGCCCTGTACCAGACCCTTGCGGACCGCTGCTTCCAGCTGGAGCTCCGGGACGAAACCAGGCTCCAGCGCTCCATCTGGGACGACGCCGGGGAGGACACCCTGCGGGGCTGCTTCCTCCGGGTCCTGCGGAAGAAGTACGACGCCGCCGACGAAGCCGAGCGGGGCCGGATCACCCTGGCCGCCCGCTACGGGCTGGCGGCTCTGGACTACCGGGAGGAGCTGTGATGGAGCTTAGAAACCTCAAGGCCAGCTTTGGCCGCCTGGAGGGGGAGGAGCTGACCCTCTCCCCCGGTCTCAACGTCATCGAGGCCCCCAACGAATCCGGCAAATCCACCTGGGCCGCCTTTCTCCGGGCCATGCTCTACGGCATCCCCACCGCCCAGCGCCCGAAAAACGGTCTTCTCCCGGACAAGCAGCGCTACCAGCCCTGGAGCGGCGCCCCCATGTCGGGGAGCATCGACCTATGCTGGCGGGGGAAGGAGATCACCCTTCGCCGCGCATCCCCCGGGGGAGGAAAGCCCATGGGGGAGGCGGAGGCCGTCTACACCGGCACGGAGGAGCGCCTCCCGGAGCTGCGCGCCGGGGTCCCCGGTGAGATCCTCCTGGGAGTGACGGAGCCGGTGTTCCGCCGCAGCGCCTTTATCTCCGGCGCGGACATGTCCCTGGACGCCAACTCCGAGCTGGAAAAGCGGATCACACGCCTGGTCACCTCCGGGGAGGAGCGGAGCTCCTACACCGAGGCGGACGAGCGTCTGCGCCGCTGGCAGCGGAAGCGCCGCTGGCGCTCTTCCGGCGCTCTTCCCGAGGCGGAGGGGCAGCGGAAGGAGCTGCAGGACAAGCTCATCCGCATCGAAGAGGAAAACAAGCGCCTCAGCGAGCTGAGGGCGGAGGCTGACAAGCTCCAGGCCCAGAAGGCCGCCCTGGAGGGGGAACTGAAGCTCCACCTTCGGGACGAGCGGCGGGCTGAACTAAAGCGCCGGGCCTCGGCGGAGGAAGCCTATCGGGACGCCTGCCGCAGTGAAGAGGAGCTGAGTCAGAAATATCAGGAGTTGAACAGCGCCGCCGCGGCCCTCTCCCCGGAGAAGGTGCAGGCTCTCCGGGCAGCCGCGGTGCGCCTGGAGGAGGCTGTGAGGGACCGGGATACGGCGGCGGAGGCCCACGCAAAAACAAAGGAAGCCCTGGACGCCCTGCCCCCGCCGGAAAAGCAGCCCAACCCCAAAAAGGTCCCGGTGCTGATCCTCTTCATCCTGGGCGTAGCAGCCCTGCTGGGGGGCTTTGCCGGAGGCATGGGGCTTTACGCCGCCACCGTGGGACTCAGCTACGGGTTCATCCTCCTGGGCATCGTCCTCCTCTTCATCGCCGCCCTGCTCCTCTTCTCCGGGCGAAAGAAGGCAAGGACCCTGGAGGCGGAGAAGGCCCACGAGCGGGAACTGCGGCAGCAGGCGGAGGAGACCGCCGGAAAGCTGCTGGAAGCCTGCGAGGCGGAGACCGCCCAGTGCCGCACTGCCCGGGAAGCAGCCCTGGCCGCCCTGGGAGAAGGGCCCGACGCCGCCCCCGAGGAAGCAGCCCGGAGGGCGGAAGCGCTCCTGGGGGAAGTGCGGGACGCCCGGCTCCGGGCGGAGAACGCCCGGGAGCTGAAAGCCCGGCTTACCCCGGAGCCCCTGCCGCCCCTGGAACCCATTCCCGAGGACGAGCTGGAGGGCGAAGCGAGGATCAAAAAGGCCGCAGCGGAGGACTATCTGCGGAGGACCGAGGAACGGCTGCGGGAGGTGCGCCGGGAGCTGGACCGGGGCGAGGGCTTCTTCGATCTCCTGGGGGACCCCCTGGTCCTGGCCTCCCAAGAGGCGAAGCTTACCGGGGACATCCATCGGCTCCAGGAGGAATACGACGCCCTGGACCTGGCCCAGGAAGCCCTGCGGGAGGCCAACACCCAGCTGCAGACCCTGTTCAGCCCCCTGATCAGCCGCCGTGCTGCGGCCCTGCTGGCGCGGATGACGGACTCCGCCTACGCCGGGGTCTACTTCGACAGGGAGATGCATTTCAGCGCCCAGCGCAGCGGCGACCTGAACGCCCGGGCCCTGGACTATCTCAGCGAGGGGACGAGAAACCAGCTCTACCTGGCGGTGCGGCTTGCCATCTGCGAGCTGATGCTTTCCGAAGAACCCTGCCCCCTCATTCTGGACGACGTACTGGCCGCCTTTGACGACCGGCGGGCCAGGGATACTTTGAAGCTGCTGCTGGAGCTGTCGGAGGGGCGGCAGATCCTGCTGTTCACCTGCCAGAGCCGGGAAAAGCGGTTCCTGGCAGAACTCAGAAAGGAGGGCTGAGGCCATGCCGGCTGCCATGATCCATCTCCTCGCCGCCAGGGACTACGACCCGGCGGGAGACGCACGCTTCCTCCTGGGCTGCATCGCCCCGGACTACGCCCACGAGCGGGCCTTCAAGGACGCCATTCATCTTCGGGACACAGAGGACCGGCCGGGAGCGCTGAGGGCCCTGCGGAAAAAGCTGGACCTGGGGGACAGCTACAGCCTGGGCTGGCTCCTGCACCTCTATACGGACCTGCGCTGGGACGCCTCCTACTTCAAGGACTACAAGGAGGCCCACGAGACGGAGGAAGATTGGTTCCGGGGCTATCACAGGGAGCTCCACGCCGCGGGCTACGCCCTCTACCACCGCTATCCCTGGGCGGAGGGAGTCTGCGACGCCATCCTGAAGGTGGACCTGGCTTCCCTGCCTCCCACCCTCCCCGCTGACGCCGGGGACATGGAGGAATTCCGCACCATCCTCATGGAGAAGACAAGGGAGAGCGACCCCGGCATCTCCTCCCTCGTCTTCCCGGTGGAGCTGGTGGAGGCCTTTGCCCGGGAGACGGCGGCCTCCTTCCGCCGCTGGCTGGAGGAGGGGGCATGAAAAAGGTCCTCACCGTGGAGGCGATGCGCCGGGCCGACGCGGACACCATCGCCGCCGGGACGCCGGGAAGGGAGCTCATGGCCCGGGCGGCCCGGGGCATCTATGAGAGCTGGCCCTGGCAGGGAGAGACCGCCATCCTCTGCGGCAGCGGCAACAACGCCGGGGACGGCTACGCCCTGGCCCTGCTCCTGCGCTCGACCGGGCATCCCTGCCGACTCCTGCGCCTGGGGGACAGGCTCAGCGAGGACGGGCGGTACTACTACGAGCAGTGCCTCGCCCAGGGCATCCCGGAGGAAGCCTGCTCCGAGAGCACCGGCCTGGAGGGCTATGAGCAGATCGTGGACTGCCTCTTCGGCACGGGCTTCCGGGGCAGCGTCACGGGCCTCGCGGCGGAGCTCATTGAAAAGGCGAACCGCTCAAAGGCCAAGGTCGTCGCCGCCGACATCCCCAGCGGCCTCAGCGGCACTAGCGGCCTGGGGGAGCCCTGCGTCCGGGCGGACATGACCGTATCCATCGGCTATCCCCAGCCGGGACACTATCTGGGCAAGGCCAAGGACGCGGTGGGCATCCTCAAAAACATCGACATCGGCATCCCTGCGCCGAAGCGGTATCTCCGGCTGGCGGAGGAGGCGGATTTCCGGGAGCTGCTGGCGCCGCGGAAGAACTTTTCCAACAAAGGGGACTACGGCTATGTGGCCCTGATGGGGGGCTGCAGGCAGTACTCCGGGGCGGCGAAGCTGGCTTCCCTCAGCCGGGCGGCCCTGCGCTGCGGCTGCGGCGTGGGGATCCTGGCGGTGCCGGAGAGCATCGCGGAGGCGGTAACTCCCTACCTTTTGGAAAGCACCCTCTGTCCCCTGCCGGAGAAGGACGGCTGTATGGCCTTTGACCCGGCGGCGCTGGACGGCCTGATGGGGCGCGTGAAGGCCCTGGCCCTGGGCATGGGCTGGGGGCAGGGGGCGGACAACGCCAAAATTCTGACCTATATCCTCCGGCATTTTGAGGGCCCCCTGGTGCTGGACGCCGACGCTCTCAACACCCTGGCGTCTCTGGACCGGAGCATCTTTTGGGAGACGAAGGCAAAGCTCCTTCTCACCCCCCACCTCAGGGAGTTCACCCGGCTCAGCGGACTCACGAAGGAGGAGGTCCTGGCTGACCCGGCGGAGGCGGCGGAACGATATGCCGCCGAGACGGGGGCCATCGTCCTCCTGAAGGGACCCGCCACCCTCGTCACCGACGGAGAGGAGACCTGGCTCACCGACGCGGGCTGCCCCGGCATGGCCACCGCCGGGAGCGGGGACGTGCTCACCGGCGTCTTGGCGGGACTCCTGGGCTGGGCTCCCTTCGGGCCGAAAACCGCCGTTTTCGGGGCATACCTCGCCGGGAAGGCCGGAGAGGCCGCCCAGGCGGAACAGGGCGACATCGCCATGACCGCCGGGGACACCATCGACAAAATACCGCAGGTCCTACGGAGCCTGCGCAAAGGAGAGAAAACCATGGTTTACTACAAACGCATCCCCATGGAAACGCTGGTGAACACCCGGGACCTGGGCGGCTACAGCGCCGGGCCGGGCAAGGTGACGAAATACGGCGTTTTCATCCGCACGGACTGCCCCATCGGGATCTCCGAGCGGGACAAGAAATTCCTGCTGGATCAGGGCGTGACCCTCTCCATCGACCTGCGGGGCGTGGACGAGGTGGAGAGCCAGCCCAGCGGCATGAAGGACGTACCGGGCCACACCTACATCCACTGCCCCATCTCCGAGGAGCACCGGATCATCAAATCCAATGACGGGGAAAAAGAAGCGCCTCCTCCCCCGCCCCGGGAGCTGCCCAAGGACTTCAACTTCGGGGATACCTATGTGGAGATGCTGGAGATGGGCAAGCCCTGGGCCAAGAAGGTCATCGAGCTCTGCGCGGCTTGGGAGGGCACCGTCATGTTCCACTGCTTCATCGGCAAGGACCGGGCGGGCACCATCGCCGCCCTGCTCCTGGGAGCCGCCGGGGTCTGCGACACGGACATTATGATGGATTACAGCGCCCCCATGAGCTGCCTCCGGCCCAAATACCTGAAGATGGGCGCGGACTTCCTGCCCAAGAAGGGCGGACGGCCCGATTTCAGCTGGGGCTTCTTCGGTTCCGTGCCGGAGACCATGGAGACCGCCCTCTGCCACCTGAACGAGAAGTACGGCGGGGTCACCGGCTATCTGAAGGACGCCGGGGTCTCGGAGGAGACGCTGCAGAAGCTCCGGGACAAGTTCGTGGAGGACGCGGAGTACTGAGGATACGAAACCGGAATTAAACCCCCATAGACGACTCGCCGCCGGGACGCGTTCGCGTCCCGGCGGTGCTGTATTTTATTTATGGGAAGCTACGGATCGCAGTTCTTGCAGGGGACGTAGCCCAGATCCAGGATCTCCTCCCTGGAGCCGGTAAAGAAGGATTTGTTTTCCTCCTTCATCTGCCCTACGCTCCGGCAATCGGGGGTATGGAACTTCATGGTATTCGTATTCAGGACGTAGTCCCGGACGGGGGAAAGAGCGTCCGGTGCGGACCTGTCGCCCTCGCCGTCAATTTGCTCCGGCTCCGTGACGGGCTCCGGGGCGGGTTCCGGCGCAGGTTCCGGCGTCGGCGCTGGGGCGGGTGATGGAGAAGGTTCCGGCGTCGGGGTCGGCGCCGGTCCTGAGGTCGGCTCCGGCGTCGGCTCCGGGTCCGACAGGATGTCCGGCAGGATGCCGGCGGACCGCTCCGGCAGGCCGTGGGAAGGCGGCGCGGACGGGCTCTCCGAGCCTCCCGGCGAGGGAGAGCAGGCCGGGAGCAGCGCGAAAAGGAGCAGACAAATCAGAATGGGAAGGATCGCCTTTTTCATACGGGGGATCACCTCAACGGACGGAAAGGGGCCGGGACACGATCATGCCCCGGCCCCGGTTTCGCACTAAAACTCCGTTCTGCCGATCAGGTCGTTCTGCAGGCCCTCGCTCAGCTCCACGAAGTAGGCGCTGTAGCCTGCGATGCGCACCAGGAGGCCCTGGTAGTCCTCCGGCTTCCTCTGGGCGGCCAGGAGGGTCTCCTTCCCCACGATGGAGAACTGGCTTTGCATCCCGCCGTTGTCGAAGTAGGTCTTCATCAGGTCCATGAGCTTTTCCCGGCCCTCGTCCCCCGCCACGGTGCCGGGAGAGAACTTCCAGTTGAGGATGATGCCGTTTCCGATCCGGGCGTGGTCCATCTTCGCGACGGAGGAGGCCACCGCCGTGGGGCCGCTCACGTCGTGGCTCCCCGCCCGGGTGTGCACCGGACCCATGCAGTCGGACACCGGCTCCCAGGCCCTGCGCCCGTCGGGAGTGGCGGCGTCCACGGAGCCGTGCATCACGTTGTTGGTGACGCTGTAGACCCCCGGCATGTACTCGCCCCCGTGGGGGGTGGGCCGGTGCTCGATGTTGGCACAGTACTCCGAGATGACCAGCTTTGCCAGGGCGTCCGCCTCCGGGTCGTCGTTCCCGTAGTGGCGGACCCGGGGGCTGTTCACATAGGCGTAGAGGGTCTCGTATCCTTCCCAGTTCTTCCGGAGGGCGTCCAGCAGCTGGGCTCCGGTGACCCGCTTTTCCTCAAAGACCACCTGCCGGATGGCGCTGAGGCTGTCCGCCGTCGTGCCCAGGCCCACGGCCTGGGGGCCGGAGTGGTTGTATTTCGCGCCCCCGGCGGAGATGTCCAGCCCCTTCTCCACGCAGTCGTCCATGAGGAGGCTGAGGTAGGGCAGGGGCTTGAGGCGCTGCTGACATAGGTCGATCTTATTGATGCAGCTCAGCATCTCATCGCACCAGTATTTCATCTGGGCCTTGAAGGAGGCGACCACCTCGTCGAAGCTCTCCGCCGTCTCCAGGCTCCCGGTATCCGGGCCCAGGCCCCTGCACTTCGTGTAATACCCGCAGGCTTCGGAGCAGTCGATGCACCTGCCGCCGTTGATGGCAAGCTGCAGCACCTTCGCCAGGTTGAAGGAGCCGGAGTCGTGCCAGCCGTAGGTCTTTCCCGGCACGCAGGGCTCCACGCAGCCCACGCCCACATAGCCCCGGGCGTCCTCGATGGGTTTCCCGTAATTCATCAGTGCCCGGATCATCTGCTCATCGTTGAAGATCTTGGGCTCCCCGGTGCCGATGCGGATGACGTTGAAGGTCTTTTCCCAGAATTCCCTGGGGTTCTTTTGGCTGAGACGGACCCCCATCCAGGGGTTGGGGATGCGGGTGTGAGCGTGGGCGTCCAGGACCATGTAGCTCAGGTCGTTCACCGCGTCCTCGCCCTTTTCATCCACGCCCCCCACGTCCAGGGCCGTGCCGCCCATGATGGTGCCGCTGGAGAAGATGATGGCGCTGGTGTCCCGGATCTTCCGGAGCTGGTGCATCTTCACGAAGGCGTGCTCGATGAGCTCCTGCATCTGCTCCCGGGAGAGAGCGCCGCTCTCGATATCCTTCTTGTAAAAGGGATAGAAGAGCTGGTCGAAGCGGCCGTAGGTGACGCTGTGGCCGTTAGACTCGATGATGATGAGGTTGGTGGCCAGGTGCCAGAGCTGGATGGCCTCCCAGAAATCCCGTGGCGGCTCCTCCGCGACCCAGAGGCAGTTGGAGGCGACCCGCTCCAGTTCTCTCCTCCGCGCCGGGTCCTCCTCCGTCTCAGCCATTTGCACCGCCAGCTCCCCGTAGCGGCGGAAGTAGATGGAGGCCGCGTCCAGGGCGGCGTCCTCCGCCAGGTAGAAGTCCCGCTTCGCCGCGTCCCCGGCCTCGGAGGTGTCCAGAGCGTCCAGCTTCGCGCGCACCTCCCGCCGCAGGCCCTTCCAGCCCAGGCGGAAGAGCTTGGCGTAATTGGCGCAGACGTGGCCCACCCCGGCGTAGACGTAGAGCCCGTCCAGGATCACGCTCTTCCCCAGGTGGTTCCCCTTCTTCTCCTCCTCGGAATAGGAGGCGATGATGGCCTCGGATACGGTCTTCCCCTTCCAGAAGGGCTGGAGCTCGTCGAAGACCAGGCGCTTCACCTCTTCGGAGATCACGTAGCGGTCGTTGGTCCGCTCCTCCATGGGCCGGTAGAGGAATTCGTCCGCCAGCCAGTCCACACTGAACTCCGGGTAGATGGGGGCGCTGTTGGGCTTCGCCGCCAGCTCGCCCACGATGAGCTCCTCCGGCCAGATGTGGATCTCCACCCGGCTGCAGATCTCCCGCAGGGTCATGGCCCAGCGGAGGGCGGGGCTGAGGGCGGCGTATTTCTCATAGCACTCCGTGACGATCCTGGCCCGCTGGGGGTCGGCGGTGGACTCCAGGCAGTTCGTCCACTCCAGCATCCGGTTGATGCGGGGGAAGGGGGAGGGGTTGTCCGTCAGCCCGCTGACGCCCACGCCCCACTCCCGGTCCAGGGGCTCGATGGCCAGCGGCGGTAAATACTCCTTCATAGCGGCGCGCTCCTTTCGAGATAGTATAGATGTGACGCTCTTCGTTTTTTTGCTTTCGCTAAAACATCTGCGACAAATAATCAGCCGGACTAAGGGCAGGAACAATGCTTCTCTGGAAGTCTCTGACATTTCTGGTGATGAGATAATCCGCATGGACACGTTCGGCGGTCGCCGACTGGAGCGCATCTTCAAAATCATCCCATTTCATTTCTGCCGCTTTGCTCAGATCCGCTGCACTCAATTCTGTGAATTGAAACAGCAGCGAGAGCTTGTTCAAGACTTCCCCGATCGATTCCGGGGTAAGTTCCTTTCGCATAACATAGACCAGATTGGCAAATGTCAGCGCGGAGACATATCCTTCCGCCTGCTCAGTCTCACAGAGCTTCCAAATCTTAGCAGAATCCTTAACGTGTTCTTTCCGGTTTTGCAAGACGTCCAGGACGATATTGCCGTCAATCAGTAATCTCATATTTTTCTCTCAGCCTGTCTTCTTTGAGCTCGTCCATGTTTTCATTGCCTTTGAGGATCCCCACCAGGGAATCCGTCAAATAAGAGACTGCGGCATCTTTTGGAATCAAGCGCCCGACCTCTTTCCCGTTCTTTGTGACAATAACCTCATTGCCTCCCATAACGATGCTGAGGTATCTTCCAAAATTGTTCTGCATCTCCGTTGCAGTCGCCGTTGCTCCCACCATGAATAACCACCTCCAACTTAGCTAATTTTATTATATCGCATTTTCCCCAATTTGCAAGTGTTTATTCTGTTTCCCAGGGTCTGACGGCATTCTGCTGCCTGAAATGCTCTCCCCTGTACTTGACAAATTTAGCGTAATAGCGTATCATTTCACACAAGTTTATGATACGAGCGGGAGGAAAACCATGAAAAAGAGAAATCGCATCCTGCGGGTCCTGCTCCTGGTGCTGGCCGTGTCGCTCCTCCTGGGCGTCGCCGTCTTTGCCGACGGGGACGGGGAGGAAGCCGTGCCCTCCATGTACGGGACCTTCTGGGCCCTGGTGCCGCCTCTGGTGGCCATCGTGCTGGCCCTGATTACCAAGGAGGCATACAGCGCCCTCTTCGTGGGCGTGGTGATCGGCGCGCTTTTCGCGGCGGACTTCGCTCCGGTGAGGACCGTGGACCTCATCATCAACGACGGCCTCATCACCGCCCTGGCGGACAACGCGGGCATCTTCCTCTTCCTGGTACTGCTGGGAATCCTGGTGGCCCTGGTGAACGCGGCGGGCGGCTCGGCAGCCTTCGGGCGCTGGGCGGAGAAGAACATCCGCACCAAGGCGGGGGCCATGATCGCCACCTTCGTGCTGGGCGTCCTCATCTTCATCGACGACTACTTCAACTGCCTCACCGTAGGCAGCGTCATGCGCCCGGTGACGGACAGCCACAAGATCTCCCGGCAGAAGCTGGCCTACCTCATCGACGCCACCGCCGCCCCGGTGTGCATGATCGCCCCGGTCTCCTCCTGGGCAGCCGCCGTCTCCGGCACGGCCGAGGGCCTGGACACCGGCATCACCGGCATCCAGCTCTTCATCAAGGCCATCCCCTATAACTTCTACTCCCTGCTGACCTTCGTCTTTATCATCGCTCTGGTGGTCATGAAGTTCGACTACGGCCCCATGATCGCCTATGAAAAGCGGGCCAAGGCCGGCGAAGAGACCGGCCTGAAGGAGACCGGCAAGACGGAGGGGAACCCAAAGGGCCGGGTGCTGGACCTGATCCTCCCCGTGGTGGTCCTGATCGTCTTCTGCACCATCGGCATGCTCTACGTGGGCGGCTTCTTCGGCACCGACTGGTGGGGCGACACCGGCTTCCAGGGCGACTTCATCGGCGCCTTCGGCAATACGGACTCCTACGTCGGCCTTCCCTGGGGCGCTCTCATCAGTCTGGTCCTGGTCATTATCTACCTGCTCTGCCGGAGAGTGGTCACCTTCAAGCAGGCCATGGAGTGCATCCCCAAGGGCTTCAACGCCATGGTGGCCCCCATCCTGATCCTGACCCTGGCCATCTCTCTCAAGACCATGACCAACAGCTACCTGGGCCTCAGCGTCTTCGTCCACGACCTGATGGAGGGCGCGGCCAGCGGGCTGTACAAGCTGCTGCCTGCCATTATCTTCGCCGTGGCGGTGGCCCTGGCCTTCGCCTCCGGCACCAGCTGGGGCACCTTCGGCATCCTGATCCCCATCGTCACCGCCATCTTCCCGGCAGAGAGCCCCCTGATGATCATCGGCATCAGCGCCTGCTGCGCCGGGGCCGTCTGCGGCGACCACTGCTCCCCCATCTCCGACACCACCATCATGGCCTCCGCCGGCGCCCAGGTGGAGCACGTGACCCACGTGTCCACCCAGCTTCCCTACGCCATGACCGTGGCGGCGGTGAGCTTCGTCTGCTTCCTGCTGGCGGGCTTCATCCAGAGCTGGCCCGTCTGCCTGCTCATCGGCGCGGTGATCACGGTGCTGGTCCTCTTCGTGCTCAAGAAGTCTTCAGCGAGCAAACAGCCCGCATAGCGTCGTCGCACGGGGGAATACTGTAGCGCACACGTCCCCTTTGGGGGCCCTCGCGCGCGGAATAGGCAGTATCCGCCCCTTGGGCGAATACCGCCAGGATTCCCCCGGCTCCTCCTTTCCAAACCGAAGCCCCTTGCTTCGGTTTGGGTAAGACGCGAAAGGGCGAATAGGAACACCGTATCTGCGGATACATACTCTCCCATTATTTCTCAGTTTGGCAAGCGCCCTCCGGACAGCCGGTCCGGAGGGCGCTTCTGTGTTTTCCCCTCTTTTTCAACTTCTTTTCCCGCCCGGCGTTTTCCCGACAGGGTTCGCGGGATTTTTTGGCGGGAAATGCGTAAGCTTGACGGGAAAGGAGGGATCCCCCATGAAAACCCCGTCGCTTTTGGACAGCCGCAAGATCGTCAACCTGCCTGTGGGGGCCATCAAGCCCAATCCCCGCCAGCCCAGGAAGCAGTTCTCCCCGGAGGACCTGAGGGAGCTCAGCGACAGCATCCGCCTCTACGGCATCCTCCAGCCCTTGGCCGTCCGCAAGACCGGCCCCAGCACCTTCGAGCTGGTGGCGGGAGAACGGCGGCTCCGGGCCGCGGCCCTGGCAGGGCTGGAAAGCGTGCCTTGCATCCTGCTGAACGTGGACGAGGAGCAGTCGGGCCTGCTGGCCCTGGTGGAGAACCTGCAGCGGAAGGACCTGGACTTCATCGAGGAGGCGGAGGGGCTGCGGAGCCTCATCCGCACCTACGGCATGAGCCAGGAGGAGGCCGCCAGGTGCATCTCCAAGTCCCAGTCCGCCGTGGCCAACAAGCTGAGGGTGCTGAAGCTGCCGGAGGACGTGCTGCGCACGCTCCGGGACCGAGGCTTCACCGAGCGCCACGCCAGGGCCCTGCTGCGCCTGGAAGACCCGGAAAAGCAGCGCAGCGCCCTGGACTTCATCCTCCGGAACGAGCTCACCGTAGCCAAGACGGAGGAGTACATCGACGCCCTGCTGCGTATGGAGGCCCAGCCCCCGGCCCGGAAGAAAAAAAGGAAGCCCCCCGTGGTGGTGCTGAAGGACGTGCGCATCTTCCTCAACACCGTGACGAGGGGCCTGAGCATGATGAACCGGGGCGGGGTGAAAGCCGTCTGCGAACAGAAGGACACGCCGGGGGAGCTGGTGCTCACCATCCGCATCCCCCACTCCGGAGGCGAGGGCGTCAGGAGCGCGCCCGAAGAGCTGCAAGCGCCCGCGTGAATTCTTCCGGCAGGGGGCACTCAAAGGACATCTCCTCCCCGGTGGAAGGGTGGCGGAAGCGGATGCCCCGGGCGTGGAGGCACTGGCTCGTAAGCCCCAGCTCCGTCCTCCCGCCGCCGTAGAGGGGGTCCCCCGCCACGGGATGGCCGAGATAGGCCATGTGGACCCGGATCTGGTGGGTCCGCCCCGTCTCCAGCTCGCAGCGGACGTAGCTGTAGCCGGGAAAGGACTCCAGGACCCGGTAGCGGGTGACGGCCCGGCGGGAATTCACCTCTGTCACGGCCATCTTCTTCCGGTCCCTGGGGCTGCGGCCGATGGGGGCGTTCACCACCCCCTCCGCCTCCCTGGGGGTGCCCCGGAGGATGGCCTCGTAGACACGGTGGAGGCTCCGGTCGCTGAGCTGGGCCGAGAGGAGCCGGTGGGCCCGGTCGTTTTTGGCGCAGAGCATAAGACCGGAGGTGTCCATGTCCAGCCGGTGGACGATGCCCGGGCGGGTGACGCCCCCGATGCCGGAAAGCGTGTCCCCGCAGTGGTACAGCAGGGCGTTCACCAGAGTGCCGCCGGGATGTCCCGGCGCGGGGTGGACCACCAGGCCCTTGGGCTTGTTCAGCACGATCAGGTCCCCGTCCTCAAAGAGGATGTCCAGGGGGATGTCCTCCGGGAAAACCTCCATGGGGACCGGCTCGGGCAGCTCGACCCGGTAGCTCTCCCCCGCGCTCACCCGGCGGTTCTTTTTCACCTGCTCCCCGTCCAGGGTCACCAGGCCCTCTTCAATGAGCTGCTGGGCCCGGCTGCGGCTCAGGTCCTCCAGTTCCTCCGAGAGAAAGGCGTCCAGCCTTCCCCCTTCGTCGGCAGCCTCAGCGGTCAGAAACGTCGTCATGCTCTTCCTCCCGGCGGAATTCCCGCCGGGTCTCCTCGGTGAGGGCCGCGTCGGCCCTGGCCCGGTCCCGGCTTCGTTCCCAGTGCTTCCGGCTGCTCTCCTGCTGCTTTGCCCTGGCCTTCTTTTCGTCCGTCAGCACCCAGAGGATCAGGAACGCCGCCCCCAGGGTGATGCAGCAGTCGGCCAGGTTGAAGACCGGGAAATTCATAAATACCGTATCGAACATATCGGTGACATAGCCCTGGAGAAACCGGTCCAGCGCGTTGCCCACCGCGCCGCCCAGGATGAAGGCCAGACTCAGCCGTCCCAGCCAGGAGGCGGGCTTCCCCATCAGCAGGGCCAGGAGCAGCGCCAGGCACACCAGCCCCGTGACGATCAGGAGCAGGGTGGTCTGCCCGGAGAGGATGCCCCAGCTGGCCCCGTAGTTGTGCACCAGGGTCAGTCGCAGGATCCCCGGCAGGAAGGGGGCGGAAACGCCCACCGAGCCCAGGGCGGTGGTCACGGCGGCCTTGCACCACTGGTCCAGGACCACCAGCAGGAGGCTGAGAGCAAGATACGGCATGGCTTTCCTTTCTCAGACGGCGGCAGCGCTCATCCGAACGCTGCCGCCGGTTTTTGACGCCTCGCAGCGTTCACCGCAGGGAGCTGTGATTTGATCTCACCAAACCGAAAGCTTGCCTTTCGGTTTGGAAAGGACGTTTCGCCGGAATCATGCAGGTATTGCCGCTCTGCGGCGATACCTGCCATTCAGGCGAATAAGGACGCCGCGCAACGGGGGCAGAGGTCGGGATGGTCCGGGTCCTCCCCCACGTGCTCGTCGTGGGCCCAGCAGCGGGCGCATTTGGGCGCATCGCTGGCCTTCACAGCCACCTGGACGCCGGTGTTCGCCCCCGGCTCCAGCCCCTCGGCGGTTCCCTCTTCCAGGGTCACCTTGGAGACGATGCAGATGGTCTTCAGGTCGAAGGCGGCCAGGGCCTCCTTCTTCAGAGCGTCCCCCAGGAAGATGGTGACCTCCGCGTCCAGGGGCTTGCCGATGGTCTTTTCTCCCCGGGCCAGCTCCAGGGCCTTGAGCACATCGCTCCGGAGCTTCATCACCGTCTCCCAGGAGGCGGATTCCTCCTCGGAGAGGGCCCAGCGGTCAGAGGCCTGGGGAATATCATTGTACATCACGCTCTCCGGGTCGTCGGAAGCCCGGTGGGGCAGGAAGCCCCAGATCTCCTCCGCCGTGAAGGAGAGGATGGGGGCCAGGAGCCGGGTCATGGCGTCCAGGATCGTCCAGATGGCGGTCTGGGCACTGCGGCGGAGGCGGCCGTCCTTCGCTTCGCAGTAGAGCCGGTCCTTGATGATGTCCAGGTAGAAGTTGGACATGTCCGTGACGCAGAAGTTGTGGACGGCGTAGGTCACGGCGAAAAACTCATAGCGGTCGTAGGCGTCCCGGCAGCGGGCGATGAGCGCGCCCAGGCGGCTGAGGGCCCAGCGGTCCAGAGGCTCCAGCTCCCCGTCAGGCAGGAGGCCTGTCTCCGGGTCGAAGTCCGCCAGGTTCCCCAGGATATAGCGGGCGGTGTTGCGGATTTTGAGGTATTTGTCGCTGAGCTGCTTGAAGATGGGGTCGGAGCAGCGCATATCCAGCCGGTAGTCGGCGGAGGCGGCCCAGAGGCGCAGCAGCTCCGCGCCGTACTTGGGGATCAGCTCATCCGGGGCCACGGAGTTCCCCAGGGACTTGTGCATGGCCCGGCCCTGGCCGTCCACGGTCCAGCCGTGGGTCAGCACCTGGCGGTAGGGGGCGCTCCCCCGGGTGGCCACGGCGGTGAGGAGGCTGGACTGGAACCAGCCGCGGTACTGGTCGCCGCCCTCCAGATAGAGGTCCGCGGGCCAGGCCTTGGGGCTGTCCAGGGCCATGGAGGCCACGTGGGTGCTTCCGGAGTCGAACCAGCCGTCCAGGGTGTCCGTCTCCTTGCTGAATTCCTTCCCGCCGCAGTGGGGACAGGCAAAGCCCTCGGGCAGAAGCTCGGCGGCCTCCAGCAGGAACCATGCGTTGGAGCCCTTCTCCCGGAAGACTTCGCTCACCTTTTCGATGGTCTCGGGAGTGCAGACGGGCTTATGGCACCCCTCGCAGTAGAACACGGGGATGGGAAGGCCCCAGTGCCGCTGCCGGGAGATGCACCAGTCGGCCCGCTCCCGGATCATGCCCTCCATCCGGCCCTTGCCCCAATCGGGGAACCACTGCACTTCATTGGCTGCCGCCACCGCCTCCTCCTTGAAAGCGTCCACGGAGCAGAACCACTGGTCCGTGGCCCGGTAGAGGATGGGATTCTTGCAGCGCCAGCAGTGGGCGTACTGGTGGACGATGTCCTGCCAGCCCAGGAGGGCGCCCGCGGCCTCCAGGTCCTGGAAGATCACGGTATTGGCCTCGTCCGTGGTGAGGCCCTCGTACTTCCCCGCCTCGGCGGTCATTCTCCCCCGGTCGTCCACGGGCACCAGGATGGGGATATCCGTCTTGCCGGCGGCATTGTACTTCCGGCAGATCTCATAGTCCTCCTGGCCGTGGCCGGGAGCGGTATGGACGCAGCCGGTGCCCGCGTCCAGGGTGACGTGGTCGCCGCAGAGGAGGAGACTGTCCCGCTCATAGAGGGGGTGCCGGGCGGTCATGAGCTCGAAGTCCGCGCCCTTCCGCTCTTCCAGCACTTCCAGCGCCGGGAGCTTGCACGCTTCCTCCACGCTCTTTTGGAGCTCCTTAGCCAGAATATAGCACTCGCCGTTTTCGGGGTTACGGGCGATCACATAGTCCAGGGCAGGGTTCACGCAGATGCAGAGGTTGCCGGGGATGGTCCAGGTGGTGGTGGTCCAGATGACGAAGTAGAGCTTTTCATACCTGTCCAGCTCGCCCCGGGAATCCTTCACCGCGAACTTCACGAAGATGGAACGGCAGGGGTCCTCGGCGTACTCGATCTCCGCCTCGGCCAGGGCCGTCTCGTCCTTGGGGCACCAGTAGACCGGCTTTTTCCCCTTGTAGATATAGCCCTTCCGGTACATCTCCCCGAAGACCTTCACTTCCTCGGCCTCGAACTTGGGGTCCATGGTGAGGTAGGGCTTGTCCCAGTCTCCCAGGACGCCCAGGCGCTTGAACTGCTCCCGCTGCACGTCCACGTAATTCTGGGCGAACTCATGGCAGGCGTCCCGGAACTCGGGAATGGACATCTGCTTGCGGTTCAGCTTCTGCTGCTTGATGATGGCCGACTCGATGGGCATGCCGTGGTTGTCCCAGCCGGGGGTGTAGCTCACGTGCCAGCCCGTCATGGCCTTGTAGCGGTTGATGAAATCCTTCAGGCACTTGTTCAGGGCGGTGCCCATGTGGATCCTGCCGTTGGAGAAGGGGGGGCCGTCGTGGAGGATGAACCGGGGTTTCCCCTCTCCCCGCTTCTGGAGGCCGCCGTAAATGTCCTTTTCCTTCCAGCTCTCCAGCCAGCCGGGCTCCCGCTGGGCGAGACCGGCTTTCATGGGGAAGTCGGTTTTGGGCATGTTCAGGGTGTCCTTGTAGTCCTGTGCCATCTATGACCATTCCTTTCCTGGGAAAGTTTCTCTGCGGTGATTTGATAACTAGAATATATTACCCTGTCAGAAGCGGAAACGCAAGGAAAACTTGCCGACGCGGGGCGTTTTTCGGTGGGAAAGGGCAATAGCGGCAGGACGCAGCCGGGTTTTCCGTCCGGCTACGCCCTTTATATTATTAGGCTCCCTCTCTGAGGGAGCTGGCGCGGAGCTCCGCATCCTTTGGCTTCCCCTTGGGGATGCTGTCAGCGATGCTGACTGACGAGGATCGTTCCGCGACAGCGGAACGATGGGGCAAAGCCCCATGCTGTTTATTTTTCTTTGCCGTTCCCTTCCCGCTCCCGGCGGAGCTCCTCTTTCAGCTCCAGGTGCTGCTGTTCCAGCCCCTTCCACTGCTTGTCCAGCTCCGTAAAAGCCTCATACGCTTCCAGCATTTCCTTGGAATCGTAGGGGACCCCTTCCTCCACCAGCCGCCGCAGCCTCTCCCGGGCCGCCTCCACGTCCAGGCCCAGGCTGTAGAGCCGCGCGGCAGACAGCAGCAGGAGCGTTTTTCGATCGTCCATATCCTCACCCCCGGCAGGCATCATTTAGGCTATGCATAGCCTAAATGGTAGCACAGGTAGCCTACTTCTGCAAGCACAATTCGATATGCTTGCCGAAGAAAGGGTGGTAAATATGGAAACGATCACGGTCATCAAAGAACGCATCCTACGCCTTTGTGCGGAGCGGAATATTTCGATCAACAAGCTTGCCACGATCTGCGCTCTTCCGCCATCTTCCGTGAAAAACATCCTCTACGGAAGAAGCACCGATCCAAAGATCCTCACGATCAAAAAGCTCTGCGACGGCCTGGACATGACCCTGGGGGAATTCTTCTCCACCCCGGAGTTCGACGCCCTGGAGCAGGAGATAAAGTAGAAAAAGGCATAAATAAAGAACACCAGACCGGCACAATCCCGATCTGGTGTTTTGTTATTTCAGAGATCACTCTCCACTCTCCACTCTCCACTCTCAATTCAAACCATTTTCAGCAGGCTGGAGGCGATGGCGAAGTAGAGCAGCAGGCTCAGGGCGTCCACGATGGTGGTGATGAAGGGGCTGGCGCAGACTGCCGGGTCCAGCTTCGCCATTTTGGCCAGGATGGGCAGGATACAGCCCACCAGCTTGGCGCAGAGGATGGTGGCGGCCATGGTGAGGCAGACCACCAGGGCAACGGACACGGTAACCTCCGGGTTGTGCATGAGGAGGCGGTCGATAAGCATGACCTTTCCGAAGCAGACGAGACCCAGGGTGAGGCCGCAGAGGAGGGCCACCCGCACTTCCTTCCAGATGACCTCCCCCATGTCCCTCGGCTCCACGTCCCCCAGGCTGAGGCTGCGGATGATGGTGACAGAGGCCTGGGAGCCGGAGTTGCCCCCGGTGTCCATGAGCATGGGGATGAAGAGCAGCAGGGCCGACTGGGCGGCCAGGGCGTTTTCAAAAGAGGAAAGGATCATGCTGGTAAAGGTGGCGGAGACCATGAGCAGCAGCAGCCAGGGAATGCGGTTGGACCAGATGGACAGGACCCCCGTGCGCAGGTAGGGCTTATCCGAGGGCAGGATGGCGGCCATTCGCTCGATGTCCTCCGTGGCCTCTTCCTTCAGAACGTCGATGGCGTCGTCAACGGTGACGATGCCCACCAGCCGGTCCTCCTTGTCCACCACGGGCAGGGCGGTGAAGTCGTATTTCGCCAGCATTTCGGCGGCGGTCTCCTGGTCGGCCAGGGTGTTGACGGAGATGACGTTTTCCTCCATCAGGTCGGCGACCAGGTCGTCGTCCTCCGCCAGGATCAGGGTCCGGATGGTGACGGTGCCCAAGAGGCGGCGCTGGTCGTCGGTGATGTAGCAGTTGTACACCGTCTCCTTGTCGAAGCCGGTGCGCCGGATGCGCTTGATGGCCTCCCCCACGGTCATGGCCGGGCGAAGGGTGACCATTTCCGTGGTCATGATGCTGCCGGCGCTGTCCTCCGGGTACTTCAGAAGCTCGTTGATGGTCTTCCGCAGGTCCGGGTCCGCCGACTTGAGGATGCGCTTGACCACATTGGCGGGCATCTCCTCCACCAGGTCGGCGGCGTCGTCGGCGTAGAGCTCGTCCACGACCTCCTTCAGCTCGCTGTCGCTGAAGCCCCGGATCAGCAGCTCCTGCTCCTCCGGGTCCATCTCCACAAAGACCTCGGCGGCCAGCTCCTTGGGAAGGAGGCGGAAGAGCAGCGGCAGCGTTTCCTCCGGCAGCTCCTCGAAGACCGATTCGATGTCGGCGCCGTTCATGGTGATGAGAATGTCCCGGGCGGAGGCGTATTTCTTCTCCTCCAGCAGGGCGGCGATAGCGGTTTCCAGGCTGGCCACGGCGGTTCCTCCTTCCTGTGCGAGTCTGTTCCGATTGAGCATATATTATATGTTTTTCTTGCGGGATTTGCAAGTATTTTGAAGGACTTCCGCCGGGCTTCCGCGCCCGTCCGGGGCGTCTTCCCGGAAAAAAGAAGAAAAAGATTGACAGGCAGGGGGTCCTTCGGATACAATACCTAAGCTGTACCCTTGGGGCAGTGCGATTACTGCGGCGGGATGATCCCCGCTGTCGAGTATAGCGGTTTTCCGTAACAGGGGCCGCGAAGAATACATTTCAGGAGGTGCAAAACCATGTCTACCGTCAGAACCTACCAGCCCAAGAAGCGCCAGCGCAGCAAGGTGCACGGCTTCCGCAAGAGGATGTCCACCCGCAACGGCCGCAAGGTCCTGGCCCGCCGCCGGGCGAAGGGCCGCAAAGAGCTCACCCTCTGAGTCTCTCCTCCCCCGGCGAAAATGAAGATCACAGTCTCCCTGAAGGGGAACCGGGCCTTCCGCAGGATGTACGCCAAGGGCAAGAGCCTTGCGTCGGGCACGGTGGTGGTTTATTGCCGGAGAAACGGGAGCCGCCAGAATCGGCTGGGCCTCACCGTGGGGACCAAGATCGGCAAGGCGGTGCGCCGCAACAAGGTCCGCCGCCGCCTGCGGGAAGCTTACCGGCTGCACGAGTCTGAGCTCCGTCCCGGCTGGGACATTGTTCTGGTGGCCCGGTCAAAGGCCGGAGAAGCGAAGTACGCGGAGCTGGAAAGAGACCTGCTCCGGACGTTGGGCCGCCTGGGCCTTTTGCGGTCATGAAAAAGCTGCTGCTCGGTCTGATCCGTTTTTACCGAAAACATGTGTCCCCCCTCCGTCCCCCCTGCTGCCGCTATGTCCCCACCTGCTCGGAATACGCCCTGGAGGCCATCGGGAAATACGGTGCCTGGAAGGGCGGATGGCTGGCCCTGAGAAGGCTCCTGCGCTGCCACCCCTTTCACAAGGGTGGCTATGATCCTGTGCCCTGATTCGGGCACAACACTACTCTTTGCCCCTATTCCAAAGGAAAGGAGCGCGAGCTTTGGACTTTATCGCAAAACCCTTTGGCTGGCTGCTCATGTGGCTCTACGAGCTGACGAACAACTACGGCGTGGCCGTCTTTCTCTTTGCCTTCGTGGTGAAGGTGGTGCTGCTGTACTTCTCCGCCAAGAGCAAAAAGAGCATGATGCGCCAGACCCGCTTTACCCCCTACCTCAAGGAGCTGGAAGCCCGCTACGAGGGCAACAAGCAGAAATACCAGGAGGAAGTGGCCAAGCTCTACAAGGAAGAGAAGATCAACCCCATGAGCGGCTGTCTCTGGAGCCTTCTCCCCTTCCCCATCCTTCTGGCCCTGTACCGGGCCATCCGCTTCCCCATCACCATCATGATGGGCGTTTCGGCGGAGGCCTACGCCAGGATCCAGGAGGTCCTCGCGACCCTGGGCTACGAGGCTGCCGAGGGCGCCCGGAGCGCCGCCTACGCCCAGATCTACGAATCCCAGTTCATCACCGCGAATTTTGACAAGTTCAGCGGCATCAGCGACAAGCTGCGCACGCTGAATTACAGCTTCCTGGGCATTGACCTGAGCGTCCAGCCCAACTTCCGCTTTTGGCAGTTCTCTTCGGAGAACGGCGGCCTCTGGCCTCAGATCGGTCTGTTCCTGATCCCGGTAGTCGCGGCGGTCCTGAGCTGGCTCCAGAGCAAGATCAGCATGTCCATGTCCGGTCCCCAGGACCCCCAGACTGCCAGCACCAACCGGACCATGACCATGATGATGCCTCTGATGAGCCTCTGGATCGGCTTCGTCATGCCCGGCGCGCTGGGCCTGTACTGGATCGCCACCTCCGTCTTCCAGATCATTCAGGACTATGCCCTGACGAAGATCTTCGCCAAGCAGCTGGACGCGGAGGACGCGGAGCGCAACGAGCGCCTGCGGGCCCGGGCCGAGGAGATCGAGCGCAAGAAGGAAGAGACCCGCAAGCTGCGGGAGGAGGGGGCCACGGTGGTGAACCCCAACACCAGCAAGCGCAAGATGCAGAAGGGCGAAAAGCAGAAGACCCTGGAAAGCGCCAACAAGTGGGAAAACGCCAACCGGCCGAAAAAGGAAGCCGAAGCGGACGAGCCCTCCCGGGTGGGAGACCGGCCCTACGCGAGAGGCCGGGCCTACCGGCCGGACCGGTTCGGTCCCAATTTCGTCCCCGACGCCGGGGAGACACCGGAGGAGCCCGCGGCTTCCGGGGAAGCACCGGAGGCTCCGACGGAGGAGAGCCCCATCGGGGTCAGCTCCATCGCCCAGGGCGAGATCGGCGGCAGCGAAGACAGCGAAGAAACATGCACGGATAACAATGGAGAATAACTATGCTGAAAGAGATCGAAGCGACCGGAAAGAATGAGGAGGAGGCCATCGCCGCTGCCCTCCGGGAGCTGGGCAAGGGCCGGGATGAGGTCTCTGTGGAGATCCTGGAGCGGAGCAAGTCCGGTTTTCTCGGCTTCGGGGCCGTGCCGGCGAAGGTGCGGGTCTCCTATGAGTATGTGGAATCCAGCGCCGAAAAGGCGGAGGAATTCCTGAAGGGCCTCCTGGAGCGGCTGGGCTCCGACGCGGTCCCCGTGGTGGAGTCCGAAACGGACGAAAAGGGCGAGGAGTGCCTGAGCGTGAACCTCACCGGCGAGAAGCTGGGGATGCTCATCGGCCGCCGGGGGGAGACCCTGGACGCCATCCAGCACCTGACGGGCTACGTCATCAACCGGAGCGCCCAGAAGCGGGTCCACGTCAGCGTGGACGCCGAGGACTACCGGGCCAAGCGGGAGGAATCCCTGAAGAGCCTGGCCTACAAGGTGGCGGCCAAGGTGGTGAAGTTCCGCCGGAACATGACCCTGGAGCCCATGAATTCCTACGAGCGGCACGTGATCCACACCGCCCTGCAGGATTACGAGGAGGTCAGCACCTTCTCCACCGGGAGCGAGCCCAACCGCCGGGTGGTGGTCGCCTACGGGCGGCCCCAGCGGGAGCGGAAGCAGCCCCGTCCGTCCCAGGACGAACGTGCATAACAGGCATAACAGGAGGGTAATACTATGGTACTCGATAAGCTGAAGGAGATCATCGCCAATCAGTTCGCCATCGACACCGACGCCATCAGCGCGGATACGGACATCGTGGCCGATCTGGGCGCGGACTCCCTGGACGTGGTGGAGATGATGATGGCGCTGGAGGAGGAATACGGCGTCACCATTGAGGACTCCAAGATCCCCGATCTCAAGACCGTGGGCGACGTGGCCGCCTGCGTCGAGAGCATGCTGTGAGCTCTCGGAAAAGGAGATAAGATGAACGACAACGAAAAACGGGGCTATGAGGTCGTAGACGAGGACGGCTCCTGCGAGGGCTGCTCCCAGGAGGGCTGCGAGGGCTGCTCCGGTTCCTGTGAGGGCTGCTCCGGCTCCTGCTCACAGCAGGACCTGCGCTCCCAGGCCAATCCCCAGAGCCATGTGAAACGGGTCATCGGCGTGGTCAGCGGCAAGGGCGGCGTGGGCAAGAGCCTCATCACCTCCCTCTCCGCCGTGATGATGCAGCGCCGGGGCTATAAAACGGGGGTCCTGGACGCGGATATGACCGGGCCCTCCATCCCCCTGGGCTTCGGCATCCACACCCGGGCCCAGGCCAACGCCTTCGGCATCCTCCCCAGCATGAGCGAAAAGGGCATCGGCGTCATGTCGGTGAATCTTTTCCTGGACGAGGAGACGGAGCCCGTGATCTGGCGGGGCGCCATCGTGGCCAACACCGTCAAGCAGTTCTGGACCGACGTGGTCTGGGGCGACGTGGACTACCTCTTCGTGGACATGCCTCCCGGCACCGGGGACGTGCCCCTGACCATCTTCCAGTCCCTGCCGGTGGACGGCATCCTCGTGGTGGCCTCCCCCCAGGAGCTGGTGGGCATGATCGTCACCAAAGCGGTAAGGATGGCCCAAATGATGGACATCCCCATCCTGGGCGTCGTGGAAAACATGTCCTGGTTCCAGTGCGACAAGTGCGGCGAGAAGCACTATATCTACGGCAAGGGCCGTCTGGAGGAGGCCGCCGCCAAGTACGGCCTGAAGATCCTGGCCCGGCTGCCCATCCGCCCGGACGTGGCCGCCGCCGTGGACGCCGGAAAGGTGGAGGACGTGGACTTCCCCGAGATGGAGGAGGTCGCCGCCGGCATTGAGGAAGCCCTGCCGGTGGATAAAAACTAAGCCGAACCAATGGAAACCCGCGGCAGAGGGCTCTGCCGCGGCCGCAGTAGGGGAAAAGGACGGTGCAGTTTCTTCGGAGGCTGCACCGTCAGACTGTCAAAAAGTCCGCCGAAAGGCGGGCTTTTTGGTATCATCCTATTTCAAATCTGCCGGCTTTTCCGAAGGCGGAAACCGACTTATTTCATAGCCTCTCCGATGGATCAAACAGACGTCGGCTGCTCCTCTTTTTTCATTCTGTGCGTCTTGCCGTCACTTCCCAGATAGGTGTTTTCAGCAGCATATGGCTTCAGCTTTCCGGTCTCCATCAGATCGACGATGACTTTGGCGATATTCGGGTCAAACTGGGTCCCGGAGCAGCGTTCAAATTCTTTGATGATGACGTCCAGAGAAAACGGCTCCTTGTAGACCCGCTTGGAAGCCATCGCGTCAAAGCAGTCCGCACAGCAGATAATCCTGGCCACGAAGGGAATACTCTCGCCGCTGATCCCTTCGGGATAGCCGGATCCGTCATATTTCTCATGATGGGATTTTGCGCCCTCCATGATCTGCGGGATGGTGGAGATCCCCTTCAGGATCCCGGCGCCCCGGGTCGTATGGCTCTTCATGACCTTGAATTCCTGATCGGTCAGCCTCCCGGGCTTGTTCAGAATGCTGTCTGGGATCGCGATCTTGCCGATATCGTGGAGCAGGGCGATGTAGTAGATGTTGTCGACCTCGTCGGAGCTCATTCCCATATTCTCCGCGATGAGCTTGGAATAGGCTCCCACGCGGATGGAGTGACCGTTGGTGTATTCATCCTTGGCGTCGATGGTCCTGGCAATGGCCTGGATCGCCTCCAGTGTGATGTTCTTGTATTCCAGCTGGCGTTTCAGAGACTGCCTGGTCTTAAAGCGGATGATCAGGGATGTGACCAGATAGACCGCCGCAGCAGCGATCACCAGGAGAACGGCCCAGAACCACCACTGCTCGTAGAACCTCTTTTCCTTCTCCAGATGGATGCGGATCCGGTTGGAGGTCTGCCCGTATTCGTCCGTCACATAGATGTGGAAATCATAGCTTCCGCCGGGAAGGTTCGTGTAGTAAATGCTTCGGTTATCGTCCGTATGCACGGCGAACTCGTCGTCTATGCCGTCCAGCTTGTAATAGACGGTATGTCCGTTGTTTGGCCGGAATCCGAGAACGGAAAGATTGAAGGCAACACGGTATACGTCCTTCCCGATGGCGATGTTCTCCCCGTAATATTGCGTCCCATCCAGGTCCACGGAGGATACGGCGATTTTGGCCGGAGGAGGTACGTCTCTGGTCAGATTGAAATCATAGACGAAAATGCCGTTGGTTGACTGGAGATAATATTTCTGTTCCGCTTCGTCATAGTATCCGGAGGTGTTGGCAATGATCGGCTGAAGGCCGTTGGTCGCGTCGTAAGAATTGTATTCGGTCAGGCGGTCGCCCTCCAGGGAATTGGTGATGTAGAGCTGAGTCTGGCTTCCGATGACGTATTTGTACTCAGGGTTCTCCTCCTTGTCGCTGCATCGGATCTTGGCAAGCTCAACAATGGAGCCTTTGATATACGGGATGGCGATCTCTTCCGAAACACCGTTCCCGTTTTCGGTATTCAGCCGGAAAAGCCGGCTGTTCAGCGTGTAGTAGAGCTCATCTCCGTCTACCAGGAATTTCAGTCGGTTGCCGGTGATCCCCTTTTCCGTGGGGATCTCCGTCACGGTTGTAAAAGCATCGTCGACGACGAAGAGACCCTGGGTCCGGTCAAACAGGATCCTTCCGTCCTTCGTTTTGTTGACGTACAGGACGTTGGAGCCGGTGTTCATGACGGAAAACAAGGCGCCGTCAAAGCGCATGATCCCTCTGGTATAGCCCAGGACCAGATAA
Source organism: Oscillospiraceae bacterium (assembly GCA_017535635.1). Lineage (GTDB taxonomy): Bacteria > Bacillota > Clostridia > Oscillospirales > Oscillospiraceae > UBA1774. The sequence goes on from JAFXTU010000015.1 coordinate 28,483, forward strand.
TCGTCAAAGCTCCGCATCGAACGGATGGTGTTTGTAAGCGTGATGTCCGGGTCGTCGATCAGGGTCCCCAGATGGCTGCCGATATAGTCCAGATCGTAGATTACGACCTCTTCCAGCTCCGGGTCGTATTCCACCAGGCCGATGCTGGAAACGGCGAAATAGAGCTTTCCTTGAAAGACCTCCACGTCCTTCGGAGCGTAGGTGAACGTGAAATTGTCGTCTCCCTGGGCCTTGCCCTCCTGCGTTTTGGCATCGGCGTATTCGTCGATGGTCTGCATGATGACGTTGTCCGGGAGGATCTCATTCTTGATCAGGTCATACCGGTAGATCCTGGCAGCGGCGACGATGTACAGGATGTCGCCGTATTTCTCAACCGCGTAGACGTTTCTGTCGAAGGCGGGAGGCGCGTTGAGGGACTGCCAGATCGGATCGTCATAGAGCAGCTCGGACAGAGCGTTCCTGGTGATGATGGATACGCCGGAAGCGCCGATATAATGCGAGGCTGCCCAGAGATTCCCCTCGTAGTCGATCATCAGGTCCACCAGCTGGCTCTTGTTGTCCAGATCTCCTGCCAGGGTGATGACCGGCTCGCCTGTGCTGAAGTCAATGCAGTATATGCCGTTCTTCTCACAGGCAGCGAAGAGGATCTGCTCTTCTTCGGAATAGAGCATTTTGTTGACCTGATCGGGAACGGTGAGGTCATCCAGCTCCTGTCTGTTTTTCATGTCGTATCTGTGGATGATCCCGCTGTCCTCTGCCATATACAGCGTGGCGCCGTAGGAATAGATCTCCAGAAGCCTTGAATTCAGCAGGATCTCGTTTCCAGCCTTGTCAAAGACGCCTTCGTCCGCCTGATAGTAATAGTTTTCACCCGTGAGATCGAGGGCGATATCGCGGACAAACTTCTCTTCTGTCCCCGGGATGGAGGCTTTGGTCCCTTCCGCGATGTTATAAATGATCCCGCCCTTGTCCTGGGTGGAGATATACAGAAGATCGTTCCGATCATCCAGAATGAGGTCGAGAATGACGCCTGCATCCATGACCAAAGGCTCGAAATGATGGTCTTTATATACGTAGACGTGTTCGGAGGTGGCCACGTACAGGGTGTTTCCCTTCGCTGCCAGCGCCCGGACGTTGATGACAGAGTATCCCTGGCCGTCATATTCAAAGCTCTTATACGTTACAAATTCCTGCGAGTCGTAGCGCGTCAAGCCGGAGTACTGGGCGATCCAGACGTAACCGTCCTCCGTCTGGCACAGGGCTTCGGCGCCGGAGACCTCAAGGTCAACGGGGATCTCTGTCTTATTACTCATATAGGACGCCGCGTGGGCTTCCGATCCAAAGGCAGAAAATGCGGACAGAAGGATCAGACCGGCCAGCAGAAAATGTAATAATCGCTTCTTCATATGATCGTTAGGACCTCCTGCGCTTTCAGCATCAGGATATGGATCGTGCCCGGAGCGTCGATGACCCCGGGTCCGGAGCATAGGGAAGAGGATGAGAGCCGGCGATTCCCGACGCCCCGGAGCGAATGCAGAATGAGCGGACATAAAACTCCTTCTATACTGTAGCATAATATATAACCTGCGTCAACAGAATGAAAATGGATCGCCGGAAAACAACCGGATACGGCTAGGCGGCGGGAGCGGCGGGATCCTTCGATCCGACGCTCCCGCCGCCTCCGGACGGTCCTTATTTCGCGCGATCGCTGCTCACCGGGAAGGGGAAGCAGGTATTGGGACAGGGCTCATCCCTCAGGGTGAGATGCCGCCGCTCCTTCGGAGGCTTGAAGCCGAGATTCGGCATCGCCTCCCGCCGGCTCCTCCTCCGGATCCCGGATCGTATCCTGCTCGCGCATGCGACGGTCAGTCGGTCTATGTGGTGAAGCGTGTGGATTCCATCGTGGATGAGATCCTGCGTCTGAAGTTTTCTGAGATCAAGGCTACGTCAAAGGCGGAGGTCCTGAAAAGACAAAGCGACAGAGACTGCAAGGCCGCAAAACTGAAACTGGAGCGCGCGGAAAAGAAGCTCCGGCAGCATGAACAGGACCAGAGAGATTTTCAAGCCCAAGTGCTGAAAGTGATCCGCGGCGAGAGCAAGCTGAATATGGATTTCCTGACCTCCGCCATCGAACAGACGGAAATGGAAATCGAGAAGGCCAAAACCGCCGTGGAGGAAGCCAGACAGGAATTGTCCAGTATGGAGGAACTGGCAGAACAGCGCAAAGCAGAACTGGACGAAATCATCACCTGGGCAGATATTTATGAAGACTCGACCCTGGAGAGAAAAAAGATGATCGTTGCCCAACTCATAAAGAAAGTTGCCGTCGGCAGAGGATATCAGATATCCGTGGAGTTCAATATCACCTTTGATGAACTGCAGCGGGCCATCACTGGTGAGTATGAGGAAGAAACCGGGATTTGCACCGCTTTTTTGCCGGAATTGAAGCTGGAAAACAGCGCATGAACGGACAAAACACACCACCAAAACCGAAGAAAAAGCAGTAACGCTAAATTCGGGCGGACGGTTCGCATCCCGGGAGAAATCAAATAAAAGAGTTTGCAGGATTTACTAAAACATAAATCCTGCAAACTCTGGTGGAGACGAAGGGATTCGAACCCTCGACCTCTCGGATGCGAACCGAACGCTCTCCCAGCTGAGCTACGCCCCCATCTGCGACCCCGGAGCGGAGCCGCAAGTGGTATTATACCACGGATTTGCAGTTTGTAAAGGGAAAAATGACGGTGCACAGCATTATTTTCTGCGGCGGGCAGGAGAACAGTCCGGCCCGCCGATAAACTCTGATCTGAGACGGATCAGCTCTTATTCCCCTGGAGATACTCGTCGATGGCCTTGGCGGCGGTCTTCCCGGCGCCCATGGCCAGAATGACGGTGGCCGCGCCGGTAACGGCGTCGCCCCCGGCGTAGATCCGCTCCCGGGAGGTTAGTCCGTCCTCGTTCACCACGATGCCGCCCTTGCGGTTGATGGTGAGGCCTGCGGTGGTATCCTTAATGAGGGGGTTGGGGCTGGTGCCCAGGGCCATGATGACCGTGTCCGCCTCGATCTCGAACTCGCTACCGGGGATCTCCCGGGGACGGCGGCGGCCGGAGTCGTCCGGCTCGCCCAACTCCATGCGGATGAGGCGCAGTCCGGAGGTCACGTCCTCCTCGGTCAGAATGGCCACGGGAGCGCAGAGGGTCTCGAATTGGATGCCCTCCTCCACGGCGTGCTCCACCTCCTCCTTCCGGGCGGGAAGCTCCTCCATGCCCCGGCGGTAGGCGATGGTGACTTCCGCTCCCAGGCGCCGGGCGCAGCGGGCGGCGTCCATGGCCACGTTGCCGCCGCCGATGACGCAGACCTTATTCGGGTGCGACAGGGGCGTGTCCGTGTCGGGGAGGTAGGCCTTCATGAGGTTGATGCGGGTCAGAAACTCGTTGGCGGAATAGACGCCCCGGGCGTAGATGCCGGGGATCTCCAGGAACATGGGGAGCCCTGCGCCGGAGCCGATGAACACGGCCTCGAAGCCCTCCTCCAGCAGCTCATCCACGCTGACGCTCCGGCCCACCACCACGTTGGTCTCGATCTTCACGCCCTGGAGCTTCAGCCCTTCCACTTCCTTCTGCACGATGCGCTTGGGAAGCCGGAATTCGGGGATGCCGTAGACCAGCACGCCCCCGGCCTGGTGCAGGGCCTCGAAGACCGTGACCTCATAGCCCAGCCGGACCAGGTCTCCGGCGCAGGTGAGGCCGCTGGGACCGGAGCCCACGATGGCGACCCGGCGCCCGTTGGACTTGGGCTTTTCCGGCCTGGCGGAGGAGCGGTCGTTGTGCCAGTCGGCAGCGAAGCGCTCCAGCCGGCCGATGCCCACCGGCTCGCCCTTGACGCCCCGGGTGCAGTACTTCTCGCACTGGCTCTCCTGGGGGCAGACCCGCCCGCAGACGGCGGGGAGGGCGCTGGTCTGGGAGATGACCTGATAGGCCCCCTCATAGTCCTTGTCCTCGATCTTCTTGATAAAGCCGGGGATATCCACCAGGACGGGGCAGCCCTTCATGCAGGGCTTCGTCTTGCACTGGAGGCAGCGAGCCGCCTCATCCAGGGCCTGCTCCTCGGTGTAGCCCAGGGCGACCTCGTCGAAATTCTGACGGCGGACCTCCGGGTCCTGGGAGGGCATGGGATTCTTCTGCATGGACATATTGGCCATCTCACTGCACCTCCTTCTTGAACAGGTTGCAGGTCTCCTCGTATTTGTGCCGCTCGAACTCATAGAAGCTGCGGCTGCGCTGGACCGCCAGGTCCCAGTCCACCTTGTGGGCGTCGAAATCCGGCCCGTCCACGCAGGCATATTTCATCTCGCCGCCGATGCTGACCCGGCAGCACCCGCACATGCCGGTGCCGTCGATCATCAGGGGGGCCATGGAGACGGTGGTCTTGATGCCGTAAGGCTCGGTGGCCCTGCTGACGCCTCTCTGCATCCCCACCGGGCCCACGGCGAAGACCTCGTCGTAGTGGTTGCCGGCCTCGATGAGATCCACCAGGGCGTCGGTGACGAAGCCCTTTTCGCCGTAGCTGCCGTCATCGGTGCAGACCCGCAGCAGCTCGCTGGAGGCCCGGAACTCGTCCTCCAGGATCACCAGATCCGCGCTGCGGAAGCCGATGATGGCGTGGACCTCCGACCAGGCGGCCCGGAAGGCCTTCAGCACCGGGTAGGCGATGGCGCAGCCCACGCCGCCGCCGATGACGCAGACCTTCTCCTGGGTGATGTCTGTGGCGCGGCCCAGGGGCCCCACAAAATCCTGAATGAAGTCGCCTTCCCTCAGGCGATTCAGCTTGTAGGTGGTAGACCCGACCACCTGCACGATAATCGACACGCCTCCGGTCACATGGTTCACGTCGTGGATGGTGATGGGGATGCGCTCCCCGCCCTTGTCCACCCGCAGGATGATGAACTGTCCCGGTCTTGCCTTTCTGGCCACCCGGGGAGCTTCGATCTCCAGGAGCATCAGCGTCGGCCGAAGCTCGGCCTTCTTCATGATACGGTACATAGGTTCACCCTTTCGCTTTGCAGTTTTCCCCAGATCCCGTTCCATCAGATCGCGCTTGTGTATATAAGTATATCATAGCGAATTTAGTCCCATTCGTCAACTGCGCGAAATGGACATTTTTACCCGGAAGGAAAAGCCATCCTATGGGATTGTGCCCATATCGGGGCATTTCAAAGCAGCATCTTCACGTGGGGGATGCCGTCCAGCAGAAATTCCCCGGAAACAGCCCGGAAGCCCTGCTTTTCATAGAGACCCTGGGCATAGGTCTGAGCCTCCAGATAAATGTGCTCCGCGCCGAAGTATTCCCGGGCGGCCCGGATCCCCTCCCGGAGCACCCTCGTCCCCAGGCCCTGCCGCCGCCGGGCGGCCACCACCCGCCCGATAGAGACATATTCGCTCTCCGCCCCCCGATCCATGACCCGGAGGCAGGCAACAATTCTCCCTTCATCGGAGAGCCAGACGTGGATCGCCTCCCGGTCCAGCCCGTCCAGCTCCGGGTAGGGGCATTTCTGCTCCACCACGAACACGTCCGTCCGCAGCTTCAACAGGTCGTAGAGCTCGTCCACGGTGAGCTCATGAAAGCGCTTGGTGCGGCATTCCATACCCTTTCCTCAGTCGCTGGCGTCCACGTCCAGGGTGACGTGGACTTCGTACTCCGGCCAGGCGGCGCGGACCTCCTCCCGGATCGTCTCAAAGAGGGCGTGCCGGTCCTCGGCGGCGAAGTCCAGGATCACGTCGAAGGTCATGCGCTTGGCCTCCGTGTCCACGTAGAAGCCGTGGAACTGCAGGACCTCCTTATGGGCCTGGACCAGGCTGCGCACCTCCTCCCGGATCCGGGCGGCCTCTGTGTTCCCGGTGTTCACGGAGTAGACCCCCACGGTGGCGAGGATGACCCCGGTGGCGGCGTAGACCTCCTTCTGCAAAAGCCTGGTGAGCCCGTCCATCTCCCGGACGGACATGGTTTCATCCACCTCCACATGGATGGAGGCGATGAACCGGTCCGGCCCATAGTTGTTCAGCAGCAGGTCATAAGAGCCCAGGACGCCGGGAACGCCGTTCACGATCTCTTTGATCTTCCCGGAAAGCTCGCTGCTGACCCGGACCCCCAGCATTTCGTCCACCGCCTCCCGGATCATCTCCAGCCCGGCCTTCACGATGAAGACGGAGATCAGCGCGCCCACCCAGGCCTCCAGATTGATGTGGAAGAGCAGATGAATGAGGGCCGAGAGGAGCACGGAGGCGGAGAGGATGGCGTCGTGGGAGGCGTCCTCCCCCGAGGCGACGAGGGAGCCGGAATTCACTTCCTTGCCCTTCTTTTTCACATAGGCCCCCAGCACCAGTTTCACCGCCACGGCGGCGGCAATGATGACCACGGAGACGACGGTGTAGCTCACCTCCTCCGGGTGGATGATCTTCTTCACGCTGTCCACAAAGGCGGTGATGCCCGCGTAGAGGACGATGGCCGAGACGATCAGGGCACTGAGGTACTCGATGCGGCCGTAGCCCATGGGGTGTTTTTTGTCCGGGGCCTTGGCCGCCAGCTTCGTTCCCACGATGGTGATGACGCTTGAGAGGGCGTCGCTCAGGTTGTTCACCGCGTCGGAGATCACCGCCACGGAGTTGGCCAGCAGACCGATGGTGAATTTCAGCGCCGCCAGAAAAACGTTGGCCAGGATGCCGATGACGCTGGTACGGATGATGACCCTTTCCCGGTTTTCCGCCCCGGGAAGGGAGGTTTCTCTTGCCATGTTCCCGCTCCTTTTCAGTCTCATTTCCATTTATTGCTTGTATTATACATGATTCGGAGGCACCTGTCATGGCTTTTTTCTGAATTGAATTCTGACGGTTGTTATGATATACTAAAATATGGGTAAGAGTATCCAGCTGATAAAATAGAGAAAACAATGGTAAAAGCGGGAAGAGACGGGCTTGTTTATGGGAGGATGCTTATGAAGACTCCGGAACAAATTGCCAGAGAGCAAATTGATAAAAGGCTGGAGCAATCTGGGTGGATCATCCAGGATATGATAAGAATTAATCCCATGGCGTCGCTCGGTGTTGCCGTGCGGGAATACCCCACCAGCACCGGGCCGGTGGACTATGCCCTTTTTGTCGATGGCAGGCCCGTCGGCGTCATCGAAGCCAAGAAGGATGCGCTGGGCGAGAACATCACCACCGTTGAGCAGCAATCCGGGCGCTATGCCGGAAGCACCTTTAAGTACATCCGCAGCGAATACCGCATCCGCTTTGCATATGAAGCCACGGGAGAACTGACCCGCTTCACTGACTATGCGGACGAAAAATACCGCTCTCGCCGGGTCTTCTCCTTCTTCAGACCGGAGACCCTGCAAGCGCTCCTTGCCCAGCCGGACACGATACGCAACAACATGAAGCGCTTTCCGTCCTTCGACACCACCGGCTTCCGCACCTGCCAGATCACGGCGATCGAAAATCTGGACCGCTCCTTTGCCGACAACCGGCCAAAAGCCCTGGTGCAGATGGCGACCGGCGCAGGCAAGACATTCACGGCCATCACGGCCGCCTACCGTCTGCTGAAATACGGAAGGATGAAACGCATCCTGTTTCTGGTGGATACCAAGTCCCTGGGAGAACAGGCGGAGCGGGAGTTCCTGGCTTATCACCCCAACGACGACAGCCGATCCTTCGCGGAGCTGTACGGTGTGCGTAGGCTGAAGAATTCCTATATTCCGGAGGATATTCAGGTTTGCATCAGTACGATCCAGCGTATGTATTCCATCCTAAAAGGCGAGGAGCTGGACGAATCCGCTGAGGAGGAATCCTTCTATGAACAAAGCGGAGCCAATACGCAGCCGGTCAAAGAGGTTGTTTACAACGCCAAATATCCGCCGGAATTCTTTGATTGCATCATTGTGGACGAATGTCATCGGTCCATTTATAACGTTTGGAGCCAGGTTCTGGAGTTTTTTGACGCCTTCATTATCGGCCTGACCGCCACGCCGGACAAGCGCACCTTCGCTTTCTTCGATCAGAACGTAGTCAGCGAGTATTCCCGCGAGCAGGCCATCATCGACGGCGTGAACGTAGGCGAGGACATTTTCCTGATCGAAACGGACGTCACGAAAAACGGCGCCACCATCCTCAAGCAGCAGATCGAATACCGCAACCGGCTGACCCGGGCCAGGCGCTGGAAGCAAATGGACGAAGACCTGGTCTATACCTCCGCCAAGCTGGACCGGGACGTGATCAACCCCAGCCAGATTCGCACGGTGATCCGCGCCTTCCGGGATAGTCTGTATACTCAACTGTTCCCCCACCGCCGGGAAGTGCCCAAGACGCTGATCTTCGCCAAGACCGACAGCCATGCGGACGACATCATTCAGATCGTCCGGGAGGAGTTCGGGGAAGGAAACAAATTCTGCAGAAAAATAACATATAACTCAGAGCGTGACACTAATGGCAATCTGATTTCTCCAGAGACCGTTCTCAGAGCTTTCCGCAACGACTTCTATCCCCGCATTGCCGTAACCGTGGATATGATCGCCACGGGGACGGATGTGAAGCCCATCGAATGCCTGATCTTCATGCGGGATGTGCGCAGCCGCAACTATTTCGAGCAGATGAAGGGCCGCGGCACCCGCACCCTGGACAAGGATGACCTGCAGAAGGTCACGCCCTCCGCCACGGAGAACAAGGATCATTTCGTGATCGTGGACGCCGTGGGCGTCACCAAATCCAAAAAGACCGACACCCGCCCACTGGAGCGCAAGCCCTCCGTCAGCATGAAGGAACTGATGCTGACCGTTGCCATGGGCGCGAAGGATGCGGATACGCTGACCAGCCTGGCAAACCGGGTGATCCGCCTTTCCAGCCAGATGTCGCCGAAGGAGCACAAGGACTTTTCAAGCACGGTTGGCGTAACTACTGGGCAGCTCGCCCAACGACTGCTGGATGCTTTCGATGAGGATGTGATCGCGGCGAAAGCCGGTGTCGATCTCTCCGACGATCATGAACCGACGGAAGCAGAACAGGTTCGCATGGACGCTGCGAAGGCCGAGCTGGTCAAAGCCGCCGTTCAGCCCTTCTATGATCCCAATCTGCGGGACTACATCGAAAATGTTCGCCGCAGCCATGAGCAGATCATCGACAGCATCAACATCGACTCGGTCGTTTTTGCAGGCTATGATACGGACAAACAGGCAAATGCAGACCGGGTGCTGACAACGTTACGGAACTTCATTGAGGAAAACAAGGACGAGCTCCTTGCATTGCGGATCATCTTCGATCAGCGGTATAAGGACAGGCCCATGGCGATCACACAGCTCAAAGCCCTGTATGAGAAGCTGAGGGCGCAGAATATCACCATTGAACGCCTGTGGGAGTGTTATGCTATCAAGCGTCCGGGTAAGGTTAAGCGCGGAACGACAGCACAGCTTACCAATCTGGTTTCCATCATCCGATTTGAGATGGGCTATGCCGACAACCTCGCCCCCTTCGCGGATCGGGTAAACTATAACTTTATGCAGTGGACACTCCGCCGGAATGCCGGTAACGTGCATTTCACGGATGAGCAGATGGAGTGGCTGCGGCTGATCAAGGACCATATTGCCGTGTCCCTCAGTATCGAACCGGAGGACCTGGATCTCAGTCCCTTTGACCGAAAAGGCGGCCTGGGCAGATTTTATGATGTGTTTGGAGATAGCTATGAGGCGATCCTGCTGGAAATGAATGTGGAGCTGGTGGCGTAAGGAGGTAAATAATGGGTTTATACGAAGGGATAAAGGATGTTGCAAAAGTCGTTCAGCGGGCAGATAATATAGACCTTTATAAGAAACTATTAGACCTTAGCGCGCAGGCATTAGATTTGCAGAGTGAAATAGCAGAATTAAGGACAGAGAATGCAGATCTGAGAAAGGAACTAAAAGAGCGCCAGGATATTATCCACCACCAGACGCAACAAGGGGATAAACTACACCGAGAATATCCTTATATTACACTAAAGTCTGACCCTGCCTGCATTCGATATTGCGCAGTATGTTGGGGCCGAGATAAAAAGCTTATTCCACTCTATGATGAATTAAACTGCGTTGTTTGCCTGGAACGCAAGAGGTAACTGATGGAAACAAAGCAATGGAAAGACGTATTGCATATCGTCAGCGGCAAAAACCAGAAAGCTGTCGAAAATCCGAACGGCAAATATCCCGTTTATGGTAGTGGTGGCATGATGGGCCGTGCGGATGATTACCTCTGTGAAGCGGGGACAACGATTGTTGGACGAAAAGGGACGATCAATCGACCTATCTTCGTAACAGAGCCGTTTTGGAATATTGACACAGCGTTTGGTGTTGTCCCTGAAGAAGGGCTTAACCCCAGATACCTATACTATTTCTGTGTTCATTTCAATTTCATGCCGTTGGATAAATCAACTGGCAGGCCGAGTTTGGCAAAGAGAGATCTGCTCAAAATCGAAATGCCTGTCCCGCCGCTTCCAGAGCAGGAGCGCATCGTTTCCCGGATCGAAGAATTGTTCTCCCAGCTCGACGCCGGAGTGGAAACACTGAAAAAGACAAAAGCCCAGCTCGCGGTATATCGGCAGGCTGTGTTGAAAGAGGCATTTGAGGGGCGGTTGACTATTCATATTCCTATTCCTATGAGTCTATCGCTTTCATGGGCATCGGGTGAAGAAACGAAAACACTTCCCGTGATACCAGAAGAATGGCGTTATATTGCGCTGAAATACCTGGGGGATTTGGGACGTGGTAAATCAAAGCATAGGCCAAGAAATGATCCCAAACTGTTCGTTGATGGGAAGTATCCTTTCATTCAAACAGGAGATGTTAAGGCTTCGACGAATCGTGTTACTACTTATACCAAGCAATATGGCGAGTTTGGCCTTTCACAGAGCAAACTTTGGCCAAAGGGAACTCTTTGTATAACGATAGCTGCGAATATTGCAGAGACGGCTTTTTTGGGGATCGATGCATGCTTCCCAGATAGTGTTGTGGGTTTTACGCCAAACGATAGTGTACTTGCAGAATATATCCGATATTTTGTTGAATCACAAAAAATCCGCTTGTGGGCTTTTGCTCCTGCAACTGCGCAAAAGAACATCAATCTGGATACCTTGGAGAATCTTATTGTTCCGTATTGCAGTATTGAGGAGCAGCGGATTGTGATTTCTGAAATAGAGTCTCGTATGTCCGTCTGCGAAAGCATTGAACAAGCCGTGGACGCTACCTTACAACAGGCAGAGGCCATGCGGCAGAGCATTCTGAAAGACGCATTTGAAGGGAGGCTGTAGCTATGCCATCAACCACTGATTGGATAATGGTCGGTATTACTGCGGTTTATGTCATTGCAACTATACTGATATCAGCTGCGAATATTAAATCTGCAAAAGCCACAAGAGAACAACTAGCCGAATCCAGACGACAATATGAAGACAAAAAGCGGATGGAAATCATGCCATATATTCAATTTGATAAAGTAGAAACTGCCGGTCTCGCAGATCAAAAACTCATGTTATCGCTAAATTCAGGCGGCAGTATTTCAAGCGTTTTCCCCATAGTGTTACGAATGAAAAACATCGGAAATGGGGCTGCGAAAGATATTTCTTATATCTATGAATGGGACAATCATGCTCAAAAATACGATCGAGGTGCTTTCCCCATACAGGCACTATCGTCCGGAGAAAGTGGGAGCTTAAAAATCGAATTCCGTTATACGCAGACCATGGATGATCAATCTGCTGCTTTTATACTGAGGTATCGGGACTTACTTGAAAATGAATACTCACAACAACTCAGCATCAGTTTTAAAAGCAAAGGGGACACGACTCTCCAATTTGGAGGTCTGGTAACCTCGTCACCGGTTCTTATATCAGGGGAGAATCACAATGCCTGAACAAACATCATCCATTATCTCCAAAGTCTGGGGCATGTGCGGCCCATTACGGGACGACGGTGTATCCTATGGGGACTATTTGGAGCAGCTTACATACCTGATTTTCCTGAAAATGGCCGATGAATACGCCAAGCCGCCATATAAAAAGAAAACGGACATTCCGGAGGGATTCGGCTGGACAGATATGAACTCCCTCACCGGCGCGGCGCTGGAGGAACAGTATAAAAAGACGCTGGAAACGCTGGGCGGACAAGGCGGCATCCTGAGCCAAATCTTCCAGGGTGCGATCAACAAGGTCTCCAACGCCGCGATCCTCTATCGCATCGTGCAGATGATCGACAAGGAGAAGTGGGTCTCCATGTCCTCGGACGTGAAAGGAGTAATCTATGAGGAGCTGTTACAGAAAAATGCGGAAGACGTGAAATCCGGCGCGGGACAGTATTTCACGCCCCGTCCGCTGATCCGCGCCATGGTGGCCTGTCTACGCCCGGAGCCAATGAAAACCATTGCGGACCCCTGCTGCGGCAGCGGCGGCTTCTTTCTCGCCGCCCAGTCCTTTATAGCAGAGAACTGGCCGCTGGACCGGGAACAGAAGGAATACCTGAAAAACGAGACCTTCTTTGGAAATGAGCTGGTGCCCACCACCTTTAAGCTCTGCCTCATGAACCTCTATCTCCATAACATCGGCGACATCTATGGCAATGTCCCTGTGCGGCGAGGCGATTCCCTGCTGACCGATCCCGGTTATCGTGTGGACTATGTGATGACCAATCCGCCCTTCGGCAAGAAATCCTCCCTCACCTTCACCAATGAGGAGGGCGAGCAGGAGGAGGAAGATTTGGTCTATAACCGTCAGGACTTTTGGACCACCAGTTCCAATAAGCAGCTCAACTTCGTCCAGCACATCAATACGATCCTGAAGGCAACGGGCAAAGCCGCCGTGGTGGTGCCGGACAATGTGCTGTTTGAGGGCGGCGCAGGGGAGATCATCCGCAAAAAGCTCCTGCAGACCACCGATCTTCATACGATCCTCCGTCTGCCTACCGGCATCTTTTACAAGCCCGGCGTCAAGGCAAACGTGATCTTTTTTGACAAGCGCCCCGCCAGCGCGGAAACACAAACAAAGGCGGTTTGGTTTTATGACCTCCGCACCAATATGCATTTCACGTTGAAACAGCACCCCATGACAGATATGGACCTGGAAGACTTTATCGCCTGCTATCATCCGGAAAACCGGTATGAGCGACATGAAACGTGGTCTGAGGAAAACCCGGACGGGCGCTGGCGGAGATACAGCGTTGAGGAGATTTTGGAACGGGACAAAACCAGCCTGGACATTTTCTGGATCAAGGATAAGTCTCTTGCCGACTTGGATCATCTGCCCGCGCCAGACGTGCTGGCAGATGAGATCATTGAAAACCTCCAAAGCGCATTGGACAGCTTCAGCGAACTGAAAGCCCAGCTAAAACGGAACGCCCCCTCTGCCCCCTCTTGTGCTCCTGGGGGAGCGATTGAAAAACAAAGCCTTAACTGATCAGAAAGAAAGGCGGCTGAGTTATGCCAAACGCCTACCTGCAGAACTACCCTCATCTCTGCGCTCCCCTGACCCTGGGAAAGCTCACCCTCCGCAGCCGCATGTGCTCCGCGCCCATGGGCTTTCCCGACCTGACGGAGGACGGCTGTCTCACCGAGGGGGCCATCGCCTTTTATGAAAACCGGGCCAGGGGAGGCGCGGCCATCGTCACCGTCAGCGAAGGCTGCGTGGACTACGCCCACGGCAAGGGCCACGGGCGGCTCATCAATCTGCAGAATCCCGGCGTCCTGGCGGGGCTCACCAACGCCGCCCGGGCCATCCGCCGCCACGGGGCCGCCGCCTCCATCGAGCTGAATCACGCGGGGATGCTCTCCGCCTTCGACGCTCCGGCGGGAGCGGCGGGGGACGGGAACGTCCGCTACGGTCCCGTGGACGCTCTCATGCCCAACGGTACGGTGGTGCGGGGCATGACGAAGGCCATGATCCGGGAGGCGGTGACCCTCTTCCAATGCGGCGCTGCCCTCGTAAAGCGGGCGGGCTTCGACATGCTCATGCTCCACGCGGGCCACGGCTGGCTCCTGCACCAGTTCCTCTCCCCCCGCACCAACACCCGGACGGACGAATACGGCGGAAGTCTCCCCAACCGCGCCCGGCTGACCCTGGAGGTCCTGGACGCCATCCGGGAGGCGGTGGGGCGGGACTTCCCCATCGAGCTGCGCTTCTCCGCCATGGAGCTGGGAGAGGGTGGCATGACCCTGGAGAGCGCCGTGGAGTTTGCCAAGCTCATTCAGGACAAGGTGCAGATCCTCCATGTCTCCGCCGGGAACGACGCGGACTTCGGCGTCACCCATCCGCCCATGTTCTCGAAGGCGGGCTGCAACGTGAAGTACGCCGCCGAGATCAAAAAGCACGTCCATATCCCCGTGGCCACGGTGGGGGCCCTGGGGGACCCGGAGCTTATGGAGGAGATCCTAAGCACCGGAAAGGCGGATCTCGTCTGCATGGCCCGGGCCCTGCTGGCGGACCCGGAGCTCCCCAAAAAGGTGGAGCAGAACCGGACGGAGGAGATCATTCCCTGCATGCGCTGCTTTATGTGCCACGCGGAGCGGATGCTGACCCAGACCCGCATCTGCGCCCTGAACCCGGAGATCGGCCGGGAAGCGGAGGCCCGGAGCACCCCGCCTGCCAGGCAGCGCCGCCGCGTCCTGGTGGCCGGGGGCGGCCCCGGCGGGATGCAGGCGGCCCTCACCGCCGCCCGGCGGGGGCACCGGGTGCTCCTCTGCGAAAAGGGGCCCAGGCTGGGAGGCATGCTCCTCAGCGAGGAGGGGATCCCCTTCAAGAAGCCTTTGGAACGCTATGTGGAGGTCATGTCCCGCCTGCTGGCGCGGGAGGGGGTGGAGATCAGGCTGAACACGGCCGTCACCCCGGCCTTCGTGGCGGAGGAAGCGCCGGAGGCGCTGCTGGCGGCCATCGGGGCGGAGCCCCTCTTCCCCCCGATCCCCGGCATTCACAGGGAAAACGTCATCCCCGGCACGGAGATATCCCGGCGTCTCGCAGAGATCGGACCGCGGGTGGTCGTCCTGGGGGGCGGCCTGACGGGCTGCGAGAGCGCCCTGTTCCTGGCGGGAGAGGGGCGGGAGGTGACCGTCGTCCAGCGCTCCGCCCTGGCCAAGGACGCCAATCCCCGGCACCGGCCCGAGCTTCTCCGGCGGCTGGAGGCGTCCGTGAAGCTCCGCGCCGGGTATACCGCCCTGGCCGTCACGGAGGAAGGGCTTCTCTGCCGGTCGCCGGAGGGAACGGAGGAACTGCTGGAGGCGGACACGGTGATCTGCGCCGCCGGGCTGCGGCCTCTGGCCTCTGAGCGGGATGCCCTCCGGGGGACCGCTCCCATCGTGGAGATCATCGGAGACTGTGACCGCCCCGGCCTCATCCGGGACGCTGTGTTCCGGGGCCATCACGCGGCCCTGGACCTATAGAACAGGAGGTATAGCATGAGCAATATCAACCCCAAATGGGGCGCCTGGGCCACCCCGCCCGCGCCCATCGACCCGGCGGACTACGCCGAAACCCTGCACACCCAGGTCCTGGTCGTCGGGGCGGGGATCGCGGGGCTCTCCTGCGCCTACAGCGCCGCCGAGAGCGGCTGTCAGGTGACCGTGATCGAAAAGCTCCCCACCTACCACGGCTTTGCCCATAACGTGGGGGCGGTGAACTCCCGTTTCATGCGCTCCCTGGGCATCGTGAACGACCCGGACGAGGTGGCCCGGGAGTGGATCAAGCGCTGTGCGAACCGCTGCGACGAGCGGCTGGTGCGCCTCTTCGTGGACCACAGCGAGGAGGCCATGGACTGGGCCCTGGACCTGGCGGAAAAACCGGAGTACGGCGGGGTCAGGGTGAACCTCCAGGGCGCGGCCTACCTGGGCGAGACCTATAAGGAGCTCTACGGAGCCCACGTCTTCTACGACGGGCCGGTGGCCCGGTCCGGGAAGCTCGGCGGCATCAATGAGATCATGGAGCCCATGTACCGGGAATCCCTGAAGCTGGGGACAAGGTTCCTCTACGAGACCACCATGCTCCAGCTTTTGAAGGAGGGAGACCGGGTGGTGGGGGCCGCAGCCCGGCGGAAGGACGGGTCCCTCATCGCCGTGTACGCAGAGAAGGGCGTCCTGCTGGCCACCGGGGGCATCGGCGGCAGCGACGAGATGTGCGAGGACCTCTGCCCCATCGCCAACCGGGTGGCGGTGAAGGCCAACTTCCCCAAGGGCGTGGACCTGGGGGAGGGCCACCGGGCCGCTCTCTGGGCCGGGGCCGCCCTGGAGGACGCCCCCTTCCCCACCATGATGCACCCCCAGGCCATCCGCCACTCCAACTATTGCTTCCTCTTCGTCACCCCCAGGGGCAAGCGCTTCATGAACGAGGACAACTATCTCCAGGGCCGCAGCCTGGGCATCGTGAAGACCGGGTACAAGTGGGTCTGGACGGTCTTTGATTCCGCCTGGGCGGAGAAGGTTCCTCAGACCCTTCCCTACGGCGGCGGCCTCTACTGGGGGGAGAGCTTCGACTACGTGGGGGGCAGGCCCTTCGACGAGATGGACGTGGAGAAAAAGATCGAGGCCAGCCTGAAGGCGGGCTCCAGCGTCCAGGCAGACACGCCCCGGGCCTTGGCGGAAAAGATGGGCGTGGACCCGGGCAGCTTTGAGGAGACCTTCACCCGCTACAACGAATTCTGCCGGAAGGGCCATGACGACGAGTTCGGCAAGCGGAAGGAGCTGCTGATCCCCCTGGACAGGCCCCCCTATTTCGCCCGGAAGATCGGGGCCGCTCTCCTCACCGTGGTGGGCGGGGTGAAGGTGGACGAAAGATTCCGGGCCCTGGACGAGAACAATGAACCGGTGCCGGGGCTCTATGTCCTGGGGAACACCATGGCCGGGCGCTACGGGGTGGACTACCCCATGCTCCTGCCGGGGAACAGCACCGGCACCGGCCTCACCTACGGCTACCTCCTGGGAAGGGCCTTCGGCGCACAGGAATAAAGCGAAAACGGATCATCCCCGCCGCGAACCTTCGCGGCGGGGATGACGGGTTTATGAGAACTTATCCTTCGATCATGATGGTTTTCTTTTCCGGGAGCGGCTTTGCTTCCTTCTTGGGGATCGTGAGGCTCAGGACGCCGTTTTCAAACTTGGCGCCGATGTCCTCCTCCGTGAGAGCGTCCCCCACATAGAAGGTCCGCTGCATGGACCCGGCCCAGCGCTCCTGCCGGATGACCTTGCCCTTCTTGGTGGTCTTCTCCTCCTCCAGGCCCTTGGCGGCGCCTACGGTGAGGTAACCGTTTTCCAGGTTCAGGGTCAGCTCTTCCTTCTTGAAGCCCGGCAGATCGATGTCCACCTCAAAGTGGTCCTCGTGCTCATGCACGTCGGTCTTCATCTCGCGGGCGGCGCTGTGGCCGTAGAGCTTGCGGTCCAGATCCCGCAGCTCCCGCAGAGCGGGGAAACCGAACCAGTCATCAAACAAATTCTCTCCAAGAATACTCGGCAACATAAGTCATTCCTCCTTTGAAATGTTCATTTTGTTCCGTTGCCTGAGCAAGGGGAAGGAGGTCATTCATTCGATCTCTGTTCCTTTGTTCGGCTCCTATTATAGCAGCCGGATTAGCAATGTCAATAGCAGAGTGCTAATTTCATTGTAAACAATATATGTCGGATCTGAATGGAAAAATTCGGAAAAAGCGGGGGCGCATCATTCGATGCGCCCCCGCAGAGGGAACCGAATCATTTCTGACGCATGCTGTAATCCCTGTCTTCCCGGATCATCTCCAGCATGATCTTTGCGAAGGCCGGGTCAAACTGGGTTCCCGCGCCCTTCTCGATCTCCGAGCGGACCACCTCCTGGGGGAGCACGTCCCGGTAGCTGCGCCGGGAGGTCATGGCGTCATAGGAATCGGCCACGGCGATGATCCTGGCTTCCTCCGGGATGTTCGTCCCGGAGATCCGATCCGGGTACCCGGTCCCGTCGTAATGCTCGTGATGCCAGTGGGCGCCGATGGCCAGCTCCGGGAATTCCGGGATGTTCTCCAGGATCCGGCAGCCCATCTCCGGGTGCTGCTTGGTCAGCGCGTATTCCTCCTCGGAGAGCTGTCCGGGCTTGTTGATGATGGCGTCCGGAATGCCGATCTTCCCGATATCGTGCAGCAGTCCGATCAGATAGATGTTCTGCGCCCGCTCCTCGTCATAGCCGAAGCGCCGGGCGATCTCCCGCGCATATTCCGCGACCCGCCGGGAGTGCCCATTGGTATACTCGTCCTTCGCATCCACGGCGCCGGCCAGGGTCATTACGATCTGGATGCTGAGGCGATTGAGCTTCTCCTGCTGCGCCAGCACCGCCGCGGTCTTTTCCCGGACCTGGCTCTCCAGATCGCTCTGCAGCCTGGTCAGCTCGATGATATGGCGGACGCGGGTCATCAGCACCTCCGGGACAAAGGGCTTTTTGATGAAATCCATCGCCCCGGCCTGCAGCCCCCGTGTCTCCGAGCCGCTGTCCTCGTCTGCGGTCAGAAAGACCACCGGAATTGCTGCTGTCGCCGGGGTTTCCCGGATTTTAGCCAGGGTCTCAAAGCCGTCCATTCCCGGCATATGGATGTCCAGAAGGATCAGGTCCGGCCTTCGCTCCCCTCCGTTCAAAAACCGCAGCGCTTCCTCTCCGGAACGGACGCCGCTGGCCCGCATTTCACTTTTGAGCAGGATGTGGCTGGCAGTTTTCAGATTGTTGGCATCGTCGTCGACGACCAGGATCCATTCATTCATTCCTCTGCGCTCCTTCCTCCGATAACCGCCGGAGCAATTCCTCCAGGCGCTCCGACGCCGTAAAGGTGTCGAAGTCGTCCAGAGCCTGCAGGATCTCTCCCACCGGGCCCCTCAGGTCCAGCCCGCCGCAGGAGGCTTCCGCCAGGGGTGCCAGCAGTTCCCGGGCGCTTTCCGCTTCAAAGTCTTCCAGGCGGGCCCTGGCGTCCGTGAGCCGCTCCAGCAGCTCTTCGGGGCTCATCTCCGTCGCAGCGGCTTCGGCATCCGGGACAGCGTCGGCGGTCTCCTCCGGGATCCCCAGCAGCCGCCGCAGCTCGTAGGCCGTCTGCTCATACCGGTACAGCAGCGTTTCGGCACCGGCTTCGATCGCGGCGGTATCCCGCTCCTTCGCGGCCGTCTCCTGCTCCAGAGCCAGGGCAGACAGACCGTTTGCGCCGATCTGACGGGCCGTGCTTTTCAGCGCGTGGACCCGGACCTGGAAGTCCCCGTAGTCTCGCTGCTGAAAATCCCGGCGGATGAGCTCCGCCCCCGGTCCGGCATTTTTCACAAAGCCGGTCAGAAGCTCCAGGTAAAAACCCGGATCACCCGCAGCGTAGCGCAGAGCCGCCTCCGTATCGTAGCCGGCGTCCTTCAATGCGGTGAGGACGCCATCTCCTTCGCCGGCCACGGCTTCTTTCTCATCTTCTTCCTTCGCGTCCCGTATCTCCTTCAGCTCCTCCGGGAGATAGCGAATGAGCAGCTCCTCCAGCTTGCCCACCTCAATGGGCTTGGAGAGATAGTCGTCGAAGCCCGCCGCCAGGTAGGTCTCCTTTGCCCCGTTTACGGCGTTGGCGGTCAGCGCGATCACGACGGTGTCCTCCGGCAGAAGGTTTTCCGATCGGAGGGTATTCAGCGTTTCGATCCCGTCCATTTTCGGCATCATGTGGTCCAGAAAAACGATGTGGTAGTGTGTGGAATGGATGCGCTCTATCGCCTCATAGCCGGAGGAGGCCAGATCCGGCTCGGCGCCGAACAGCGCCAGCAGGTTTTTGGCGACCTTCAGATTCATCTCGTTGTCGTCCACCACCAGGATCCGTGCGTCTCGGACCAGGAGCGTCTCCTTGCCGCCCGAGGCACGGCTGACGGCCAGCCGCTGGGAATAATCGCCGATGGGAGTCTCGTCCGTGATCCTCTGGCGCACGGCAAAGGAGAAGGTGGAGCCCTGCCCGTAAACGCTCTGTACCTCCAGCCGGCTGCCCATCATCTGCAGCAGCCTGGTAACGATGGTCATTCCCAGACCGGTCCCCTCGATGTTGTGATTCCGTACCTCATCCAGACGTTCAAAGGACTCGTAAAGCCGGGGAAGATCCTCCTCCCGGATCCCGATCCCCGTATCCTCCACCGCGACGTACAGGGAGATCAGGCCGTCCTGGCGCTCTCCTCCCCGAATGGAGAAGCGGACGTGGCCCCGCTCCGTGTATTTGACGGCGTTGGTCAGCAGATTCATAATGACCTGGGAGAGGCGCACGTCGTCTCCGTAGAGTCTGGCCGGAAGCAGGGGATCCGCCTCCACGATCAGCTCCAGCCCCTTGCCCCTGGCCCGCTCCGAGATGGAGGCGACCAGGTTGTTGATGACCGAGGCGGTATCGTATTCCACCGGAACGATCTCCATTTTCCCTTCCTCGATCTTGGAGAAGTCCAGGATGCTGTTGATCAGGGACAGCAGGGTCCTTCCGGCAGTCTGGATATTGGAGGCATAGTCCAGCGTGGTCTCGTCCTTTGCCGTCCGGAGGATCATCTCGTTCATGCCCAGGACTGCGTTGATCGGGGTCCGGATCTCGTGGGACATCTGCGCCAGAAAGCGGCTCTTTGCCTCTCCGGCGGCGATGGCGGCGTCCGCCGCCTCCTGCATCCGCGCGTTCATCTGATCCTGCCAGCGCATCAGTGCGGTGAGCAGCCGGTAGACCATGACCGCGCAGATCAGCAGCACAATGAGGACCAGAAGCTCAGACAGGAGCGTGGGCGCGTAGATGCTGGCAAAGCTCACCGCTTCAAACACCGTAAACCCGGATCGGGCGTTGCGCTTTGCGGTGATGAGTCTGAGTGAGCCGTCATAGTCCCGGATGGTGATGTGGCTGACGCCGTCCGGCTTGACCTGGCCGTAGACGACCTCCGAAATGTTTACTCCGTTGGATTCGGACATCTGGTAACTGCCGTAGGGGTGGTTGACGATGATGCCCTCGGGATCCGCTAGAAACGCGTAGCCGTTGTCGGAGTAGCTGCCGCCCAGAATGGCGATGAGCTTATCCATGAAGAAATCGATGCCGAAGTTGCCCAGGAACGCGCCGCTCTCGCTGTCGTAGACCCGCTCGGCAAAGGTAACGCAGTAGAGCCCGGTCTGCTCGTCCAGGTAAGGCGCGGAGATGGTCCAGCCCTCCGCGGAGGCCAGCGTATCAATGTACCATTGCCGCTCCTCCACGTGCCAGCCCTCCGGCGGCAGCCATCCGTTGTTCATGTATACGGAGGGCTCCCGCTCCGGGTTCGTCATATAGGTCACGGAGATCTCCGGATACTGTCCGGTGATGCGGTCCAGATAGGCGACCATTTCGTCATAGTCATCCAGCAGCTCCGGATTGGTGGAGACCACGCTGCAGAACATGTCCAGAATGCTCTTCTGCTGGCTGACCCATTCCGAGAGGGTGTAGTCATAGCTGCTGACCTCGCCCCGTAGCTTTTCGCTGCCCCAGCGCAGGGAGAGCCAGAGGTTGGATGCGAAGCTGATGAGCACGACCAGGATCATCAGCAGCAGGATCCTGGTGCGGAACCGGGCATTCATCCGCAGATCCTGCTTGTCGCTGCGTTCTTTCCGCTCCTTCCGGGGAACGGCCGCCGCCCCGGTGTCGGCGTTCCGCAGGGTTTCCAGGATCTGGCGGCCGGACGCCCGGAGCCGGAGCAGACTCTCCGTTTCCACGCCGGTTTTTTCCCTGCGTCCGGCCATGCTGTCGTCCAGGAGGGCGGTGAGCGGCCCCGTCAGCTGATCGGAGAGGCGGGAGATCAGCTGATCCCGCGCCCGCACCTGCCGCATCGCCGCGCGCTGCCGCCGGACAGAGACCAGGTAGACCGTGATGATGATCCCCAGGAGGAGCAGCGCGACGACGGCAGAGCCGATGAGCTGCAGGTAGGAGGAACGGTACAGGTTCCAGTCGCTCTCGCTGACGATCAGATACCAGCCGAAGCCGGAGGCGGTGGCAAAGAGGTTCTCATAGAGAATGTCCGCCTTGATCCGGGCGGTCACAAAGCTCTGCCGGGACCGCACCAGGGAGAATACGCTGGAATACTCCGGCAGGACCTCCGAGAGATGGCAGCCGATCAGCTCCTCCTCCGAGCATCCGGCGATGATGCCGTCCCCGGTCACGATCAGGGCGTATTGGGAGCCGTTTTCGTACATCTGTGAGATGTGGGACTGGATGTTGTCGATCGTATAATCCAGGGCCAGGACCGTGTCGTTGTCCCCCAGCAGCACGGCGACGCTGTAGCAGATGTTCCCGGTCATGGCGTCCACGTAGGGTGCCGTCACATACGGCCTCCCCTTGGCCCGCTTTGCGCCCTTGTACCAGTCCCGTTCCGTGGCAACGTAGTCCGCCGGCTTTTCAAAGTCGGGGATGATCGACCAGCCGGTCCCGGCGATGTAGACGTTGAAGCAGCCGTTGTTCCTGGCCAGAACCTCCGGCTTTTTGGCGTAGATGAATCCCCCCATCGCGCCCCGGTCTCCCAGGCAGGGACCGGCGGCGATGCCGAGCTGCATGGCCAGCTGCTCCGCGTCGCCGAAGGTGGACTCCAGCTCCCCGCTGATGCTCTCCAGATGGTACTGCCCGGAGCTGCGCGTCAGATTGGAGGTCAGCCGGAATACCTGCCAGATGTCCAGCAGCAGCACCAGGATCATCGCCGCAGCGATGATGAGTACGATCAGAATTGATTTACTTTTCTTTTCCATGGATATGCCCCTTGTCAGAGATCTCACGGGAAGGAGGCCCTCTGCCGCTTCACAGAATAAAAGCAGGCGTATCCTCTGCCGAAATACGCCTGCTGTGATCCTTTGCCGGGCCGACTCAGAACGCCTTGTCGATGACCAGCTCCACGCCGCCGCCGCGAATGAAAACGCTGACCTCGTCGGCGAGCTTCGCCACGATGGACTTCTCCAGCTCGTCCCAGGCCTCCCTGGCCTCGGGAAGATCCAGGACGGCCTCCATCTGGGTCTTGTACTGCTGCATGGACCAGACGCAGGCGGCGCTGCTGCCGGTGACGCCCAGGTTCATCATGCCCACGCTCAGAAGCGCGGCGGTCTCCTCGTCCTTGGGACTGAGTGCCGTGGAGATCACGTCCAGAAGCTTGCCCATAAAGCCCTTGGCGGCGGCATTCTCGCCGCTGGAAGAGACGCTGAGGAGCTGGCGGCGCATGGCCTTGTTCATCTCCGTGTCTACCTTCAGATGGAGAGAGAACTTCTTATCCTCCCGCTCGGCCCAGTAGAGGGCTTCCGCCTCTCCGGTGATGGCCTTCACCATGCCGAAGAGCTCCTCGGACAGGAGGCGAAGGCGCAGCCTTTCCTTCTCGTTCAGCCCGGCCTCCCGGCCCAGGGCCTCGGTGGTGTCCAGGGCTTCCTTCATGCCGGAGCCAAAGCTGGATACGCTGATCTCTTTTGTCTTCACTGCCGTCCTCCCCTTATTCAATATTGAGGATGTCCGAGAAGCCGGTGACCTCGAAGATCTCCATGATGGTCTCGTTCACGTTCGTGACCGTCATCCCGCCCTTTTTGGACATCTGCTTCTGTGCGCTCAGGAGTACCCGCAGACCGGCGGAGGACATGTACTCCAGCTTTTCCAGGTCCAGGGTCAGGGTCTTGGCGCCCTCCATGGATTCCTTCAGCGATGCCTCCAGCTCCGGTGCGGTGACGGTGTCCAGTCTTCCTTCCAGGCAGACGGTGAGCGCGTCGCCATTTAGTTCTTTGTTGATGGTCATATTGTTTCCTCCCGATCAAGTATGTATTGTTCAATTATGTGATTCATTGTATCACGCTTTTCCCGCAGAAACAACTACCGAAACAGCGTTTTTTTATTTCGCCCGGATCTCCTTGATCCACTTTCCGCTGCAGTAGCGGATAAAGCAGACGATGCCCTTCAGGGGAAATTCCACCGTGAGGAAGAAGTAGACCCAGCCGGGGCTCATGTGCCAGACGAAGCCCGCCAGGGCGCCCAGGGGGAGGGAAATGAACCAGACGCAGCTGGAATCCGCCAGCAGGAGGAAGCGGGTGTCCCCGCCGCCCCGGAGGATGCCCTTGGAGATGACGAAGGCCACCATCTGAATGGGGAGGGTGATGTAGGTGATCTTCAGCATGGTCCTGGCGATGGCCTCCGTCTCGGCCTGGATAGTATAAAAGCGCAGATAGGGCCCGGTGATGGCCATGAGGACGGGGATGACTATGAGGCCGAAGAGAAAGGAGAGGAGGATGTAGTTGTTGCCCTGCTTTTTCGCCAAGGTAAGGTCCCCTTCTCCGATGGTATTGCCGATGACGATGGCGGAGGCCCCGGACACGCCGGAGTTCAGCACCGTGATGAGCCGCACCAGGCTCCCGGAGATGGAGCTGGCGGCGCTGATCTCCGCCGAGATGTGGCCGTAGATCACGCTCACCAGGGTGAGGCTCAGGCCCAGCAGGGTATCGCTGAACAGCACCGGGAGGCTGAACTTCACATACTGCCGCCGCAGAGCTCCTCCCGGCAGAAGGAAGTGCTTCGGCCGGAAGCCGAAGCTGGGTTCCTTCACCGCGAAGTAACCGAAGACGAAGAGGAATTCAAAGACCCGGGCGATGACCGTACCCACCGCGGCCCCCAAAAGCTCCAGCCGGGGCGCTCCCAGCTTGCCGAAAATGAAGACCCAGTTGAAAAAGAGATTCAGCACGAAGGCCACCGCGGAGCCGATCAGGGGGACACGGACCTTTCCCACGCTGCGCATGAGATAGGTGGCGGTGGAGCTGAGGCCGGAGAGGAGGAAGGTGCAGCCGATGAGGCGCATATAGGACCCGCCTGCGGCGATCACAGTTTCATCATAGGTGAAGGAGAGCAGCACCAGCTCCGGCCAGACCATGCCCAAAAGGGTGAATGCCAGACAGATGGCCGCCGTGACCCGGAGGGCCATGGCCGCCGTGGTGCGCATGGCTCCCGTCTCCTTCCGGCCCCAGAACTGGCTGGACATCACCACCGCCCCGCTCCCCAGACCCATGCAGATGAACTGGAAGAAGGCGTAGGCCTGGTTAGAGAAGGCCGCGGCGGCGATGGACACCTCCCCGAAGGAGCCGATCATCAGATTGTCCAGAAAGTTGATGCCGATGGTGATGAGCTGCTGCAGGATCACCGGCAGCATGAGAAGAAGGGTCTTTTTATAGAAGTCTTTGCTGCGCAGGTCAAACATAAGGGTTTTCACGGCCTTCCCGGATGCTTTTTTTCAGTATAGCACAGCCTGACCGGAATGAAAAGGGAAAAGGGTAGGCCCCTTCCCCTTGGAAAAACAGCCCATTGGGCGTATAATGGCCTTATCAAAAACGATCAAAGAGACCGGAGGACGGGACGATGGAAACAAAACAGCAGGCCCTGGCAGACATCCATGTGGAGGACTACCGGGCGCAGTACCGGGGGAAGGAAGTCACGGCTTCGGACATGCTCTTCACCGGCGTGCGGGAGCGGGAAAGTCTGGACGGGCTCTGGCACTACGCTGTGGACCCCTACGACACCTGCCTCCGGGAGCACTGGTACCGGACGGAGAAGCGCCTCAGCGCCCAGGGCTTCACCCTTCCCCAGGACTACTCCTACGACGAGTGGCCGGTGATGGCCCTGCCCTGCTGCTGGAACACGCAGCAGGACCGGCTCTTCTGGTATGAGAGCAGCGTCATCTTCACCCGGCGCTTCCGCTACCTGCCCAAGAAGGAAGGAGAACGGGTCTTCCTCCGGGTGGGGGCGGCGAACTATACCCTCCGGGTCTTCCTGAACGGGCGCTTTATCGGCTCCCACACCGGCGGCTCCACTCCCGCCTTTTTTGAGCTGACGGGAAATCTGGAGACGGACAACCGCATCCTTCTCACCGTGGACGCCTCCCGGCGGCCGGAGCAGGTGCCCACGGACCACACCGACTGGTTCAACTACGGGGGCATCTATCGGGAGCTGGAGCTGTTCCGCGTCCCCAGGGTCTTCCTGCGGGACCTCTTTGTCCGCCTGGAGCCGGGCAGCAGGGAGCGGATTATGATTACGGCCCGTCTGTCGGAGGCGGCGGAAGGGGAGGGGCTGTTCTCCCTCCCGGAGCTGGGGATCCGGGAGACCCTGCGATTTCACGCCGGGGAGGCGACGGCAGCGGTCCCTGCGTCGCCGGAGCTCTGGAGCCCGGAGACGCCGAAGCTCTACGAGCTCTCCTGTTCCTTCGGGGAGGACGAAGTGCGGGACCGGGTGGGCTTCCGGCAGATCGAAGTCCGGGGCCGGGAGATCCTGCTGAACGGGAAGCGCCTCTTCCTCCGGGGCGTCTCCCTCCACGAGGAAAGCCTGGAGCACGGAAAGGCCGTGACGGAGGAGGAGTGCCGGGAGGCCATCCTGGAGGCAAAGGCCCTGGGCTGCAACTTCATGCGCCTGGCCCACTACCCCCACACGGAGAAGATGGCCCTCCTGGCGGACGAGCTGGGGATGCTCCTCTGGGAGGAGATCCCCGTCTACTGGGCCATCTGCTTTGACCGTCCGGACACCTACGCCGAGGCGGAA
Organism: Oscillospiraceae bacterium; assembly: GCA_017535635.1. Lineage (GTDB taxonomy): Bacteria > Bacillota > Clostridia > Oscillospirales > Oscillospiraceae > UBA1774. Next base: position 55,014 of record JAFXTU010000015.1, read on the forward strand.
AACCAGCTCCGGGAGCTGATCCTGCGGGACCGGGACAGGGCCAGCGTCGTCCTCTGGTCCGTGGGGAACGAGAACGCGGACACGGACGGGCGCTTCCGCTTCATGAAAAGCCTGGCGGAGGAAGCGCGAAGGCTGGACGGCACCAGGCTCCTCACCGCCGCCTGCATGGTGAGCGCCGACAACGTCATCGCCGACCGGCTGGCAGAGGTTCTGGACGTGATCGGCCTGAACGAGTACTACGGCTGGTACTCCCCGGACTTCCGGCAGCTCTCGGAACTGTTTCAGAACAGCCGCCCGTCCAAGCCGGTGATCGTCTCCGAATTCGGGGCCGACGCCCTCTGGGGCCACCACGGGACCATAGACGACAAAGGGACCCTGGAGTGCCAGGAGGAGGTATACCGGCGGCAGACTCTGGAGCTGGGGAAGATCCCCTACGTCCGGGGCATGACCCCCTGGATCCTCTACGACTTCCGCTGCCCCCGCCGGACCCACATCCTCCAGGGCTACTTCAACCGCAAGGGCCTGGTCACCGCCGACCGGCAGCATCGCAAACCCGCCTGGTACGTCCTCCGGGAATTCTACGAAAAGAAGCGGGAAGAGGAATAGCCGTCAATGTCATCAACTTAAGGAGGCTCGGTGCGTTTTCCCCCCGTTTGTCATTGCGAACCAGTGACCGATGTCACTGGTGTGGCAATCCGTAACCCCGTCCCCATGCGATAAAGGACGAGGGACGCTGTGCGGCTGCGCCGCTCCGCGCGGATCGCCACGTCGGCGCCGCCTCCTCGCGATGACGGAATTCGGAGGTTTCGCCTTAAG
>JAFXTU010000016.1 GCA_017535635.1 Oscillospiraceae bacterium
GCTGGCGGAGGAGGGCGGCTTCCTGGACACCCTGGAGGACGTGATGCAGGCCACCTTCGTCCCGGGGCTCGCGGAGAACCAGGCGGCCGTGGCCGCCGGGGGCGAGGCCACCGCCGTGCTGACCAAGGAGTTCTTCGACTGCTTCGTGCTCATGGGCGGCTGCGGCGCGGCCATCTGCCTGCTGATCGCCATCCTGGTTTTCTCCCGCAATCGGGCGCGGCGAGGCCTGGGGCTGACGGCGGCCTTCCCCATGATCTTCAACATCAACGAGCTGATGGTCTTCGGCCTGCCCATCATCTACAACCCCATCATGCTGATCCCCTTCCTGGCCGTCCCCCTGGTGTGCTACTCGGTGGCCTACTTCGCCATCTCCGCCGGGCTGGTGCCCATGATCACCTCGGAGGTGGCCTGGACCACGCCCATCCTGCTGGGGGGGTTCCGGGCCACGGGCTCCCTGGCGGGAAGCGTGCTGCAACTGGTCAACGTGGTCCTGGGCACGCTCATCTACTTCCCCTTCGTCCGCCTGCTGGACAAGCAGTCCGAGGACACCGCCCGGCACAGCTTCGACATCTTTATGAATTACTTCCGCTCCAGAGAGCAGGCCCTGGGCACGGTGCGGCTCATCGACCAGGACGACGTATACGGGGAGTTCGCCAAGGGTCTCTGCGCCGAGCTGCGGCATGAGCTGGACAAGGGGATCGTGCTGGCCTACCAGCCCCAGTACCACTTCGACGGGCACTGCGTGGGCGCGGAAGCCCTGCTCCGCTGGCGGCACCCGATCTACGGGATGCTCTATCCGCCCCTGGTCTTCAAGCTGGCGGAGGAGGGCGGCTTCCTGGACACCCTGGAGGAGACGGTTCTGACCAAGGCCCTGGAGGACCGGCCGAAGGTCCTGCGCCGCTTCGGGGAGGACGTAAAGCTCTCCGTCAACGTCACCGGGACCACGGTGGTGACTCCCCGCTTCATGCAGTTCTGCCGACAGCTGAACGCCAAGACCCCCTTCCGGGAGAGCAACATCTGCCTGGAGGTCACGGAGCAGGCGGCCATCTCCTTCAACGACGAGACCCTGGGCGCCCTCCGGGCCCTGCGGGACATGGGCCTCATGCTGGCCATCGACGACTTCTCCATGGGGCAGACCTCCCTGAACTACCTCAAGGACAACCTCTTCAGCCTCATCAAGCTGGACGGCTCCCTGGTGAAGGGGCTCTTCACCCATCAGAACTGCCGGGAGATCATCTCCTCCATCACCCAGCTGGCGGATACCCTGAACCTGAAGGTGCTGGCGGAATACGTGGAGACGGAGGAGGACCGGGCCGTGCTCCACGAGATCGGCTGCGACCTCTACCAGGGCTGGCTCTACTCCCCCGCCGTGTTCCTGTCGGAGAAGGAGAAGTGATCCCGCCGGGATGCGGAGGCGATCATAGAAGCATTTCACAGACGCGCCGCGGAGCATTCCGCGGCGCGCTCTTTGAATTTTCTGAAAAGAATTTTCAAAACCCTCTTGACAGCGTAACATAGTTATGTTACGATACGGCCAAAAGATAACACTGTTACGCAGAAAGGAGACGATACCCCTGTCAGACGAAAAATGGATCACCAAGAAGGAGCTGCTGGAGCGCTATAACATCTCCTACGGGGCCCTGTACCGCTGGAAGCGGAAGGGCCTGATCCCGGAGGAATGGTTCCTGCGCAAGGCGACCACCACGGGGCAGGAGACCTTTTTCCCGGAGGCCCTGATCACCGAGCGGGTGGAGCTGATCCTGGGCAGCCGGAACGAGGTGGAGCTGGACGAGCTGGCAAGAAGGCTCCGGGGCGGCGAAAAGGAGGCCTGGGTCCTCACCGTGGGCACGACCTACGGGGACAAGCGCTTCCAGATGGAGGACGTGAAGAGCATCGTCCTGTGCCAGGGCGAGAGGCAAGTGGACGTGACCGGGCTGGTCACGGAAAAGACGAAGGAGGCTTGAAATATGGATATGAAGATCTCCGGCGCCGGGGTGCTCTCCGGCGGCGAATATGAGGAAGTACAGATCAGCGGCAGCGTTAAGATCGAGGGCGGCGTCCGCTGCCGGACCTTTCTGGGCTCCGGCGCCGTGAAGGGAGAAGGGGAGCTCTCCTGTGAGGAAAAGCTCGTCGCCTCCGGCAGTACGGAGTTCGACGGCTCCATCCGCGCCGGAAACGCTCTGGTCACCGGCTCGCTGAAATGCGCCGCGCTCTCGGTGGAGGCGGAAGCCCGGCTCTCCGGCAGCGTCAACCTGGAGGGCAAGCTCTCCGGCGGGGATATCTGGGTCAGCGGCGGCAGCCTTCGGGCAGGAGAAGGCATTGAGGCGGAGTCCTTCCACTTCTCCGGCTCCGGGTACGGCCCCAACACCTTCGGCAGCAAGCTGGACTGCGAGGGCCTGCTGAACGCCGAGACGGTGAAGATGACCCTGGGGCAGGGGCATTACAGCGTGAGTGCCATCGGCGGCGGCACCGTCACCGTGAAGGGAGCCAAGGAGGAGGGGCCCTTCTCCCCCTTCGGCGGCTTCCCCGGCTTTACACCCTTCGGCGCTCCCTGGGGAAAGCCGCCCCAGGGCAGCCTGAACGTCACGGAGAGCATCGAGGCGGACCGGGTGGAGCTGGAAAACACCGTCTGCCCCCTGGTGACGGGCCGGACGGTCAAGATCGGCAAGGGCTGCAAGATCGGCACCGTCCGCTACAGCGAAAGCCTGGACCTGGACCCGAAAGCCCAGGTGGAGAAGCAGGAAAAGCTCTGATCCACGATACACGATAACTCATCTTTTTTCTTCCTTTCGGAGGGCGGTCGCCGCGGCGGCCGCCCTCCGTTCTCCGGCACGGGATGCTCCGCCTCCGGATCGTTGGCGGTGGCCCGCTCCCCGCTCTTTCCGACAGTTCACAAGCGATCGTTTTCCTATCCCCCGAAGACAAAGCGGCGGCGTACCGCCTCGTCCCCCCGGCGCAGCTCCTCCTCCGCAAAGCCCGCGGCGGCCAGGAGGGCATGCTCCAGGTGGATGCCCGTGTCCGGCGGGACGTTCACCGCCCCGGCGTCGGACCCCGCCGCCACCAGGACCCCCAGGTCTCTGGCCTTTCGCAGATTGAGGCAGGCGTGGCGGATATTCTCCTCCGCGACCCCGGGGGCAAAGCCCGCCCGGCCCGCGAAGCCCGCCGTAGCCGCCAGGGTGGGGACCCAGACCGCCCCGGTCTCCTTCAAGAGGGACAGGCACTCGTCGTCCATGAAATAGCCGTGCTCCACGCTGTCCAGCCCCGCCCGGAGGGCGGCCTTAATGCGCTCCGCCCCGTTCACATGGGCCATGACCCGGAAGCCCTCCCCATGGGCGATCTTCATGAGCCCCGGGATCTCGTCAGGCTCCAGGCCGCCGCCGGAGAGGCCCCCGAAGCTCTGGAAATCCATGATGCCGGAGATCATGAGCTTGATAAAATCCGCTTTTTGCGCCTTCGCCTCCAGCACCAGGGAATAAAAGTCCTTCGGCGTATCGAAGGGGTGGCCCACCAGGCCCCCGTACATCCCCCGCTTGTGGACGGCAAAGCAGCAGGTCCGGTATTCGATGCCGTACTCCGGCGCCCGGCTCCGGGCATAGACGGAGGCCCCCAGCTTGTCTCCCCCGTCCCGGTAGTAGGCGACCCCCGCCGCCTGCAGGGCGGCGAGGCGGGCGTCGATGACTTCCCGGACAACGCCGTTTCTGTGGAGCTCGAAGGCCTCCCGGAAAACGTGTCCGTCCATAAAAATGTGCCCGTGGCACTCGTAATAGGACATCTCCCCGCCTTACAGCACCGTGGAGAAGCCGCCGTCCACCTTGATGTCGGCGCCGTTAATGTAGTCGCTGGCGCGGCTCGCCAGGAACACGGCGGTGCCCATCAGGTCTCCCAGGGTGCCCCAGCGGCCCAGGGAGATGCGGTCGGTGATGTGCTTATAGAACACCGGGTCGTCGGAGATGGCCCGGTTCACCTCGGTGTAAATGAAGCCGGGGCAGATGGCGTTGCACTGGATGTTATACTTTCCAAGCTCGTTGGCGAAGCTGCGGGTGATGCCCACGACTCCGTGCTTGGCGGTGACATAGGCGGGACACTTGGCGTCGGCGGTGTAGCTCAGGGCGGAGCCGATGTTGATGATCTTTCCGTGGCCCTGCCTGGCCATGACCTTGGCAACCTCATGGCCCAGGAGGTAAACGGCGTTCATGTTCACGGCGATGACCCGGTCCCAGCCCTCGTCGGGGAAGTCCAGGAATTCCTCGAAGCAGTTGGTCCCGGCGTTGTTCACCAGGATGTCGATCTTGCCGTAGGCCTCCAGGCACTTGTCGGGGATGCTGCGGAGATATTCCCGGTCCTGCAGGTCGCCCCGGTAGAATTCCACCCGCCGCCCCTCGGCCTCGATAAGCTCCTTAATGTCCTTCACGTCCTCGGTGTAGTGGGGGATGAAGAGGTCCGCCCCCGCCCGGGCGAAGGCCAGGGCGTAGCCCATGCCCAGGCCCTGGTTGGCGCCGGTGACGATGGCCACCTTGCCCTTGAGGCTGAAAAAGTCCATGGAAAAGCCGGAGATCTGTTCTACGTTGGTCATACTGAAATCCTCCTGTACGGTGATTTGAGTCCATATATCCACAGTCTAGCACATTTTTGCCCCCGTGGGAAGCGCCGACATTGTAAAAGGGAGGAAACTGTGATAGACTATTTCAGATTTGTATCATTTACACAGGAGAAACGCGATGTCAGGCGGAAAAAACGGAAAAAACTGGACGGCGGGCACTTTGAAAAGCCGGGGCTGGACGGAGGCGCTGACGAAGGAGCTCCTTCCCAAGCCCATGTACCGGCACTTCAACGGCAGGAGCGTCCGCACCTGGAATAAAGAGACCGTCCTGGAGGCGGAGAAGAGCGAGCGCTTCATCGCCGTCGCCGAGGCGGAAAAGCGGGCCAGGGAGGAGGCGGAGGGGCGGGAGAAAGAGAGCCTCGCCGGAGATCTCAGCGCCTCCCTGCGCCTTCTGGACGAGTGCTGGCGCTCTCCGGAGGAGGATACGAGCGCGGCGAAGCTGGCCGCCCTCTATCACAAGGGCATCCGGAGCCTCATGGCCGGGGCCTCCCAGCGCTCCCTCCGGGAGGGGAAGGCCCTGAGCTACGCGGGCCACCTGCTGGCCCTAAGGCAGCACGCCGGAGACGGGGACGCCTCCCCCGCCACGGAGATGAAGCGCTTCGCCGCCTCCGGCTACTGGCTGGGAAGGGCCCCGGAGAACCTGAAGGAAAAGCTCCGGGAGGGCTATACCTCCGCCCTCCTGGCGGCCGCTGAGCGGGCCGCGGCGGACTTCGCCGCCGCCCAGCCGGAGACGGACATTCATGCCCTCCTCACCATGGAGGACTTCCCCGTCCAGGAGCTCATGAGCCATCCCCTGAGCTATATTTACTCCGTCCACTACGTTCCCCGGGCCATCCGGAGCAGTCTGGAGCTGCTGGTGGCCCTGAACCCCAAGGACGAGTACCCGGAGGCGCGGGCCTTACAGCGCCACTTTGTGGTCCACATCGGCGGCACCAACACCGGCAAGACCTACGCGGGCTTCCAGCGCCTGATCCGGGCTCAGACCGGGGTGTACCTGGCCCCCCTGCGCTTACTGGCCCTGGAAGCCCAGGAGACCCTGCTGGACTACGGCGTGAACTGCAGCCTCACCACCGGCGAGGAGGAGGACGTGCGCCAGGGGGACACCCACGTGGCCGCCACGGCCGAGAAGCTGGACATGAAGCGGCACTTCGACGTGGCGGTGATCGACGAGTGCCAGATGATCTCCGACCGGGAGCGGGGCTACGCCTGGACGAGAGCCATCCTGGGGGTACTGGCGGAGGAGGTGCACCTCTGCGCCGCCCCGGAGGCGAAAAACCTGCTCCTGCGGCTCATCCGGGCCTGCGGGGACTCCTTCGAGGTCATCGAACACCAGCGGAAGACCCCCCTTCTCTGCATGAACCGGGTGGTGGACTACCTGGACATCCAGCCCGGGGACGCCCTCATCACCTTCTCCAAGGTGGGGGTCCTGAGCGTGGCGGAGGACCTCAGGATGCACGGCAAGGAGGCCGCCATCATCTACGGAGCCCTGCCCTACGCTACCCGGCGCAAGCAGGTGGAGGGCTTCCTCAACCACGAGCGGCAGTACGTGGTCTCCACCGACGCCATCGGCATGGGGCTGAACCTCCCCATCCGCCGGATCATCTTCATGGACACCTCCAAGTTCGACGGGCGGGAACGGCGGCCCTTAAAGCCGGAGGAGGTCCAGCAGATCGCGGGCCGGGCCGGGCGCTACGGCATCTACGACAAGGGCTATGTGGGGGCTACGGAGAACCTGAGCCTCATTCAGACCGCCATGGAGACGGTGGTGCCGCCGCTCACCTACGCCGTGGCCGGGTTCAGCGACCTGGTGCTCATGGTGGATTTCGACCTGCTGGAGGTGCTGGAGGTCTGGAACCGGATGCCCACGGTGGAGCCCTACCAAAAGCTGGACATCACCCGCTATATCACCATCATCTCCCAGATGCGGGAGCGGGGCTTTCGTTTCCCCAAGGAGCAGGAGCTGGCGGCGGCCAACATCCCCTTCGACGAGACGGACGACGAGCTCATCATGCTCTTTTACCGCTTCCTCCGGGCCTACTCCAATGGGGAAGAACCGGAGCAGCCCGTGCTCCAGGAGAAGAAGACGGCCTATACCCTGCCGGAGCTGGAGCTCTACTACCGGAAGCTGGACCTTTACTTCTCCTTCTGCAAGGCCTTCTCCTGCCCCGTGGACACGGACGCCCTGAAGGACGAGCGGGAGAAGACCGCCGACCTCATCAACATGATCCTGCTGCACAACCTGCGGAACAACATCCGCTTCTGCGACCGCTGCGGCGCCGCCATGCCCCTGCACCACTCCGGACGGATCTGCAACGACTGCTACGCCCGCATCCGCCGGGGCTACTCCCGAAAGAGAGGGTAAGGGGATGGAGTGGATCGAAGTCAGCGTGGACGCCCCGGACCGGGACACGGAAAAGCTCTCCCTGCTGCTGGAAGGCCTGGGAGTGGAGGGCCTTATTGTGGAGGACGAGGCGGATCTCGACGCCTTTGTGCGGGAGAACGGGCAGTACTGGGACGCGGTGGACGAGGGCTTTCGGGCTCTGCGGCGCGGCGCGGCCCGGGTGAAATTCTACCTCTCCGCCGATGAGGAGGGGGAAAAGGCCCTCCTTACTCTGACCCGGAGCCTTGCTGCGGCGGGGTACGCTCTTCAAAGAAGCAGCGTCCGGGACGAGGACTGGGAAAACAAGTGGAAGGAATACTATCAGCCCATCCCGGTGGGTCTTCGGCTCCTGATCCTGCCGGAATGGCTGCGCCATACCCCTGCGGAGGGCCGGGTCCCCCTGCTGCTGGACCCGGGCCTCAGCTTCGGCACCGGGGCCCACCCCAGCACGAGGATGTGTCTGGAGGCCCTGGAGCCGCTGGCGGAGGGGGCGGAAAAGGTGCTGGACCTGGGCTGCGGCAGCGGCATCCTGGCCATCGCCGCCCTGCTCCTGGGGGCGAGGGAGGCCCTGGGCTGCGACATTGACCCCAACGTGCCCGCCATCGCGGCGGAAAACGCCGCCCTGAACGGGGTGGAGGAGCGCTTTCATGCCCTCTGCGGGGACGCCGCCGGGGATGAAGCCCTGCGGCAGACCATCGGCGGTGCGGAATATGACCTTATCTTTATGAACATCGTGACCGACGTGATCCTCCGCCTTTTGCCGGACATTCCCCGGTGGCTGAAGAAGGGCGGGACCCTCCTGCTCTCCGGCGTCATCGACGGGCGGGAGGGGGAGATCGAAGAAGCCCTGCGTTCCGCGGGCTGGCGGTATACCCGAAGGAGGCTGGAGGACTGGCACTCCTTTGTATGCACGGGAGGTGAAACGGCATGACCCTCTGCGTACCCTGTCTTTTCGGCCTGGAGGGGCTGGCGGCGGACGAGCTGCGCTATCTGGGGATGAAGGAGGTCCGCTCGGAGACGGGCCGGGTCCTCTTTGAGGGGGACGAGCGGGACCTGGTGCGCGCCAGTCTCTGGCTGCGCACGGGAGAACGGGTCTATATCCTCCTGGGGGAGTTCCCCGCCCCCAGCTTCGACGCTCTCTTTGAGGGGGTGAAGGCCCTGCCCTGGGAGGACTTCATTCCCCGAAACGCCCGCTTCCCGGTGAAGTGCTCCAGCCTGGACAGCGCCCTCAAGTCCCTGCCGGACTGTCAGCGCATCGTGAAGAAGGCCGCGGCGGACCGGCTGGGCCGGGTCTACGGCCTGGAACGGCTGCCGGAGACCGGGGAGACCATGCTGATCCGCTGCTCCCTCATGAAGGATCGGGCCAGCCTCTACCTGGACAGCAGCGGCGTGAGCCTGCACAAGCGGGGCTGGCGGGCCAATTCCAACGAAGCGCCCCTGCGGGAGACCCTGGCCGCCGCCATGGTGAAGCTCAGCCGCTTCAAGGGCCGGGAGACCTTCCTGGACCCCTTTTGCGGCAGCGGCACCATCGCCATCGAGGCAGCCCTGGCGGCCCTGAACCGGGCCCCGGGCCTGGAGCGCAGCTTCGCCGCCGAGGGGTGGAGCGTCATTCCCAGGGCCCTCTGGAGGGAGGAGCGGGCCGCGGCGCGGGAGAAGGAATACCGGGGAGACTACCGCATCCTGGCCTCCGACCTGGACCCCAAGGCCCTGGCTTTCGCCAGGGAGAACGCCCAAAAGGCCGGGGTGGCGGAGTACATCACCTTCACCCAGGCCGACGCCAGGACCCTGGACCTGGGGCCGGAGAAGGGCGTCCTGATCACAAATCCCCCCTACGGAGACCGGCTCCTGGACGCAAGGGAAGCCGATCAGCTCTACCGGGCCGTCGGCCGCCGATGGCGTGCCCAGGCGGACTGGCGGCTCTACATTCTCACCTCCAATCTGGATTTTGAGAAGAGCTTCGGCCGCCGGGCAAGCAAGCGGAGGAAGCTCTACAACGGCATGATCCAGTGCCAGCTCTACATGTATTTTTGAATTCAAGACGTCGAAATACAGAGAGATCCGAAGAAAAAGAGAATTTGGAGAAGTGAATCGGTGATAAATTCGGATAATCCCGGATTTCGGCGTAAATTTTCCCCCTGATTCGGGAAATTGTGCTTGCACAATGGGTATACTTGGGTTATTATAATAGGCGTTAGCACTCAAGGAGATTGAGTGCTAAATCCAAGAAAACACAGCGTTACGCTGATTGGCAGGAGGTATAAAAATGAAGCTCAATCCTTTGGCAGATCATGTGATCGTGAAGCAGGTCAAGGCGGAGGAGAAGGTCGGCGGCATCATCCTCACGGCGGCGGCCCAGGAAAAGCCCCAGATCTTTGAGGTCGTGGCGGCGGGCCCCGGCGGCCTGGTGGACGGCACCGAGGTGGAGATGACGGTCGCGGAAGGCGACAAGGTCATCCTGGGAAAATACAGCGGCACGCAGGTCAAGGTCGACGGCGAGGAGTACACCATCGTCCGGCAGGGCGAGATCCTGGCCATCGTGGAAGAATAATCAGGGAGGTAATGAATCATGGCTAAGAAGCTTGCGTATAGCGAAGATGCCCGGCAGGCGCTCCTGCGGGGCGTGGACCATCTGGCGGACACCGTCCGGATCACCATGGGCCCCAAGGGCCGGAACGTGGTCCTGGAGAAGAAGTACGGCTCTCCCCTCATCACCAACGACGGCGTGACCATCGCCAAGGAGATCGAGCTGGAGGACCCCTTTGAGAACATGGGCGCTTACCTGGTGCGCGAAGTGGCCACCAAGACCAACGACGTGGCCGGCGACGGCACCACCACCGCCACCCTCCTGGCCCAGAGCATGGTCCACGAGGGCATGAAGAACATCGCCGCGGGCGCGAACCCCATGGTCATGAAGCGGGGCATCCAGAAGGCCGTGGATACCGCCGTGGCCGAGATCAAGAAGATTGCCCAGCCCGTCAGCGGCACCGAGGACATCACCCGTGTCGGCACCATCTCCTCCGGCGACCCCTTCATCGGCAAGCTCATCGCCGAGGCCATGGAGAAGGTGAGCCAGAACGGCGTCATCACCGTGGAGGAATCCAAGACCGCCGAGACCTACAGCGAGATCGTGGAAGGCATGCAGTTCGACCGGGGTTATATCACCCCCTACATGGTCACCGATTCCGACAAGATGGAGGCCGTGCTGGAGTCCCCCTATATCCTGATCACCGATAAGAAGATCTCCAACATCCAGGAGCTGCTGCCCCTGCTGCAGCAGGTCGCCCAGGCGGGCAAGCCCCTGGTGGTCATCGCCGAGGACGTGGAGGGCGAGGCCCTCGCCACCCTGATCCTCAACAAGCTGCGCGGCACCTTCACCTGCGTCTGCGTCAAGGCCCCCGGCTTCGGCGACCGGCGCAAGGAGATGCTCATCGATATCGCCACCATGACCGGCGCGCAGGTCGTCTCCTCCGACGTGGGCATCGAGCTCAAGGAGGTGGGCGTGGAGGTCCTGGGCTCCGCCCGTCAGGTGAAGGTCACCAAGGAGAACACCGTCATTGTGGACGGCGCCGGCAAGAGCGAGGACATCAAGGGCCGCATTAAGCAGATCTCCGCCCAGATCGAGGTCACCACCTCCGATTACGACCGGGAGAAGCTGCAGGAGCGGCTGGCCAAGATGAGCGGCGGCGTGGCCGTCATCAAGGTGGGCGCCGCTACCGAGGCCGAGATGAAGGAGAAGAAGCTCCGCGTGGAGGACGCGCTGAACGCCACCCGCGCCGCCGTGGAGGAAGGCATCGTGGCCGGCGGCGGCAGCATCTACGTGAACGCCTCCAAGGCCGTGGACAAGATGCTGGACACCCTGACCGGCGACGAGAAAACCGGCGCGGCCATCATCGCCAAAGCCCTGAACGCCCCCATCCGCCAGATCGCGGCCAACGCCGGGCTGGAGGGCAGCGTGATCCTGGAGAAGGTCCGCAGCGAAAGCAACGTGAACTTCGGCTTCGACGCGGCCAACGAGGTCTACGGCGATATGCTCTCCGCGGGCATCGTGGACCCGGCCAAGGTCTGCCGCAGCGCCCTGGAGAACGCCGCCAGCGTCTCCGCCATGCTCCTCACCACCGAGGCCCTGGTGGCCGACAAGCCCGAGCCTCCCGCGCCCGTGGCTCCCGCCGCCGGCGGCGACATGGGCGGCATGTACTAAGGAACGGCCCGGCAGCAAAACAGCACACTGTAGTTTCAGACCTGCGCCTCAGAGATGGGGCGCAGGTTATTTTATTTTCGGGCTTGAACAGCGAAAAAAAAAGGTTATAATGGGCATAATAACATTTGTCAGCATTCATTTCGTTAAAGCAAAGAGGGGGCTGCCGCTTGAAACGTCATATGGGGCTGGACTTGGCCAGGGCCTTCGGCATGCTGGCGGTGGTCCTGATCCACGCCTCCAGCACCTTCACTTTGCAGCCGTCCCGCCTGTCCCTTTGGGGAGTGACGCCCGCCCTCCTCTGCAATCAGGCGGCCCGCTTCGCGGTACCCCTGTTTTTCCTGCTCTCCGGGCTCTGCCTGGGCCTGGGGCGAGGGAAGCTAAAGCTGCCGGACTTCTGGCTGGGGCGGCTCCGGCGGGTGGGGCTTCCCTATCTCATCTGGACTCTGTTCTACTTCTTCTGGAACCACCGGGGCCCGGCTTTCTTCCCCTCCCTGGGAGAGCTGGGCGGGGCGCTGCTCTGGGGAAGCGCGGACTCCCATCTCTGGTTTATAGCGGTGCTGCTGCAGCTCTATCTCCTCTATCCCCTGCTGCGGCTGTGCATGGACCGGTTGGAGGGGCTGACCCTGGCAGTCTCCTTCCTTCTTTCCCTGTTCTGTACGCTGGTCATTTATGTCCCGCTTCCTCTTTCGGGCTGGTGGCGTCCCCAGCTCTGGCGTTTGTTCCCCACCTGGCTCTTCTATTTTGTATTGGGCATGGCCGTCACCCCGGAGCGGCTGGAAAAACTCACGGCATTCGCAGAGCGGAGGGCCCTGCCGCTGGCACTGCTCACACTGGCTTCCTGCCTTGTTTATGCCTGGGATGCGGGAAACAGCGGGGATCCGGACTCCATCAAGCCCCAGCTTTTTCTCTTCACTCCTCTGGTCTTCGCCGCGCTCCTGGGCTCCCGGAAATGGCTGAGAAAGCTTCCGGCGACGGAACGGGCGGTCGCCTTCCTCTCCGAAAAGTCCATGACCGTCTACTTTTCCCATGTGTTTTTCCTTGGATGTCTGCGACGGCTGCCACTGCTCATGGGAAACGCTTTGGGGATGCTGGCGCTGTTCGCCGGGACGGTACTGAGCTCCCTTCTTTTTGCCTGGCTCCTGAGCCTCCCTGGTGCCTGGCAGAGAAAGCGACAGGAGCGGACACGCTGACAGCATCAAAAAGACCTGCGTCCCGGATTCCGGGCGCTGGTCTTTTGGTGTTTCGTTTGTGTTTTATCGGCAATGATTCAGCGATTCACTTCTCGCCGGTCCGTCCTGCCGGTGAGATAATCCAGAGATACCTGATAATAGTCCGCCAGACGCATGAGGATCTCCAGCTTTGGTTCCCGCGTCATAAGCTCATAGTTCTGATAGGCCTTTTCCGTTATATCGCAATAGACGGCGATTTGAGCCTGGGTAAGTCCCCGCTCTTTCCGGCACGCCCGAAGCCGCTCTGCCAAAACTCTTCTCATTCACATCACCAACATTTGTTCTTGACAAGAGCAGTATGACAGTTTAGGCTATTCAATATACTAACGATTGTTGGTTAAGAAGCTCTTCCTTTACTCCTTCCGCCAGACGACCCTTCCGCCAATGAGGGTATAGCGCACGGCGCCGGAGATTTCCAGGGGATCCCCCTCCACGACGCAGAGGTCCGCGTCCTTCCCCACCCGGAGGCTCCCCAACCTCTCCTCCACCCGGCAGATCCTCGCCGCCTCGACGGTGATGGCCCGGAGGGCCGCCTCCCGCCCCAGGCCCTCCTTGGCGGCCAGGGCCGCGCAGAGGGGCAGGTACTGGATGCGGGAGACGGGATGGTCCGTGGTGATCGCCACCCGCACCCCGGCCCGGCGGAGGACCCCGGCGGTCTTGAAATCCGAATAGGCCACCTCCTGCTTCGTCCGGGAGGCCAGGGAGGGCCCCACGATGGCGGGAAAGCCGCTTTCGGCGATCTCCTCCGCGATCAGGTGCCCCTCGGTGCAGTGGTCCAGGGTGAGGCCCAGGCCGAACTCCCTGGCAATGCGGATGGCGGTGAGAATGTCGTCGGCGCGGTGGACGTGGGCCTTCAGGGGGATCCTCCCCTCAAAGAGGGGCCGGTAGGGCTCCTTGCAGAAGTTCCCCGTGCCGCCGCCCTCCAGATAGGCCCGGGCGTTCCACAGCTCCTCCCGGATGAGAGAGGCGATGGCCATTCTCGTGGCGGGCATGTTCCCATTCATGCCGTAGGAATTCATGGGGTTCTCCCCGAAGGCGATCTTCAGCGCCGCCGGGGCCAGGACCACCATATCCTCCACTCGCCGTCCCGCCGTCTTGACAAAGGCGAACTGTCCCCCGATGGGGTTGGCGCTCCCCGGCCCTGTAAGAACCCCGGTGATCCCCGCCGCCAGGGCGTTGTGGAAGGCGCTGTCCATGGGGTTGAGGGCGTCGATGGCCCGGAGACAGGGCGTCACCGGGTTGGTGGCCTCGTTGCTCTCGTCCTGGGGGCCGCTGCTTCGCTCCTGGGCGACGCCCAGATGGCTGTGGGCGTCCAGGAAGCCGGGATAGACCTCCATTCCCCCGGCGTCCAGCAGCTCCATATCCCCGCTGGGCTCAATGCGCCGGGCGATGCGGAGGATCTTCCCCTCCCCCGCCAGCAGATCGGCCCGCTGGGGCAGTTCATCCTCCATGGTGTGCAGGAGTCCGTTTTGAATGAGCAGCATGCGCGCTCCCTCCCTCTTTTCTTTCGCTGCGAATAACTTGCCCCAAAAGGCGCAAACTATCCGGGCAAAGAGCAAGGAGGTGAACACCATGAGCTTTGATCCCTATACCCAGGACTATCTGAACAGCAAGAACAATCAGAATAACCAGAACAACAACCAGAACCGGAACAACAATAACAACAATCAGAACCAGAACAACCGCCAGAACGAGCAGAACCGGAACAACAACCAGAACCAGCAGAATCAGAACAACAATCAGAACCGGAACAACGAGCAGAATCAGAACAACCAGAACAGCCAGAACCAGCGCAATCGCCAGGACCAGCAGCGGTAAGGCTGGACGTTAACAGAGCCGCACCGCCGCGTTTTTTGCGGCGGTGCGGCTCTCGCTACGCTGTATTCTCTCACCCCGCCGCGCAGAGGACGGCGTTCACCGCCCCGGCGTAGCGGACCCAGGCTTCCCTTTGCTCCCGGAGCTTTCCCCGGCCCCGGCGGGTGATCCGGTAGTAACGGCGGACCCGCCCCTCCACCTTTTCCTCGTAGGCGGATACGGCCCCCTCCTTTTCCAGCCGGTGCAGGAGGGGGTATAGGGTCCCCTCCTTGAGCCGGAAGACGGACTGGGAGCGTTTCGCCAGCTCCGTCACCATCTCGTAGCCGTACATCTCCTTCTCGCTGAGAAGCTGCAAAATCAGGAGGTCGATACCTCCGGGATTCTGTTCTCTGGCCATCATTCCTCGCTCCCTTCCGTCTCCGTTTCGATCAGCTCAATATGCTGACGGTAAAGCTCTTCCCCATCTTCGCCGTACCAGACGATCTCCGCCTCTGCGGTGATCTCCCCGTTCCAGTCCCTGCCGTTAGCGATGCGGTTCATCACCTGCAGCGGCTGATTTCCCCGCTGCTGAGGGGTCACAAAGAATAGAAAGACCCAGGGGTTTTCCCGCTCCGCCTCGGCGTGCCAGACGTAGAGGTGGATAGAGCCGCTGTCCTTCGAATCGTCGTGGGCGGTGACGGCGAGGTGGCCCCGCACCGCCGCCGGATCGTCATTCTTGATGAGGAGCGGCAGACTTCTCACCCATTCCGAAGTTGAGCTCCTCCAGACCGACGTCAGATTGCCGGGGCAGCCCCAGCCCCTTTCCCGGCTGTCCGGCCAGAGGGTGGCGCGGATATAGCGGTGGACGATGGGCTTCGGCTTTGGGGTCCGTTCCGGTCCGTAAAAAGCGCCCCGACTTTCCCACATGGTATCGTAGACCTGGACCTCGGAGCCATCCCACACGGCGAAGTCCTGGATGTTCGTATCGCTCCATGTGGCGATCACCTCTCCGGGGGCCCGGAGGTACTGCCGCTCTGCCCGCCGAAGGACGGCCTCCTCCCCCCAGGCGGCGGGGGGACCGTACTCCAGGCGGAAGAAGACCGGGATCAGCAGGAGGACCGCCAGGCAGATGACCGCGTGGACCGGCCGGGGGATCCGTCTCCTTTTCATGCCGCCGCCCCCTTCCAGCGGAGGGGGAGGCGGAACGAGCGCCCCTCCACATCGTAGCTCAGAACCGCCCACTCGGAAGCCGGGTCGAAGCCCTCCGCCGCCACCAGGAGATCGCTGAAGAAGATCAGGTCCCGGCCGGCCAGGACGTATGCCCGGTGTTTCCCGCCGGTGCTGTCCTCCAGGGTCAGGGTGTCATAATAAAACCGGGGCGTTCCCAGGGTCGGATCCCAGGTGGAGGCCCGAAGATCCAGGATGAGCCCATCCGGCAGGTGCTCCCCCCCCTGGGAGAGACCGGCGCTGCGGAGCCGGAAGCGGTAGTCCCCGCACTTGGCGGCCGCGTCCTGGGCCACGGGAGAAGCGGTTTCCCGGTACAGGTCCCGGTAGACGATATAGTTTGCGATGGTATAAAACCCGCCATAGGAGCCCTTTTGGATCACGGCTGCCGCCGAGATCAGCAGCGCCAGGACCAGGGCGATCCGCAGACTAAGGACGAAATAGCCCCAGAAGGGCCGGTGCACCGCCGCCAGCGCCCGACCCACCTCCTCCGGGTCCCCCATGGCCTCGGTGGAGCGGCGGTCCGCCTCCTCCTCGGAATAGCCCTCCTCCAGGAAGTCCCGGTTCCGGGCGATCATGTGGGAATAGAGCTCCTCCTGCACCCGCCGCCGGTCCGGCGGGAACCTTACGTACTTCACCGCGTCCCGCAGCCAGTACTCCCCTTTCCTCCACTGCAAGGCCGAGCCCTCCCTTCCGAAAAGAACACCTAGAGAATCTATGTATACTATACATAGATTCTCTAGGCATGTCAACAAAAAAAGCGAAGATGGCGGAAAGAAATGCTCAACCGCCGGTTTAAGCAGCATCAACACGTCTATGA
Source organism: Oscillospiraceae bacterium (assembly GCA_017535635.1). GTDB lineage: Bacteria > Bacillota > Clostridia > Oscillospirales > Oscillospiraceae > UBA1774. The sequence continues at coordinate 16,246 of JAFXTU010000016.1, forward strand.
TTGACAGGAAAAGCGCACATCCTGTACAATGACCGTGCAAGTCACAAGCCCATCGGGAAAGGAGCAATCATGAAAAGAATATGGAGCAGCCTTCTCGCCATTCTCCTGGTCCTGTCCCTTCTGCCCGCCGCGGCCTTCGCCTCCGACGGGGCGGTCCGGTCGGACCGGGGCCTTCGTGCGGACGGGAAAAGGGTCCCCTGCGAAGTGTATGACATCGGCGGGGAATGCTATTATAAGCTGCGGGACGTGGCCATGATCCTGCGGTCCACCGGCAGCCGCTTCTCCGTCGCCTGGGACGGGGAGAGGCGTGCGGTCAGGATCACTACGGGAGAAGCCTACGAGCCCATCGGCGGCGAAGGGGACCTCTCCGGCGGGGACAAGGGCGCCACGGCGGCCCCCAGCCCCCACAGCCTCCTCATCGACGGCGCGGAGGCTGTCGGCCTGAAAGCCTACAACATCGGCGGCAGCAACTACTTCCGCCTGGAGGACCTGGGGGAAGCCCTGGGCTTCCGGACGGGCTACGACGAGGAGAGCGATACAGCCATCCTTCTCAGTAAGGTCCGGTTTGAGCCCAGGCCCTGGCTGACGGAGGAACTCACCATTACGGACAACACCGGCTTCTGGCACCACGAGATCTACACCTATGGAGAGGACGGGCGGACGCTCTCGAATCTCTCCGAGGGCCTGAGAGATCTTCCCGGCCTTCCCGAGCCTGTGCCCTACGGCTCCACCATGTACTTCCATTACGACGAGCTGGGGCGGAGGACGGAGTACGTTTCCGTTCCCCTGGGCGCCTCCCAGGAGGAGGGCCGGGTCGTCTCCAGCTTTGAATATGACAAATGGGGACAGATGGTCCGCAACGCCGGAGAGGGGGGCAGCTGCAACACCAGCACCTACGACGACGACGGCAATCTGACCGCCGTGGAGACCGTCAACGTGACGCCGGTGGGAGAGCTGCGCTCGGGTGCCTATATGGACTATGACGAAGCGGGCCGTCTGATCCGGAACGTCGCGGAGTCTAGCGGCGTGGTCGTCAGCCACTATGAGTACGCCTACGACGCCCAGGGCCGCGCCATCCGGGAGGAGAGCTTCGACCCCGCCGGGAACCGGCTCTACGTCCAGGAGGCCGAATACGACGGCGACAGGCTGGAGAAGTCGGTCCAGGACTTCGGGAGCTCTTCCACCGTGTCCACCACGACCTATGACGAGGAGAGCCGGACCTACGTCACCGTAACGGAGTCCCCCTCCGGCGTTTCCATCTTCCGTTCCACCGTGAATGAGGCGGGGGATCCCCTGCGCCAGGAGTGGCAGAACGAGGCGGGCAGCAGCGTGACGGTCTACAGCTACGACGAGGAAGGGCGCCTCCTGCGGGAAGTGACCGGCGACCCGGAGGACCCGGCCTCCGTGACCACCTACACCTACGACGAAGAGGGCAACGTACTGACAGACATTTACGAGGAGGGCTCCTACCGGGAGGAGAACGTCTACACCTATGACCGGGAGGCGCGGAAAATGACCCACACCCGGACCACCACCTATCCGGAGGCTTCCTCCCTGGTATTCTACCAGGAGAACGTGACCCTTCCCGTAGGGGGAAGCACCCTGCTCTTCTTTAGCTACATGCCCCGGAACGCCCTGGCGGAGGCCGTCACCTGGCTAAGCAGCGATGAGGGCGTAGCCACGGTGGACCAGCGGGGGACCGTCACCGCCGTCGCCCCCGGCACTGCCGCCGTCACCGTCACCAGCCTGCGGGGCCTCACGGTAAGCTGCACCGTCACCGTGACGGAAGCGGCGGGATGAACCGAGACAACCCTCGGCAAGGATAAAGAAGGACCCGCCTCCCTGATGGGGGGCGGGTCCCTTTTCGTGCGATCGTCACGGACGGATCACGGATTCTGTTCCTCTTCTTCCTCCTCCGCCGTTTTCAGAGCGATCATCAGCAGACGCTGAAACTCAGCTGCCTCCTGGGGAGTCATATTCTTGACGAAGTGCTCCTCCGCCTCGCGGGCAGAGCGCCACAGGTCCTCCGCCAGGGCCTCCCCCTTGGGCAGGGGCACCAGGCGGCGGTAGCGGGCGTCCTTCTCGCTCCTTACCCGCTTGATGAACTCCTTTTCCTCCAGCCGGTCGATGATGCCGGAGACGGTGGGGTTGGTGAGCTTGAAGACCGACTGGATATCCAGCTGGTTGATCTCCCGGGTCTTATAGCAGTTAAGGATGTACATGAGCACGTCCCCCTGGATGGAGGTGAGGTTGAAGGCGCTCATGTGCCGGTTTTTCTGCTTCACCAGGGCGTTGTTCAGACGGAACACCTTAACAATGAGGCGGTTGGGCGGCAGCTTGTCGTTCCCCATGGTCCTTTCCCCCTCCGGATAGATAGTTAGCTGAACTATCTATTATCTTAGAGGAATCACGCCGCCCTGTCAAGGATAAATCTCTCATTTAGATATATTTTTTCATATACACTTTGTTTAAGATCGCTTTCTTTTCAGGAAGCAAGGCCCACGATGAGCCAGACCACCCCCGTAAGGCCCGCCCCCAGGAGGGCCCAGGCTGGAGGCGGGAAGCTCCGGCGCTTCTTCCCTTCTCCGCCCATGGTCCGGTCCGCGATCTCCCGGGCCCGGTCCAGCAGCTCCTCCGCGCTCTCCCGGCTCCCGTCCCGCAGGATGAAGATGGCCTTCTCAAAGCGCTGACGGTCCGGGGAATCCACCAGGATGACCTGCCGCGTCACGCCCTTTACCATGCGTGTTCCCTCCCTTTTTTCCAGATACCTCCATTATGTCCGGCGCGGTATCAGGATATACCCGGCTCTCCCCGTTTCAGGAGGCTCAGGGTCAGCACCGTCATGTCGTCCTCCCAGCCGCCCTGGGCTCCGGCCTCGGCCAGGATGTTCCCTGCCAGCTCACGGAGTTCCGCAGGGCCGCATCTCAGAAGCTTGTCCTCCACGTGCTCCGCTCTGGCCGCCCCGTCGGTGAGGATCACCGCCGCGCTGCCGGATTCCAGCTGCAGCCGTGTGCAGTCCGGCCCCCGGTCCTCGGTCCCGGCGGCGGCGCTCTCCCCCCGGACGAGGCGCACCCGGCCCCCGCTGCGGACGTAGGAGGGGGCCGCGCCGTATTTATAGACACAGGCCTCCCCGGAAAAGAGGTTCACGCTGAGCAGGTCCAGGCTCAGGCTGGCGATCCGCTTCTCGCTGCGGAGGAGGAGGGCCGTGTTCAGAAGGCGCATCACCGTCTCCGGCCCGATGCCCGCCCGCAGGAGCTTTTCCGCCAGGCTCGCCGCCTCCTCGCTGTCCCCGGCGGCCTCCGGCCCGGAGCCCATGCCGTCCGCCACCAGCAGATAGAGGACGCCCTCGGCGGTCTTGAAGCTCCGGGCCACGTCCCCGGAGGGGGACTTTCCGCCCCGGCAGCAGGCGGCCACTCCCACCTCCGCCTCCAGAGGCTCCTTTTCGTAGAGGAGCAGCCGCTCCCCCCTGGTGTCGGGGCAGGAGAGCTCCACCCCCGCCGCCTGGGAGAGCTGGGAAAGCCAGTCCGGCTTTGCCAGGAGGGCAGTCTTCCCCACCCCCTCCAGCTCCACATGGAGGCGGCCGTTCCCGTCCCGGAAGGCGCTGGTGAGGGTGCCGGGGGCGTAGTCCCGGAGGAAGGCGCGCAGGCGCTTCGCCGTCCCCGGCTCCTCCCGGGCGCTGCCCCGGGAGAGGGCGGCCAGGTCCCGGAGGGCGGCGGCGAAATCGGCGTACTGCCGCTCCAGGAGATCCCGGTCCGCCCGGAGGCGCTGTTTCATCTGCCGCCGCCGCAAAAGCTCCTTTCGCTCCCGGCCCACGGCGGCGGCGTAGCCCCGGATGTTGAGGCAGCGGTCCCGGAACCAGAGGGGAAAGTCCTCCGGGGAGGCGGCGCCCCCGGACTCCATGCTCTGCCAGGCCGCCTGGAGGGCGCTGCGGGTGGCCTGGTAGTCCACGCCCCAGCACTCCTCCCGCTTGCGGCAGCTCCGGCAGGTCTCCTCCGCCGCCGCGTCGAAGGCGGAGAGCACGTCCTCGTCGTTCCTCCCGGAAACGGGAGTCTCCGCCAGGAGGGCATGGAGGGTGCTGAAAGCGGCGGCGGCCAGGCCCATCCGCCCCTGGAGGTAGTGGAGCAGGCCGCCGCTCTCCCCCACGGCCGAGCGGCGGCGGATGTTCTCAAACAGGCGCTCCGGCGGCAGGATGAAGAGGACGGAGGCGATGAAAAACTCATAGAGGAGGCCGGTGCGCAGCTCCGCTCCGGCGCCCCAGAAGGCCGCCGCTGCGTTTCCCAGCACGCAGCCCAGGGCCGTGAGGAGGCGGATCCTGCCCCCCGCAAAGCCTCCCAGGGCCCCGGCGCAGCCCAGGGCCAGGGTGCAGACCCCCGGCGTAGAGCCCGCGGCGTCCAGACCCAAGCCCAGGAGCAGCCCCGCGAGAGCGCCTCCCTGGGCGCCGCCCAGCCAAGCGGCGGTGAGCACGGCGCAGGCGGCCAGGCACCGCCCCAGGGAGATCACCCCGGCCACGGTGACGTTTTCCAGGGCCATGACCAGACTGAGGCCAAGAAGGGCTCCGCCCAGGGCCCGGCCCCGGCCCTGTTCCCGCCGGAGCCCCAGTCGGTAGAGGCTGGCGATGCCGCCGGCCAGAAGGGCCTCCGCCAGCCAGAGGGCGATGGCGGAGGGGCTGTGCTCTCCGTAACGGAGGTAGACCGCCCCGATCAGCCCGGTCATGAAGGCCGCCGTCAGAGGGGCGAAAAAGGGTCTGCCCGTGAATTTCCACTCCTTCAGCAGGAACAGGGCGGCGTAGACCAGCATGGCCGTGGCGGCGATCCGCAGACCCTCCGCCAGGCCGAAGCCAGCCACGGCCCCCAGCATGACCCCGGCGGCGGCCGCCGCGCCGCAGCCTCCCGCGCCCCAGGCGGCGGCAAAAGCGCCTCCCAGGGGAGCGAAGCGCCCCGGCAGCTCCGTCCGCCCCAGCAGGAAGCCGAAGAGGAAGACGCCAAGCCCTCGCAGAACGCCCTTCTTCCTTTCGTCCATGTCCCGCAGTTTTTGAGGGATCCTGCCCAGGAGCCTGTCCCTCCATTTCGCCCGCTGTTCCTTTTTCACCTTGCATCGCCTCCGGGTCCCATCATTTGCGCGGCATTGATTATAGGCGAAGCGGGGACGGAGATCCTGTCGTCTCCTGTCGGGGAGGGCGGGAAAGGAAAAAAGAATATTGAACTGGAGCTTCTTTTGTCTTAGAATGAAGGAAAGAACAGGACGAATCACGATTGGAGGGACCGTCATGCCGTCTTCCATCCGCATCCAATACAACCTGCCGGACGAAGCCTATCTGGACCGGCTTCTCACCGACGACCTGATCCTCCGCTATGTGAAGGACGACTACGAGTATTCCCGGCACCGCACCGAGTTTTACGACACGCCGGATTGGCTCCTCACCTCCCGGGGCTATTCCCTGGACGTGGCCCCGGAGCTGGCCATTCCCTCCATCCACCTGGCCAGGGGGAAGCTGGCGCCGGAGGAGCTTCCCGGCCTCTTCCGGGGCGAGGTGTGGACCGCGCCCTACGACGGCGTGGGAGGGATGCTCTCCGCCCTGGAGGAGCGGGGCGCGCCCGGGGAATTCCTGGACCTGGCGGCGGGGAAGGAGCTCACGCAGCACTTCGTCATCTCCCACAGCAGCAAGTCCACCACCCTCTACCTGCCGGACCGGACCAGGATCTGCATGTCCTTCGACAGCGGGATCATGACTGCGGGGGGAAAAAGCGAGGCCAGCTACGAGCTGAGCATGGACCTGCTCTTCGGGGAGGAGGGACAGCTCGTCAACTACTGCCAGCAGATCCGGGACCGGTTTGAGCTGCCGCCGGTGCTCCTGAGCCGCCAGCAGCGGGCCCTGGCCCTCCAGGGAAAGGGATGAGCGCGCCCTTGGCATACAGGGTCCTGCGGAGCCGGAGAAAGACCGTCTCCCTGGAGATCACCCCGGCGGGGGAGGTGCTGATCCGCGCTCCCCTGCGAGCAACGGAAGCCTCCCTCCGGGCCTTTGCGGAGTCCCGGAAGGACTGGATCACAAGGCATCTGGCCCTCTGGAGGGAGCGGCAGGCTGCCGCTCTCCCCCGGCTCATGCCGGAGGAGGAGGCGAAGCTGCGCCACGAGGCAAAGCTCCTCTTTCCCCGGCGGGCGGCCCACTTTGCCCCGCTCCTGGGCGTGGATTTCGGCCGGATCACCGTCCGGGGCCAGCACAGCCGCTGGGGCAGCTGCTCGGCAAAGGGCAATCTCAATTTCAACTACCTCCTGCTCCTGGCCCCGCCGGAGGTGCTGGACTACGTGGTGGTCCATGAGCTCTGCCACCGGAAGGAGATGAACCACTCCAAGCGCTTCTGGGCCCTGGTGGGCTCTCAGATCCCGGACTGGCGGGCAAAGCGCGCCTGGCTCCGGGAGCACGGGCAGGCGCTCATGGCCCGCCTGCCGGAGTAGGCGGAATAGATTTTCCCCCGGCGTCTCAGCGGAGACGCCGGGGGAAAGTCTATTGTTCTTGCCCTTGGTCTGAGTTGTTCTCTTCAGCTTGGAGATAGATTTCCTCTGCTTTTTCCTCCGCATCGATCAGAATTTCTTTCGCCAATCCGAAATTGCTCGCTTCCAACGCCTCCAGTGCCGTTTCCGCCCCGTCAAGCATGATGTGATACATTCGTCTGTAATCCACAGCGATAATCTCCTATGGTCATATTATGACCAATAATATCATGTCAGATTTCTATAATCAAGCAAAAGGTCAATTTTTGACCATTATGCGAGGTGAGGGATTTGGCAAGGCTGTATGCCCCGGATGGAAAGAAAAACCTGGTCGGTCCCCGCGTTCGTGAATTGCGCAGACAGCGGGGACTTTCCCAGGAGCAGCTGACGGCCCAGCTCCAGCTGCTGGGATTGGACAGCGAGCGGGGCGTAGTCAAGCGGATCGAGAACGGAACCCGCTTTGTAACGGACCTGGAGCTCTGCCTCCTGGCGGACTGTTTTGGAGTATCGGTCCGGGAGCTTTTGGGTCGGGACTGAATATACATTTCCCCCGGCGTCTCAGTGGAGACGCCGGGGGAAAACTATATATTGTCCGATCCGTTTACGGCAGGATCGCCCCGCCCTTCAAGAGGGCTTCCTTCAATTCCCCGTAGGGCACGTCCCTGACTTCAATGCCCTTTTTCACGGCGATGGCCGCCGCGGCCCCCGCCGCCTGGCCGAAGCACATGCAGTGGGGGATGAGGTTGAAGAACTCGCTGAATTCCCCGTCCGCCGAAAAGGCCCGGCAGGCCACCAGCAGACCCTGGATCCCCTTGGGCAGCAGCGCCCGGTAGGGCACGAAGGTCCTGGGGTGCTTCAAAGAGCTCTCTCCCCGGTCGTTGTCCGGGAAGATGGCGATGGTGTCCTCGTAGGGCTCGTCCAGGTCCATGTCCTCCTCGGTGAGGTAGTATTCCCCCACGATGCGCTTGCCCCCGGAGGTGCCCAGCTGGGGAGCCGTGAGCATGATGAAGCTGTCCTCGAAGCCGGGCATGTACTTCTTCATCAGCTCCCAGCTCTTCACCGCGGTGTGCCGGGCATTCACGTCGATGTAGGTCATCTCCTCCGGCTCCGTCTGGTGGAGGGAGCCGATGAGCCGGTGGACCCAGACAACCCCCTTCTGGTGCTCCAGCAGACCCCGGCAGAAGAAGGCGCTGCCCCCCTCGGCGCTGATCTTTCCCACGGTCTCCCGGTACTGCTCCGGGCTGCCCTCCATAAAGGCGTCGAACCTGGCCAGGTCCACGTTGCAGACCCAGTAGACCCAGCCGAACTGGGCGATGCGGGAGCCGGGGCGCATGTACTCCACCGTCTCCGTGGGGATGAAGTTCAGCAGGTCCCCGTCTCCGGTGGCGTCGATGACCACCTTGGCCAGCAGGGCCTGCCGCCCTGCCTTGTTCTCCACCAGGACGCCCACGACCCGGTTTCCCTCCAGGATGGGGGCCACCACCCAGGTGTGGAGCAGCAGCTCCGCCCCGGCCTCCCGGGCCATCACCGCCAGCTCGTCCTTCCCCACCTCGGGGTCGATGACGGCGGTGTAGAGGGCCACCTGCTCTCCCTTGTCATTGTTCCGGACGTAGAAGTGGCCCATGTTGGCCTTCAGGTACTTGGCAACCAGGGGGGCGTCCGGCTTGCCCCAGCTCTCTCTGGGGGGATAGTCCGCCCCGCCCCGGGCCTTCACCCGGTCGATGAACTCCTGGCAGAAGCCCCCGATGCCCTGGCTGCCGTAGATGTCCGCCAGGTTGGGTATGATGTTCACCAGGCCCCCGGTGGCCATGCCCCCCAGGTGGCCGTAGCGCTCCAGGAGGACGGTCTTCGCCCCGTTCCGGGCAGCGGAGACGGCGGCGGCGCAGCCCCCGGGGCCGCCCCCCACCACCACCACGTCCACCTCCCGGATCACCGGGATCTCCCTGGAGGGCTCGGCGTAGCTCTTCTTTTCCGTGAGTCCGTGGCGCACTACCTCCGCGTCGTGGGGCATATCGTAGACATTGTGCACGTGCGGTCCGTATTCCGGCATTTCAGTTTCCTCCTTTTATCCCTCTGAGATCATCCGGGCCAGCACGGTGAACACCGCGCGGCACCAGCTGCCCCAGAACCAGGTCCCCTCCCCGTGGATGGGGTCGATGAAGTGGGAGAAGCCTCCCTCCATGAGCCTCCGGGCGTAACGATCGAAGATCATTTTCGCCTCTTCCTTTTTCCCCGCCTCCCAGAGGCCGGTAAGGATGAAGAGCTGCCCCGGCGGGCAGATGGCCCCGGAGCCCATTTTGACCCCGGTGACCTCGAACACATCGCTGTCCATGTTCTCGGAGGCAAGGCCGTAGGGACTGAGGAGCCTGCCCTCCGTCAGAAGATCGGCGCACATCTTGTCAACGATGTTCCCGGGCAGCCGTTTCCCCAGCACCAGGGGGAGGTAGTGCATGTTGGCCCCGGAGAACACCGGCTCATGGGTGAAGTTTTTCAGGGCCACGAAGTGCTCTCCGTCCCACATTTTTTCGATCATCCGGTCCAGCAGCTCTTTGGACTTCCGATACCAGCCGTCGATCTCCGCCTGGGGCCTCCCCAGGAGCTTTGCCAGGTCCCCCTGGGCCTCGAAGTTCAGCACCTCCTGGGCGCAGAGGTCCGGGGTGGCCAGGCTCACGGTATCGAAGTAGGCGGAGACCTCGTCGAAGCCGTTCTCCGTGCCGCCCTCGAAGCCGGGGAGGCCGTCGCAGTCCTCGTCCCGGTATTCCATGAACCAGTCCGCCCACTTCCCGGCCCCCTCGTAGAGCCGTTCCAGCTCCTCCCTGGGCCACTCCCTGCTCAGATCGTGGTGGGAGAGGATGTTTTTCAGTGCCCAGCCGTAGACGGGAGGCTTGCAGCCCCCGGCAGACAGGAAGGCCTCGTCGTAGCCCTCGGCCAGCTGCCCGTTCTCCCCCTGCCGCTCCAGGGGCGCCATGAGGAGGCTGCGGGAGAGCTGGATATCGTCCTGGAGGGCCACGGCGTTCTGCACCTGCTGCCACTGGGAGGCCATCTCCCCGGGGAACATGAGCATGAGCCAGCGGGGGGTAAGGGCCGTGGGGCCCGCCAGATGGGTCCAGAGGGTGTAGGCCGTCTCCTCCCGCTTCGCGTCGTAGGGCGGGGCCAGTTTGGGGAACTTCCCCAGAAAGTCCTCCCAGTCCGCCAGCATGTCCGCCTTCCCCTCCGCGAAGCTGGGGTAAGTCTCCCGGACCTTGATGGCGTAGGGGAATTCCTCGCAGACCATGGTGAAGCGGCCATCCTCCCCCGGCTCCGTCCGGCCCATGAGCTCCCCGGTGGAGAGCTTGTACCAGTCGTAGGTGTCGTCAAAGCGGAAGGCGGAGCCCTCCAGCCCCTTGAAGCAGAGGGGCGTGCCGAATTTGGGGAGGATCTCCCAGGCCCCGTCCCGCCGGGGCTTGATGAGCTCGTAGGTCTCCCCCGCCCTTGTCCAGAGGAGGCCCATGCCTTCGTCCCCCTCCGCCAGGAGCTTGGCGGTATCCGCCCAGGTGAAGCGCACGTCCCCGTGGAGCGTGCGGACGGCCAGCTCCGCCGGGCCGGTCTGCTGGACGGCGAAGGCCACCCGCCGCCCCTCAAAGGTGGGGTAGATGCGCCAGAGCTTCGTTCCCTCCGGCAGACGGCCGTGGGCGTGCATCCCCCGGTTGGTGATGAGGGTCAGGGCCCCCTTGCCGTAGCGGGCGTCGTCGATGCTCAGGGCCAGCCAGGCCCCCGCCCGGGAGAACATGTACTTGTCGACCGGGAAGTACTGCGCTGCGTCCCGGAAATAGGTGTCGCCCTTATATTCGTTTTTCATACCGGTAATCTCCTTCCTCCTATGGAAAGACACAGGCTGCGGCCATGGCCACAGCCTGTGCGTCAGCTTGCCTTATTTGTCCAGATTCACATCCAGCTTCGTGGCCGGGGCGGCGATGCCCGCCTTGCCGAAGGCGGCGCTCACGTTCCCCAGCAGGTCGAAGTACACGTCCCAGTAATCCCCGGACTTGCACCAGGCCCGAAGGGTATACTCCTGGGCGTTGTCGGCGCAGCCGCTGAAACGGGCGAAGGGCTCGGGAGAAGAGAGGACGCCTTTGGTCTCCTCGGCGGCCTTGCGCATGACGCCCTGGACCAGGTTGTTGTCCGAGCCGAAGGCGGCCTTGAAGACCAGATCCACCCGCCGCAGCTCCTCGGAAGAGAAGTTGGTGACATTGGCGTTCATCAGGCTGCCGTTGGGCACGGTGATGCGCTTGTTGTCGATGGTGAGGATATTGGTGTAGAACACGGTGATCTCCTGGACGGTGCCCTCGGCTCCGGAGGCGCTGACGTAGTCCCCCACCTTGAAGGGCTTGAAAATGAGGATCATGAGGCCGCCGGCGCAGTTACTCAGCGCGCCCTGGAGGCTGAGGCCGATGGCCAGGCCCGCGGAGGCCAGCACGGTCAGGAACGAGGTCATGGGGATGCCCAGGACCTGGATGATGGCGATGACCAGCAGCACGTTCAGCAGAATGCGCACCAGGCTGTGGAGGAAGCCCTGGACGGTCTTGTCCAGCTTAGTGAAGCCCTTCAGCTTCTCCAGGCCCTTGGTGAGAGCACCGATCACGATGCGCCCCACGATGAAGACCAGAATGGCCACAATGATCTTGCCGCCCGCCGAGGTGATCAGGGAAACGGCCTTGCTCAGAAATTCGCTCATTGCTCTGCACTCCTTTTCGTATGATTTGAGTTTTTCTATGGCATTATTCTACCCCATGAGAGCGCTTCATGCAAGAGCGGACTCTTTTTTTCATCCGAAGAGACGGTTCCGGTCCAGTGTTGCGGTCCGACGCAGAATGTGCTATTCTTGGAAGAGCTTTCCCTGTTCAGCACAGCTGTATCGGAAGGCTGAAAACAAGCATCCATCACGGGCAGGCCCCCTGGGCCGCCCGGAAAGCAGGAGGAACAACGGATGGCAAGATTTTGCACGAACTGCGGGCATGAGCTCCCGGAGGGGAAGGGCTTCTGCCCGGAATGCGGCGTCCCGGTGACGGAGGAGACGCCTCTGCCCCAGGGGCCGGAGGAAGGACTGCCCCCTCCCCCCGCGGCGCCCCAGCCCCCCAGACTTGAAGCCGAAGCGCCGAAGCAGGAACAGCCCGGCGCGATCGCTCCTACCCCCGCCGCCCCGGCCCCGGTATATGTTGCGGCAGCCCAGCCGGATTCCCCGCCGGTGAGCACCATCGGTTTCTTCGGCCTGGAATTCCTCTATAAGATCCCCATCGTCAGCTTCATCTGCAGCATCGTCCTCTCCATCGCCCCGAAGAACAAGAACGTGCGGCACCACGCCCAGGCAAAGCTCATCTGGAAGATCGTGGGCTTTGTACTGATGATCGTCTGCATCCTGCTGGCCGGGGCGGTGTTCCGCAAGGCCTGGGACAGCTTCAAGGACGCCTTCTCCGAGGCCACGGGCCATGAGTTCAGCTTCAGCGAGCTCCAGGACATGGACCCCAGCCAGCTGGAGGACCTGCAGAACATCCTGGAGCAGTACGGCGTCGGAGAGATCGAGGGCCTGGATGAGCTCCAGGGGCTGATGGAGCAGTATGGCATCGAGGACATCGGCGGCCTGGGAGAAATGCAGGGCATGCTGGAGGAATACGGCATCCGGGACATGGAGGACCTGCAGGACTATCTCCGGGAAAACGGCGTATATGAGGATAGGCCGGGAGACTGAATTACCGCACCTTACAGCGCATCCGGCGGAAGCAGAACCGCTTCCGCCGGATGCGCTTTTTCTCTCCGCCGTTATTCTTTATGGCAGGCCGTACAGCCCTGGCAGGCGCCGGAGCAGGAGCAGGCACGGACGACATTGCCCCGGAGGAAAAAGCGGCTCTGGGGTGGGACGGGAGAAAAGCGAGCGATGCCCCCCCGGCACTTGACAGTCTGCCTCAAAGGGTCCAAAATACAAACCGGATCGAGTGCGATCAATGGGGCCGGGCCTTGCCGGAAAAAGGGGAGAAAAGCATGAAGGAACAGTTTGTCAGCCTGCGGGACGCGGTGCGCGCCTTTGCTGGCGCCATGAACCTGATCGACTCGGAGATATCCGACCACCATGAGAAGGTGGCCTATTTTGCCTACCAGCTGGCCACCGCCCTGGACTTTCCGGAGCGGGAGCGGAAGCTCACCTTTTATGGGGCCCTGCTCCACGACGTGGGCTCCGTCACCATGGACCAGGGTCTCTCCCTCCGGGAGCTGGAGCAGCTTCCCCGGGCCCTGGCCAGGGCGGGGGCCTCCCTCCTGCGCCGGAGCGAGGCCCTGGCCAGGCTCTCCGACATCGTGGAGGCGAGCCAGTCCCCCTGGCGGAAGCTGAAGCTGGCGCCGGAAGCCCTGCTGCGGCCCCGGCTCATGGGGCAGATCATCCATCTCTCCGACGCCGTGGCTCTCCTTTTGAAGGAAAAGGAGCACCCGCTGAACCAGGTGGAGTACATCCGCTCCTGCGTCGCCCAGGTGGGAGAGAGGGAATTCCATCCCCAGGTGCTGCGGGCCTTTGAGGAGGTGGCCGGGCGGGAGGTGGTATGGCTGGACCTCCAGTACCGGCCCGAGATCTTCCTGGACTATGTGCCGGACGACCGCTGGCTGACCCTGGAGGAGATGAAGCGCCTCACGGAGTTCATGTCCAGCATCATCGACTTCCGCAGCCCCTTCACCGCCATGCACTCCGCCGGCGTCGCAGCCACGGCGGCGGGCCTGGGGCGGCTTGCGGGCATGTCGGAGGCGGAGCAGGCCATGCTCCGGATCGCCGGGGACCTCCACGACATCGGAAAACTGAAAACTCCCCGGGCCATCCTGGAAAAACCGGGAAGGCTCACGGAGAGCGAATTCAACATCATGAAGGAGCACGCTTACGATTCCTTCCGCATCCTCTCGGAGGTCCGGGGCCTGGAGCAGATCGCAGACTGGGCCGCCCTCCACCACGAGAAGCTGAACGGGAGCGGCTACCCCTTTCACCTGAAGGGAGAAACGCTGTCCCTGGGGTCCCGGATCCTGGCGGTGGCGGACGTGTTTTCCGCCGTCACCGAGGATCGGCCCTACCGGAAGGGGATGGACCGGGAGGCCGCCATCCAGGTGCTGGAGGGTGACGCCGACCGGGGCGCCCTCTCCCGTAGCCTGGTGGCGCTCCTGACCCGGCATTACGACGAGCTCAGCGCCCTTCGGGCCGAAGCCTCGGACGCCGCCGGACAGCGTTACCGGGAGAGCCTGCCCGCTCCGGAGGAAGCGTAAACAAGGAGCGTTTCCGCCCCGGCCAAAGCCTGCCTCCCGACGGCGTCACCCTCTCTTCTTCCCGTCCATCACCTCGCTGGCCGCCGCCGCGCCGATCACCAGGACGGCCCCTACCCAGCCCGCCGGGGACATGGATTCCCGGAGGAAAACGGCCGAGCAGAGCACCGAGACCACCGGCTCCAGATAGCCCAGGATGGCCACGGTCTGCACCGGGAGCGCGCCCATGGCGCTGAAATAGAAGACGTAGGCCAGCCCGGTGTGGACGACTCCCAGCATCAGCGTCAGGAGCCCCGAGCGGAGATCGGGCAGGAGGGACTGCCCCCAGTTGTTGGCAAAGAGATAGGGAAGGATCGTAAGGGCGGAAACCGCCAGCTGCACCACCGCCCGGTCGAAGCCGGAGATGTCCTTCAGCTTTTTGTTGCAAACCACGATGGCGGCAAAGCAGAGGGCTCCCAGGAGCCCCATGACCACGCCGGAGGCTCTCCCCCCGCCCCGGACCCCGGTCACCAGGAAGATCCCCAGCAGGGCCGCCAGGATGCAGAGGAGCTTCTTCCCCTCCGGCTTCTCCCGGAGCAGCAGCGGCGCGGCGGCCACCACGATAATGGGGGCCATGTAGTTGCAGAGGCTGGCGATGGCCACGGTGGTGCGGAGATAGGCCTGGAAGAGGAAGATCCAGTTCAGGCCCAGAAAAAAGCCGGAGGCCAGCAGCCAGCGGAGGTTGGCCCGAATGGCCGCCCGGTCCGGCGTGCGTCCCTTGGCCCGAAGGTAAAGGAGGATGGAAATTGCGCCGACGCTTCCCCGGCAGAAGGCCACCGCCTCGCTTGGGAGGGCGATGCAGCGCAGGAACATGCCGATGGTGCCGTAGAGGACCACCGCGACGATGTATTTCAGTTTTTCTTTTCTCAGTTCCATGTCCTGTTTTTTCAGCCCTCCGGTCTTTCACGGCCGGAGGGCTGACGGTTCCTTTACCGCTGTCCGGGGATCCACTCTTCCCCGGTCTCCAGGCCCCATTTGGCAAACATGTCGTTGTAGAACTTGGGCCGGGCATAGTCCGCTTTCAGGTCGTAGGCCAGCTGCCGGTAGCTGAAGCCCTTGGCAATCAGGTCCCGCACGGCCCCGATCAGGGCTTCCAGGTTCTCCCCGGCGAAGGTGAAGATCATCTCGTTCTCGGCGCAGAGGCCCCGCTCAAACTCCCCGGCGTCGGGGATGGAGACGTTGTAGGGTTTCCTGCCGTTCAGCACCGGCACCAGGGCCGCGCCGCAGGAATCGCAGGTGTCGAAGGAGGCTTCCGCGATGTTTCCGCTGTCGTACTTGGAGGCCATCAGCAGCTGCCTCAGCTGGGAGGGCTCGCAGTAGATCATCACCGCCTGGGGCACGAACTCGCAGTCCGTCAGGGGCGCGATGACCATGCCGGTCTTTTTCTTCCCCTCGTCGATGTAGGGATATTCCCTGCGGAAATGGCGGCGGCTCACCTCCGGGTCCCGGATGAAGTAGCCGCTGCCCAGGGAGTCTACGTCCCCCTCGTCCAGCTCCCGGAGACGGAAGTTGATCACCGGCCAGAGGCACCAGTGGTCCTCGCTGAACATGGCCAGGTGGTTTTTTGTCCGGCGGACAAAGGACAGGGCCTGGCAGAGGGCGTAGTGCTTCCCCTCCCCGGAGGGCTGGACGCAGCTCTTCGGCACCTCCTCCTCGTTCACCAGCCGGATGGCCAGGGGCGAAGTCTTCAGGCAGAAGGCCCGCTCCAGTTCTTCTCCGATCCCGTGGATCTCAGTGAGTGTCAGCATGGTCGTTTCCTCCTTTTGCGTTTTTGCCCACCGGCTTTGTATCCACGCTCTTCCCAAAGACGAAAAAGCGCTGGTACAAAAACTCCGTGACGAAATTCAGGAGCATGTTCAGGACGGTGACCAGATACTCGTTCCAGCCCAGGACCCCGGCCAGCAGGTGCTCCAGGGCCCCGGTGAGGGGAGTAAATACCGCGTAATAGGCCGCCACCTTCAGCATGGCCACGGGGACGTTGGCGGCGGACCGGAAGGTGAAGCGCCAGTTCAGGGTGAAGTTCCACAGCACCGAGAGAACCAGGGCCAGGACATAGCTCAGCCAGTAGGGCCAGTGAAACAGCTCGTTGAAGAGGGCGAAGGCCCCCATCTCAATGAGTCCCGCGCTGGCGGAGAAGAGGGTGAATTTCACTATACGCCAGAATTCCTTCACGTCACACGTCCCTTTCCAGCCAGGTCTGGAGCCTGGTCTTTCCGCCGGGGAACTTCCCGTAGACGATGTACTCCGCCACAAGTCCCACGGGAACGGCCATCAGCACATCCACCGCGGAATGCTGCTTCACAAAAGTAGTGGAAACGGAGATGAGCGCCGCCATCACGATAATGAATAGCTTAAAGGACCGGGAGGCGTCCTTAGAGCGGCTCCACACCGAGGCGATGCCCAGGGAGTAGGCCACGTGGAGAGAGGGGCAGACGCCGGTGGGGGTATCCGCAGTGTAAATGAAGCCCAGGAGCCGGGTCAGGAGGTTGTCCCGGGGGAAGACCTCCGGCCGCAGGAGCTGGATGCTGGGATAGAGGATATAGGCGGCCATAGCGATGACCTGGGTGACGATGATGTAGAATTGCAGTTTTTTGAAGCTGGGAATGTCGTAGAGAAAGAAGTACAGGAGGGACAGCGCCAGATACACATACCAGAAGCAGTAGAAAAGGAGAAAGCCCTCCTGAAAGGGGATGAGATCGTCCAGAGCGCAGTGGATGACGTGGCATTTTTCCGGCGGGATCAGGTTCTCCGTGAGAAAATACAGAAGAAGGTAGCCCACCCAGCCCAGCAGCAGCCAGACATGAGAAAAGCGCTTTTCCCGCAGCCGGGAAAGGCGGAATTCGCGGTAGGGGACGACGGGCTTCCTCATGTTTTGTTCCTCTTACTTTTCTTTATTATACGGATATTGCTTTTTCGGCATGGGCCGGTAGGGGGTGACCCGGTGCCGGGGCAGGGCGCGGGCGAGGCCGGTGATGGCCTGGGAGAGGCCCCGGGCGATGCGCTCCCGCTCGGCGGCGGCCTCCGCCGCAGGGTCAAAGCGCAGGGGCGAGCCAAGATACATGGTCCTCAGCGCCGGGGCCACGTAGAGGGGGACGAAAAGGAGCGTCTTTCCCGTCTGGCGGTAGTAGAGCCTGGCCATGTCCACGAAACGGTCCTGAAATTCCCACAGGAGACCGTTTCCGGGCACGTCGTGCTCCGGAAAAATGATGATCCTCTCCCCCGCCTTCAGCTTCCCGATCGTCTCCCGGAAGGTGCTCATGATCCGCATGTCATGGTAGACGCCCACGCAGCGGGCATTGGTGAACACGCAGACGGAGATGGGGGCGATGAGGTAGGAGAAGATGCGAAAGAGCCAGCGGACGCTCCGGGGCTTATCCCGCCAGAAGTCCTGAAAGGCGTAAGCCGGGACCTCCCTGAGGTGCATCATCTCCCCGGCGCACCAGGTGGAGTGCTCGCCGGGGAAATAGAGCTCACAGGCGATGGGGCCGTGCATCTGGGCGTGGTTCCCCACGATGAGGCAGGGCTCCTCCGGCAGAAAATCCAGGCCCTCCACCCCGGTCCTGGGGTAGAAGACCCATACCATAAAACGGATGAAACGGTAAAGGACGGCGGAGAGCTTCTTTTTCAATTCCTCCCCCCTCCTTTCCGGCGGAAGTCGTGGGAATGGATGCTTCGGCCCGGTTCCCGGCCCCGGCTCCGTTCCGTCTCTGCCTCCCGCCCAGCTGTACCCTACCGTAGCACAGGCGATCCGTTCTGTCAAGACAAGGGCGGAGCGGGGCATCCCCCGGCAACAGCAGAAAACGGCGGGAACACGGCTCCGGGCCGCTCAACCCTCTTCCCGCGCCGGGCGGATTGACATAATTTGTCACACTCTTTTTCTTGCTATTCCCGCGTCCCTGTGGTAAATTAACAGTGCGGGGCGGAGCCGGACGCCGGTTCTTCCGCAAGGAACCCCTGCCGTGCTCGTGATGGGCTCTTTTAGAACCCACATCTCTTACCAGGGATGCCTATCTCCCGCCGTGGATTGCAGGCCTCCCTCCTCCTCCCGACTTTGCGCCGGAGGGGCGAGGATGTTGGAAGCAGCGAAACAGCGGGGCGGCGACCCACCTGCCATTCGTGCAGGTTATATCAGGGCTCACACGGCATTCGCGGGGAACCTCCAAAACCCCAAAAAAGTACCTGAAAACCGCGGGAACGCGGTGTTTCAGGTGCTTTTTCTTTCTGCGGTCGTTTAGGCAGAGGCATTCGGAGTTGACGAGGCCCGCTTTCTTGGCTAAAATATCAACGGATCACATTTCGACAACGGGGAGATTTCCACCGATGAAACGGTTATTGATTCTTCTTTCCCTGCTGCTCCTTTCCTCCCTTTTGCTGTTTTCCGCCTGCGAAGAACAGGTGGAGCCGCCCCTGGACGGGGACGGGATGGTGCAGGAGCTGAGCTATGAGCAGATCACCCAGGAGGAAGCCAGACGGATGATGGCCTCCCTGGAGGACTACATTCTCCTGGACGTCCGGCGGCAGGACGAATTCGACGAGGGTCACATTCCCGGCGCGATCTGCCTCCCCAACGAGGAGATCGGGTCCGAGCCGCCGGAGCTGCTGCCGGACCGGGAGCAGACCATCCTCATCTACTGCCGCAGCGGCAGACGCAGCAAGGAGGCCGCGCAGAAGCTGGCGGACCTGGGCTATTCCCGCATCTATGAGTTCGGCGGCATCCTGGACTGGACCGGAGAGATCGAAAAGGAGGAGGGGGGAGAAATGACAGAGCAGACCATGCCTCCGGAGTCGACGGCGGCGCCCGAGCTTCCCCAGGTCCCCGATCCTGCGGAGGCGGTCCGGCCCAGGCCGATGCTGCTGATCCGGGCAAATGACAGGACCTTTTACGCCTCCCTGGAGGACAACTCCTCGGCGGAGGCCCTGACCGAAGAACTGAGCAAAGCCCCTCTGGAACTGGACATGCGCGACTACGGCGGCTTCGAGAAGGTGGGGGACCTGCCCTGGGAGCTTCCGACGAACGACGAGACGATCACCACCACCCCCGGCGACGTGATCCTCTACCAGGGGAGGCAGATCACCCTCTACTACGCCGAGAACACCTGGAGCTTCACCCGCCTGGGCAGGATCGGAAACGCGAGCGGGGAGGAACTGCTGGAGGTCCTGGGGGCCGGGGACGTGACGGTGACGTTCTCCGTGGAGTGGAGCGAGTAGTTTTTCAAAAAAAAACAGCGGGCGGCGAAGCAGGGGGACCTCTCCCCGCTTTGCCGCCCGTTCTCTGTTCATTTTTTACTTTTTCAGCTTCAGGGCCTCCACGGCCTTCTTTTCCGGCGTGATGAAAAGAGTTTTCTGGTCCGTGTAGATCACCATGCCGGGCCTCGCTCCCGCCGGTTTTTTCACATAGCGGACCCGGGTATAGTCCACCGGGACCTGGGCGCTGTCCCTCGCCCCGGAGTACCAGGCCGCCAGCAGGGCCGCCGCTTCCATGGTCTCCCGGTCCTCCTCCGGGCACTGGGCGATGACGTGGCTGCCGTGGATCTTCTGGGTATGGAACCAGAAATCGTTCCGGTCCGCCGTTTTCAGGGTCAGCCAATCGTTCTGCAGGTTGTTCCTCCCCACCAGAATGCGTCCGCCGCCGGGACTCTCGTAGACGAGGGGCCGGGGCGGGCCGCTCTTTTTCCGCCGCCGGTCCGTCTCCCGGAGATAGCCCTGGCCGATGAGCTCCTGCCGGATCTCCGAGAGGTCCCGCTCTCCGATGGCCCGTTCCAGCTCTTCCCGGACGCTCTCCAGATAGTCCAGCTCCCGCTCCGCCTCGGCGATCTGCTCCGTCAGCACCTTCTCGGCGTTTTTCGCCTTGGAATAGAGCTTGTAATAGCGCTCCGCGTTCTTCTGAGGGGAGAGGCGCACGTCCAGGGGCACCTGGATCTCCCCGTTTTCCGGGTCGTAGAAATTCTCCGCCCGGAGGACGGCGTTCCCCCGCTCCATGCGGTAGAGGTTGGCTTTGATGAGGTCTCCGTACTGCCGCCAGGTCTCCCGTTTTTCCGTCTCCTTGCGCT
This sequence comes from Oscillospiraceae bacterium, assembly GCA_017535635.1. GTDB lineage: Bacteria > Bacillota > Clostridia > Oscillospirales > Oscillospiraceae > UBA1774. Next base: position 36,093 of record JAFXTU010000016.1, read on the forward strand.
CCGCCGTCCGGGCCGCCAGCTTTCGGGCCGCCCGCTCATGGCGGTTCTTCACCAGCTTCAGCAGGCTCTGGCTGCGCTGCTTCTGGTGGGCAAGGCGCTCCCGCTCGGTATAGAATTCGTCCAGAAGCTCCGAAAAAGAGGAAAGCTCCCTCTGCGTGAGCATGCTGCCGTACTGCCGGAGCGTCCGGCAGTAGAAGTCCCTGGGCTCCTCCCCCTCCAGGAGCAGCACGGGCCGGGGCTTCTCCTCCCGCAGGGCGGCCAGGGCCGCCCAAAGGGGCGCCGCCATCCCTTCCTCCAGCCGGGTGTCCACGCCCCCGGAGGCGCGCAGCATCAGCTCCCGGGCCAGGAGGGGCGATACCCCGGAAAAAGTCTCCACCAGCCAGCGGTCCCCGCTTTTTCCCCCGGCGCTCTCCCGGAACAGGGCCGAAAACCGCTCCTCGGACAGGGAGAACAGGTTTTCCTTCTCCTGGGCCGGAGGCAGGGCGTAATAGAGGCCGGGAAGCAGGGGGCGCTTCGGCGCGGTCAAGGGGTCCGCCTTATGGAGGCAGTCCAGGACCCGTCCCTGGGCGTCGATGAGGACCAGGTTCGCGTTCCGCCCCATGAGCTCCGCGGTCAGCTGCTTCTCCGAGGGCTCCCCCAGCTCGTCCAGGCAGGCAAAGGTGAAGAGGAGGACCCGGTCCCCCTCCGGCTGCTCCAGGCGCAGGAGCCTTCCCCCCGTCAGGTGCTTCCGCAGGAGCATGCAGAACATGGGGGGCTCGGCAGGATTCTCCCGCTCATGGGTGGTGATGTGGACCCTGGCGGCCCCGCTCCCGGCGCTCAGCAGCAGCCGCTGGGGGCCTGCGGGTCCTCCCCGCAGAAGCAGGAGCAGCACGTCCTTTTCCGGCTGCTGGACCTTGTCCACCCTCGCTCCCAGGAGCTGATCCCGGAGCTCCGGCAGGGTCTGTGACAGAAAAAAGGCATCCAGCGGCATCAGCTTTCCTCCACGATCCGGTCAAAAAGGGCGCTCAGTCGGTCCCGGCGCCCCAGCAGATAGAGATATCCAAACAGGGCTTCCAGCCCCGTGGCGGCGTGGTAATCCCCCACGCTCATGTTCCTCGGCACGCCGTGGACCCGGGTGTTCCGCCCCCGGAGAAAGACCTGGGTCTCCTCCTCGGTGAGTAGCTCCCGCAGAAGCAGCGCGTCCCGGGCCTGGGCCGAGGCGTTCACCATTTCCACCGCCGCCCGGTGAAGATCGCCGGCGCTCCGGTCTCCTCCCCGGAGCAGGTAGAGCCGCACCATGAGCTCGAAGACCGCGTCCCCCACATGGGCCAGGGTCAGGCTTCCCATGGCGTGCACCTCCGCCTCCGTCACCGGAGCGGAAAAACGGTCCGTATTTCGCAGAAAGGCCATAGTTACTCCCGGTTTATTCCTTGATATCCGTATCCCGCAGGGCCGGGAAGGTGACGTGGAAGCGCATGCCGCCCCCCGCTCGGTTGGAGGCGGATACGGAGCCTCCGTACTTCCGCACGGCGTCCAGGACGATGGACAGGCCCAGGCCGGAGCCCCCCTGTTCCTCCGTCCGGGACTCGTCCACCCGATAGAAGCGGTCGAAGATGTGCTCCAGCTTCTCCGGCGGGACCCCTTCCCCGGTGTCGTCCACCATCAGCTGCACCGTATCCTCCCTGCGGAAGAGGAGCACCTGGACCATTCCTCCGGGGATGTTGTATTTGATGGCGTTCTCCACCAGGTTGAACACCACCTGGTGGATCTCGTCGGGATTGGCAAGAAGGAAGCAGCCCTCGTCCATGGTCCCTTTGAGCTCCACCTGCCGCTGCTCCGCCAGGGTACGCAGCATTTTCAGGGCCTCCTCCGCCACCAGCCGAAGGTCCACCCGCTCCCGGCGCTCCCCGGCGCGGCTGTCCAGCCTCGTCAGCGCCTGCAGCTGCTGGGTGACCCGGCCCAGGCGCTCCGCCTCCCGGCCGATGTCCCCCACGAACTCCAGGATGGTCTCCCGGTCCATCCCCTCGTTCTGAACGATGCTGTCCGAGAGGAGGGTGATGGCGGCCAGGGGCGTTTTCAGCTCATGGGAGGCGTCGGACACAAAGCGCTGACGCACGCTTTCCGTTTTCTCCAAGCGGTCCGCCAAAAGGTTGATCTCCCGGCTGATCTCCCCCAGCTCGTCCGCCCCCCGGTCCGTGATCCGGGTGTCGTACTGCCCGGAGCCGATGCCCCGGATGCCGCTGAGGATGGAGCGGGTGCGCCGGGAGATCAGGTAGCCCAGGAGCACGCCCAGCCCCAGGGCCGCCGCCGCGGTGAAAAGGGAGATGCGCAGCAAATTCTGGCGCAGGCTGTCGATGAAGGAGGCCTGTGCCGTATCGTATTCATAGAGGAAGACCGCGCCGATGGTCCTGCCCCGGCTCATGACCGGCATGCAGGCCCGGCTGCTCACCGCGCCGCCCCGGAGGCTGGAACGGAAGACGTTGTTCCCCTCCAGGGCAAGGCTGATCTCCTCCTCGCCGGCGGGCTTTCCCAGCTCCTCCGCCCGGAGCTCCGTGCTGTCGTATACCACCCCGGCAAGCTCGTCCGTGACCACCACGCGGCTGAAGTTCTGCACCCCCAGCAGCTCCATCACCCGCCGCACCTCCTCGGTCTGCAGGGTCCGCAGGGAGGAGAGGGAGGAGGCGAAGAGGGAGGCCTGGTTGAACATGGAGCTGCGCTTGGCCTCGAACATCTGGTCCCGGCTGTTGGTGATGAGGCGGATGTTGATGGCGATCAGGCAGGCGCAAACCACCGCGCAGTAGCAGATCCCGTATTCCAGCTGGAGGCCGAGACGGACCCGGAGCCGATGAAGCTTACTCCTTAAGATAGTACCCGACCCCCCATTTGGTCATGATCTTGGCAGGCTCTGCGGGCTGGGTCTCCAGCTTTTCCCGGATGCGGCGGATGTGGACGTCCACGGTACGGATGTCCCCCTGGTAGTCCGCCCCCCACACCGTTTTCAGCAGGCTCTCCCGGCTGAAGACCTTGTTGGGATTGCGCATCAAAAGCTCCATCAGGTCGAATTCCCGCGCGGTGAGCTCCACCTCCTTCCCATCCCGGACGGCGACGCGGCGCTCGATGTCCAGAAGGATGGGGCCGCTCTCCAGGACGGTCTTCTCCGTCTCGCTCTGGCCGCTGCGGCGCAGCAGGGCACGGATCCTCGCCTTCAGCTCCAGGATGTTGAAGGGCTTGGTCACATAGTCGTCCGCCCCGTACTCAAAGCCGATGATCTTGTCGTTGTCCTCGCTCTTGGCCGTGAGCATGATGATGGGCAGCTTGGAAAAGGAGCGGATCTCCAGACAGGCCTCCAGCCCGCTCTTTTTGGGCATCATCAGGTCCATGATGATCAGGTCGATGCCCCCCGCCCGAACCAGCTCCACGGCGGCCTCCCCGTCATAGGCGGAGACCACCTCAAAGCCATCCATCTCCAGATTGAATTTGATCCCCTTCACCAGGGCCTTTTCATCGTCCACCACCAAAATACGCATGGCCTGTATCCGTTCCTTTCCCCTCGTTTCAGTCCAAAGTGATCCTTCCCTGCAGGTCCTCGAAGACGGCGCTGCCGATCCCCTCCACGTCCATGAGCTGGGAGAGGCTGCGGAAGGGACCGCTTACTTCCCGGTATTCCAGGATCCTCCGGGCCAGGGCAGGGCCGATGCCCGGCAGGGACTCCAGCAGCTCCGCATCCGCCGTGTTGATGTTCACCGGCACGGTTTCCGGCGGAGGGGTCTCCGCGGCAGTACGGACGACGGCACGGATGGGAGCGGCGCTTCGCCGGTCGTAAACGCTGCCCAGGAAAAAGCCCAGGGCAACGCAGAAGCAGAGGAGGGATGCCAGCACGCCGGGTCTGCGCAGGAAGTCCTTCCACTTTTCCATCGGCATCTCTCCCCGGCTGGCTTCGGTCCCCTGCTCCGGCACAGACCGATCTGATCTCATGACTGCCATAAATATCTCATATTTCCTCTTGCAATTCAATACCCATCTTTGCTATATTTTATAGATGAATACATTTACGGAGAGTCCCATGAAACACATCATCCGATCTTTCCTGAGCCTGCTGTTGATCGCATGCTTCCTCTATGCGCTGGCTCTGCCCGGCTTCGCCGCGGCGGAGGAGGCTCCGGTGCTGGACGCCAGGGCCGCCATCCTGATGGACGCCGCCTCCGGCAACGTTCTCTTCTCCCTGAACCCGGACGTGCCTCTCTATGTGGCCGGTCTCACCTCGATGATGACCGCGCTCCTGGCCGCGGAGGCCGTGGAGCGGGGAGACATCGCCTGGACCGATATGGTGACGGCCTCCGGAATGTCCCACAACGACATCACCGCGGACGCCAACATCCAGAACATCGTCCCCGGGGAGGAGATGAGCCTGGAGGACCTTCTGTACTGCGCCCTGGTGGGCGGCGCCAGCGAAGCCTGCAACATCATCGCCGAGTATGTGGGCGGCAGCATCTCCCAGTTCGTGCGCACGATGAACGAGCGGGCGGAGGAGCTGGGCTGCACGGGGACGAACTTTGTGAACACCCACGGCCTTCCCAATGAAAACCAGTTCTCCACCGCCTATGACATGGCTCTGATCGCCTCTCAGTTCGTGCAGCACGATTTCCTCATTGAGGCCGCCAACACTGTGAATAAGGAGATCCCCGCCACCAACATTTCCGGCGTCAGGCAGCTCACCAGCGGCAACTACATTCTGCGCACGGACTACACCCGCTATTACTACTCCTACGCCAGCGGCATCAAAGCCAGCTACACCGACGATGCGGGCTTCTGCCTGGCCTCCTCCATGAAGACGGACGGGAACTACGTGGTCTCCATCGTCCTGGGCTGCCGGGTGCAGGAGGCGGACGGCGGCTTCTACGACATCCAGAGCTTCATCCAGACCCGCAGGCTCTTCCAGTGGTTCAACAGCTGCTACAGCCTCCGGGACGTGGTCAGCTCCCTGGAGCCCATCACAGAGATCCCCGTTCTTCTGGCAGAGGGGACCGACACGGTGGTCTGCCGGGCCGAGCAGGAGCTGAAGCTGTTCCTTCCCAACGACGTGGACATCCGCAAAAGCTATACCCGGGAGATCACCATTTTCAGCGACGCGGAGGGGGCCCAGCCTCTCACCGCCCCCATCTCCCAGGGACAGGTCCTGGGCCAGCTGGTGGTGAAGGACCAGGAGGGCAATTCCTACGGCCCCTTCCGCCTCGTGGCCAACACGGATGTGGCGGTGTCCCGCATTGAGCTGATGCGCCAGCGCCTCCAGGACCTGGTCCACAGCAAGACCTTCAAGTTCATCTTCTGGGGCATGATCGTGATCCTCGTCCTCTATGCCGCCTTTGTGACCCAGTACCGTATCCGCCGCGCCCGGCAGAGGAAGGCGGAGCGGGAGGCACGGCGGCAGGCCGCCGCAAGCAACAAATGACATGACAGCAGCTTTAGCGGGCGGGACCAGGTGGTCCCGCCCGCTGCGTTTTTCATTTATCCCAGGTCGCAGAGTCTGCCGAATTCCTCGATCTCCCTGGCCAGAGCCTCCAGGCCGGAGCGCCAGAAGTCCTTGTCCGTCAGGTCGATGCCCACTGCGGCCCCCGCGTCCTCCACGCTCATGACGGCGGTGGCCTTCAGGAAGCGCTTGTAGCGGGGCACGAAGTCCGCCCCCTCCCGCTCGTAGCAGGCGTAAAAGCCCCGGGCCAGCAGACCGCCGAAGGCGTAGGGCCAGTTGTAGAAGCTGAGGCCGCCGCTGTAATAGTGGCTTTTGCAGACCCACATGTAGGGGTGGGGTTCCGCGTAATCCAGGCCGTCCCCGTAGCCCTCCTTCTGGGCCTCCAGCATCATCTCGCAGAGCTGGGGCGCCATGAGGAAGCTCTCGTCCCGGCTCTCGAAAACGCCGGACTCGAAGCAGAAGCGGGAGTAGATGTCGCAGATGATCTGGGTGTCCCCGGTGAGCTGCTCGTCCATCAGGGCCCGGCGCTTTTTGGGATCGGATTCCCGGCGGATCGCGTCGTTCATCACCAAAACCTCGTTGAAATTGGAGGCCGTCTCCGCCACGGGCATGGAGTAATCCCGGTTCAGGGGCCGGTTGTCGTAGAGGTTCAGGTTGTGGAAGGCGTGGCCCAGCTCATGGGCCAGGGTCACCACGTCGCTGAAGCTCCCGGAGAAGTTCGTCAGGATGCGGCTGGCCCGGATGGAGAAAGCCTCCGCGCAGAAGGCGCCCCCCACTTTTCCCTCCCGGGGCTCGAAGTCGATCCAGCCCTCCTCAAAGGCGGTGCGGACCATCTCGGTGAGCTCGCCGTCAAAGGAAGAGAAGCGGTCGATCAGATAGTTCTTCGCGTCCTGGCGGCTGAACTTCTCCTCCGAAGAGCCCAGAGGGGCGAAGAGGTCGTACCAGGGCAGTCCGCCCTCATGGCCCAGGAGCCGGGCTTTGTGGCGGAAATAGGGCTGGATCCGGGGCAGATATTCCCGGATGGCCTCCAGGAGGGCGTCCAGGGTCTCCTTTTTCATGCGGGACTGGTGCAGGGTCTCCGCCAGGGGGCTCTCAAAGCCCTTGAGGCGGCAGCGGTTCAGGACCTCCAGCTTGATGCTGTTCAGGGCGAAGGCTACCGCGTCCCGGATGCGGTCGTAGGCTCCGATCTCGGCGCGGAAGGCGTCCTGCCGCACCTGGGGGTCCGGGTCGTAAGCCAGGTTCCGCACCTCCGAGAGGGTGATGGTCCCGCCCCGGTACTCTACCGGCACGGTGCTGGTCAGGTAGCTCTGGAGGTTCCCCCAGGCGCCCGAGCCGGAGTTCTCGTAGAGGGAGATGATCTCCTCGCATTTGGCGTCCAGGAGATACTTCGCGTCCTCCCTGGTGCAGCGCAGGAGGTAGGCATATTCCGTCAGCAGCGGGTCGGCGGCGATGACTTCCTCCAGGTCATCCAATCCGGCGACGTAGTTGTTCACCCTCGTCTGAGGCGCGGCCAGGAGGCTGGACTTGCCGCTGAGCCGGTCCATGAGGGAGCTGGCCTGGGGGTCCGTGGTACAGGCGGACTGGCGGAGGGAGACGTAGAGGCCCAGCTTGCCCAGAACCTCCGTCAGCTTCTCCTGGGTGTCCAGCAGGCTTTTCAGCACCTGCACCGGCTCTCCGCTGAGCTCCCGGCTCTGCCGGTCCATCAGCTCGATGAGCCGGTCCCCTTCCTTCCAGTCCGCGTCGAAGCGGGGGTCCTCATACCCCTCGTACAGCTCCGCCAGAGACCATTCCCCGTTTTTTACCTTTTCAATATCCATAATATCCTCCGTATGCAAAGCGTTATTTTCATGATATCCAGCCCGGGGCGGAAAGTCAAGGGCGGGAGAAAAGTCCCGCGCCGCCGCTTCGCGGCATTTGACAGGCCGGGGAAAACCCGATATGATACCGTCAGCCGCTTTGCACAGCCCCGCAGCGAAAGGAGAATCCCCATGCCGGCGCCGAAAATGATCCTCTTTGACTTTGGCCACACCCTGCTCTACGAGCCCGTCTTCGACCAGCCCGCCGGGTTCCGGGCGGTGCTGGAGCACTGCACGCATAATCCCCGCCTCGTCACGCCGGAGGAGCTTTCCGAGGGCTATACCCAGGCCCTGGAGCGGCTGGTGGAGGCCTCCCGGGCTTCCGAGTGCGACTTTCAGGACATGGCCGCCAAGCGCCTCCTGTACGAGTCCCGGGGCCTCCGCTTCTCCCTGGACGACATGGCCCTGGAGCGCCTTTTCTGGGATGCGGCCAGCACGGCCTTCCCCATGCCCGGCATTGAGGAACTGCTGGCGGAGCTGGGCCGCCGGGGCATCCGCACCGGGGTCGTCAGCAACATGAACTTCCGGGGAGAGAACCTCACCCGGCGCATCCGCCGCTATTTGCCCCAGTCGGACTTTGAATTCGTCCTCTGCTCCTGCGAGTACGCTACGAAAAAGCCCCGGCGGGAGTTCTTTCAGCTGGCCCTCGCAAAAGCAGGGCTCCCGGCGGAGGAGGTCTTGTACTGCGGGGACAATCCCCGCTGCGACGTGCTGGGAGCCCACGGCGCCGGGATCTTCCCGGTGTGGTACGAAAACGAGCGGGGATGCCCCTACCGCTCGGAGGACGACCGGGTGGAGGTGGGCTGCCCCTGTCTGCACATCCGGGAGTGGGAAGAGCTCACCCAGGCCCTGGACCTGCTGTGAAAAGGGCTCCTATGGAATGATGAAACAGATCGGAGGCTAAGCATGGAAGGGATTCCCGTTCTCGGCATCGCCGGCTGGTCCGGCAGCGGCAAGACCACGCTCCTGGAGGGCCTGCTGCCCCGGCTCCGGGCCAGGGGGCTTCGGATCTGTGTGGTGAAGCACGACGCCCACGGCCTCACCCTGGACCGGGAGGGGAAGGATTCCCACCGCTTCACCCGGGCGGGGGCGGAGGTGGTCGCCCTCTCCTCCCCCGGGCAGACGGCCCTCCTCATCCAGCGGGAGCTGAGCCTGGACGAAATCCTGAATGGCATTCAAGGGGTGGACCTCATTCTGCTGGAGGGCTTCAAGGGCTGTGAATACAGCCGGCTGGGCATCTGCCGGGCGGAGAACGGGAAGGGCTTTACCGATGAATTGGGGCGCTTTGCCGCCCTGGTAACCAACCTGCCGGTACAATCCGCGCCTGGGCCGGTGTTCGGTCTGAACGATTACGATGCTATCACGGAGTTCATCATCAACAACATGGACGGCTTTACCCATTTCAGCGCCCAGGGAGGCGCCGGGAAGGCGGACAGGGAAGTATTCTGACGCGCTTCAGCCCTTTATTTCAGGAAACCGCTTGACAGAACGTCACTCTCGTGTTATTCTTATTTCAGAATAATGCTTCGCCGTTTTTCGCTTGAAGCATTCCCCGCGGCTGTGGTGAGGGCCGCGGGGGCACTCCTCCTTTTCTTCCTGATTCGCAGTATGGCAAGAGCAGCAGCGGGTGGTGACCGCTGCTGCTCTGCTGTTCGGTGCAATTCTATCGGCATGCCTGCGATTCGCATGGGGAGATTGTGAAGAGGGGACGGGAATCCCCTCTTCACGTTCAATCCTTGCAAAATCAGAATACATTATCTGATTTTGCCACTCAAGGGTCGGCACATGGCCGACCCTTGAGTGCAGCAGCGGGTGGTGACCGCTGCTGCTCTGCTGTTTTCCGTTTTCAGAACCTTCGCCCGGAGCCGGAGTGGCTGCGGCCGGAGGAGCCGGAGTAGGAACGGGAATAGGAGGAACCGCCGCCCCCGCCGCCGCTGGATTTGGACTGCACCGGGCTGTACTTCCTGGAGGTGGTGGTATGGGTATACCGGTCCTCCAGCTTCCGGACGCTCAGCGTATCCGGGACCATGTAGGCCTCCGCCGTCTTCTTTTCCGCCGGAGCCGCCATCTTTTTTCTGGCGATCCCCAGGGCGATGCCGCCTACGATGGATCCCCCCAGGAGACCGATGACCGCAGCGCCGATCCAATAGCCCTTCGATTGAGGGACCCGGCCCGTCTTCGCCAGGTGCTCCACGTCCTTCAGCCAGGTACGGATGGCCTGATAGGGCTTGTCGCCCTCCAGCGTGCCTGTGCATTTCTCCGTGAGCCGGTCCAGGTTCACTTCCGTGAGCTTTTCCTGAATGGCGCCCTGGGCGGTCACGCGGCAGGTCCCGTAATAGCCGGGCATCTGGAACACGGAGAGAAGGATCCCGTTGAAGGAGTCTCCGTAGCCCAGGCCCTTCACCGCGTAGTACATATCGGAGTATTCCTGCCGGGTAATGCCCGACCGCTCATCGGAAACGTGGACCGCCACGTCCATGCCGTACTTCTCCGCGATGGCCGCCGCCTGGGCCGTCAGCGCCGAGACCTGGTCCGGGGTGAGGAGCCCCGCGTCGTCCACCACCCGGGGGGAGGAGGTATCGTGGAAGCGCTCCACCGTCTCGCCGGGTTCGGGATACCACTCCGGCACGAAGGGGTAGCCCTTCACATAGAGGGTGCGGACGTTCTCGATCCAGTCCTCCACGCCCTCGGTGTAGGCCGCGGAGGCCATGTACTCATAGAGCACGTCGTCCAGGGCGTTGGCCGCCCCCTCCGTATAGAGGTCCCTTGTCACAGGGCCGGTGCAGCAGGTCCAGAAGCCCCGGTCCGCCGGGTCCATGCAGATGAAGAGGCAGATCCCCTCGTAGTCCGGACCGATGCCGTAGCCGTTGAAGTCGTAGAAATCCGCCGCATAGACCGCGTGGCTCAGGCCGTAGGCGGACACATCGGTAAAAATCACGATGTCCTTGCCCAGCTCCCGGCGAAGCTCACTGAGCCTCTCTTCCATCCGCGCCTCCGCCGAGGCGGAGAAGAGGTCCGCGTCGTCCACCACCCGGGGAGCGGTCTCATCATGGTAGAACGGGAAATTCTGCGTGTCCACGGGATACCAATCGGGCTTTCCCGCCGCGCCCCGGGCCACGCCGCCTCCCTGCTTTGCGGGAGAAGAGGTCTCTTCGCCTTCCCCCGTGCCTGGGACGGCAGTGGTCTGGCCGTTTTGCTGCGCATCCTCCAGGAGGCTGTCCAGGTAGCTGCAGACGCTGTAGAGCACGCCCCAGAGTCCGTATTCTTCCTCATAATCGGGAGCGCTCTCTTCAATCAAGCGGAGATCGCCGGCGGAGAGTCGCCGGGAGGCGTTTCCGTAGCAATAGATCTCCATGGTCTTTGTATCGGACAGGTACACGGCCATAAAACCGTCCCGCCCGCTTCCGTAGCCGAAGCCGCAGTCCTCATAGAAGTAGTCCGCCAGTTCCTCCGGAGTATCCCCGTCCAGGTCCTCCTCCGTGGCCACCAGGAGGGCCAGGTCCACGCTCCAGGCGCGCATCAGAGCGATGCAGTCCTCGTCCAGGCTGTCCCGCTCCTCATCGCTGAGCGCATCGGTCATATCAATGACCCGGTAATAATCCTCGCTCCAGGCATCCTCCGCGCAGACAGAGAGACCGCCCAGGAGCAGACACAGGACCACGAGAAGGGCGAAAAGACGAATCGTTTTCTTCATCCCCGTCACCTCCCCAGGAGATACCTGACCAGAGCGATCAGCAGTACCGCCAGCAGGATGATCCCCGCCCGGCGAAGGAAGTAGCCCCAGCTCACGCCCTTGTCGATGGGAAGCTTGCCCACCGCTTTGCCGGACTGGCCGTTCACGGCGAAGGCATACTCCTTGCCGCCGTGGCTGATCTGGAATAAGTAGACCGGGAACAGCATGTACTTTCCCCTCAGATCCGCGTGGAGCTCGCCGCCGGCCTGGGTGACGCTGCCGTAATCCCTGGCAGCCTGGGCGGTGAAGATGCTCCTGGCGGTGTTCATCATCCGGGTTTTCGCCTTCTCCGCCGTGTCGTCCCTGGTCTGATCGAAGCGGTCCGCCGTAAAGCCGGCCAGATAGCGCATATCAAAGGGCTTCACCTGGGACATATCAAAGGGCTCCAGGGAATCCATCAGTGCGTCGTCCACCTTGCCGCTGGCGTCCACCGGGAGATCCCGGAACTCCAGGGCCACGTCCCGCCGGAGACGGTAGTGCTTGGTCTCCGTCACCAGGTAGTCCCCGGAGCGGTGGGTGGAGGAGTTGGAGGCGTTGAACAAAAGCTCGCCGCTGAGCTTTCCGCCGAAGACCCAGAAGGGCACGTAGACGCCCGTCACCTTGCCCACGCGGCTCTCGGAGAAGAAGCGCTTGGGCAGCAGGACCTTTCCCTTGTAGAACTTCTGGAGCGTCCCCGGAAGCTCATCGGAGCTGAGCTGGAAGGGGATCATCCCGTCAGGACGGAGCTTCCCGGATACCTTCTCGGTGAGGACAATGTTGTTCCCGCAGTAGGGGCAGGTCAGGGCCATCTGCTCCGCCGGGGCGATGACCTCCGCAGAGCAGGATACGCAGTTGTAGATGGGCAGGCCCTGGGCGTTCTCATCCACGGCCTGACCGCTGATGGAGGCAAAGTCAAAGTCCAGAGTCGCCTCTTCGACCGTCATTTCCTCCTCTTTGACCTCCTGCGCCTCCGGCTTTGGCGCCTCCGGGATATCCATGGTGGTGCCGCAGTAGTCGCAAACCAGCTTTCCCTGCTTCGGGTCAAAGCGCATGGGGGCCTCACAGGACGGGCATTTCTGTTCGACCAGATGATCCATGGGCAGATCCGCCTCCTTTATCTCAGAAAAACAAAGGGTGTTGATTCCCGTTCAACCTAACATATTCTTCCCGCCCTGTCAAGGCGGAGAAAACGGACTGCGCGGAGGGGATTCCAAGCCTCGCCCTCCGCCGCTCTCGTCCTCCGGAAAGCCTCAAAGCGGTCCGTTTCCCCGCCCGGGGAAACGGACCGCTTTGAAATCTCATTCCATTACGCGGCGGGCAGACCGGCGTCAGGCTCGCCGCCCACCATAGTCTCAAAGAACGTGGCTGTACAGTTTACGGAAACCGCGCCGTCCACCCAGTCCTGATATCGGTTCGTGACCAGGCTGCATCGGAGATCGCCGATGAGACATCGGTATTCCACGCCCGTAAGCTCCTGAATGACGTTTTTCATGATCTCATAATCCGGAGCCGTAAACTGAAGCGTGAAGTTCCTTCGGATCTGGTCTCCGGAGCGCGTCAGTCCGGTGAAGGAAATGAAATACTGGGTGGTGCTGCTCAGGATATCGTTGAGAAGCCGAAGCTCCTCCTTGCTGCTGTTATAGCTGGGCATATAGCTGTTGAGCCCGTCGGCGGTGACATCGTCGATCTCGTCCCGCATACGCTGCAGGGTAGCGATCCTGGAACGGACGCCCGTCAGCTCCGTCTGGAGCTTTTCCTTTTCCGCCTCGGCGGCGGCCAGACTTGCCCGGACCGGCTTATCCACAAACTGGTAATAGGCAAAGCCCAGCAGAAACAGAAGCAGAATAAGCAGAATGACCTTTTCTCTGGTGGTAAAGTCCCGGCTGAGAACGCTCATCAATAACCCTCCCTTGCGACCAGGTAGACGGAGATCTGTGCGGTGACGGTGGAATCCTCGTCCAGGAAATCATAATACTTGTCGTCGGTGGAGGCGGTCCTCACCGTGCAGAAATCCACCAGTTCCTCCTCGTTCAGCGCCTGGACCAGAAGGTTGATCTCCTGCAGAGTCTGGCCGGTGATGCTGAGGGAGAGCTGATTGCCCGTAAGGGACCAGGTTCCCGAAGTCGTGGTGGGAAGGATGACCCGCTGGATCAGTTCTACGACCTTGCCCCGGTCCACCCGGGAAAGCTCCTCCCTGCTCATCCCGGAGACCGTATAGTGGGCGTATTCCTCCGCCAGCTCACCATAGCCCTCCAGGGTCCGGTAAGCGTCGTTCAGCTCGGCACGGAGGAGGCTCACTTCCCGCTCCGCATCGGAAACGGCAATCAGGCGATCCACCACGCCGAATTTGCTGAGCGCGGCGGCGGCAAGCAGAATGAGGATGATGGCCGGAACGGCCACGCCCATCTGGATGCGCTTTTCCCCCACGCCGATCAGGTTGATGGAACGCTTAACGGGCAGTTTCCCCCGGGAGGCTTTTTTCTTCTTTTTTGCAGTTCCCGGATTCAGTACAGCGGCTGCCAAAACGATCTCCCCCCTTAATCCTGTGTGATGCCGATGGCCTGGGCCAGGGAGTAGCTCTCCTCCAGCGCCCTGCCGCCGGGCATCAGTTCATCGGCGGAATGGAAGGTCATATTGTCCAGTCCCGCCTCGATCGCAGCGGTCAGGGCACTGATGGCAGCGCCTCCGCCGCAGAGCCAGATATCCGCCAGCTCGCTCTCCGGATTGCTGAAGCGGTAGAAATTCAAAGCGCGCATCAGCTCCACCGCAATGTTGTTGAACGAGTTGAGGCAGACCTCTTTGCTTTGACAATCCTCATAGTTGGTGAGGAGATAGGTATGCGCCAGGTGCACATCCACGTTGTAGGCGTCGGCCAGAGCGTCGTCAATGCGGGAGAGGCCGAATTCCAGCGCGCGGGTGACCTCATGCCGGTCCCCCTTGAACATGTACATCCGAATGGCCTGGTAGCCCAGGTCCAGGATGCAGTATTCCCCGCTGGCCGGGCGGAAGGAATCCTGCATGCTGCGGATGAGACCGATAAAGCCGCAGACGCCCGGGGCGGCCTTCGTGAGCTTCAGCCCCGCCTTTCGCACCATATCCCTGGACTCAGAGATCAGCGCCGTGGGCGCGGCGACGGCAAGAAGGTCCATGGTGGCGGCGGTGGATATGCTCCCCTCCGCTGCCTCCTCCGGCGTCTGGACCGCCTGCTCTTCCTCAAAGGTCTCCAGAGCGTTCTTCTTTTTCTTTTTTTCCTTTGGGGCCTTCGCTGCCTTGGCCCCCTTCTCCTTTTTCTCCGGCTCGGAGATCATGGCATAGTCGAAGACATAGTTTTTCAGCTCATCGGTGATGTAATCCCGGAATTCGTAGGGAAGATTGAGACTGAGCTGATCCGCAGTCATCTGCGGGACGGTGACGTTGCGGACAAAGACCGCATCGCTGGACAGGGCCAGCGCGGCACGGGAACAGCGGATGCCGTTTTCCCGCATGGTACTGCGGATCAGTTCCCCCATAGCCTCGGGGGAGACGACCCGCCCCTCTCGCAGCAGCCGCTTGGGCATGGGCGTGACCACGGTCTTCCGAACCTGCTTCCCGCTGACCAGGGCCAGCTTGAGGGTATCATACCCTATATCGATCCCCAAAATTCGTTTCGCCATATTTACAACTCCAATGCTCTGTGAATCATCCGTTTGCGTATTATGAAGCGCCGAACAGGCCGAGATACCAGCTCACCGCGCCGCCCCCATAGAGCAGCATCGCTCCGGCCGCCGCCGCAATGGACGGGCCGAAGGGGATCTGTCCCCCATTCTCCTCCCCCTTCCCCCGTCGCAGGAGGACGAACAGGAGGCCCAGCACAGCGGCCAGCAGCAGGGAAAACAGGGACGCGAGAAAGCCGAGATAGAGGCCGACAACGGCAAAAAGCTTGATATCGCCTCCGCCCAGGCTCTCCTTTTTTAAGACCTTATCCATGATCAGGGAGAGGAGCAGCAGCCCGCCTCCGAATACCAGCCCAGCCAGGACATGGAGCCCGATCCCGCCCCAGTCCAGAGCCGCGAAGGGCAGGGCCAGGAGCCAGGCGCCGGCGGCGATCAACAGGCAGCCGTCGGGAATGGTGTAGCTCTCCAGGTCCACCAGGGAGAGGCAGAACAAACAGCAGAGGAAGACATAGTTTCTGAGGCAAAGGACCGTCAGGTCAAAGCGCAGGAGGCAGAGCACCGTCACCAGAGCGAAGAAAAGCTCCGTCAGCACATAGCGGGGGGAGACCTTCTCCCCGCAGTAACGGCATTTTCCCCGCAGCAGGAGCCAGCTCAGCACCGGGACCAGGTCTCTCGCCCCCAGGGTATGCCCGCAGGCGGGGCAGCGGCTCCTGCCCTTGAGGAAGCTCTCCCCGTGGGCGATGCGCCAGGCGGCACAGTTGAGGAAGGAGCCCAGGGCCGCGCCCAGGACCGCCGCCACCGCGCAGAAATAGACCAGGATCAGACGGCTATCGTAGATGGACACGGCAGTTTCCCTTCTCTCTCAGTCCAAGGCCGGACCCGGACCGCTTCATTCGGCCCAGGCGTCCCCGCCCCAGTCGTTCCCGGCGCGGTATACGGAGGCATGGTTTTCATCGGCGTAGACGAACCAGGCAACGCTTCCGTCCTCCGCCAGGGTAAAAAAGCTGACGATGCCCTCGTAGTCGATGGAGGCGGAGGTCCCCCACCGCAGGTCCACAGGCTCCTCCAGCAGCGGGACCGGCAGCTCCCGGCTGTTCACCAGGAAGGTAAAGCCCTCCTCCGGCACCTCGATCCCCCGGCGGACACAATTCGCCAGCGCATCCTCCAGAAGCTCCAGAACATGCGCTGCATTCAGCCGGGTACGGAGATAGGTATTCTTCTCATGGATGCCGCAGGTGACGCGGTAGACCTGGTCGCTCTCCGGCCGGTCCACCAGATAGTAGTCTCCCCCCGCGGGGCAGAGAGCTTCCATCTCCCATTTCGCCCGCTCCACCACTTTGAGGGCCTCGTCATGGCTGAGCTCGTAGTTCCAGAGGAATTCCACGTCCAGCATATCCTGGGCCTTTTTCAGCGCCACGGTACAGCTGAACTGATCCGCCCGCTTTTTGTAGCTCAGATAGATGGGAATGGAGATGAGCACAGCCAGCACCAGAACAAGCGCCAACACCAGGGCCACCGCCCGGTTGATGCCCTGTCTGCTCGCCAGTTTCTTCTTCATGCCGCCTTCCTGCTCCCCCATCTGCCAAGTTTTTTGGGGCGGAAAGCCCCACTTTGCTTTGTAATAAATGATTATAACACGGTTAGACTTTCTATGCAAGCAGCGCAGATATAAAATTATCGGCTTTCTTTGTCAGAGCTCCGGGTCGGGAAAGCCGGGCAGGCGCCGCTCCGGCTTCCTCCCGCCGCTTCTCACTGCTTTTTTCGGAACACAAGCCACTTGCTGATCACATAGTTTCCCACGATCACCAGCACCTGGGCAACGATCTTTACAGGCAGATCGCGGATGTCCAGGACGTCGATCCCCAGCCAGAGGATCAGCTCCTCCAGGCCCAGGGTCGCCAGCCGTCCGGCGGCGAAGGATGCTGCCTCCCGCAGGACGCCCTTTGTCTCACGGGCCTTCTGCACAAACACCCAGGTCCGGTTGGTGACATAGGCAAAGGCCACGCAGAGGACCCAGGAGATCACGTTGGCGACCAGCGGATCCAGACCCAGGGGATGGGCAAAGAGCCAGTACAGGCCAATGCTCAGAAAGAAGGTCAGCCCGCCGAAGAACAGGTAAAGCAGCACTTCCCGGCTCTTCCGCCAGAAGGGCCGGAGGGGCGCCAGGAGGCGCCAGGACATGATGCGCTCAAAGATATCGTTCTGATTCTCCATCCGGGAAGCTCTCCGATCAATCTCAGTTCAGGAAGTCCTTCAGCTTTTTGGAGCGGCTGGGATGACGCAGCTTTCTGAGGGCCTTGGCCTCGATCTGGCGGATGCGCTCCCGGGTGACGTTGAATTCCTTCCCTACCTCCTCCAGGGTCCGGGTCCTGCCGTCGGCGATGCCGAAGCGCAGCATGAGCACCCGCTTCTCCCGCTCGGTAAGGGTATCCAGCACGCTCATCAGCTGCTCCCGAAGGAAGGTGAAGCTGGCGGCCTCGGCGGGCTCGGAGGCGTATTCGTCGGGGATGAAGTCTCCCAGGTGGCTGTCCTCCTCCTCGCCGATGGGGGTCTCCAGGCTCACGGGCTCCTGGGCGATCTTCAGAATGTCCCGGACCTTGTCGGCGGGCATGCCCATCTCCTCGGCCACCTCCTCGGGACTGGGGTCGTGGCCCAGCTCCTGCAGAAGCTGGCGGGAGACCCGGATGACCTTGTTGATGGTCTCCACCATATGCACGGGGATGCGGATGGTCCGGGCCTGGTCGGCGATGGAGCGGGTGATGGCCTGGCGGATCCACCAGGTAGCGTAGGTGGAGAACTTGTAGCCCTTGGTGTGGTCAAACTTCTCCACGGCCTTGATGAGGCCCAGGTTCCCCTCCTGGATCAGGTCCAGGAAGAGCATGCCCCGGCCCACATAGCGCTTGGCGATGGAGACCACCAGCCGGAGGTTGGCCTCGGCCATGCGCTTGCCGGCCTCCTTGTCCCCCTCGGCCATCCGCTTGGCCAGCTCCACCTCCTCCTCGGGAGTCAGCAGGTTCACCTTGCCGATCTCCTTGAGGTACATCCGCACCGGGTCGTCGATGCTGAAGGTCTCGGCCAGGGCGTCGGTGGAATTCAGCTCATCCTCGCTGATCTCCTCGATGTCGTCCAGATCGCTGAAATCCGCCTCCTCCGGAATGTCGTCGGGGCCCGGCTCCTCCACGGCGGTGCTGAATTCCTCTTCCACCATTTCGATGCCCAGATTGTCCACGGTCTCAAAGACCTTGTCGGCCTGCTCGGCGTCGAAGTGCAGCTCCTCCATCAGGTCCATGACCTCCTTGATGGTCAGGCTGCCGTTTTTCTTTCCCTTATCCATGAGCTCCTGGAGGCGCTGCTCCGGGGTTTTCCGCTCGCTCTCCTCGGCGCAGGCTGCCTCCTTGTCCTTGTGCTTTCCCTTCTTCTCCTTGTGCTCCTTTTCTCCGGCTGCCTTCTCTTTTTCCTCCGCCTCCCGCAGGAGGGCGTCGGCAGCCTCTTCCAGAGCCTTGGGGTCCATTGCCTCGTCCTGTTTCAGTTCAGCCATGACAGTTCCTTTCTGTTTCGTATCCGTGATGTGATGTATGGTTTTACCCTCGTTTGTTTTTCATCAGCTCGGCGATGGCCCGGAGGTCCCCGCTGCGCTTCACATATTCGCTGTGGACCACCCTGACGCAGTCCGCCAGGGCATCTTCCCCGCTGCCGGGAGCGTCCTCGGCCTGGAGGATCTGTGCCAGGAGGGTGCTCTCCTCCTCCGAAAGCCCGGAGAGCAGGGCCGCGGCGCTGAGGCTGAGTCCCTCCCGCCGACGCCGAAGAAGGGTCTCAAATAGGCTCCGCAGGAAGGGGGAGGAGAATTCCTCCGGTTCCAGAGGACAGCTCTCCAGGAGATCCGGGGAGCGCAGAACGGTCCGGATCACGCCCTCCTCCGCCCGGGCGGAGACGATGTTCTCATACCGCAGGCTCCGGGCCTGGGGCTGGGCCTGGGCGGCGGGCCGGACGGAAGAGCGCTCGTACTGCTGCTTTGCGCTTCTGGACCGCTTTTTCCGTACCTGCTCCGTCTCCCGGATCATGGCCTCGGCGCTGACGCCGGCCCCCTCGGCGGCCCGGCGGCTCCAGACCTCCCGCTCCACGGGGCTGGGCAGGGCGGCGATGAGCTCGCAGGCGGCCCGGAGGTACTCCACCCGGCCCTCGTCGGTACTCAGATCGAAACGGCCGCAGAGCTCCATGAGCCGGTAGTCCATGCCGCCGCCGCTGCCCTTCAGAAGCTGCTCAAAGGCGTCAGGACCGTGGAGCTTGATGAAGTCGTCCGCGTCGATCTTCACGGCCTTCCCGTCCACCATCCGGTCCGGCAGCTTCAGGACCCGCACGGTGAACTCCGAGTCTCTCAAAATGTCCAAAGCCCGCTCCGTGGCCTTTTTCCCGGCGGGATCGTTGTCGTAGCAGAGGACGATCTCCTTGGCGTAACGGGAGATGAGCCGGGTCTGCTCCGTGGTGAGGGCGGTGCCCATGGCGGCCACGGCATTGTCGAAGCCTGCCTGGTGCAGGGTCACCACGTCGATGTTCCCCTCCACCAGGAGGATGCTGCCCCGCTTGGAATTCTTGGCCAGATTGATGCCGAAGAGGCTCCGGCGCTTGGAAAAGACCACCGTCTCCGGGGAGTTGAGGTATTTGGGCTCCTGGCCCTCCTCCAGGGCCCGGCCGGAGAAGCCCACCACCTCCCCCCGCACGTCCAGCACGGGGAACATGAGCCGGTTCCGGAATTTATCATAGGCGGAACCGGGTTTTTTCCCTTTTGCCGCCAACCCGGCGCTGAGGAGCTCAGAGGCGCTGTAGCCCTTCTCCTCCATGGCCCGGAGCAGGCCGTCCCAGCTGTCCGGCGCGAAGCCCAGGCCGAAATTCACCGCCGTCTTTTTCCGGATCTGCCGCCGCTCCAGATAGGCGGCCGCCTTCTCCCCCGCCGGGGACCAGAGAAGAGCGTGGAACCAGCGGGCCGCCTCCTTATTCAGGGCCAGCAGCCGCTTCCGCAGCCGGGGCAGCTCCTCGTCCCCGCCCTCCTCCGGCAGGGGCATCCCGGCCCGCTCGGCCAGAAAGCGCACCGCCTCCGGGAAGCTCAGGTTCTCGATCTCCATGATGAAGCTCACCACGCCGCCGCCCTTGCCGCAGCCGAAGCAGTGGTAGAACTGCTTGTCCGGAGAGACGGAAAAGGAGGGAGTCTTTTCGTTGTGGAAGGGACAGAGCCCGAAGAGGTTCCCGCCCTTTTTCGTCAGGGAGACGTAGCGGGAGACCACCTCCACGATGTCGCAGCGCTCCGTGAGCGCGTCCAGAAATGAATCCGGGATCGGCAAGGCCCTTCCCTCCTTCCTTTTCAGATCATGATCGTTTTACCGTTTGTTCCAGCCCCCGGGGATGAACAGCTCCGAATACTGCTGCACGGCAAACTGATCGGTCATCCCGGCGACATAGTCGCAGACCGCCCGTTCCTCTCCCTCCTCCTCGGCCACGCGCCGATAGTCCGGAGGCAGACGCCTCAGGTCCTTCCGATAGGCCTCGTACAGAGCGGCCAGGATGCCCTCCACCTTGCTCTCCTCGTTTTTGGCCTTCGGGTTCCGATAGACCGCCTCGAACATAAATGCCCGGAACTCGTCCATCGCCCAGGCCACGGGCAGGCTCATCTGGATCTCCGCGTCGGAAGCGGCGACCACATCCCGGATGACGGCGTCGATCCGCTTCCCGAAGCTCGTACCCAGGACATCCCGCACGGAGGCTGGGATGTCCTCCTCCCGAAGGATCCCGGCCCGGATGGCGTCGTCGGTATCATGGTTCACATAGGCGATCCGGTCGCTGAGGCGGACCACGTTTCCCTCCAGGGTGAAGGGCTTCCCCTCCCCGGTATGGCAGAGGATGCCGTCCCGCACTTCCTGGCAGAGATTCAGGCCGCGGCCCTCCTTCTCCAGCCGGTCCGCCACCCGGAGGCTCTGCTCGTTGTGGCGGAAACCGCCGGGGCAGATGCTCCGCAGGGCTCGCTCTCCGGCGTGGCCGAAGGGCGTATGTCCCAGGTCGTGGCCCAGGGCAATGGCCTCCGTCAGGTCCTCGTTCAGGCGCAGGGCCCTGGCAATGGTCCGGGCGATGCGGCTGACCTCCAGGGCATGGGTCATCCGGGTCCGGTAATGGTCCCCCTCCGGACTGAGGAAGACCTGGGTCTTGTGCTTCAGACGACGGAACGCCTTGGAATAAGTGATCCGGTCCACATCCCGCTGGAAGCAGGTGCGGAGAGGGCATTCCTCCTCCGCCCTGGGGCGGCCGCGGCTCATGGCCGCCAGGGCGGCGCCGGGACGAAGCACGGTCCTCTCCAGGACCTCCCTCTCCTCTCTCGGGGTCATGGCATTTCCTCTCCTTCCCGCCGGCTTCCCTTGCTTTCTCCTTTATATATACGCAAATTTTTTGTAAATCCCTTTTGATACGCCTTTATTTTTGCGATTTTTTCTTTATAATGATATTTATGACCTATTGTATTGATTAAGGAAGGGCACCATGAAAGCAAACCGAAGGAAATTCATCCCCACCTCTCTGGAGAAGAAGATCCTGGCCGGCTTCGTCGTCACGGCGGCGCTGAGCTGGGCCTCCTTCCGCTATCTGCACCTGATCCCGGCCCTGGCGGTCCTGCTGGTGATGGGCGCCGTGGTCTGGCGCATGCTGCGGCAGTACATCGTCAAGCCCATCCAGGCCCTGACCATGGCGGTGCTGGAGAGCCATCCCACCAAGGACGGTTTTTCCTACACGCCGCCGGAGATCCGCACCAGCGACGAGCTGGAGCTGCTTTCCGACGCCATCCGCCGCATGGCGGACGACATCAACGACCATCGCTAGGGCGGAGGGGAGAGGATCACCATGCTTTTTTCCAAAAGCGGCGCTCCCGGCTGGCTGGTCTGCTTTCTCGGCAATCCGGGCAGCGAATACGCCAGGACCCGGCACAACGCCGGCTGGCTCGCCTGCGAGGCCCTGGAAGCGGATCACAACATCCACACCTCCCGGCTTCGCTTCCACGCCTTCACCGGCACGGGCGTCCTGGGAGGCGCCCAGGTGCTCTTCCTGCGGCCGCAGACCTATATGAATCTCTCCGGCGATGCGGTGCAGCCCGCCGCCGCCTTTTACAAGATCCCGGCGGAAAGGATCATCGTGGTCCACGACGACATGGCCCTGCCCGCGGGGAAGCTCCGCATCAAGCGGGGCGGCTCCGACGGGGGTCACAACGGCATCAAGAGCATCACCCGGCGTTTGGGGACAAATGCCTATCCCCGGGTGAAGATCGGGGTGGGAGAGCCTCCCAACCCGGAGTGGGACCGGATCGACTGGGTGGTGGGCAAGCTGACGGAGGGAGAATACAAGATCATCGCAGAGGCGGCCGGACGGGCCGTGAAGGCCGTGGAGGAGATCATCAGCCGCGGCATCGACAGCGCGATGAACCTGTACAATCGGTGAAGCCAATGGAAGTGATCAAATATAAGGAGCTGGCACAGCGGGCGGCCCGGCGGGCCGGTCCCGGCGTCTTTCGGATCTTCGCCATCTACGCGCTCGTGCTGGCCATACTCAGCGCCGTGGGCTATCTGCTGGAGACCCCCGTCTACGAGTGGCAGAACCAGGTGATGCAGTACGTTTCCGCCGGGAATTTTGATGTGCCGGAGCTGCCGAGGCGTGCGCTCCAGGGGCTGCTCCTGGCATGGGTGATGGAATTCCTGAGCTGGGTCGTCACCGCCGGGTGGGTGGCCCTGACCCTCTCGGGGGCCAGAGGGGAAGCCTATTCCTGGCACGACCTCTGGGCCTTCTTCCCGAAATTCTGGAAGGTCCTGGTCATCTCCCTGCTCACCCGGGTCCTCTGCACCCTGGCCCTTGGTCTGTTCATTCTGCCCGGCGTGCTCCTGTTTTACAACTGGCGGCTGAGCCTCTATGTCCTGGCGGAGCACCCGGACTGGGGCCCCATCCGCTGTATGCGCCAGTCCCGGCGGCTCATGGTGGGGGAACGGATGAATCTGTTCCGCCTGGATCTGAGCTGCTTTTTCCTCTACGGTCTGGCCGCCCTGCTCTTCTTTTTCACCTCCGGCATCCTCCGGGTCTGGCGCATGCCCTCCCTGATGCTCCTCTACGCCGTGTTCTACAATGAGATGTCCTACTGGAAGGAGCCGGCGGAGGGTCCCGGCGGGGCGGAGGAATGACGGGTTTCCCCGAAGCGGGTCTGATTTGAAGGAAGGCTGTCAGATCCCGCCTTTACAGCGCCCCGGTTCTGTGGTAAACTCCCCTCCGAAAGGAAGTGGCTTCCATGGAACGCATCCTGCTCTCTCCCCTCCCGGTGGAGCTGGACACTGAAAGTCTGATGGAAAAGAATCATATCCCGGCGGAAAGCGATCTTGCCGAGGAGTTTGCCGATCTGGTGGAGGCGGCGAAGAAGGTCCTGTGCCCTAAGGCGGTGCTGGTAAGAGCATCCGAGCCTGTCTCCTTCCCGCTCCCCGGCGGGAGCGCTCCGGCGTGGTACTACGCCATGACCGTGGGGCGGGAGATCGACGAGGACGAGGACTGCGACTATCCCTATCTGGGGGATCTGGTTCGCCAGGCCGCCCTGGACGGAGCCATGGCCTATACCCAGGCCTATCTCCGGGAAAAGTGCGGCATGGCCTCGGTCGCCTTCCAGAATCCCGGCAGCGCCGAGGACTGGGCGGACAAGCTGGTGAACCGGGACATCGCCCTCCTGACAAGGGCGGAGGAGATCGGCATCCGGGTGGACGAGCGGGGGAATATGACCCCCTGGTATTCCACCGTGGGAATATTTACAGAAGCTTAACAGACGCGCCCCCTCCCTCTCTTGTCTTTTCCGGGCGGCTGTGCTAAGATTATTATCAAGGAATGAACGTATACGATTTTGACAAGACCGTTTTCCGAAGGGAGTCCAGCTTCCTCTTCTACCGTTTCTGCGCCGGGAGGCATCCCAGGCTGTGGCTGCGCCTTCCCCTCATCGGGCTGTGGGCCCTTTTTGCCGCTCTGAAGCTCTGCTCCATGAAGCGCTTCAAGGAGGTCTTCCACGGCTACCTCCGCTCTCTCCGCGACCGGGAAGCGCTGCTGGAGGCCTTTTGGGACCGGCACGAGAAGGAGATCCCCCTCTGGCTCCCACCCCTCCTCCCCCAGGGGGGGCTGGTGATCTCCGCCTCCCCGGAATTCCTGATCGAAGGGCTCTGCCGCCGCCTGGGGCTGGAGCATATGGGGACGCGGATGGACCCCCGGAGCGGCCGCATCACCGGGGAGAACTGCCGGGGCGGGGAAAAGCCCCGCCGGTTCCGGGAGAGATACCCGGAGGCGGAGGTGACGGCGTTCTATTCCGACAGTCTGGCCGACACGCCCATGGCCCTTCTCGCCGGGAAGGCATGGCTGGTGAAGGGCGACGCCCTCTCCCCCTGGCCGAAGGGATGAGCCGGCCGGGCATGGCACCTCAAAAAACGTACACTAGGAAAAGGAGTGTTTCATCATGTCTCTTACCGACAGCCTGAAGAAGATCGCGGCGGGCGCCGTGGAAAAGGGCAAGGACCTGGCCGAGCAGGGCAAGCAGGTCATGGACAAGACCGTGGAGAAGGGCAAGGGTCTTGCCGAGCAGGGCAAGCTCTCCCTGGAGAACCAGAAGCAGGAGCAGGCCATCAAGGAGGCTCAACAGCAGATCGGCGCCTACGTCTCCGAGAACAACCTGCTGGCGGAGGACGAATTCGTCCTGGGCCAGATGTCCGTGATCGCCGCCGCCCAGGAGCTCATTGAGAAAAACCAGGTCCGCATCGCCGAGCTGAAGGCAGCCCCGGAAAAGGCCGTCCCGGAAAAGGAAGAGGAGTGCTGCTGCGAAAAGGAAGCCGAGTGCTGCTGCGAGGACGACGTCCACGTCTGCACGGAGCGCTTCTGCCCCAAGTGCTCTGCTCAGGTGCGCACCGACGCCGTTTTCTGCCAGGCCTGCGGCGCCAAGCTGTAAAAACAGAATCACATCGCGCCTCTCCCTCCCCCATGCGGAGGGAGAGGCGCGGCGCTTCCACAGGAGGGAAAGCTATGGATTACACATTGGGAAACACCGGCATCACGACGAACAAGGTGGCCTTCGGGGCGCTCCCCATCCAGCGGGTAAGCGCGGAGGAGGCCGTGGGGCTCCTCCGCCGGGCCCTGGACGGGGGCGTCACCTTCTTCGACACCGCCAGGGGCTATACCGACAGTGAGGAAAAGCTGGGGAAGGCCTTTTCCGGGCTGCGGGACCGGCTCTTCATCGCCACCAAGACCGGGGCGACGACCCCGGAGGCCTTCCGGGCGGACCTGGAGAAGAGCCTGCGGAACCTGCGGACGGACCACATCGACGTCTACCAGTTCCACAATCCCGCCTTTGTCCCCCGTCCCGGGGACGGAAGCGGGCTCTACGAGTGCATGCTGGAGGCGAAGAAGGAGGGCAAGATCCTCCACATCGGGATCACCAACCACCGGATCGGCCTGGCGGAGGAGATCGTGGAGTCCGGCCTTTACGAGACGCTGCAGTACCCCTTCTGCCTCCTGGCCTCAGAGCGGGACATCGCCCTGGTGGAGAGGACAAGGGCGGCGGGGATGGGCTTCATCGCCATGAAGGCCCTCTCCGGCGGCCTCATCACCAATGCCCGGGCCGCCTGCGCCTTTCTGGATCAGTATCCGGTCCTCCCCATCTACGGCGTCCAGCGGCCGGAGGAGCTGGAGGAGTTCCTGGCCTTCGTCCATACCCCGCCGGAGCTGACGGAGGAGCTGCAGGCCGTCATCGCCGCCGACCGGGCGCAGCTGGGGGGCGACTTCTGCCGGGGCTGCGGCTACTGCATGCCCTGCCCCCAGGGGATCCAGATCAACACCTGCGCGCGGATGAGCCTTCTGCTCCGGCGCAGTCCCTCGGCCATGTGGCTCTCGGAGATGGGACAGGGCATGATGAAGCAGGCGGAGAAGTGCGTGGAATGCAGAAAGTGCGTCTCCAAATGCCCCTACGGCCTGGATACCCCCGCCCTGCTGAAGCGGAATCTGGAGGACTACCGCCGGGTCCTGGCGGGAGAAGTCAGGGTATAAGGCCCCGTCTGCCGTGAAACTGCCCTAAAGAACGGTTGTGTCCAGTGATTTTTTTCGTAAATTTCGCTGTTTCCACTTGTCATTTTTAGCAGATGGTGCTATGATGAAAGTACCTGATATTCGGGAAAATAGTTAGGAGGAAAAACTATGAAGAGAGTAATCACCCTGGTTCTGGCGCTTCTGCTGACCTTCTCCGTGCTCAGTTTCGGCGCCGGCGCCGCTGACGTGACCATCACGCCGACGGCTACCATTGGCGGCCAGACCGTCACCATGACGGCCACCGGCGTGCAGGAGAGCTTCACCAATTTTGACATTGGCAGCATCTTCGGCATGCCCGGCTCCTTTGGCTACACCTACGCCCTGTGGTTCGATTCCGACGGCACCTTCTCCTTCGACAAGGACGTGACCCTGACCCACCAGTACTTTGATGCTTCCTTCGCCTCCCTCGGCACGGACGAAGTCCTGGTCAAGGCCGGCGAAGTCAAGAAGATCTCCGACGGCGTTTACAGCTCCGTGAACGGCACCACCGTTGCCTGGAGCGAGTTCTCCGTGACCCTGGACGACGGCAACTCCTGGATGATCGTGGACGCTGCGGATCCCGGCAACTATGCCAGCACCCCCGCCGACACCAATATCTACAGCTTCCCCGGCGTGGTCGCCGCGGCTGCCGCTCCCGCTCCCGCTGAGCCCGAGCCCGCCCCCGCTCCTGCCGAGCCCGCTCCCGCTCCTGCTGAGCCTGCTCCCGCTCCTGCTGAGCCCGCTCCCGCTCCTGCCGAGCCCGCTCCCGCCCCCGCCGAGCCCGCTCCCGCCCCCGCCGAGCCTGCTCCTGCTCCCGCGCCCGCGCCCGCGCCCGCTGTTGCTACCGGCACATACAACTCCGCTGCCGGCACCTACACCGTGGCCGCCGGCGACTGCCTGTGGACCATCTGCCAGAAGATCTACGGCACCGGCACCAAGTGGGGCGACGTCTGGGCCGCCAACTCCAGCATCATCTCCAACCCCCGGCTGATCTACCCCGGCCAGGTCCTGAAGATGCCCTAAGGCCCCTGACGGAAGTCAAACGGCTTAGAACCAGACCATACGTATTCAGAGGAACGGGCTCCGGCCCGTTCCTCTTCGTTTACCCGGTTCTGCATTTCCGGGGAGGATGATCCATGAATTATCTCTTCGCCCCCATGGAGGGGATCACGGGCCGAATCTACCGCCGGGTCCACGCCCGATACTATCCGGGGATCGGCCGCTACTACGCCCCCTTCTTCTCCCCCTCCGGGGATCACCACTTTCCCCTCCGGGGCCTCACGGACCTGCTGCCGGAGGAGAATCCGGGCGTTCCTCTGGTCCCCCAGCTGCTGACGAACCGGGCGGAGGACTTCATCTGGGCCGCCGCCTCTCTCCTGGACCGGGGCTACGGAGAAGTCAATCTGAACCTGGGCTGCCCCTCCGGCACGGTGACGGCCAAAGCCAAGGGGGCCGGCTTCCTCCGGGAGCCGGAAAAGCTGGACGCCTTTCTGGAGGAGGTATTCTCTGCCCCGGCGCTGGGGAGACTGCGGATCTCCGTCAAGACCCGGCTGGGCTACGCCGGGGAGGAGGAGTTCCCCGGCCTTCTGGACATCTACCGAAAATACCCCCTGGATTCCCTGATCGTCCATCCCAGGCTTCGACAGGACTTCTATACCGGTCCCATCCGCCCCGCCGCCTTTGCCCGGGCCCTGGAGAACACGCCTTTCCCCGTGATCTGGAATGGGGATCTCTTCCGCCCAGCTGACCTGGAGGCCCTTCTCCGCCGTTTTCCCGCCCTGGACACCGTGATGCTGGGCCGGGGCCTGGTCTCCGAGCCGGGACTGGCGCGGCGGATGGAAACGGGAGAGGCTTGCAGCCGGTCCCTGCTCCAGGAGTTCCACGACGCCCTTCTGGAGGAATACCGCGCCGTCCTCTATGGGGACACCGCTCTCTGCCATCGGATGAAGGAGGTGTGGAGCTACCTGATCCTCCATTTTGAGGGCAGGGAAAAGTACTGGAAGCGCATTCAGAAGGCAAAAAGCCTCTCCGAATTCCGGCTCGCCGCCCAGGCCGTCTTCCGGGAGCTGCCCCTTCTCCCCGACACGGACATGGCCGGACTGGCGGCGCAGCCGCCGGTTTGAGGGGTGAAAAACAGGGGTCCCATTCTCCTCAGGCAGCCCTGTTTCCGGCTTGCTATCCAAATCTGAACGATAGAGACCGCCCGGATTTATGCAAGTTGATTATGACTTTCGTAATATTAACTCCTGCCGAAAGTCATGCAAAAAGGCCAAATTCATTACCTCTGCTATCTTTTCCAGGGCCCGGATACCCTTTATAATTCCTGTTGTAGCAAATTCAAAGAGATTCTGCGGAAGGAAGGAAAAAGCATGAAAAAGACAGCCTCCCTGTTCCTCGCCCTTCTCCTGCTGCTGGCCCTCCTGGCGCCGGCGGCCCTGGCGGCGGACGAGATCACCGTCTACGTGAGCGTCGCGGACAACGGCGCCCCGGCCATCGGCGAAAAATCCGGGCAGCCTATGATCGCCGTCCCGGTCACCGTTCCCAAGGACTCCACCGTGGACGACGTGCTCCGGGCCCTCCACGCGGCGGAGTGCGCCGGCGGCACGGTCGGCTATGTGTGCAACAAGATGGATTGGATGGGTTCCACCACCTACATGCTGGACACCTGGTTCGGCCGGAAGCTGGACTATTCCGACGGCTCCAAGTCCGTCACCGCCTGGAAGAACCATGACATGAACTCCACCCTGGGCAGCACCGTGAAGGACGGGGACATCGTGGACGTCTGCGTCTACACCATGGTCAGCTCCCAGAACTTCACCTTCAACTACTACGGTCAGGCCTGGATGGACTACTACGCAGTGGACGCCGGCGTCGGTGAGGAGTTCACCGTGGGCGTCTGGCGCAGCGCCATGGATATGCAGACCTTCATGTACAACACCGAGCCCCACACCCTGGGCGTGACGGTGAACGGCATGAATTCCGCCTTCAAGGTAGCCCCCGACGGCAGCCTGACCATGAGCTTCAACGAGCCCGGCGATTATTACATCTGCGTGGGCGGCGACACGGCCTACGGCGCGGCCCTGATGAAGGTCACCGTGGCCCAGGGCGCCACCTTCACCGGCCACGAGCCCACCCCTCCCGGACGCATGGCCGCCTCCGGCCTGGAGGATAACGCCGGCGGCGCGCCCATCACGGTCTACGCCACCGTGACGGACTGCGGCAGCATCTTCACCTCTGACAAGGGCGGCGAGAATCTGGTGGCCGCGCCGGTGACGGTGCCCGAGGGCGCCACCCTGGACGACGTGCTGAATGCCGTGAACGCCGAGTACGGCGCGCAGGGCGAGGCGGGCTACGCCTCCTCCGGCATGGAGATGTACGGCAGCATGATGTACTTCGTCACCAGCTGGTTCGGCATCAACACCGACGGCGCCTCCGGGGCTACCAAATACATCTCCGCCTGGGTCGGCACCGACATGACCAGCACCCTGGCCACCCCCGTGAAGGACGGCGACATGGTCTATGTCTCTCTCTACGCCATGGGTTCCGGCGGCGAATACGGCTTCTCCTATGAATACTACGGCCTGGGCTACTTCGACTATCCCACGGCGGAGGCCGGCGTGGGCGACGAGGTGATCCTCCACGCCTACACCGAGGCCATGGCCGGAATGATGGGCGGCGAATACCGCACGAATCCCCTGGGCGGCCTGAAGGTCTATGCCAACGGCGAGGACACGGGCAAGACCACCGATTCCAACGGCGAAGTCCGCCTGACCTTCGACGCCCCCGGCGTCTATGACATCCTGGCCGTGGGCGACAGCACCCTGCCCGCCGCTGCCATGCGCCTCACGGTGAAGGAGGGCGCTTCCTTCGATCCCACCGCCGGCAGCGTGGACGTGAGCGACGTCCTGGCCGGAAAGCTCTCCGCTCCCGGCCACGGCACGGGTCCGGACATCACGGTCTACGTCACCGTCACCGACAAGGGTGACTACGCCAAGAGCGACCTCACCGGGGAATACCTGATCGCGGTCCCCGTCACCGTTCCCGAGGGCAGCACCATGGACGACGCCCTCCAGGCTTTCCACAGCATCGCCAGCGCCTCCGGCGCCATGGGCTACAGCTCCAACAAGATGGACATGTGGGGCACGGTCATGTACTCCATCGGCGACTGGTTCGGCAAGCCCTCCCTGGCTATGGACGGCTCGGATTACGCCGTCATCGCCTGGCGCAACCGGGACACCATGAGCTCCCTGTCTGACAAGCTCAGCGACGGCGACTTCATCGACGTGAACATCTACGGCGTGAAGAGCTCCATGACCATGGAATACCGCTACTGGGGCCTGGCCTACTTTGACTACGGCACCGTGAAGGCCGCTCCCGGCGAGGAGATCACCCTCACGGCCTACCACGCCACCATGGACGCCACCACCTTCAACTGGAACACCTTCGTCAGCGCCGGTCTGACGGTCTACGTGAACGGCGAGAAGTCCAGCCAGGGCGTCGGCAACGACGGCACCGTGAAGCTTAAGTTCGACCAGCCCGGCACCTACTACGTCCTGGCAGCCCCCGGCGAGGACACTTACGGCGCCGCCGCGGTGCGGGTCGAGGTAGAGGCCGGCGCCTCCTTCAAGGACAGCGCCCCCGATACCGTGGTCTCCGGCGCGAAGGCCACGCCCACCAAGGCGGACTATGGTCCCATCATCCGCATCCTCATCATCGTCGTGGTGGTCCTTATCGTGATCTTCGCCATCGTCAAGGTGGTCAAGAAGAACAAGAAAAAGGAGGATAATGGACAATGAGCGAGACCCTGGCAAAGAAAAAGAATACCCGCATCGCTTCCGTTGAATTCTGGCGTTTCTTCTTCACGGTCCTGGTCGCCCTGTATCACCTGGAGATCTACTACACCAGCGGAAAGCTCTTCCCCTCCGGCACCAGCGCGGTGGAATTCTTCTTCGTTCTCTCCGGGTTCCTCATCGCTCTCTCCGCCGGTCACTGGTTTGAAAAGCACCCTGAACCCCTGAGCGCCAAGGAGGCCGGCATCCGGGCCACCCAGTTCGTGTGGAAGAAGATCAAGGCCCTCTTCCCTGTCATCGTCATGACCCTGATCATCCACATCGCCATCAACGGCGGCGGCTACACCCGGAAAAACTGGCTGGACGCTGCTCTGAACTCCGAGTGGGACCTGCTCTTCATGGTGGGCACCCCCTTCGGCTATAACAACGGCAACGCCCCCATCGTGCCCCTCTGGTTCCTCACAGCCCTCTTCATCGCGGGCTACGTCTACACCTATTTCCTCTATCGCAAATTCCACTTCACGCTTTTCCTTGCCCCGCTGATCGGCGTGATGCTCTACTCCTTCTTCACGCTGAATTCCACCCTGGTGCTGGACTTCTACGCGAAGATGGGCTTCATGACCGCCGGCACCGTCAAGGCCTTCGCCGAGATGGCCCTGGGCATCAGCCTCTACCACTTCTATGACTACCTGAGCAAGAAAAAGCTGTCTCCCGTCTGGGAGGTGGTCCTCACCCTGCTGATGCTCTTCTCCATCTACCGCTACTTCGCCCTGACCATCAAGATCGGCACGGGGATGGACAATTTCCGGCGCATCATCTACATCATGATCATCGTCCTCCTCTCCTTCCTGAACAAGGACGTGATCACCGGGATCCTGAACAACGGCTTCTCCCGGGCGCTGGGCAAGATCTCCATGACCATGTACGTCTGCCACTTCACCCTTTGCAGCATCTTCTTCAACGTGGTCAGCACCCTCTGGCGGAAGAACCCCATGTCCACCTTCCTGGCAGAGCTGGCCGGTTCCTCCGGCGGTTTCGGCGGCGCCTGGGGCGGCATGACCATCAACTGGAAGGTCCGGGTGTTCTACATCCTCTTCGTGGTGGCCTGCTCCATCGTGCTCCATCTCATCGCCGAGCTGCTTCGGAAGCTCTGCACCCCGAAGCCCAAGGCCGATCCTCCTGCCCCGGCTCCCGCAGCGGAGACCGCGGACAGCGCGGCCAAGTAAAACCATTGTCAGTCTTTCAGGCGCGGCCAGGATGGCCGCGCCTGAAGCGTTTCTCCGATTGCCAAGGGACGAAAACGCTGGTATAATGATATAAAACGCGATTCTATCTATGAACGAAAAAAGGAAGTGCCGCTGTGAATAGACTGCGCCGGATCCTGCCGCTGTGCTGCATCCTGCTTCTGCTTCTGGGCGCCTGCGCCTCCCCGGGCGGGGGAGGAGAAGCGCCGGCAGGCAGCGAATACTACGAGCTCACGGAGCTGACCCCTGCCCCGGAGAATACCAGCGCGCCCACGCCGGAGCCTGCCTCGGAACCGAACGCGGTTCCGGAGGAATCGGAAGAACCTGCGGAGCCTGCTCCGGAGCCCTCTCCCTCAGCCATCCCCGAGCCCGCGCCGGAGCCGACGCCGGAGCCGACCCCCGAGCCGACCCCCGAACCGACGCCGGAGCCCACCCCCGAGCCGACCCCCGCTCTGCAGGAGGACGGGAGCTATACCACCAAGGAGGACGTGGCCCTCTATATCCACCTCTACGGCCGCCTGCCCTCCAACTTCATCACGAAGAATGAGGCCCGGGACCTGGGCTGGAGCGGCGGGAGCCTGGAGCCCTACGCCCCCGGCAAGTGCATCGGCGGGGATCGTTTCGGCAACTACGAGGGTCTGCTGCCGGAGGGGAAGCGCTACACGGAATGCGACATCGATACCCTGGGCGCCAAAAACCGGGGTTCCAAACGGATCGTCTTCTCCGACGACGGCTGCATCTACTACACCGAAGACCACTACGAGAGCTTTACTCTGCTCTATGGGGAGGAACCATGAAGAGATATGAACTGGACGGCCGCCTCTGCCTGGACCGGGGAGACTTCTGCCGCCGTCTCATGGAACTGCTGAATTTCCCGGAATACTGCGGAAAGAACCTGGACGCCCTTTACGACGCCCTCACCTCCCTGCCGGAGCCCACGGAGCTGACCGTCACTCACTTCGCCGGCTTGGAGCGGCGGCTGGGAGACTGGGGCCGCCGTCTGCGGAAGATGCTCATGGACGCCTCCGAGGGCACCGGACTCTGGGTCCTCCTGCCGGAGGAAAAGCCCGGCAGCGCCGAAGCCTGCCGGGAGGCGGGAAGGGCCCTGCAGGAGGAGCTCATCCTCCGCTATTCTCCCATCGCCCTGAAGCTCCTGCGAAGGGAGGAGGACATCCCGGAGGGAACCGTCCGCCCCTGGCGGGACGAGGGAAACCGGCTCGCCATGTGCCAGGCTTTCGCCCTGGTGCGGCGGAACCGGAAGGCCTATACCCTCCTGAAGGAGGACCACTGGTGCGTCTGGCCCCTGGTCTCCTACCGCCTCTGCCCCCTGGAGGAGGCGGACTACGAGTACATGGGCTCCAAGTTCTTCGTGCGGGATCCCCGGCGGGGCGTCCGCTTCCTCCGGGAGGAATACCCCATGCTGAAGGAGGAGGGGATCCTCGGCTTCTCCATCGCTCCCCTGGAAAAATGCACCTTCGTGCCGGACCTGGTGTGCATATACTGTAATCCGGCCCAGATCCGCAGCCTGCTCATGGCCGCCAAGCTCCTCACCGGGGAGATGCTCAAGGTCACGCTGGACCCGGTGGATTCCTGCGTCCACTCCTCCATCCCGGTACTGAACGGCCTGGACTTCAACATCACCTTCCCGGACCCGGGAGAGTATGAGCGGGGCCTGACCGACGAGAACGAGGTCATGTTCACCCTTCGGGGGGACCTGCTGGAGCCCCTCACCGACTGCGTCCGCAGCTTCGGACAGATCGGCTTCGGCTACCGGGGCCTGCAGATGGAGATGGACATGAACTTCCCCCGCCCGGAGTTCTACAACAAGATGTTTGAAAAATGGGGCCTCGCCACCGGCGAGGAGTGGAAAAAGTAAGGCGGCAGGGCTTGCTTGAGTGATCGGGAAGATTCTTCTGGCGAGCCTTTTTTTATTCGTTTTTTTGTGAGGAAAACGCATGGTCATTCTGATCACCGGGGCGTCCCACGCCGGAAAAACGCTGCTGGCTCAGCGGCTGCTGGAAAAACTGCAGTATCCGTATCTCTCCATCGACCACCTGAAAATGGGGCTGATCCGCAGCGGGCAAACCGAGCTCACGCCGGAGGACGACGAGGCCCTGACAGACTATCTCTGGCCCATCGTCCGGGAGATGATGAAAACAGCGATCGAGAACCGGCAGGACCTGATCGTGGAGGGCTGCTACGTCCCCTTCCGCTGGAGGGAGGACTTCGATGAACGGTATCTGCCTCATCTCCGCTTTATCTGCCTGGTCATGACCGACCGATACGTGGACGCGCATTTCGGCGAGATCCGGGGGCATGCCTCCGACATAGAGGCCCGGCTGGAGGATGCGGACTGCACTCCAGACCGGGTAAAAGCCGATCACCGGAGCTGTCTGGAGGGCTTTCGGGAGAGCGGCGAGGCTCTCACGCTCATTGACGAGGATTACGAGGGGACGATCGGCGCGCTTCTGGCGGGCTTCTGACGGGTCGGCGCCTTTGCGCATTTTCCCCGTTGCCTCTGCTCCACATTTCTCTTGACAAAGCAATTATTTGATATCATAATGATATCAAATTTCAGGAGGTGCAGCCTATGCTGAAAATCGAGCATCTCACCAAGACCTACGGGGAGAAGAAGGCGGTGGAGGACCTGAGCCTCACCATCGCCCCCGGGGAGATCTACGGCTTCATCGGCCACAACGGGGCCGGAAAGACCACCACCCTCAAGAGCGTGGCGGGGATCCTTCGATTCGATTCCGGGGAGATCACCGTGGACGGGTTCTCCGTGCGGACCGAGCCCCTGGAGTGCAAAAAGCGCATGGCCTATATCCCCGACAACCCGGATCTCTATGACTTCATGACCGGCATCCAGTTTTTGAACTTCACGGCGGACATCTTCGGAGTCGGCGCGAAGGAGCGGGAAGCGCGGATCGAAGAGTACGCCGGGATCTTTGAGCTCACGGGGGACCTTGCGCAGCCCGTCTCCGCCTATTCCCACGGCATGAAGCAGAAGCTGGCCATGATCGCAGCCTGGCTCCACGCCCCCAGGCTCATCCTCATGGACGAACCCTTCGTGGGGCTGGATCCCAAGGCCAGTCATCTGCTCAAGGGCATGATGCGTCAGGTCTGCGACCAGGGCGGGGCCATCTTCTTTTCCACCCACGTCCTGGAGGTGGCGGAAAAGCTCTGCGACAAGGTGGCCATCATCAAAAGCGGCAGGCTGGTCAGGGCCGGGACCATGGACGAGGTCAAAGGCGACAGCAGCCTGGAATCCGTGTTCCTGGAGCTGGAGGGGTAAGCGCGATGTGGAAAGCCCTTCTGAAAAAACAGTTCCTGGAGCTGAAAGCCTTCTATTTCCGGGACCGGCGGACGGGGAAGAACCGGGGCAAGGGTGGGGGTGCCCTCTTCGTCCTCCTGTTCGCGCTGGTGTTCTTCTCCCTGGGCTCCGCCTTCTACGCGGCGGCCGCCGCCATGGGCTCGGTCATGCTGCCCATGGGCCTCAGCTGGCTGTACTTTGCCCTCATGGGACTCCTCTCCCTTCTGTTCGGCATCTTCGGCAGCGTCTTCAATACCTACGCTGGACTCTACCATGCCAAGGACAACGACCTTTTGCTCTCCATGCCCATCCCCTCCGGGGCCATCGTCGCCGTGCGGCTCCTGGGGGTCTACAGCATGGGCCTGGTGTACAGCGCCGTCGTCTGGGTCCCCGCGGTGATCTGGTACTGGACCGCCGCCGCGCCGGAGGCGGCTGCCATCGTCTTTTCCATCCTGCTTCTCTTCCTAAGCGGCCTTGTGATCCTGACCCTCACCTGTCTCCTGGGTTGGGTCGTGGCCCTGGTGAGCAGCCGGGTGCGGCGGAAGAGCCTCGTCACCGTAGTGCTCTCTCTGCTGTTCCTTGGCCTGTATTTCTACGGATACAGCCGCATGAACGAGCTCATGCAGCTCATCGTGCAGAATACCCAGCGCTTCGGCGCGGCGGTGCGCTCCTGGCTCTGGCCCATGTACCAGCTGGGACTGGCGGCCACGGGCGAAGCCTTACCCATGCTCCTCTACTGCGCTCTGGCGCTCTGCCTGGCCGCCCTGGTCTATTTCATTCTCACCCGGAGCTTCCTCGCCATCGCCACTGCGGAGCGGGGGGCAAAGAAGGCCGAGTACCGGGGCGGGACGCTCAGGGCCTCCGGCCTTGGGAGCGCCCTGCTGAAAAAGGAGCTCCGCCGCTTCCTGGGGAGTCCGGTGTACTTGCTCAACTGCGGCCTGGGCTTTATTCTGCTCCTGGCGGCGACGGTGCTGCTGCTGGTGAAGTCGGCGGCCATCCGGGAGACGCTGGACGGCGTTCTTTCCGGCGT
Organism: Oscillospiraceae bacterium; assembly: GCA_017535635.1. Lineage (GTDB taxonomy): Bacteria > Bacillota > Clostridia > Oscillospirales > Oscillospiraceae > UBA1774. Next base: position 72,237 of record JAFXTU010000016.1, read on the forward strand.
GCCCCAGCTGGCGGGGCTGGTACCCCTCTCGGGGGTCTTCGCCGTCTGCCTGCTCTCCGGGACCACCGTCACCACCTCTCCCTCTGTCTCGCTGGAGGGAAAGCACCTCTGGCTCCTGCAGAGCTATCCGGTCCCGGCCCGGGAGGTCCTGAGGGCCAAGGTGCGGCTGCACCTCTGCATCGGGGAGCTCCCCTCCCTCCTCTGCGCCCTGGTCTTCGGGATCGTCCTGCGGCAGGAGCCCCTCTGCCTCCTGGCAGGGCTGGTGATCGTCCTCCTGGACGTCTGGGTCATGGCGGACCTGGGCCTGGTGCTGAACCTCTGGAAGCCCAACCTGAGCTGGACCAATGAGACCGTCCCCGTGAAGCAGGGGCTGCCGGTGCTGCTCACCATGCTTTTCGGCTGGATTTTGGGGCTCGCCGTCACCGCCGTCTGCTTTGCCCTGGGCCAGGTACTGCCCGCCTCTGCCGCCATGCTCCTGGGGGCCTTGCTCCTGGCGCTTCTGCTCCTGGGGCTGGAGCGCTGGCTCCTGAGAAGAGGAACGGCGATCTTCGAAACGCTGTGATCTTCCCGGAAGGAGTTACGGAAATGCTTGCTTATTCCCTGCTGATGTTTGCCATCGGCCTTCTCTTCATCGGCCTCGGCCTCTCGATCCGCCGGGGGAACACGAAGCTCATTCACGACTACCACCAGAAGCGGGTCCCGGAGGAGCGGCGGCTGGAATACGCCCGGGCGTTTTCCGTGGGGATCCTGACAATAGCGGCATCCATGCTCCTCAGCGGCATTCTGGGCCTTTTCGGCACGGAAGGCCCGGTGGTGACGGCGGCGCTCCTTACCCTTTTCGCGGGCCTGATCCTCGGCATCGTGATCCTGGGAAGGGTCCAGAAGAAGTACAATGGCGGGCTGTTCTGACGTTTTTCGGCCTGCATGCCGATCCCTCCCTGCGGACAAAAGCCCGCAGGGAGGGATCTCCTTTTGCCTCATGGATACTTGTCGTAGACCGCCCGGACGGCCTCCATGTCCTCCGCGATCAGGAGGGAGACCAGAAGGCCGTCCCGCCTCACCTCCGCCTTTTGCAGCAGGGGGAGGTATTCGGTCATATACCGCTCCGCGTCCGTCCTCCGGTCCTCCAGGCGGACTTCCAGCTTCTTCTGGATCTCCGCCGCAGCGCCCTCGTCCTTGCCCAGGACCAGAAGGATTTCCTCCGGTCCCAGGTCCGAGGGGAGGGCGTAGACAAAGCTCTCCGCCTCCTCCGGGTCGATGCCGGTAACGGCCAGAAGGTAATCCCCATCCACCGCGATCATCTCCGGCAGGGCGGCCGCCGCCTCCACTTCCGCGTACAGCGCCGCCGGGGCCGAGAAGGGCGGTTTTTTCTCTGCGCAGCCGACCTGAAGGCAGAGCAGCAGGGCGAGCAGCAGACAAATACCTGTTATTTTCACATTCTCTATCCCCTCTCCGCCGCGAAATCGTACAGTGCCTGCACCGCCGCAGCAGCGCCGTCGCCGTTCAGATGCAGGAAGCCGTCCGAGCAGTACCGGGCCGGCAGAAAGCCCTCCCCGTCTGCCAGGGCCGCGTACAGGTCCACACAGGCGATCCCCCGCTCCTCACAGAGGGAGCGCAAGCCTTCGTCAAACTCCCGGATCAGCTCGTTGGAGAACTCCCGGTTGGCGGTGTAGTCCGGCAGCCAGGAGGAGTCCACCTTCGGGGGATTCAGCAGCACCGTGAGCTCTGCCTCCGGAAGCCATTCCCCAAGCCGGTCCAGAAATCGGCCGTACCGCTCCACCGCCGCGGCGGCGTCGTTTCCCTCCTCATCCGCCAGGTCGTTCAGGCCCAGGAGCAGGAAGACCTTGGCCGGGCCGATCCGGGACAGGATCTCCTCCAGGGGCAGGCTCTCCCCCCGGTAGCGGTATCCAAGGCCCCAGTCCCGCTCCCCCAGCAGATCCTTCAGGGCGATCCCCGCCTGGGAGGTCAGGAATTCCGCGCTGCCCAGGGTGGTCTCTCTGGTCCGGTTCTGGACGGTGTAGAGGCGGATGCCCTCCAGAATGGAGTCCCCGATGAAGAGGGAAGAGTCAAAAAAGGCGTCGTTTCTCGTCGGTGTGGGGAGGGGCGTGAGCTCCGGGGTTGGTTCTGGGGTTGGTTCCGGGGTTGGCTCCGGGGTAGGTTCCGGAGTTGGCTCTGGAGTAGTCTCCGGTGTGGGGGAAGGCGTAGGGGCAGGCGTAGGCTCCGGCGTCGATGTCGGTGATGGGACCGGCGGCGGCGTTTCCTCCTCCGGAGCTATGATCGGGGATGGAGATGGCCTTTCCGTCTCCGCCGATACAGGGATCGCTGTCCCTCTCCCGCAGCCGGACAGGGTGACCGCCGGCAGGAGGAGAAGGAGCACCAGGCTCCGGCAAAGCCGCTTTTGGAGCATTTTGGAAATCGCTCCGCGCCCCGCTCTCACTTTTTCCCGATGTCCAGGGCCGCGAAGTAGGCGGCGTTGGTGGCCTGGTAGATGGTGGCGGGGGTCACGCAATCCCCCAGCACGTGGAATTCCGGGGCGCAGAGGGCCAGGGCCGCGGCGGCGTCCCGGTTGGGCTTCATCCCCAGGGCGCAGACCACGGTATCCGCCGGGAAGTCCTTCTCCCCCTCCGGACCCTCTCCGCTGACGCCCTCCGGCCCGATCTTCGTGACTCTGGTGTTCAGGAAGGTCCTTACGCCCAGGCGCTTCAGCTCCAGGTTGATGGAGGCACCCTGGAGGAGGTTGGTGCCGAAGTTCAGGGCCGGGGCCATCTCCAGAATGCAGACTTCCCTCCCCAGCCCCGCCAGGAAGATGGCCAGCTCGCAGCCTACCAGGCCGCCGCCCAGGACGGCCACCCGTTTCCCGGCCTTTTCCGGGACAAGGTATACTTCCTCCGCCAGGGCAACATTATCCCCGTTGATGCCGGGGATGGGCGGCACGGAGGGCCTGGCCCCCAGGGCTGCCACGATCACGTCCGGGCTGATCTCTCTCGCCAGGTCTGGGGTGACCTCCGTATTCAGGCGCACCTCAATGGGGGCGCGGGAGATCATCAGGGCTTGGTGCTGCAGGTATTCGCCCAGGTGCTTTTTGAAGGGCACCTTCTCCTCGCAGAGGAGGACGCCGCCAAGTCGGTCCGTCTTCTCACAGAGGATGACCCGGTGGCCTCGCTGGGCGGCGGTGAGGGCCGCCTGCATGCCGCCGATGCCGCCTCCCGCCACCAGGACGGTCTTTTTTTCCGGGGCGGGGCGTTCAAATTTCACGTCCGCCTCATTGCAGATCTCCGGATTCAGGGCGCAGGAGATCTGCCCCCTGGTCATGAGGCCGGAGAAGCAGGTAAAGCAGCGGATGCACTTCACGATCTCCTCGCTTCTCCCCTCCCGGGCCTTCCGGGGCAGGTCCGGGTCGCAGATCAGGCCCCGGGCCAGCTCCACCACGTCCGCCTTTCCGGAGGCGATGATCTCCTCCAGCAGCTCCGGGTCCGACAGGGCCCCCACGGTGGCCACGGAGGTCGAAACGTGCTTTTTGATCTCGGCGGCGTACTTCACGTTCACCCCGTCCTCCAGGAACATGCTGGGGTGGGTCACGGTGAAGACCTCCGCCACCTCATGACTGCCGGCGGAGATGTGCAGCAGGTCCACCTTCCCGTCCAGAGCCTGGGCGATGCGAACGCCATATTCCAGGTCGTATCCGCCCTCGAAGACCTCGCTGCCGCTGAGGCGGATCTCAATGGGGAAAGAGGGCCCCACCGCCTCCCGGATGGCCGCAATCACCGCCAGAGGGAAGCGCATCCGCTTCTCGAAGCTGCCGCCCCACTCGTCGGTGCGGGTGTTGGTGATGGGGGACATGAACTGGTGCAGGAGCCATCCATGGCCCCCGTGGAGGGTGATCATCCCGAAGCCGCAGGCCTTGGCAAAGGCAGCGGCCTCCGCGTGCTTGCGGATGGTGCGCCGGATGATCTCCTCGTCCATGGGGTAGGCGTGGATGGGCTGGCCGAAGGCCCCGTCGGATTCGGACTCCACCGGGCCGTAGATCTTATGCCCCTGGCCGTAGGAAATGCGCGCGGCGTTGCCCCCGTGGCTCAGCTCCATGCTGGCCACGGCCCCGTGGCGGCGGATGGCCTCGCTGAGCTTGTTCAGGTGGGGGCGGCCGGTGGGATCGTCCAGGAGGATGTGGTTGCCGTTGGCCAGGGCGATCTCGCTGTCCACCATGGCGTCCCCGATGCAGACGGAGGCGGCCCCGCCGATGGCCTTGCGCTCGTAGTAGTTGATGGTCTCATTGATGGGGTGGTTGCCGTAGTGGTTGTGCTGCAGGCCCGTGGGGGAGGCGAAAAGCCGGTTCTTGAAGAGCTGGCCCGCCAGCACGATGGGGGTGAAGAGATGGGGATAGGGACACTGATACATGGCGCTTCCCTGCCTTTTTATATTATTATAGGAGCAGTATACCGCGCCGGGCCGCGCCTTGCAAGCGGCACGGGAAAAACGGCGGGAAGCGGCCTTGAATCCCCTCGCAGGATGTGATAGGATATCGCCACTTCGCGGGCAGGAGGGATTACGATGGAGCACAAGGGGACGGTCCGGCTGGAAACGGAACGGCTGGTCCTTCGGAGGCTGGCGCCGGAGGACGCGGAGGCAGTTTACCGCAACTGGGCCTCTGACGGGGAGGTGACCAGGTATCTCACCTGGCAGCCCCATGAGAGCGCGGAGGTCTCCGCCGCCTTTATCCGGCGGATGATGGAGGAGTGTGAAGCTCCATCCGCCTATAACTGGGGTATTGAGCTGAAGGCCCTGGGACAGGTCATCGGCAGCATCTCCGTGGTTCATGGGGAAGAGGACATCGGTGCTCTGGAGCTGGGCTGGGCCCTGGGCCGGGCCTGGTGGGGCCGGGGGATCATGCCGGAGGCGGCGGAGCGGGTCCTGAAGTTTCTATTTGAAGAAGTGGGGGCCAATCGGATCGCCGCCCGGCACGATGTCGATAATCCGAAGTCGGGCCGGGTGATGCAGAAGCTCGGAATGCGCCACGAGGGGACCCTGCGGGCTTCCGCGCGCAACAACCGGGGCATTGTGGACATGGAGGTTTACGCGATCCTGCGGAAGGACTTCGAGGAGGCGGCGCTCTGACCGCCCCGCGGCGAAATTATCCTGCCTTGACGGCGAAAAGTCCGGCGTTGTAGGCGAAAAGTCCGGCGTTCGATTGCAATTCCCGCCGAGTCGTGCTATTATGAACGCATCTAAACTATGGAAAAAGGAGAGATCGTTATGGAAAAAGTTCTGAGCTTTCTGAAGGATGCCGGCGTTTTCTTCTACGCCACCGTGGACGGGGATAAGCCCCGCCTCCGCCCCTTCGGCCTGTTCCTGGAGCTGAACGGCAAGTTCTATTTCGGCATGGGACAGCAGAAGGAGTCCTACAAGCAGACCATCGCCAACCCCAACGTGGAGATCTGCGCCCTCAACAAGCAGAATCAGTGGATCCGCATCCGGGGCATCGCCGTGGAGGACAAGACCCCCGAGACCTGCGAAAAGGTCTTTGCCGCCAGCCCCTTCCTGAAGAACCTCTACAATGAGCAGACCGGCAACAAGCTGGGCATCTTCTGGCTGAAGGACGGCTATGCCGAGATCGCCGACATGGCGGGCAACTTCGAGAAGTTCAATTTCTGAGGCGGAGACCCGTTTCGCTTAGCCGGTTCATTCTATCCGGCTGTTATATCCGAAACGGCAAGAACGCGCGAACAAGTAGGTTTGTGCAGCATTCCATACCCGCCGGGTTCCCCGGCGGGTATGGAAACAAGTCTAAGACCCGCGTAAGCGGGGGCCTTTTTCTTTTTCATAACCGGGTGCAGCCCAGTTGGCAGGGCAGGTCCTTTGGGAGCGTGTACGCGGCGGGCGGCGCGGCGACGGTGCGAAACCTGGGAAGCCCTTATTTTACTGGGGTCGCGGGGGTTTCCCCTTCCCTGCGGTTCTCTGAAAATACGCCTTATGACCACATGCTTGACCACAACGGCGAGCACAGCAAAACTGAATATCCGGGTGTAGCGCAGTTGGTAGCGCGGGTGCTTTGGGAGCATCAGGCCGCTGGTTCAAATCCAGTCACTCGGACCAAAAATGCGGTTTTGACCGCAGCAAAGCCGCAGGGATAGAATCTCTGCGGCTTTTTGAGGGTAACACCGCACAATTCACGGCACGCATCAGGTAAGTATAATGTTTTTCCATATCGCACAATATTCCTAGGCAATACACAAAGTATTACTTGCGCTTTTTAAGCAGTCTGCCATAAAACATGACTGCTCAATATATGTACCTGAATTGTGCGGTGTTTCCTAAGAACTCTACATATTCGTTTGTGTTGCTATTTGGAGGTACAAGTTATGAGTATTTATATTCAAAACGAAGCATTGTTCAAGGATAAGCTAAAGAAGGGTATTTGTGTATTTGCTGGTGCAGGCTTCTCTACACTTGTATCTCCATCCGGAAAAAAGCTTCCCGTTGGAGAAGAACTATGTAAAGAAGTCATTTCTCACTTTCGCTTAGACTTATCGGAAGAGTATGGGCTATCTTATATTTCCGAATTCTGTCCAGAATCGGAATATCAGAGTTTTCTTAGAGAATATTTTACAGTATCTGACTATGCCCCGCTATATAATGTGCTGAATAAAGTGAATTTAAAAGCATTTATCACGACTAATATTGATAACATTATTCGGATGGTTACCGAGAATGGCAACCGCTACTATCTCAAGAATATACGAGAATATGGCGCAACAATTGGAGGGCCCAATGAGTTACTCTATATTCCTTTGCATGGTGATGTCACGAGCCTATCTTCAAAATTATATTTTGGCAAATTTGAATTGTCTGACGTCGATTTAGTAAATGGTGATTTATTCTCTCAAATGAGAGGAGTTCTCTCCACCTCCCCTGTCTTGTTTTGGGGTTATAGCTTTAATGATTCTGGCGTTCTAAAGATTGTCAAAAAGATAATAGAGAGCAACCCTTCTAATATATGGGTTCAGGTGCGCCCTGAAGACACGCAAAACAAGAAACTGTTTGAAGGCAAAGGGTGTAATATTATTAGCTCAGATACCGAAAACTTGCTGCAGTGGATTGATAACAACTGTATATACACACACGATTTAGAAGGCATTCCTATTAATGACAAAGCTCTTCAAAAATATAAGCTCCCAACTATTACAGACATTCCGATAGTTCCGAGCGAGGATTTCTATCGTAAGGGGATTACAGAATGGTATCCAATTATCCAAGGAATCCCTTATGAGAGAAAAGCTGTGACCAAAGCAGAAAACAACGCTTTGGAAAACAAAAACGTCATCATATCAGGTTGCCATTTTTCAGGAAAAACAACCATTTTAATGCAATTAGCCAGAAAGGTTGATTCCATTAACAAGCTCTATGTTCAAGGAATCACAAAAGAAGAAGCATCTTTTATTGTTAAACAGACCAAAGGGCAGGCAGCGTGGATTTTTTTTAATGACTGCTGCAGTGATATAGATGCATTCCTTGTATTTGCAAAAAGCGCTAATATAAAGGTCGTTGGTGCGACTGATGATTATCTTCTGGAAACTGTACGGCACATTTTAAGCAGCGCTGTTTCTTATAAGGTTGTTAATTGTAGTGAGATTAATGAAGTTGAGGCTCAAAGGATGTACAACAAACTCCCTGAGGGACTGAAAGAGCCTTCCTTTAAATATACAACTCAGCCTGACGAAAAGTACTCGATGTTTGAGTATATTTCAAGCAATATACAAGGAGCATATACAGAAAAACATATTGCTTCGATTTTTAGAGAGATAAAAAAGCAGAGCCAAGATTTGTTCGATGTTGTTGCAATGGCTTCATATATGTCGCGGAACAACTCAGCTATCTCATACCAAAACGTTGCACATCTACTAGGTATTAATGTTTATCCTGATGCGCTCAATTTAGTTGTCCAAGCAAAAGAGTATTTAAGGCAATACAATCTTTCCTTATGTGATGAAACAGAATACCAAGACTATTTCATTCTTCGCTCTAAAGTGTTTAATTATTGTGCTCACGAAATTCTAATAAAAGAATATAGAAATGAATACGGAAAATTAATAAAATGGGTTGTAACACAAGAACCTCGTTATTCAATTCTTCGCTATGATATTTTCCGAAGAAAAGCGTTTGATTCCGAACTATTTAGAAAAGTATTTTCGTACAAAGAAGCAACTTCTATATACAATTTTCTTTATGAACGAGATGGAAATCCATATACTTTACAACAGTTGGCTTTGTGTCAAAGTTCGTTCGGTGATTTTCAAAACGCATTTGCTAGCATTGATTTGGCCGTAAGTAAACAGCCCAGGAACTTTAGTTTCAGAAACTCACAAGCAATCATTCTTTTCGAATCCAATCACAAAAACCATGTTCCTGATTCTGTTAAGTATATGAAACAAGCAATGCGTATATTAGAACAGTGTTATGCAAATGACAAGAGAAAACTATATCATGCTCAAAAGTTTTCGGATTTTGCCCTAGTGCTGTCTGATGAATACGAAATAGACGATTATCTTGAAATGGCACTCAAATGGCTTATAGAAATGACAGATAATGATGAGAGTGAATCTCGACGCTCGCGGAGGCTTAAGGAGAGATTAAGAAACAAACTGTCGATAATTTGAAGAAATCTTGGCAAACTGTCAGAATCTTCCCTTAAACTAATTTTTCGTAACTGTTCAGATACCCCCTTGAAAAAGGTGGTATTTGGGCCGAAAACTGTATATTATGCAGCCCGTAAAGCGAATATACCATGATATTCATCGGAATATTCATTTTGGGCTACTGATACAGCTTAAAAGAGAGGGGTATCTGAACAGTAACAATTTTTCTTTACTTGTCTATTGCTATGCACTTTTCCCACTCTACCTAAAGATGTTACACAGAATGGGGCGTAACCTCTTTTAGATTATCCTTTTCTTCGCCATTTTCTTCTCCCTTGATTCTTAGTTTCTCCTCCTTGATCTTCGCCCGCACCTCCGCAATCATTTGCTCTAGCAGAGGCTCCCCCTCTTTCGGCGTTTTGGCGTATACCGTTGCACTTCCCGCTTACCATGGGCGTTAATGAGGAGTGCCGTCATTGAGATATCCACCCAATTCAAAAAACCGTTTATGTCAAAATAGCAGGTCTGAAACCAATACTTATTCATTTAGATTGGACGGTTAGAATGAAAGACAGTGTTTTTTTGTTATTATTTCTCGCAGTCGTATCTATACTTGGCATTTCCATTTATCTTATATTAAAAACTGCTGTCAAAAGTGCCGCCAGTAGGATTGTGCGGATCGGACATGATACGGCGTCATTTGTCGAGCATGAGCTTTATATTATTGACCACATGGAGGGACATGCATTTGAGTATTGGTGCGCTGATTTGCTGAAGCGGCACGGTTATTCGAGAATTCGTGTCACAAAAGGAAGCGGCGACCAAGGCGTTGATATACTTGCCGCCAAGGCCGGGCAAGAATACGCCATCCAATGTAAACGTTACGAAAACAAATTGAGCAACAAACCAGTACAGGAAATCATCGCCGGAAAGTCCTTTTACGATTGCGATTATGCAGTTGTGATGACAAACAGTTATTTTACAGATGGAGCGGTTGCTCTTGCCAATAAAACCGGAGTTAAACTATGGGACAGAGACGCGATTAAGAGTATGCTATCTGACTGTCAAAACAAAAAGAATCCTTCCTCCGTAGAATCTGCTCAACACAGGCTTATTGACGAAATCGAGCTGTATTCAGCTGCGACAGATGATGATTGAGAGATAGCATACTCGGCGATGTTTCTTTGTATATACCGCCACATTTTCTGACCCGCCAGATTGCGTCTTCATCGCCCGCTTTTCCTCCTTGATTTTCGTCTGCACCTCCGCGTTCATTTGCTCCAAGAGGAGGTCCACCTCCTCGCGTGTTTTGGCGTAGACCGTGTGTGCCTTCCGCTTGTCATTGGCGTTGGCAGGAGAAGTTCCCAGTCAGCCTATGTTTATCACCGTCTTGCCCGCCCGTTTTGCTTTCTCCGCAAACTGCGCGGCGCCTCCCCATCCGTATTTCACATAGGTAATGACATAATCCGCACGCTCCAGCATCCAGCGGTTTCGATGGGATATGGCAAATCGGGGCGGAGAGTTTTCAAAGCCCTCCGGAAAAATGGTTTCTTCCGGATTCATTCCATGTGTTTTCCGGGGCATATAGGCCAGCACGACGGCATATTCAATCTCAGGATAGACCCGAATCAACGCGCGCAGGGCTTTGAGCGCCATTTCATCAAATCTTCCTTGATTCCCGACGTAAAAACGGCGGACACCCTTCTCCCGGATCAGCGTTTCGATCGCATCATAGAGCATTGGATATATTTCTTCCGGGCAGTCACGATGCCCGAAAAAGGTACAGATCATAGTACACCACCGCAGAGCTTTTACCCGAATATGGGTTATGGTCATTCTAGGAAAGAACATCTTTCCTGTCAACCCGTATTCGGGTAATTCTGCGTGAAGCCGATATTATCATATAAGCAACCCGTAAATGGGTAGCTTTTGTGATATGAGGCACACTATGGAATATGCTGATCTCTATGTAACCAGAATCCGTACGCTCTGCAAAGAGCGTGGGATCGCCATCAACAAGCTGGCCACGATGAGCGACGTCAAGCAATCCACGCTGGACAACATTGTGCGCGGCCTGACGAAGAATCCAAGGGTCAAGACTTTGCACAAGATTGCCCTGGCATTCAACATGACGCTGGCTGAATTTCTGAACTTTGAAGCCTTGAATGAATACTCCTTTGAAGACGACACAGAGGAATAAAACCACCTCCGGCTGCAACCATTCTGCAACCTGAGGTGGTTTCTTTTCAGTTTGGAACAAGTCGTTTTATACTACGATTTGGCAAATCGTGCTTGACTATACTCTATCATATCTGAATTCCTGTTTCAAGGAATCGACTTTACCAAGCGATCCCGGTGAAATCGGCGGAGGTTTTTCAACAACACAAGGGGTAATCAGGACTAAGCGCCGCGCGTCTTTCCTTTGCGGGGGAATTGTGCTAGAATGGGACGGACCAAATGCTGGAAGTCCCCTGCGGGCCAAGGGTTGCCAAGCGGAAACGGCGGTGAGAGAATGTGCGGAAGATACAGCTTCAGCGGCAAGAGCGATGATGCAAAAATGACCGCCATCACCAGCGCGATGGAAAAGCAGTACCCCGGACAATACAAGACGGGAGAGATTTTTCCCGGCGATGCCGCTCCGGCCATCATCTCCCGGCAAGGGAGGATCGTTCCCGTTCCGGCGGTTTTCGGATTTCCGGGTTTTCAGGACGGGAAACTGCTCATTAACGCCCGTGCTGAAACCGCCGCGGAGAAGCCGTCATTTGCCGAAAGTCTGAGAGAGCGCCGTATCATCCTCCCCGCCACCGGGTTCTTCGAGTGGGGCCGTGACACGGCAAAAACAAAGTACCTCTTCACAGCAGCTGCCATGCCTGTCCTGTATCTATGCGGATTATTCAAGATCATTGACGGGAGTTATCGCTTTGTTATTCTCACCTGTCAGGCAAATGAGACCATGATCGAAACGCATGATCGTATGCCGGTCATCATTGGAGAAAATGAGGTCAGAGTGTATCTGACCGACGCAGCGGCAGCACAGGAGATCATAGCCACGGCAGCACCGCTGCTGACACGGCAAAGAGCGCCTGTGAATTGAGAGGCCGTTAACGAAGGAGAAAAACGAATGGATCCCAAAGAAAAAGACTGGTCCTCGCTCACATATGAGGAGAAGAACCATCAACTGTTTCTGCGGCAGAAGGCCATGCTCGACGGTTTTCTGGAGCATGGCGCGATCTCACAGGCGCAGCACGACAAGAGTCTCCACGATCTGACAGTAAAAATGGGAGAGGAAGAACATAAGGAGAACGGAAAATGAAGAAGCTTTCTCTCGCCTCACAAATATTCATAGCTCTGATTCTTGGCATCATTGTCGGTATTCTTTGTACGGGCCATTCGAACATCGCAGCCGTTTATATCAGGCCGATCGGAACGATTTTCCTGAATCTGATCAAATGGGTCGTTACGCCGCTGGTATTCTTTTCCATTATGGCCGGCGTAATTTCCATGCGGGACATCAAAAAGGTCGGCTCCATCGGTCTTAAAACGGTCGTCTACTATATGTGTACGACTGCTTTTGCCGTTACCATCGGCTTGATCCTCGCCAGCTTGTTCAAAGGAATATTCCCTGTTCTTCAAACAACCGATCTGGCGTATGAAGCCTCTGCCTCCGTTAATTTCATGGATACCCTGGTCGGTATCTTCCCTTCCAACTTTTTCGCGCCTTTCGTTCAGGCCAATATGCTGCAGATCATTGTGGCCAGTCTGATCATCGGCTTCGCGCTGCTTCTGGTCGGTCAGAAGAAAGAACTTGAGTTCAAATTGGTTGAAACACTCAACGACGTATTTATGAAAGCCATGGAGATGATCGTAAAGCTCTCTCCCATCGGCGTATTCTGCCTGATCTGTCCTGTTGTGGCGGAAAACGGTCCGGCAGTTTTAGGCTCGCTCGCAAAGGTTCTCCTTGTCGCCTACATGGGGTACGTCCTTCATGCCATATTCGTGTATTCCGGTGCTGTAAAGCTTTTCGCCGGCATGAATCCACTTGCCTTTTTTAAAGGCATGCTCCCTGCGATCATGTTCGCTTTTTCCTCTGCTTCTTCGGTAGGAACGCTTCCCATAAATATGGAATGTACCGAAAAGCTGGGCGCGGATAAGAGCATTTCTTCCTTCGTTCTTCCTCTTGGCGCCACGATCAACATGGACGGAACCGCAATTTACCAGGGCGTTTGCGCTGTTTTTATTGCTTCCTGCTTTGGCATCAGCCTGACGTTTCCCCAGATGCTCACCATTGTCCTGACTGCCACCCTGGCCTCCATCGGCACTGCGGGCGTACCGGGCGCCGGCATGGTCATGCTTGCCATGGTGCTGAGTTCTGTTGGCCTCCCGGTGGAAGGAATCGCATTGGTCGCCGGAATCGACCGCATTTTTGACATGGGACGGACAACGGTAAACATCACAGGAGACGCTTCCTGCACGATCGTTGTCTCTGCTATGGAGCGCAAAAGACTAAAACGAACAGTCTGATAGAATACGTGCGATGCAAAAGGAAGCGAAAACCAGCGCAGGCGACCGCGTATTGCCTTTTTCTTTGTTTACAGCATCGCAATAACTGCCTCGCCGCATCTGACTCGTTTATTCACGAAGGAACAATGCAAATTTGTATTGTTCCTTCGGCGTTTTATATTGTTCTCTCGATGTTGACATTGTTCTGATAAGTGGGTATACTACTGGTAAATACGACAGCATTGGAGGTCTTTCCGTGGCTGAGTTGATAAGCACGGTGGAAGCCGCGGCGCTTTGGAATCTGTCCCCGCGGCGGGTGGCCATTTTGTGCAAAGAAGGGCGCATCCCCGGCGCGGTCCTGGAGGGACGGCGCTGGCTGATCCCGGCAGACGCCCAAAAGCCTTCCGATCATCGGCTGAAAACCGCAGAAAATACGAAAACGCACAAACCGAAGCTGCTTCCCCTGCCCGTGGGCATCTCTGATTTCAAACGAGCCTCCACCCAATACTATTATGTGGATAAGACCCTGCTCATCCGGGATTTCCTGGATGAACTGCCGGTGGTCTCCCTGTTCACTCGTCCCCGCCGCTTCGGGAAAACGCTGAATATGGACATGCTGCGCACCTTTTTCGAGAAGACAGATGAGGACACCTCCGTATACTTCCGCAATAAGAACATCTGGAAATGCGGGCAACGATACCGCAATTATCAGGGCAAATATCCAGTCATCTATATCACCTTCAAGGACACAAAGCTCTCCAACTGGGCAGATACGCTGGCGGGCATCCGTTTTCTGTTCACCAACGAGTTCCAGCGGCACGGGGAGCTGGCCGACAGCCCCGAATGTACCGGCAGCGATAAGGATTACTATCGGAAAATTGTCAGCGGCACAGCCGGGGAAGCCGAACTGATGAACGCCCTTCTGGTCCTCTCAAAGATGCTCCATGCTCACCACGGCATCGCGCCGATCATCATCATCGACGAATATGACACGCCAATCCAACAGGGCCATATGCTGGGCTTCTATGACGAGGTCATTCGCTTCATGCGCAATCTGTTTTCCGGCGGCTTCAAGGATAACCCCCACCTCTCCTACGGCTTTCTGACCGGCATTCTCCGAGTGGCAAAGGAGAGCATTTTCAGCGGCCTGAACAACCTGAAGATCAACTCTATTCTGGACGAGCAATACAGCGAATACTTCGGCTTTACTGCACAAGAGGTTCGGCAGATGGCCGAGGATTACCACGTGCCGGAGAAGTACGCGGAGATCTGCGATTGGTACGACGGTTACCGCTTCGGTTCCTCTGACATCTTCAATCCCTGGTCTGTCATCAATTATTTCGGCCATGTCTGCAAGCCCAGGGCCTACTGGGTCTCCACCAGCTCCAACGACATCATCGGCGAGATCATGACCGGGGCCACGGCGGAGCTGTACGAAAAGCTGAATTCCCTCCTGCAGGGGAACACCGTCCTGACCTACATTGATACGGACGTGGTCTATCCGCGGATACGGGAGAACCCTTCCTCCGTTTACAGCTTCCTGCTGGTCACCGGCTACTTGAAGCTGGTCACCGCGGAGCTCTCCATGGGGGACGGCTATATGTGCGAGGTGGCGCTGCCGAACAAGGAGATCGCCTACGTCTATAAAAAGGAGATCCTGGAAAAGCTGGACGGCCTGATTCCTCAGTCCACTGCCATTTCCATTCAGGAGGCGCTGTACACGGGGAATGCGGACGATCTGCAAAAGCAGCTGGAAACCCTGCTGCTGCAATCCGCCAGCTATTACGATACTGCGGGAGAGATGTTCTACCATGGCCTGATGCTGGGTCTGACGGCAATGATGGACGACCGCTACCTTGTCGCCTCCAACCGGGAATCCGGCGAGGGGCGCTATGATCTGGCGCTGGAGCCGAAGGGTACGGCCCTGCCGGGAATCCTCATTGAGTTGAAGGCGGAGCGGAATGCTTCGGCGGAAGAACTGAAATCCCTGGCAAAGGCAGCACTGGAGCAGATCGACAAGCGGAAATATGACGCCGGTTTGAAAGCGAAGGGCGTTAAAAAGGTTCTGAAATACGGCGTCGCATTCAGCGGGAAATCGGTGGAGATTATGGTTGGATAGATCTGAAGGATTATGATCATCAGTCCAGTCGGTTTACTTGTTTTATAGAATGTCGACAGGACACGAAATACCAAAGATGTAAGGACAAGACAGTATGACAGACTATGAGAATTTGAAAAAGAGTTATATAACCGCAATGCAGCTTGGATTACAGTTTTGCGGTTATTACGATGAAGCAAAGCGTGGAAATGATATTCTACATCAATTCTGCAAAACATTTGTCGAGAATAGTCAGTACGGTGATTACGCCAAGGAGAACATGAAGCAAGAGCTGGAAGTATTAAAAGCTTCTCTTTTACATGAGATAGAGTTGTATTTCCAAGGGCAGTTTTGAAGCCGTTTTTTTCTTTGTCTACACCGACGCAGACCGTGAGCCGCTGACTGTCTCTTTCGGCGCATGGGCAAATGAACCTCCATCAAAGAAGATCATTCAGCAGATTTGTGTACTTAGTCTTCTGCTGGAGGTTAGCGCCGCCGTATACGTCCAATGTAAAGATACATTCTTGCGACCGAGGATTTCGTAAAGCGACTGGGTATTACTGTGAATCCATTGAAACTAGGGCAAAAAGCGTTATACGAATTATAGTCCCAATTAATTATTCCTTAGTCAACATACAGGGAGACTACACTAATGAATAACATACTCATAACAGGTTTGCCGTTGAGCAACCCCGAACCCGAACATGCCCCATGTAACATTGTTTATACTGATCTGTTTTTACATCCTTCATATGTTCTTTGGGCAGATAGAATTCTCATTCCAAAGCCTATTTGGGCTCTCTTGTCCAAAGAGAACTTCGGCAGAGGCAAGGGTGAAGGAATCCTCAAGCTTATAGTTGATATGCTCCTTGACGCTGGTATTGCAAGTATTATCGACACTTCAACTTTTTTAACCACTGCTACTTGGGAAAAAATCGATAAGCAGATCATAAAGGACATTGAGCTTCTGAAAACTGTATACTCTCAAACTGATACCAATCTTTCTGAAGAAATGGTTTTAAAAATCGAATCCCACGAATACTGTATACCTCGGTTGAGGTATATCTATGCCAGTTTGTTAGTCTCGAACAAAACAAATAGTCAATGTGTCTTTGATGCAGATGCTATCTCCTTTTGTAGTAGCAAATTCGGTATTTCTCTCAACAATCCAACATTAAAGAACAAGATGGGAAATGATGGTCTCTGCGAGGTGTTTAGTTCAATACTACCTGACGATTTATGGGCTCCAGCAAAGCTGATAATGTCAGGCTGCAGGACTTGCAAGAAAATGGAAGATACGTGCTTTGATACTTTCTTAGCTGAAACCGAGAACGAATTGAAACGATACCTCGAATGGCGTGACTATGACGAAATACATCAAATCAAGGAGGTTGTGAACCGGATAATTACTCAGCGAAACAAGCGAGATGGTCTCTTGATGCCGAAAGATATACGCAGGGAGTTTGAGCAAGAAAAGGATAAGCATAACCGTATTCTTCACAAACGGTTTCATACTGCGAAAAGGTGGTCCCGGTTTATAACCCTTTTATCCGTTCCTGCTGGGATTTTTAGTTTTACTAGTGGCAATCCAGTCGTTGGAGTAGTATCCGAATCAATAGCTGCTATGGGAGCGATTACTTCTTTTGCAATCGAGGAGTACGAAGAAAAACACAATTGGATCAATTTCACACTGAAGGCCAAAGAATGAAACCCATCGGCATATTTCTTTGTCTACACCAACGCAGACCGTGAGCCGCTGACTGCCCCCTTCAGTTGGTCCTTTTCTGCTTTGATTCTGGCCCGCACCTCGGCGATCATCTGCTCCAGTAGCGGTTCCACCTCCTCCCGCGTTTTGGCGTAGACGGTGTGTACCTCCCGCTTGCCCTGGGCATTGGTGGGGGTGTAGCGGCCTTCAAAGAGGTGATCGTTCAACTCATAGATGCCGCCGGTGCCTGACTTGCGGATCTTGCCTTTGTAGGGCTTGAAACGTGCCCTCTCCGGTGGAATTTCCGTTTCGGCGGGTACTTCCCCTTCAGCGTCCTCGCGGGGCACAAACGCCTCCACACGCCCCAAACCCTGCTCGATCCGATTCGCCGCCCGGACCTGCATCGTATCCGTGATGTGGCTGTAGATGTCAATGGTCGTGGCGGAGGAGATGTGACCGACGATGGCGGAGAGGGTCTTGATGTCCATGCCGTGCTCCAGGGCGGTGGTGGCGAAGGTATGCCGAAGGTCGTGGAAGCGGATGTCCTTGCATTCCGCCCGCGCCAGCACCTTTTTCATCTTCCGGTAGACGCTCTGGGGGTCCACCGGGCTGCCCTCCAGCACAGGCGACGGGAACATCCATTCCGAATCCGTCCGCTCTTTCAGCTCCTTCAGTACGTTCACCACTGCCGGCGGCAGGATGATCGTGCGGGAGGAGCTTTTTGTTTTCGGCTCAGAGATATGGAGCGCCCCCGCGACGCGGATCACCTGCCGTTCAACGCGCAGGGCGCCGGTCCGCAGGTCCAGATCGTCCCACCGGAGGCCGCAGAGCTCGCCCCGGCGCATCCCTGTGGAGAGCTCCAGCACGGCCTGCTCATAGAAATCGTTTTCCTTCGCCTGGATCAGAAACCGCTGCATTTCC
>JAFXTU010000017.1 GCA_017535635.1 Oscillospiraceae bacterium
TAAACACTGCGCGGGCCCTGGACCCAAAAGGAGAAGGCACAGGACCCGCGCAATTCAGTTGTGTCGGCTCGGAGGGTTCCCGGCCTCCGGGCCATGCGCTTTATGTGAGGGGGAGGATTCCCGGCCTCCCCGTCAGCGCCGAAGGGATTGGGGATCAGAGGATCGGACCGCGGAAGTTGGCAGCGAACCGACCCCATTGACATCTAATCAAGAAAGATCTACGGCAGAGATTGCACCATCAGTAATCGTGATTTGGAGGCTCTGATCAGCATTTGCACCAGTATCAAGGGCATTGAAGTCACTTGCGGTTATTATTGTTCCATCAACAAACGCTAGTTCTGTAGCAACTCCACTCCAATCGTTATCCTGCTGACTCTTAATCGTGACTGTAATCGCATAATCTCCATCACCGCCATTAGCCGGGCCGGTAACTCTGGTCTGACCTGCAGTGCCTGCGATAACACATGACATTACTTCAGCATACCCAGCGCGTATGTTGGATACAGAAACAGCATCACGGCTCTTTTCCAACTGCGTGGTGAAGATGGGGATAGCGATGGCGACCAGGACGGCGATGATCGCAACGACGATCAACAGCTCGGCCAGGGTGAAGCCCTTGTTGTTCTTCTTCATGAGACCTTTCACTCCTTGTTCATATTTCCCCGGCGGCCGAATGTGCAAATCGGGAACTTTCTTGAATTGTACACATTTTGAGACAGATTAAAATTTTACGAAAGTGTAAAAAAGCACTGGACAAATCCGAAAGGCTGTGCTATAATCCACCCGCAAACAAACCAGCGGCCAAGTTTTAAAATGTGTACTTTTTAGGACTCCCCCAGACTACATATTGATCCCATTGATTAAAAAAGTGCCGCCATCGGCGGCATTAAGTATATCATCGTCGCCGAAGGCGACACCACAACTCCACTCTTCACTCTCCACTCTTCACTCTCCACTTTTCACTCTCCGCTCTTCACTCTTTTTTTGATCTCTTCCTTCCGCCGGTAAAACGTGGACTTGCTGATGCCGCAGCGCTCCACCAGCTCCTCCAGGGGCAGCTCTCCCGCCTCCCAGGCCCGGACCATTTCCGGCAGCTCCCCCGGCAGCTCCTTTTTCGGCCTGCCGAAGCGGACGCCCCTGGCCCTGGCCGCGGCGATGCCCTCCGCCTGGCGCTGCCGGATGCTGGCGCGCTCGTTCTCCGCCACGAAGGAGAGGACCTGCAGCACGATGTCGCTGAGGAAGGTCCCCATCAGGTCCTTGCCCCGGCGGGTGTCCAGCAGCGGCATATCCAGCACGCAGATATCCACCCGCTTTTCCTTGGTGAGATAGCGCCACTGGCGCAGGATCTCCTCGTAATTGCTCCCCAGGCGGTCGATGCTTTTGACGCAGAGAAGATCGTCGGGGCGCAGCTTTCGCAGGAGACGCCGATACTTGGGCCGGTCGAAGTCCTTGCCGCTCTGCTTGTCCACATAGATGTTCCGGGCCGCGACCCCATGCTCCCGGAGAGCGATGAGCTGGCGGTCCTCCTTCTGCTCCCGGGAGCTGACCCGGGCATAGCCGTAAACGATCATCCGGCATTCTCCTTCATACAGTGAGGAGTGAGGAGTTAAGGTATCGCCTGCGGCGGCGTCCTTATTCGTCGGAAAGAGGCAGCACGCGCCCACCGCTTCGCGGCGGGTCCCCTCGCGCGGAATGGCGAGTATCCGCCCAAAGGCGAATACTCGCAAGATTCCGGCGAAACGTCCTTCCCAAAACGGAACGATATGTTCCGTTTTGGAGCGGAGGAGCCGGGGGAATCTTTCATCTATTCACGCTTGCGTGGATAGATGACATTCACCCGAGCGACGACAATGTCCCGAAGGGACATACCACAATTCCTCACTCCTCACTCCTCACTCCTCACTCTTATTTCGGCCACTTCGCCCGGAGGCGGGCCACGGCCTGGCTCACATTCTGGGGGCTGCAGTGAAGGGCCTTGGCGGCCTCCGCCTGAGTATAATCCCGGAAGGCCAGCATCGTCAAAAGCACCCTCGCCCCCGGGGACAGCTCCCCCAGCCAGCGGCGGAGCGCCGGGTCCTCGACAGCCTCCAGCCAGTCCTCCTCCTCCGGTTCCTCCGGGTCCACCAGGATCGCCCCCGGGAAGAGCCGGTTCAGGGTCTCCTCCCAGCTCTCATCGTCGTAGTATGACTCCAGGGTCTCCGTATGGCGGTAAAACCGCCGGTCCGAGCGGAAGACCTCCAGATCGAAGCGGTACAGCTCCCGGATCTGCTCCTCCGTCATCCCCAGGGCCCGGTATTCCTCCGCCTGCCGGATGCTCCGCCGCCAGAAGGCGTTCCATTCTTTTCCGTTGTGCCAGTTCATTGCGCTCTCCTTTGCTCTCTCGGCCCCGGAAAGAAAAAAGGCCGCCCGATCCCCAGCCGGACGGCGCGCAGGGGCGCGGCCCGGACTGGGGATCAGGCGGCACAGGGGAAGTCACGCTTTCGCGGCCCCGGGGCACGGACCTGATTTTAGTTAACAGTTAATAGTTAATAGTTAATAGCTATATCGCTTGTGGAGATGAAATTTCATGTTTCCGCCGAAGGCGGCTCCTCAATACCACTCTCCACTCTTGAATTAATCAGCTGCGGCGGAAGGTGAGGGGCGGGAAGATGACCTCCTCGCCGCAGTTCGGGCACTTGAGCCGGTTGGGCCCGTGGCTCCCCCGGTAGAGGAGCTCTACCTTGTGGCAGCAGAAGGGGCAGAGCCTGGCCACGGTGTGCTGGCCGGCAAGGCTCTCCCGCAGGGCCTCCTGCTCCGCCCTGGCTTTTTCGTAGCGGACCGGGTCCGCTTCTCTTATGTTGACTCTCGGCACGGTTCGTCCTCCTCCATGGTGATGTCCAGCCCGGCGCGGGGGAAGGGCCGGTACTCTCTTTGCAGGCGGCCCAGCTTCAGCAGCCGCAGGGCCAGGGCCTGGCGGGAGACGCCCAGCTCCCCGGCCAGGGTGTTGAAGCGCCGCCAGCCCTCCGGGTCCAGCCAGGGGTTCAGCACCCGGATGGAGGGGGGCAGGGCGCAGCGCCGCAGCCCCCGGAGCACCAGCCCCTCCGGCAGCAGGAGTGCCGAGGCCAGACGGTCGGCCCGCCGCTCCTCCCAACCCTCCGACGAAGAGCGGCAGCAGAGAGGCTTCTCCGCCGCCCCAGGCACGGCCCGGCACAGGAGCAGATGGGCGATCTCGTGGGCCAGAGTGAAATTCCGGCGGCCGGGGCTTTCCCAGGGGGAGGCAAGGCTCCCGTCCAGCAGGATCGTCCGCCCGTCCAGCCTTTCCCAGGCCCCCGCCCGGTCCCAGACCCGGACCCAGAGGGGACCCGCGGAGGTGAGGCCCAGGAGGTCCCCCTCCGGGGAAAGGCGCCGATATTCCACCCGGTATCCCAGGACCTCTCGCCCCAGGACCCAGGGGTCCACCCGGTCCCGCGGCGCGCCGGGACGGGCAAAATACTTCTCCAGCGCTTCCGCCGCCAGTTCCTCCGGCGCAGAGCGTCTCCCGTCAGCCATCTCCACCGCCTCCCTCTCATTTTTCGGGAACGGGGACAGTATAATACTCGGAAAACGAGTTGTCAATAGGCAAATGGCCTTTTTTTCGAGAGCCCATAGGATGAGAAAAATGCCATGTTTTTCCATCTTTCTCCGACCCGGATTTGGCGGTTCCTACAAAACGGAACAATCGCCCGGAAGCGGGAAAAAAACCTATTCCGTTTTTCTGTTCTTCGGTATATAATATATTAGTTAAAATCTGCCCAACTCCGGCCCGCCGCCCGACAGGCGAAAGGAAGAAGCCTTGAAGAAACGACTGAGCAAACAGGATATCCTCACCGTCCCCAACGCCCTGAGCCTGTTCCGTATCCTTCTGATCCCCGTGATCGTCTGGCTTTACGTCATTGCGGAACAGCGCTATCTGGCGGTGGGCGCGGTGCTCCTCTCCGCCGTCACGGACATGGCTGACGGCTATATCGCCCGGCACTTCAACATGACCTCCGACGTGGGGAAGCTGCTGGACCCGGTGGCGGACAAGCTCACCCAGGCGGCCCTGCTGATCTGCCTGGCCAGCCGCTGGCCGCTCATCTACTGGGTCTTCGCCCTGCTCTGCCTCAAGGAGATCGTCCAGGGGGTCCTGGGCCTGGCGGCGGTCCGGGTCACGGGGCAGATGCAGAGCGCCCAGTGGTACGGAAAGGTGAGCACCGTGGTCTTCTACGTCACCATGCTGATCCTGATCCTTCCCATCGAGCTGCCGGTCTTCTGGGCCGATCTGCTGGTCCTGCTCTGCGCCGCCGCCCTCATGCTCTCCATGCTCCTCTACGTCCGCAGCTTCCTGGGCATCGTCTGGGCCGCCCTCTTCCCGGAGAGCGGCAAACGGTCCATGTGGCTGCGGCTGTTCATGCTCCTCATGTGGGGCTGCGTGCTCCTCTTCGCCTGGGCCCACCGGGACCGGGTGGTCCTGGAGCCGGGGCTCCAGGTGATCCCCCGGAGCCTGGTGCTGGCCCTCCTCTTCATGGCGGGGCTCTTCGTGCTGAAAAGCCTGAGCATGGTGATCCACAGCGGCCTCATCTACGCCCTCAGCGGCATTCTCTTCCCCCTGCCTCTGGCCGTGGCGGTGAACCTCCTGGGTACCGGCCTCATGGCCTCCCTCAGCTACGGCCTGGGGAAGCGCCTGGGGGGCGGCGGCATCCGCCGCTTTGTTCAGACCCACCGGAACGCGGCGGTCCTGGGCCGCCTCCGCAGGGACAATTCCTTCGTGTTCACGCTGCTCACCCGGCTCATCAACCTGCTCCCCTTCGACATCGTCAGCGCCTACCTGGGCGCCACGGATACGCCCCTGGGGCCCTACCTGCTGGGGAGCGTGACGGGCATGGCGGCCTCCTGCGTCCTCTTCCCCCTCATGGGGGCGGGGCTGAGTACGCCCCTGTCGCCCCGCTTCCTGGTCCCCCTGGGGCTGGAGGCGGTCCTGCTCCTGGGGAGCGCCCTGGTGCTTCTGACCATCCGCAATCGGGACGACGACGCCCCGGCGGCGGACGACGCCCGATAGGAGAGAGCCATGGCCGCGGAATTCACCAGAGCGATGCGCCGGGACTACACGATCCTGGCCCCGGATATGTTCCCCACCCACATGGAGCTATTGCAGGCGATCTTCCGCATCCACGGCTACCGGGTGGTCATCGTCCATGACGAGGGGAAAAAGGTCATCGACACCGGCCTCAAGTACCTGCACAACGACATGTGCTATCCGGCCATCTGCGCCATCGGCCAGCAGCTCTACGCCCTGACCTCCGGGGAATACGACCTGAACAGGACCGCCCTGATCTTCTTCCAGACCGGGGGCGGCTGCCGGGCTTCCAACTACATCATGCTGCTCCGGAAGGCTCTGGAGAAGATGGGACTGGGGGAGGTGCCGGTGATCTCCCTGAGCCTCACGGGGCTGGAGCGGTCCCCCGGCTTCCGCTTCACCCCGTCCATGCTTCTGGCGGCGATGCGGGCCATCATCTACGGGGACATGCTCCTCCTGCTGAAAAACCAGACCCTGCCCTATGAGACCCGGCCGGGAGACACGGCGGCGGTGGTGCAGAAGTGGATCCGCACCCTCACGGAGCAGTTTTCCCATCGCCGGGGCCTGAGCCGCCGGGCCCTGCGGCGCAATCTCCGGGCCATGACGGAGGACTTCCACAAGATCCCCCGGGAAAAAAAGGAGCTCACCAAGGTGGGCGTCGTGGGGGAGATCTACGTCAAGTACGCCTCCTTCGGCAACAACGGGCTGGAGGCCTTCCTGCTCAGCCAGGGCTGCGAGGTGATGGTCCCCGGGGTTTTGGGCTTTTTCCAGTACTGCTTCGCCAACACGGAGACGGACCGGCGCTACTACGGGACGCCGCTCCTGAGCGCCCTGGCCGGGAAGCTGGTGCTGCGCATCTCCGAAAACTGGGAGCGGGAGATGCTGCGGGCCCTGGAAGATTACCCGGAGTTCGTCTCCCCCGTGTCCTTCGACCGGGTGAAGGAGCTGGCGGACCGGGTCATCGACCGGGGCGTGAAGATGGGGGAGGGCTGGCTCCTCCCCGGCGAGACGGCCCAGCTCATCGAGAAGGGCTACTCCAACGTGGTCTGCGCCCAGCCCTTCGGCTGCCTGCCCAACCACATCGTGGGGAAGGGCACCATCCGGAAGCTCCGGGAGCTGTACCCCGAGGCGAACATCTTCCCCGTGGACTACGACGCCGGGGCCTCCCGGGTGAACCAGGAGAACCGCATCAAGCTCATGCTGGCCATGGCGCGGGAGAGAGAATAATGTTAATTACACCAGGGGCGCCGCGGCATTCTGCCGCGGCGCCCCCTTTGCAGGCAAAGCGTATTTTCAGATCCCCTGCTCCTCCAGCCACTCGGCGCAGAGGGCGGCCCAGCGGGCCACGTGGGGGAGGTTCATCCCCAGGTCGTTGTTCCCGTCCGCCAGGGCGAGGCCGTGGGCGCCCTGGGGGAAGAGGTGCATCTCGAAGGGGATGCCCACGGCGGTGAGGGCCTGCCCCAAAGTGAAGGAATGGCGGGGATCGTCGCTGTTGGTCTGCCAGATGAAGAAGGGGGGAGTAGCCCGGGTGACGTTCACCTCCGGGGCGAAGTAGATCAGCTCCTCCTTGTTCGCCACATAGGGGTTGAAGACCCGGTCCCCGAAGGGGTCCACGAAAAAGCCCCCCGGCAGCCCGGCGAAGGCGAAGGCCCCGTAGCCCAGCACCGCCGCGTCCGGGCGGCAGGACTCCCGTTCCGCCGGGTCGGCGGCCTCCGGGTCCCCTCCGTCGAAGTGGGTGGCGGCATTGGCGCTGAGCATGCCCCCGGCGGAGAAGCCCATGGCGGCCACCTTGTCGGTGATGTTCAGTTCTTCCTTCTTCGCCCGCAGGAGGCGGATGGCCCGCTGCATGTCCGCGAGGGCGTCCCAGCGGGAATAGGGCTTTAAGCGGTAAGTGAGGATGGCGGTATTGAAGCCCGCGTCCGTGAAGTACTCCGCCACGTTCATCCCCTCGCAGCCGGTCCTCGTCTCAAAGCCGCCGCCGCAGGCCACGATGACCGTGCCCCGCTTTTTGTCGGCCTTCGGCGAAGGCACGAACACCAGGGAGGGGGGCGGCTGCAGGGGGTCCCGGTCGTCGTAGCCCGGCGCGCCGTCTTCCCAGAGGGGCAGGACCTCAAAGCGCGCGAGAGCCTCGTTCCAGAGGCGCAGGTTCCCCTCGATATCCATGCTCCCGTCCGGCTTCCGGTGCTGGGAGACCGGCCGGATCACCGCCTTCTCGGCGCAGACCTGCTTCAGCACGTCATAGTTTTTCTCGTACACGGCTCATTCCCCCAGCATCCAGCGGATGGCCTTCAGCAGATACTCGTTCCAGAAGGTCCAGTTGTGCTCCCCGGGAGTGAAGTGCACCTCTGCCTCCACGCCCTGCTCCCGGAGGAAGGCGGCGAAGGTGCGGTTTACCTCAATGAGCATATCCTCCGTGCCGCAGGCCAGATAGATGCCGGGCAGGGCCTCCCCCCTGGCCAGCTTCTCCTTCACCAGGACCTCCGGGTTCACGTCCCGCTCCAGGACGGTCTTGGGGTCCCCGAAGGTGGCGGCGTAATAGGCGTAGTTTGCCACCGGATTCCCGTTGGGAGGCGTCATTTCGGAGACCTCCCGGTAGATGAGGGCGCTGGAGAAGGCGGCCAGCTTGGAGTAGTTGTGGGAATACTTCAAACCCGTCCGCAGGGCGCCGTAGCCCCCCATGGAGAAGCCGCAGATGAAGGTGTCCTCCGCCTTGTCCGAGAGGCCGAAGGTCTTCCGGGCGTAGGCGAGCAGCTCCTCCCCCACGTAGGTGGCGAAGGCCTCCCCGGTGATCTCCCGGTCCAGGTAGAAGCTGTTTCTGCCGTTGGGCATGATGGCGGCCAGGTTGTACTGGGTGCAGAGCTCCTGGATGCCGCTGCCGGCGAGCCAGTCGGAGGAGCAGCCGGAGTAGCCGTGGAGCAGCACCAGAGTCTTCATGGGCCGCTGAAAGGCGGGGTTGGGAGGGCTCATCTCTGCCATCATGGGGGGGACGTCGTTGGGGAGGACCGCGTAGAACTCATTCTGCCCCGACAGGGCCTGGGAATAATAGGTAACGTGGATCAGCGCCATAATCTTCTCTCCTTTATGTTGCAGTATTGTTCAAAGCGTTCTGCCTCGCAGAGTTCGCGTCCGCAGACGCGAATAGAATCGGAATCATTTTTGGGCGGAATTCATTTCTGCCCAAAAATACCTCTCGCGAAGCGGACTGTGCGAGCGCAGCGAGTGCGGGTAGCGAAGCGCAATCCTTCTCCAATCGAAGCCCAGCGAAGCGGCTTCGATTGGATTAAAGGTCCATGAGTCCGGTGCCGAATTCCTTCTCCGCGTCGAAGGCGTTCAGGGCCCGCCAGGGGATCCTTCCATCCTCGCAGGCGTGCTGCAGAAGCCGGAAAAACTCCGTTTCCTCCGCTTTTATCAGCTCCGGCTGATTCCCGAAGAACATGACTTTCTCGTTTCCCTCGGCATAGGGCTCCCAGGTCTCCATGGGGGCGCCGTCCGCGTCGGGGCCGTTGGGGTCGCCGCTGCGGGCAAAGTTCGTCCAGTAGTTGCAGATCTGCCGGGCCAGGTCGTAGTGCTTGCCGGTGAAGGGCCGCCAGCACTTCGCCAGGGTCTCGAAGGCGAACCACAGGTCCGAAGAGTGGAAGGCCCCCGGGTCGTCCCAGCCGGGGATCTCCGGGTCGAAGCGGTAGAAGTACATCCTGTGCTTCGGATTTCTGGCGTTGTGGTCCAGCCAGAGGACGTTGCCCATCTCAAAGTTGTTGTAGGTGGCGTTCTGCTTCACCTGCTCCAGGGTGATGGCGCAGCCGCAGACCAGGGACAGATATTCCTCCGCGATGGCGGGGTACTTCCGCCGGACGTATTCCTCCAGGGCCGGGAAGGAGTCCACCTCCGGCCGGAAGAGGAATTCGTCCCCGGTGTTGCCGATAATGAGGTCCGCTTCGTTCTCCTCCCCCCGGAGAATGATGTTCGCCGGGGTATCGGGGAGGAAGGGGTTGCCGATGACGCTGCCCCATTTGAAGCCACCCTGGCCCACGGCTATGTCCCATACGGTCTGGGCGTCCAGCGCTCTCGCCTCTGCCAGGGTCCTGACCCCCAGCTTTTCAAAGAGCTTTACCCCCTGCGCTTCCGCCTCTTTCAGATCCAGGCTCAGGCTGCTGGGGGGCAGGAGGCCGCCGGAGGAGTGGAGGATGGCCCGCTGAAACAGTCCTTTATTCTGGGGGGAGCAGAGCTGCACCTCGCAGCTCCCGCCCCCGGCAGACTGGCCGAAGATGGTGATGTTCTCCGGGTCGCCCCCGAAGGCGGCAATGTTCCGCTTTACCCAGGCGATGCCCGCCTGCTGGTCCAGGTGGCCGAAGTTGGCGGGGGCCTTCGGGTTTTCGGCGGTGATCTCCGGGTGGGCCAGGAAGCCGAAGACGTTCACCCGGTAGTTGACGCTGACTAAAATGACCCCCCTCCGGGCGATCCGCTCCCCGTCCATCTCCATCTCGGAGGGATAGCCCACCATCAGCCCGCCGCCGTAGAGCCAGACCATCACGGGAAGCCTGTCCTCGGCGCTCTGAGCGTTCGTCCAGACGTTCAGCTGCAGGCAGTCCTCGCTCATGGGCACCTGGGAGTCCACGTGCCACTCCCGGGTGTAGATGTCGTCCGGGTTCCCGCCGGGTGTTTCCTGCACGGCGATGGGGCCGAATTCAAAGCAGTTTCGCACGCCCTCCCAGGACTGGGGCGGCTGGGGGGCGCGCCAGCGGTTAGGGCCCACGGGGGGAGCGGCGAAGGGGATGCCCTTGAAGGCCGTCACCCTGGGGTCGGCGGCGGGGATGCCCCGCACAAAGCCGGATTCGGTTTTTACCACTCTCAGCATGTGCTTCCTCCTTTATTTTTTCCCGCTCAGCAGGTCCACGGCCCCGCTGAACAGGGAGCTGAGAAGGCCCTCGTTCTTCTCCCCCTTCAGGAGGCTCACGGCAGCCTTCTTCGTGTCGCTGTCGGCGGCCCGGTAGAGGTCCACCAGCTTCTTCTCCGCGGCGGTGAGCTTGTAATCCTCCGAGGTCTTGGAGCCGGTCTTTCCGCTGCTCCCCTTCCCGGAGCCCGTTTTCCCGCCGCTCCCGGAGGCCCCCTTGGGGGCGTTCAGCAGAGACGCCTGGGTCACTCCCGTGGCCTTGGCGATCTGCTTCAGGGCGGCCTGCGTCAGCTCCTTCTCTCCCCGCTCGGCCTTGGAGATGTCCGAGGCGCTGACGCCGTCCACCTGCTTTGCCAGGGCCGCCTGGGTGAGGCCCGCGCCGGTGCGCGCCTCCTTGATGAGGTCTCCCACTTTCTTGCCTGCCACTGTATTCCCTCCTTTTGTTTCAAATCGAACCCGCTTTCTTGTCCATTTGCATCAGTATATCTTTTTTCCCGCCCAGGCGCAACGGTTTTCCCCCGGTCGGCGGGGGCGGAAAATAAGGCTTGCTTTTCCGGGAAAAACGTGTAAAATAATCATTCGTACAGGCTCAGAATGAGGGCGCGCGGCGTCCCTTGAAACGGGAGAATTGGAGATAAAAGCATGGCCAAGATCAAAGTGACCTGTGATTCCACCTGCGACCTGACGGAGGAGCTCTACCGCCGCTATGACGTGGAGGTCCTGCCCCTGCAGGTGACCCTGGGGGAGCGGGTCTGCTCCGACGGGGTGGACGTGACCGCGGAGGAACTCTTCGACTACGCGAAAAAGACCGGGACCCTGCCCAAGACCAGCGCCGTCTCCGTGGGGACCTATGAGGACTGCTTCCGCCGGTATACCGAGGCGGGCTATGCGGTCATCCATGTGAACATCTCCAGTGAGCTCTCCGCCTGCCACCAGAACGCCACCATCGCGGCGGAGGGCCTGGACAACGTCTATGTCATCGACAGCCGGAATCTCTCCTCCGGCAGCGGCCAGCTGGTCATCGCCGCCGCGGAACTGGCCCGGGAGGGCCTGGAGGCGGGGGAGATCGCCGGGCGGCTGAACGAGATGAAGGGCAGGCTGGACGTGAGCTTCGTGCTCCAGACCCTGGAGTACCTCCACAAGGGCGGGCGCTGCTCCGGCGTGGCGGCCCTGGGGGCAAACCTGCTGAAGCTCCGGCCCGAGATCGTGGTGAAGGACGGGAGCATGACCGTGGGCCGGAAGTACCGGGGCGACGCGAAGAAGACCGTGCTGGACTACATCCGGGGACGGCTGGAGAACAATCCCCGCGTGGACCCCGGCCGGATCATGCTCACCCACACCGCCTTCCCCGAGGAGATCATCCGGGCGGCCTACGAGCTGGTGAAGTCCCTGCATCCCTTCCGGGAGATCTGCATCACCCAGGCGGGGAGCACCATCGCCAGCCACTGCGGCCCCGGCTGCATCGGGGTGCTCTTCTTCAACAAAAAAGAGGATTGACCTTCACGGAAAGCAGAAAAGGAACAGCCGGACGGCGCGTGCCGTCCGGCTGAATCATTTTTGGGACCCGCTCCGCAGCCCAGCGGAGCGGGTGCGGAGCGGAAAGGAGCTGCCGGGGAAATCTTTCCGGTGTTCGGCCTTGGGCGGACACCGGACATTTCCCCGCGCAGCGACGCTTAGCCCTTGGGGGCGGAGGTCCAGTCGGCGGTGACGGCCTCGCTGAAGCGCTCGTTGCTCTCCACGGAGGCCTTGGCGGCGTCGTCCAGCTCACAGCTGTTGAAGACCACGGTGGAATACTCGCTCAGATAGAGCATATTGCCGATCAGATCCCGGAAATCGCAACTGTTGAAGACCACGTCGCTGTAATACAGGCTGAACATGGTGTAGCCGTCGCAGTCGTAGAAGCGGGTGCCCGTGGCAGTGACGTCGGTGAACTGGAGATCCATGCAGCCGTAGGTGCAGTCGTAGATCTGGCAATCCTTCAGGGCCAGGGTGCTGCTGGAATAGGCGGTGACGCCGTAGGTCCCGCAGCCGTAGAGGCGGCAGCCGGAGAGGGTGGAATCGTAGCAATTCTGCAGATTCACCACGGCGCCGGAGCAGGACCCCGGCTCCTCCGTGTGGCCCATGATCAGGTTCTCCAGGGTGAGGTTGTTGCAGTACTGGAAGCACAGGACGTCGGCGTAGCGGGGGAGGCAGACGATCTCGGCGGGGTCGTCAGGGTCGGCGGAGCGGATCGTCAGGTTCCGGAAGCCGGCGACCACCACCTCCGGCCCGTCGAATTCATCTTCCACGTAGATCCCCTCGGCGTAGTAGGGATACTCCACGTCGTGCCACAGGTCCGCCTGATCGCCGTCGCCGAATTCCAGCCAGGAGGTCACGTTGTAGACGCCGGGCTCCAGGAGGATGGTGGCGTCGTCCTGCAGAGCGGCCATGAACTCCTCCGTGGTGCTGACGGTAACGGGCTCCGACGCATCGGGAAGGGCTACGCTGCCGTCCTCCACCCGCTCAAAGCGGCAGGAAAGCACGCTGGAATAGCTCTCCCCCGTGGCGTAGTAGGAATAGAACAGCAGCTCCACCTCGTCCTCGGAGACGGCGGTGAGCTTGAAATCCCGGTTGTTGTCATTCTGGGGATAGAGCTCCATGGACCAGAACTGGTTTTCACAGTCGGGATACAGGGGCAGCCAGCCCATATAGACCCACATGTCCTCCTCCCGGAGATCGGGGCCGTAATCCCGGCTCCAGTAGAGGGAGGTGGTCTCGCCGATGACCAGAACGGCGCTGGTCCCCTCCTCCGCCGGGTCCATCTCATACCCTTCGATCTCCATGCTCTTCAGCGTGAAGGTGCCGCTGAACTGATAGGGATTCAGGTCGAAGCCGCCCGGGATGCTCTCCCGCCGGTCCAGGGTGAATACTTCGTCATAGTACTCGAAGGAGATCTGTCCGTCCTCCAGGGTGCACTCCAGCTCCTCGTCGGAAGAGAGGCTGAGGCGCACGGTCCCCGTCTCGTCGTCCGCCTCCCAGCTGCAATAGCCGTTGGAGGGGTCATAGGGGGAGTAGTAGTTCGTGCGGAAAATGCCGATCCCGTCCTCCAGAAGCAGGAGGTCGCTGTCCACCGTGAAATAGCGGATGCTCTCCTCATCTTCCTCGTCTTCCCCGTAATAGCTTTCAAACTCCGTCTCCATCTGGCCGGACCAGTAGCTGCCCTCCAGCTCGGAGGCGAGGGCAGAGGGGGACGGGGGGGCCTTGGCAGGCGCTTCCGTGGGCGCGGGGGTCTCCGTGGGCGCGGGGGTCTCCGTGGGCGTCGGGGCCTCGGTAGGCGCGGGCGCTTCCGTAGGCGCGGGGGCCTCGGTGGGCGCGGGCGACGCCGTGGGCGCCGGGGCCGGATCGGGCTTCCCGGTGCAGGCCGCCAGGGAGAGCAGCAGCGCCAGGATCAGAAAGAGAGCAAGCTTTTTCATCTTTTTCTCCTCGTTTTTCGTTTTCTTTTTGGGATGCTCATATCATAGCACAAAGATTTCCAAAAATCGAGGACTTTTCAGCTGGATTGTGATATCATAACAAAGTATAAGCCGGATCGGCACATTTCCTCTATGCCGATCGGAAAAGAATCACTCGGAACAAATTCCGCTCCGGCCGGACCGGGGGAAAGGAACCGATATGAAGATCGCCGTTTTGGACGCCGCCACCCTGGGGGAGGACCTGGACCTGAGTCCTCTGAACGCCCTGGGAGAAGTGAAGGTCTATCCCGCCACGCCGCCGGAGAAGGTGCCGGAGCGTCTGCGGGGGATGGACGCCGCCGTGATCAACAAGGTCCGGCTGAACGGCTCCAATCTCCGGGGCCTGGCGGAGCTGAAGCTCATCTGCCTCGCCGCCACCGGCTACGACAACGTGGACACCGCCTTCTGCCGGGCAGCGGGCATCGCCGTGTGCAATGTGGCGGGCTACTCCACGGACAGCGTGGCCCAGCTCACCGCCGCCATGGCCCTTTACCTCACGAACCGGCTGGGCCCCTACACCGCCGCCGTCCGGGAGGGGGCCTATACCCACGGGTCCACCGCCAACCTTTTGACCCCGGTCTATCACGAGCTGCGGGGGATGACCTGGGGCATCGCCGGCTACGGGCGCATCGGCCGGAGGGTGGGCGAGATCGCCGCCGCCCTGGGCTGCCGGGTCCTCTGCTGGAATCGCAGTCCCCGGCCGGAGGACCCCTGGGTGGAGCTGGACGAGCTCTGCCGCGCTTCGGACATCCTCTCCGTCCACCTGCCCCTCAGCGACGAGACCCGGGGCCTGTTCAGCCAGGAGCGGCTCCGGCTCCTGAAGAAGGACTGCATCTTCATCAACGTGGCCCGGGGCGCGGTGGCGGATGAAACAGCCCTGGCCGATGCCCTGCTCGGGGGACGCCTGGGGGGCCTGGGGGTGGACGTCTACTCCTCTGAGCCCTTCCCGGAAGAGCATCCCTTCTATGCCCTCCGGGAGCACCCCAACGTCTGCCTGACCCCCCACATGGCCTGGGGCGCGCTGGAGACGCGGCAGCGCTGCCTCCGGGAGATCGTGCTGAACATGGCCTCTTTCCTCCGGGGAGAGCGTCGGAACCGGGTGGATTGAGCGCGACTTGACAAACGGACCGGGAGTCGCATATAGTTTGTGTATTCGGATCAACATGGATTTTGCGAGGAAAGCATGATGCAGGGCAATCGTTTCCGCCGTTTTTTGTTCTACGGCGGCATTGATCGGGAAAATTATGACGCGATACGTCCCATGCTGTGGAAGAGAAACCTCCGGGCGCTTCGGATCACCGCGGCGCTGGCCAGAGGGATCGGCGTTATCTTTCTCGTTCTGAATCTGCTGCTCCGTACCGGCCTCTGGGTCCCCTATCTCTTCCTCCTCTGCGGCAGCGCGGTCACGCTTCTTCTGCTTCCGCTGATCAAGGAGGACGGAAGCGGAAAGGAGATCTGGAGCCTGCTGCTGTGCTACGGGCAGATCATCCTGGTCTGCGTCTATGCCGGCATCCTCAGCACCCAGAGAAGCAACCATGAGATCCCGGCCACCAGCGTCATCGTCTTTATCGCCCTGCTGCCGCTGACCATCGACGACCGCCCGATCCGCATGTTCGCGGTCATGCTGGGAGAATCCGCGGTCTACCTGCTGCTCTCCAACCTTTTGAAATCCGCCCACGCCTTTTCCCTGGATGTCCAGAACACTGTGACCTTCTGCATCGTGGGCATGGTCCTCTACGCGGTGATCTGCACCAGGAACATCCGGGAGCTCCACCAGAGCGAGCGGATCGAGAAGATCCAGCGGAGCATCATCACCTCCCTGGCCGCCGTGGTGGAGGAACGGGACGAAAATACCGGCGACCACATCCAGCGCACGGAGAACTACGTGGAGAAGCTCACCCGGCGGATGAAGAAATACGAGCGCTATTCCCGGCTGACGGAGGACTACTACAACAATGTGATCCTGGCCGCCGCCATGCATGACATCGGCAAGATCCGCATTCCTGACCGGATCCTGAACAAGCCCGGAAGGCTGACGGAAGAAGAATTCGAGATCATGAAAAAGCACTCCGGCTACGGCGCGGAGATCATCAAAAAAACCATGGGGGACATCGAGGAAGAGGAGTATTGCAGCATCGCCTGCAACATCGCCCGGCATCACCATGAGCGCTATGACGGAAAGGGGTATCCCGACGGGCTGAAGGGGGAGGACATTCCCCTGGAAGCGCGGATGATGGCCCTGGCGGACGTGTACGACGCCCTGGTCTCCGAGCGGGTCTATAAAAAGCCCTACTCCAAAGAGAAGGCCAGGGAGATCCTTCTGGAAGGCAACGGCACCCAGTTCGACCCCTATCTGCTCCCACTGTTCCTGGACTGCGTGGAGAGCGAAAGGTAAGGAGAGACGGGAGGCGGCGCTTCCGCGCCTATTGAACCGCCATTGCGCCTGTGTTATGATGGGAACAGAATAAAAAAATGGAGGCTATGCCTCTCTCAGGAGGGACGAACATGAACGCGAAAACCTATCTGGAGCCGGAGACCCTGGTCCCCATCTACGACGAGTGCGAGGTCCTGGTGGTGGGCGGCGGCAGCGCCGGTCACTCCGCCGCCGTGGCGGCGGCCCGGGCGGGCTGCAAAAACGTGATCCTCATGGAGCGCTACGGCTACTGCGGCGGCGACGTGACGGGGGGCTACGTCCTGCTGATCCCCAGCCTCTCCTTCCACGAGAAGACCTATGTGCGGGGCATCCAGGAGGAGTGGTACACCCGCCTGAAGGACATCCCCGGCGCGGTCCGGGGGCCGGACGCCTCCCTGGCCGGGATCACCGACCCGGAGGAGGTGCGCAAGTGGGCCGACGTGGGCGGCGCCACCTATATCCCCCCCGCGAGAGTGGAGCACGGCTTCATGCTGGACCCCACCCAGCTGAAGATCGAGATGGACATCATGCTCTATGAACTGCGGGATTCCATCCGGGTCCTCTACCACAGCTGGGGCGTGAAGCCCATCATGGAGGGGAGGGTGTGCAAGGGCGTCCTCTTCGAGTCCAAGGAGGGAAGAAAGGCCATCCTGGCCAAGGTGGTCATCGACGCCACCGGCGACGCGGACCTCTGCCGCCTCTCCGGGGCCCCCACCTCCTCGGCCATCGACGACGAGTGCCGCTGCTCCTCCACCGCCCTGGTGTACCGCATCGGCGGCTTCAGCAAGAACGCCTACAACGCCTGGAACATGAGCCACCGGGAGGAGGCCCAGAAGCTCTCGGAGGCGCTGTTCAAGCTCCACGGCTTCCGCACCGGCATCATCACCGGCCCCACCGACGACGTGAGCTGGGTGAACAACTGGCAGCCCAAGCGGGACTGCTCCAGGATCGCCGACCAGACCGCCACGGAGATGGGCACCCGGCTGGTGCTCCGGGAGGTGCTGGAAGCCTACAAGACCTACGCCCCGGAGGTGTTCAAGGACGCCTTCCTCTACGACGTGGCTCCCCAGCTGGGGACCCGGGGCTCCCACCGGATCGTGGGCGAGTACGTCATCTCCTCCAATGACTGGGCCTTCCCCAAGGAGCATGAGGACTGCATCGCCTGGCACTGCACCGTGGACACCCTCAACGACAACGCCCCCATCGAGATCCCCTACCGCTCCATCCTGCCCCAGAAGGTGGAGAACCTGCTGGCCCCCGGCCGCCACATCTCGGCGGACCGGATCGCCATCGACAACGTGAACCTGATCCCCCAGTGCGTGGGCACCGGTCAGGCCGCCGGCGTGGCGGCGGCGGTGGCCGTGGCCGAAGGGAGCAGCACCCACACCGTGAACGTCTCCAGGGTCCAGGACATCCTGGCCGGGGAGCAGGACGTGCCCCTGCCCCGGAACGAGCACACGGACAAGAGCTATACCGAGTGCCTGGTGGCCCACGAGTACGGTCTCTACACCGCCGCGGCCAAGAAGGCCCGAGAGAGCGGGGACGCCGCCGGCTCCTACCGGCACTGGACCATGTCCAAGGGCGCGGGGGACCCCTCCAAGAAGAAATAAAGCATGAAGGAATACAAGGTCATCGAAGTCAAGTTCAAGAATAAGAACAAGGTCGAGGAGATCATGAACGACATGGCGAAGCTGGGCTGGGAGCTCACCTGTATGTCCTATTGGAGCGGGTGGAGCACCGGTCTGCTCATCGCCTTTTCCAGAGAGCGGAAGGAAGACTGAAACGATTTGCGCCGCCCCCGGGTTCGGGGGCGGCGCGGACAGGAGATGGGGCATGAAACGCGCGCTTGCCGTCGACCTGGGCGCTTCCTCCGGCCGCCTGGTCGCGGGTTGGCGGGAGGGGGGAGAAGTGCATGCCGAGGAGGTCCATCGCTTCCCCAATTCCATGGACCTTCGGGACGGCCATCGGGTCTGGGACGCGGAACGGCTGCTCCGGGAGGTAAGAACCGGCATCGAAAAGGCCATGGCCCGGTATGGGAAGATCTCCTCCCTGGCCATCGACACCTGGGGCGTGGACTATGTGCTCCTCCGGGGGGAGGAACCGGTCAGTCCCGTCTATGCCTACCGGGACGAGCGGACCGGGGCCGCGGTGGAGGCCGTCCACGCCGTCGTCCCCTTCCCGGAGCTCTACCGGCGGACCGGCTGCCAGTTCCAGCCCTTCAACACGGTCTACCAGCTCATGGCGGACAAGCTCAGCGGGCGGCTGGAGGGGGTCACGGACCTGCTCATGCTGCCGGAATACCTGAGCTGGCGGCTCTGCGGGAAAAAGGCGCGGGAGTACACGAGCGCCGCCACCACGGGACTCCTCAGTGTCCGTACCGGGGAGTATGACCGGGAGCTGATCCGGGCCCTGGGCCTCCCGGAGGGGCTGTTCCCGCCCCTGTCCAAGCCGGGGACGCCCCTGGGGGAGTACAAGGGCATCCCGGTCCTCCTCTGCGCCAGCCACGACACCGCCTCCGCCGTGGAGGGCATCCCGGAGCTGGGGGACGAGCCCTACCTCTCCTCCGGCACCTGGTCCCTCCTGGGCCTGAAGACCCCGGCGCCCCTCACGGACGAGGCGAGCCGGAGGGGCAACTGGTCCAATGAGGGAGGCGTGGGCTACAATCGCTATCAGAAGAACATCATGGGCCTTTGGCTGGTGAACGAGCTCCGCCGGGAGCTCTGCCCGGAGACGAGCCTGCCGGACCTGCTCTCCCAGGCGGAGAAGAGCTCTTTCGACGGCCTGGCGGACGCGGATTCCCCCGCCTTTCTGGCCCCGGGGAGCATGGCCGGGGCCTTCCGGGAGGCCCTGGGGGGCGGGCAGTATTCCGCCCCTGCGCTCGTCCGCTGCGCCTGCCGCTCCCTGGCGGCGAGCTACGCCGCCGCCCTGGGGGAGCTGGCGGCAAACACGGGCAGGCGCTTCTGCCGCCTCACCGTGGTGGGCGGCGGGGCGAAGAACGCCTTTCTGAACCGCCTCACCGCCGAGGCGAGCGGGCTGGAGGTACGGGCGCTTCCCCTGGAGGCCACGGCCCTGGGGAACCTGAAGATACAGATGGGAGCTGAGCTATGACCAGATTTGAGAGCGCCAGAGAGATCTTCTCACGCCGGGGGATCGGCGTGGAGGCGGCCATGGACGCCCTGGGGAGAAAGGCCATCTCCATCCACTGCTGGCAGGGCGACGATGTGACCGGCTTTGACTTTCCCGGCCAGGGGGGCGGGAACGGCATCCAGGCCACCGGGGACTACCCCGGCCGGGCCCGGAACTTTGAGGAATTGAAGGAGGATTTGCGCCTGGCCTTTTCCCTCATTCCGGGGAAGAAGCGGCTGAACCTCCACGCCAGCTACGCCGTCTTCCCACCGGGGGAATGGGCGGACCGGGACGAGCTGGAGTTCCGGCACTTTGTCCCCTGGGTGGAGTTCGCCAGGGAGCTGGGCGTGGGACTGGACTTCAATCCCACCCTTTTCGGCCACCCCAGGGTGGAGGACGGCCTGACCCTCTCCTCCCCGGAGGAGGAGACGAGGCGCTTCTGGATCCGCCACTGTGTGGCCTGCCGGCGCATCGCCCAGAGGATGGGGGAGGAGCTGGGGGACAAGGTCCTCTGCAACCTCTGGATCCCCGACGGGTACAAGGACATTCCCGCCGACCGGCTGGGCCCCCGGCTGCGGCTGAAATCGGCCCTGGACGAGGTTTTCTGGGAGGAGTGCCCCAACGTCATCGACAGCGTGGAGTCCAAGGTCTTTGCCGTCGGGGTGGAGAGCTATACCGTGGGCTCCCACGAATTCTACCTCAGCTACGCCGCCTCCCATCCGGGGGTCTATCCCCTGCTGGACAACGGCCACTTCCACCCCACGGAGACGGTGTCGGACAAGCTTCCCGCCCTGCTGCCCTTCTTCCGCTATCTCCCCCTCCACGTGACCAGGGGCGTCCGCTGGGACAGCGACCATGTGCCCCTTCAGGACGACGAGCTGCGGGAGATGATGAAGGAGATCGTCCGCTGCTCTGCCATGAAGCGGGTCCTCATCGGTCTGGACTTCTTCGACGCCTCTGTAAACCGGATCGCCGCCTGGGTCCTGGGGGCCAGGAGCGTCCAGAAGGCCCTGCTCTTCGCCCTCCTGCAGCCCCACGAGAGCCTGAAGGAGAGCCAGGACAAGGGGGACTTCACCCGGCGGCTGGTGGAGATGGAGGAGGCGAAAAGCCTGCCCTGGGACGACGTGTGGGCGGAATACTGCGCCCGGCAGGACCTTCCTGCGGACGGGAGCTGGCTGGAGACCGTGAAGGAATACGAGGAGCGGGTCCTGAAAAAACGGAAGGGACTCCGGGAAATAGGAGGATAAGGTGAAGATCCATTCGGTTTTTGACGCGGAGTTCAAGCCCTACGGCAAGGTGCTGGCGGGCTACGATACTTCGGAGCTTTTGCAGGCCATGGCGGCCATTCCACTGCCGGAGGCGGGCACCGCCTATGAGCCGGCCCTCCCGGCCCTGGAGAGCTGCGCCGTTTTCAGGGAATTCGGCGAGCGGGCCTACGGCGGGATGCCGGTGCAGCTGGGCATGTGCTGGGGCCGCAATACGGTCCTGAACTGCCTGGAGTACCACCGGGACAGCGAGCTGAACATCGGGGAAGGGGACTTCATCCTTCTCCTGGCCCGGCAGGAGGAGATCGAGGGCGGGGTCCTGGACACCGGAAAGGTCAAGGCCTTCCGGGCCCCGGCGGGGGCCGTGGTGGAGGTCTACGCCACCACGCTGCACTATGCTCCCTGCCATGTGGACGCCTCCGCCGGCTTCCGGGTGGCGGTGGTCCTCCCCAGGGGCACCAATACGGCCAGGCCGGAGATCGGGGAGAAGGACCCGGAGGACAGGCTGCTCCGGGCAAGGAACAAGTGGCTCCTGGCCCATCCGGCCTCCCCGGAGGCCGCCGACGGGGCTTACATCGGCCTCAAGGGAACCAACATCGACATCGCCAAGGAGGGTGACGCATGATCCGGGTCGCCATCATCGGGACGGGGGGCATCGCGAACGCCCACGTCCAGGCCTATCTCAGGCAGGCGGGGCGCTGCGCCGTCGCCGCCCTCTGCGACATCGTCCCCGGCAAGGCAGAGCAGATGAAGGAGCGCTGCGGCCTCCAAAACGCCGACTGCTATACCGACTGGCGGGAGGTGCTGAAGCGGGAGGACATCGACCTGGTGGACGTGTGCACGCCCCCCTTTGTCCACGCCCAGGCCAGCATCGCCGCCCTCCGCAGCGGGAAGAACGTGGTCTGCGAAAAGCCCATGGCCGCCTCCCTGGAGGAGTGCGACGCCATGCTCCGGGCCAGGGACGAGAGCGGGAAAATGCTCTCCATCATCGCCCAGAACCGCTTCCGCAAGCCCATCCGGGACCTGAAGGCCCTGCTGGACAGCGGCCTGGCCGGGAAAGTGCGCCACGTGCAGGTGGACTCCTTCTGGTGGCGGGGCCACAGCTACTACGACCTGTGGTGGCGGGGCACCTGGGAGAAGGAGGGCGGCGGCTGCACCCTGAACCATGCGGTGCACCACATCGACATGCTCTGCTGGATGATGGGCCTGCCGGAGCAGGTCACCAGCGTCATTGCCAACGTGGGCCATGACAACGCCCAGGTGGAGGACCTGTCCATGTCCATCCTGAGCTACCTCGGCGCTCTGGGCCAGCTCACGGCCAGCGTCGTCCACCACGGGGAGGAGCAGCAGCTTATCTTCCAGTGCGAGAAGGCCCGCATCTCCGCCCCCTTCAAGGTCTACGCCTCTCTGGAGAAGCCCAACGGCTTCCCCATCCGGAACGAGGAACTGGAAAAGGAGCTCACCGCTTTTGCGGACGCCCTGCCCCCCCTCCCCCTGGAGGGCCACGACGGGCAGCTCGAGGACGTGCTCTCCGCCCTGGAGCAGGGGAGGGCCCCCGCCATCGGCGGGGAGGACGGGCGCAGGACCATCGAGCTCATCACCGCCGTGTTCAAGGCCGGGTCCTCCGGGGAGACCGTGCGCCTGCCCCTCCAGCCCTCCGACCCCTTCTATACCGCGGAGGGGATCCTGGCCTCCGTGCCCCATTTCTACGAGAAGACCGCTTCCAAGGCTGACCAGGAGGGAGAGATCACCCTGGGCAGCAGCTATAAGTAAGCAAGGAGGAGCACACAGATGCAGGTATCCGACGGCATGAGCTACGCCCCCAAGGGGAAGCCAAGGCCCGTGGTGAAGCCGGGAGAATTCCTCTTCTCCGCCGCTCACCTGGACCACGGGCACATCTACGGCATGGTGAACGCCCTCACCGAGGCGGGGGGCACCCTGAAGTCCGTCTATGATCCCCAGCCGGAGCGCCTGGCGGCGTTTCTGAAGGCCTATCCCCAGGCAAAGGCCGTCTCCTCCGAGGAGGAGCTGCTCTCCGACCCGGAGACGATCCTGGTGGCCTCCGCCCACGTCACCTGTGAGCGGGGGCCCTTCGGCTGCCGGGTCATGGCGGCGGGGAAGGACTACTTCACCGACAAGGCCCCCTTCACCACCCTGGACCAGCTGGCCCAGGCCAGGGCCATGGCGGCCAAGACGGGGCGGAAGTACATGGTCTACTACGGCGAGCGGCTCCACGTGGAGGGGGCCATCCTGGCCGGGTATATGATCGAACAAGGGGAGATCGGCAGGGTGATCCACGTGGAGGGCCTGGGGCCCCACCGGCTGGGCGCCCCCGGACGGCCCGCCTGGTTCTTTGAGAAGGAGAAGTACGGCGGCATCCTCTGCGACATCGGCAGTCACCAGATCGAGCAGTACCTCTACTACGCCGGGGAGGAGGACGCCAGGGTGGCCTACAGCCGCATCGGGAACTACGCAAATCCCCAGTACCCGGAGCTGGACGACTTCGGGGACTGCTCCATCGTGGGAGCCAAGGGGAGCACCAACTATTTCCGGGTGGACTGGTTCACCCCCGACGGCCTCAGCACCTGGGGGGACGGGCGCACCCTCATCCTGGGCACCGAGGGCTACATCGAGATCCGCAAATATGTGAACATCGCCTCCGGAAAGCCGGGAGGCGACCACGTCTTCCTGGTGAACGGAAAGGGCGAGCAGTACTTCGACGCCCACGGCGTCACCGGCTACCCCTTCTTCGGGGCCCTGATCCTGGACTGCCTGAACCGCACCGAGAACGCCATGACCCAGAAGCACGCCTTCCTGGCAGCCCAGCTCTGCCTGGAGGCCCAGGCCCAGGCGGTGAAGGTAAAATGAGGAGGCTTTCTATGAAACGGGTCCGCTTTTCCCTCCTGACCCTGGCGCTGGTCCTGGCCCTGCTCCCGGGGCTGGCCTTCCCCGCGGCGGCCGCGGTGGAGCGCAGCACCCAGGCCCTGGAGGTGGACGGCAGGAACGTCAGCTGCGAAGCGTACAACATCGACGGCTGCAGCTATTTCAAGTTCCGGGACATTGCTGCCCTCCTCAGCGGCACCCCCGCCCAGTTCAGCGTGGACTACGACGGGGAGAGCCGGACCGTCCTGGTGAAGACCGGCGAAGCCTATGTCCCTCAGCCGGGGGACCTGGAGCTGGGGGAGGACCGGTCTGCCTCCGCCGGTCCCAGCAGCCAGATCCTCCGGATCGACGGCCGGGAGGCGGCCCTCAGCGCCTGGAACCTGGGCGGGAACAACTACTTCCAGCTCCGGGAGCTGGGCGGCGCCCTGGGCTTCGGCGTGGACTACGACGAAGAGCGGCGGACCGTCCTGATCATGAGCGAGATGCCCGCGCGGCTGTCTCAGACCCCGGACGCGGGCCGGGAGTACCTGGATAAGCTCATCTTCCTGGGGGACAGCACCACCTACGGCATCGGCTACTACTACCGCCACGGGTATACGGACCTGGTGCCCCCCAGCCAGGTGTGGACGCCCGTGAACGGCACCATGACCCTCTCCTATTACGCCACCACCAAGCTGTATTACCCCCCCACCGGGGAGGAGCTGCTCATCACGGATGCGGCGGCGCGCTTTCAGCCGGAGATCCTGGTCATCACCCTGGGGGTGAACGGTATTTCCTTCATGGACGAGGAGTGGTTCGTGCGGGACTACACCGCCCTGGTGAAGAGCATTCAGGAGGCGAGCCCCGACACCCGGATCATCCTGAATTCCATCTATCCCGTGGCGGACAGCTATGAATACCAAAGCAGCATCAACAATGAGAAGATCGGCAGGGCAAACGGCTGGATCGAAACCATGGCGGAGGACCTGGGCGTGCGCTTCCTCTACAGCTTTGAAGCCCTGGAGGTGGACGGAAAGCTGCCGGAGAGCGGCCAGAACGGGGACGGCCTCCACCTCACCGGGGAGTCCTTCGGGAAGGTGATGGCCTACATCCGCACCCACGCCCTGCCGGGAGAATAGGGAAACCGGGGCCAAGCTTCACGGGCGCTGTCAGGCGAAAAGCCTTGCAGCGCCCGTTTTTGATCCAATGGAAAGAGCGTTTTCCGGGAAAAAACAAAAAACTTACCCTATTTCCGAGTCCTGTCCGGTTTATCGTACACCCCCTGTGGCAGAATGGAGCCATCAAAACAACCACGGGTTTTTCAGGGAGGTGTCTGGAATGAAACTTAAGAAGCTGTATTCCGTGGGCCTGGGCTTTGTCCTCTTCCTCTGCGTCGGCGTGGAGCCGCTGGTGAACCTGCTCAGAGGCTGAGGCGGAGAGAGAAACGGCAAACACGGAAACGGGCGCGGCGCAGAAGAGCTTCTGCACCGAGCCCTTTCCTTTTTTTCTGCGGGAATGCTTCCGCCGGGACGGTCTGCCGTTGAAGGGAGGACCGGATCAGGCGGCGTCCGGGATCCGAAGCGTCTGTCCGACGTAGATCATGTAGGGGGCGGCGATGCCGTTGGCCTCCGCGATCTTGCCAAAGAGCGTACCGCGGCCGTAATAGCGTCTTGCCAGGTTCCACAGGCAGTCGCCGGCGGCGACCGTATAGGTCACCGTTTCAGGGGCCTTTTCTTCGGGGGCTCCCGTCTCCGCGCCCGGAAGGAGAATCGTCTGGTCGCCCCGGACCTGGCCGTATTTTGCCGCGGACAGGACGCCGCCCAGGGCCTTGGTGATGTACTCTGCCAGGAGCTCATCCAGCGGCAGCCCCAGATCCATAGCCTCCTTCGTGCCCAGGAGGTAGGCTGTGTCGCCTCCGGAGGTCAGGAAGTTGTTGGTCACCACCGCGTAGGTGAGCGACGGGTCAAAGGGCTTGCCGCCGATGCTCTCAACGGTGACCCGCCGGATCGAGTTCGGACGGAAGTAGGTGGAATTCGGGTAAGCTTCTCCGGCGTCATAGGCCTGGGCGGCGTCGACGGTGAAGCGGATCCCGGCGGTCTGGGGATAGCCGCCCAGCGTATCCGGGATGTTGAAGGTGGAGGCTTCCAGCACCTCCAGCAGCTCCTCCCCGGTCACATAGACGACGGTGACCGTATTCCCGAAGGGGTATACCGTGTTGATGTCCCTTTTCGTGACATTGCCCTCGGGGATCCTGTCCCGGATGCCGCCGCCGTTCTGCAGCGCCAGCACGCGGTCCATGGGCACCTCCAGGAGGTCCGCGTTCTGCTCCATGTACCAGAGCATCGCGTCGGTGATCAGGTCTCCGCTGTTGGTCTCCCGGGTGCGGTTATACTGGCTTCGCCCTTCAAACTCCAGCTCGCTCACGGCAAAGACCTGGTTTAATATCGTGTCCGCTTCTTTTTTCACCTCGCCCACGGCGGCGCTGACCGCTTCGTCCTCCTCCAGCCCTTCGGCGGGAACGAGGTAATGGTCCCGGACGGTCCCGTTTTCATCCAGAACGAGCACGCCGATGCAGGCGAATTTGGTCCCCGCAGACTGGATCGGCTCGCCCTCAGGGCCCTCGGTCATCACGGTGTGGGAGTGTCCGTCAATGATAAAGTCGATGCCGGAGGTATTCCGGTACAGGTCCAGGGAGCTGTTGCCGCTTCGGAGGGTTTCCGCGGCGACGCCCAGGTGCGTCAGCGCGATCACAACGTCCGCGCCCTGGTCGCGCAGCGCGTCGATCTGCTCCTGGGCGCAGAGGGCCATTTCCTCTCCCGAGAGGAAGGTGAGCTCTGAGACCAGCTTGGGGTTGGCTTTGGTCCGGGTTTCCGGCGTAAGGAGGCCGAAGAAGCCGATGTTCAGGCCGGACTTCGTGGAAAGGACCGTATAAGGCTCCCAAAGCCGGATACCGTCCCGAAAGACGTTCGCCGAGATCACGGTAAAAGCGGCCAGGTCCAGATTCTCCCGGAGCTGCTCCACGCTGAAGTCCAGCTCATGGTTCCCCGGCGTCGCCAGATCATAGCCCGCCGCGTTCATGAGCACCACGGCATCTCTGCCCCTGGAGAGGTTGACGTAGGGGCTGCCCTGGCTGAAATCCCCCGCGTCCAGCAGAAATACCTCCGCGCCCTTCGCTTCGTAGAGCCTGCGCAGGGTCGCGGCCTTGGCGTATTCGTCCACGGACCCGTGAACGTCGTTGGAGTGGAGGATCACGGTCATCCCCGTGAGATCCGTTTCCGCTGCTGCCTCCCGGATCTCCGCGTCGTCCTCCGCGGCGGAGACGGAAGCGGCTGCGCCCAGGACCATGACCAGCGCCAGCAGCAGCGCCAGGACCCTTGCCCATTTTCTTTGCTTTGACATAATTGAGGCCCCCTTAATACCTCGT
This sequence comes from Oscillospiraceae bacterium, assembly GCA_017535635.1. Classification (GTDB taxonomy): domain Bacteria; phylum Bacillota; class Clostridia; order Oscillospirales; family Oscillospiraceae; genus UBA1774. Next base: position 26,544 of record JAFXTU010000017.1, read on the forward strand.
GATTACAGCAACACCGCATGCTTCCCGGTACGCATTTTGCCAATGTGTTCTTCCATCCTGCTGCGCACCGGGGTCATGCGGTGTTGCCAAAACTACGAACGATTAACTGTTAAGCGGTAACTGGACTTACTTGCTTCTCTTCTCGCTGTAGGTCTTCTTGGCCTCTTCCCAGCCGGCCACCAGGCTCTTGAAGCCGGCGGAGACCACGTCCTTCAGCTCGTCCGTGGCGTCGCAGGCGGCGGAGGAGAGCTGCTCGGCGGCCTCCTTGAGGGCGGCCTTGGCGGCGGCGACCTTGTCCTCCACGTCGGCCTTCACGTTCCTGCTCTGCTCTTCCGGAGCCGGAGCGTCCGCAATGGCGGCCTGGGCGGCGGCCAGCCGGGCGATGGGCACCCGGAAGGGGCTGCAGGAGACGTAGTCCAGCCCCACCTTGTGGCAGAAGGCCACGCTGGTGGGCTCGCCGCCGTGCTCGCCGCAGATGCCCAGGTGCAGGTCGGGACGGGTCTCCCGGCCCAGCTTGGCGGCCATCTTCACCAGCTTGCCCACGCCCACCTGGTCCAGACGGGCGAAGGGATCGTTCTCGTAGATCTTCTTGTCGTAGTAGGCGCTGAGGAACTTCCCGGCGTCGTCCCGGCTGAAGCCGAAGGTCATCTGGGTCAGGTCGTTGGTGCCGAAGGAGAAGAACTCCGCTTCCTTGGCGATCTCATCGGCGGTGAGGGCGGCCCTGGGGATCTCGATCATGGTGCCCACCTTGTATTTCAGGGTGATGCCGGCGGAGGCGATCTCCTCGTCGGCGGTCTTCACCACCACGTCCTTGACGTACTTCAGCTCCTTCACCTCGCCCACCAGGGGGATCATGATCTCGGGGACCACGGTCCAGTCCGCGTGGCGGCCCTGGACGGCGATGGCGGCCCGGATCACGGCTCGGGTCTGCATGGCGGCGATCTCGGGATAGGTGACGGCCAGGCGGCAGCCCCGGTGGCCCATCATGGGGTTGAACTCGTGGAGGGAGGCGATGATGGCCTTGATCTGCTCCACGCTCTTGTTCTGGGCCTTGGCCAGAAGCTCGATCTCCTCCTCGGCGGTGGGGACGAACTCGTGCAGCGGGGGATCCAGGAAGCGGATGGTCACCGGATTCCCCTCCATGGCCTCGTACAGGGCCTCGAAGTCGGACTGCTGCATGGGCTGGATCTTACTGAGAGCGGCCTCCCGCTCGGAGACGGTGTCGGAGCAGATCATCTCCCGGAAGGCGGCGATCCGGTCCGGCTCAAAGAACATATGCTCGGTGCGGCAGAGGCCGATGCCCTCGGCGCCCAGCTCCCGGGCCTTTTTGGCGTCCCTGGGGGTGTCGGCGTTGGTGCGGACGCTGAGGCGGCGGTACTTGTCCGCCCAGCCCATGATCCGGCCGAAGTAGCCGGAGATCTCCGCGTCCACGGTGGGGATGATCCCGTCGTAGATATAGCCGGTGGCCCCGTCGATGGAAATGAGGTCGCCCTCACGGTAGGTCTTGCCTCCCAGGGTGAACTCCTTCTTCTCCTCGTTCATCTGAATTTCGCCGCAGCCGGAGACGCAGCACTCGCCCATGCCCCGGGCGACCACGGCGGCGTGGGAGGTCATGCCGCCGCGCACCGTGAGGATGCCCTGGGCGGCCTTCATGCCGGTGATGTCCTCCGGGCTGGTCTCCAGCCGGACCAGGATGACCTTCTCGCCCCGGTCGTTCCAGGCCACGGCGTCGTCGGCGGTGAAGACCACCTTGCCGCAGGCCGCGCCGGGGCTGGCGCCCAGGCCCTTGCCGATGGGCGTGGCGGCCTTCAGGGCGGAAGCGTCAAACTGGGGATGGAGCAGGGTGTCCAGGTTCCGGGGCTCGATCATGCTGACGGCCTTCTTCTCGTCGATCATGCCCTCGTCCACCAGGTCGCAGGCGATCTTCAGGGCAGCCTGGGCGGTGCGCTTGCCGTTCCGGGTCTGGAGCATGTAGAGCTTGCCGTTCTCCACGGTGAACTCCATGTCCTGCATATCCCGGTAGTGGTCCTCCAGGGTCCTGCAGACGGCCACGAACTGCTCGTAGGCCTGGGGGAACTTGTCGGCCATCTGGGCGATGGGCATGGGGGTGCGCACGCCGGCCACCACGTCCTCGCCCTGGGCGTTGGTGAGGAACTCGCCCATCAGCTTCTTCTCGCCGGTGGCGGGGTCCCGGGTGAAGGCCACGCCGGTGCCGGAGTTGTCGTTCAGGTTGCCGAAGACCATGGGCATCACGTTCACGGCGGTGCCCCAGGAGTAGGGGATGTCGTTGTCCCGGCGATAGACGTTGGCCCTGGGGTTGTCCCAGGAGCGGAACACGGCCCGGATGGCCTCGTAGAGCTGGGTCTTGGGATCGGCGGGGAAGTCCTGCCCGATCTGCTTCTTATATTCGGCCTTAAACTGAGCCGCCAGCTCCTTCAGGTCGGCGGCGGTGAGGTCCACGTCGAAGGTGACGCCCTTCCGGGCCTTCATCTCGTCGATGAGCTGCTCGAAGTACTTCTTGCCCACCTCCATGACCACGTCGGAGAACATCTGGATGAAGCGCCGGTAGGAGTCGTAGACGAAGCGCTCGAACTTGGGGTCCGGATTCCCGGCGATCATGGCGGCCACGACTTCGTCGTTGAGGCCCAGGTTCAGGATGGTGTCCATCATGCCGGGCATGCTGGCCCGGGCGCCGGAGCGGACGGAGACCAGCAGGGGGTTCTGAAGGTCGCCGAACTTCTTGCCGTTCATCTCCTCCATCTTCGCCACGTTTTCCATGATCTCGTCCATGATGTCGTCGGCGATGACCTTCCCGTCGTCGTAGTAGCGGGTGCAGGCCTCGGTGGTGATGGTGAAGCCCTGGGGCACGGGAAGCCCGATATTGGTCATCTCCGCCAGATTGGCGCCCTTGCCGCCAAGCAGCTCCCGCATGCTCGCGTTGCCTTCGCTGAACAGGTAAACATACTTCATTCGCTTATATACTCCTTTTTTGAAGTGATTGTCTGCACGATAAATTAAAGTATACCACATCCAGCGGGAAAATAAAACCACTATTTTCCCGATTTTCCGGGATGAAGTCCCTGAAACGGCGGCCCCGGCCGGGGCCGCCGTTTCAGGGAACCAAAACCGTAAATTGCTGTTGCCATGAATCAGTTTTAATGCTATAATCTTGACGTTTGCGGACAAAAATCGGCAAACGCAGCAAAGTAAGTATCGGGCGTCTCCGCGCCGGCGGGTCCGGAGCGCCCCATAAGGGAGATGAATACCATTTGAGCAGACTGGAAGTAAGAACGCCGAGCCAGATGCAGACCGTGGTGGAGCAGATCTACCGGGACATGGAGCGGCGGATCTCCGGCAGTCCTCCGGGCGTCTGTCCGGTGGACGAAGCGCTGAACTGCCTGAACCTGTGCCGCGCCCAGACCTGCGGCAAGTGCGCCCCCTGCCGGGTGGGCCTGAGCCAGCTGGCGGACATGCTGACCCAGGTGCTGGACGGCGAGCCGGATGAGGCCATCCTGGACCGGCTGGAGCGGACAGCCAGGGTCATTGTGGCCACGGCGGACTGCGCCATCGGCATCGACGCGGCCCAGCTGGTGCTCACCGGGCTCCGGGGCTTCCGGGAGGACTTTGAGGAGCACGTCAGGCACCACCGCTGCCTCTCTACCCTCCACAACCCCGTGCCCTGCGTGGCCATGTGCCCCGCCGGGGTGGACATCCCCGGCTACGTGGCCCTGGTGCGGGAGGGGCGCTACGCCGACGCGGTGCGCCTCATCCGGAAGGACAACCCCTTCCCCACCGCCTGTGCCTACATCTGCGAGCATCCCTGCGAGGCCCGCTGCCGCCGGAAGATGGTGGACGACGCCATCAACATCCGGGGCCTGAAGCGCGCCGCGGTGGACAATTCCGGCCTGGTTCCCCATCCGAAGCCCGCTCCCGCCACGGGGAAGACCGTGGCCGTGGTGGGAGGCGGCCCCGGCGGCCTCACTGCCGCCTACTACCTGGCCCTCATGGGCCACAAGGTCACCGTATATGAGAAGAGGAAACAGCTGGGCGGCATGATGCGCTACGGCATCCCCGCCTACCGCTTCCCCCGGGAGATCATGGACGGGGAGATCAAGGGCATCCTCTCCCTGGGCATCGACGTGAAGACCGGCGTGGACGTGGGGGGTGAGGTCACCTTCGACGAGCTGAGGGAGCAGTACGACGCCCTCTACATCGCCATCGGCGCCCACACCGACAAGAAGGTGGGCATGGCCGGTGAGGGGGCGAAGAACGTCATCTCCGCCGTGGACCTGCTGCGGGGCATCGGCGACGGGCTGCTGCCGGACTTCACGGGGAAGACCGTGGTGGTCATCGGCGGCGGCAACGTGGCCATGGACGTGACCCGCTCCGCCCTCCGCCTGGGGGCCAAGAAGGTCACCTGCGTCTACCGCCGCCGCCAGCAGGACATGACCGCCCAGGCCGAGGAGGCCGAGGGCGCCATTGCCGAGGGCGCGGAGCTCATGACCCTCCACGCCCCCAAGCGCATTGAGGTGGACGGGGACGGAAAAGCGACAGCCCTCTGGGTCCAGCCCCAGATCCCCGGCCCCATCGGTTCCGACGGGCGGCCCAAGCCCACCGACGCCGAAGGGGAGGAGGTGCGCCTCCCGGCGGACCTCATCCTGGTGGCCGTGGGCCAGGGCATAGAGTCCCGGGGCTTCACCCAGGCCGGCGTCACCATCCAGCGGGGCGGCACCCTCCTGGCCGACGAGGACACCCGTCTGCCGGACCTGCAGGGCGTCTTTGCCGGGGGCGACTGCGTCACCGGTCCCGCCACCGTCATCCGGGCCATTGCCGCGGGCAAGGCCGCGGCGGCCAACATCGACGAGTATCTGGGCTTCCGCCACGAGATCACCGTGGACGTGAAGATCCCCATCCCCCACTGCACGGACATCCATCCCTGCGGCCGGGTGAATCCCCGGGAGCGGGAGGCGGGCGAGCGCAAGGGCGACTTCACCTGCATCGAGTTCGGGATGACCGCCCAGGAGGCCAGGCAGGAATCCAGCCGCTGCCTCCGCTGCGATCATTTCGGCTACGGAAACTTTAAGGGAGGACGTGTGGAGAAATGGTAACCATCACCATCAACGGCCGGGCCATCGCCGTAGAGGAGGGCACCACCATCCTGAAGGCCGCCGAGGACGTCGGCATCCCCATTCCCCACCTCTGCTACCTGGAGGGCATCAACGAGATCGGCGCCTGCCGCATGTGCGTGGTGGAGGTGGAGGGGAAGGACCGGCTGGTCCCCGCCTGCAACAACGCCGTGGAGGACGGCATGGTCGTCCATACCAACTCCCCCCGGGTCCGGGAGGCGCGGCGCACCAACCTCCTGCTCATTCTGAGCCAGCACGACACCTCCTGTACCACCTGCATCCGCAGCGGCAACTGCGAATTGCAGACCATGGCCGCCGACCTGAACGTCCACTACCAGCCCTACGAGCTGCGGCCGGAGAGGAGCCGGGTGGACCTGAGCACCCCCATCATCCGGGAGGCGGGCAAGTGCATCAAGTGCATGCGCTGCGTCCAGGTCTGCGACAAGATCCAGACCATGAACATCTGGGACCTGGTGGGCACCGGCTCCCGCACCACCGTGAATTCCCGGGGCGCCCACAGCCTCGCGGACACGGACTGCACCTTCTGCGGCCAGTGCGTCACCCACTGCCCCGTGGGGGCCCTCACCGCCCGGAACGACACCCAGAAGGTCATGGAATACCTGGCCGACCCGGAGATCACCACCGTGGTCCAGGTGGCCCCCGCCGTGCGGGCGGCCTGGGCGGAGGAATTCGGCCTGCCCAAGGGCACCACGGCCATCGGCAAGATGGTGGCGGGGCTGAAGATCCTGGGCTTCGACTACGTGTTCGACACCAATTTCAGCGCCGACCTCACCATCATGGAGGAGGGCAGCGAGTTCATCCACCGCTTCACCCACCGGGAGGACTATTCCTGGCCCATGTTCACCTCCTGCTGCCCCGGCTGGGTCCGCTTCCTCAAGGGGCAGTTCCCCGCCTACACCGACAACCTCTCCACCGCCAAGTCTCCCCAGCAGATGTTTGGCGCCGTGGCCAAGAGCTACTTTGCCGAAAAGATCGGGGTGGACCCCCATAAGATGCGGGTCGTCTCCATCATGCCCTGCTCCGCCAAGAAGGCCGAGTGCACCTACGAGCCCTTCCGGGACGCCTGCGGCGACCCGGACGTGGACGTGGTCCTCACCACCCGGGAGATGGCCCGGATCTTCAAGGCCGACCGGATCCTCCCGGACAAGCTGCCGGATTGGGAGTTCGACAGCCCCCTGGGCACCGGCACCGGCGCGGCGGTGATCTTCGGCGCCACCGGCGGCGTCATGGACGCGGCCCTGCGCAGCGCCTACTACCTGGTGACGGGGAAGAACCCCGACGCCGACGCCTTCACCCCCGTCCGGGGCAATAAGCCCTGGAAGGAGGCCGTCTTCGAGATCCCCGGGGCGGGGAAGGTGCGGGTGGCCGTGGTGAGCAGCCTGGGCGCCACCAGAAAGCTCATGGAGGCCCTGGACCGGGGCGACGCGGAGTACGACTTCGTGGAGGTCATGGCTTGTCCCGGCGGCTGCGCCGGCGGCGGCGGCCAGCCCATCCACGAGGGGGCGGAGCTGGCCTCCGACCGGGGCAGCCTGCTCTGGGAGCTGGACGCGAACATGCCCCTCCGCTTCTCCCATGAGAACCCCGACGTGCTGGCCCTCTACAAGGAGTACCTGGAGAAGCCTCTGGGGGAGAAGTCCCACCACCTGCTCCACACGGACCACCACGCCTGGAGCATGCCGAATCAACTGTAAGGACGCGAGGAAAAGCCCGACCGGAATTTCCGGTCGGGCTTTTCCTCTCTAAGCGCGCTGATTTTCCCCAAAATCAGTACGGATGTGCGATCATTCTTCCACGCTGTGGGTCTCCAGCAGCTTCACGATGCGGTCATGGGGGTCCAGCAGGGTGCTGACCGACACATCGTGGTTGATGGAGGCCACGGTGTAGGCGATGTACTTGGAGCAGTCCACCTCCACGAACCAGGGCTTGGCCCGGAGGGCGGGGCTCACATAGGTCAGGTTGGTGCCGAAAACCCCGTCGATCATCCCCTCCTCGTAGGCCTTGTCAAAGGCCTCGAAGCCGGAGGTGAAGAGGGTGTAGGTGGCCGCGGCGAAGAAGCGGGCGGCCTTGTGCTCGTGCATATAGTTGGCAATGTCCAGCATGCTCTCCCCGGAGGCGATGATGTCGTCCGCCACCAGGATGGTCTTCCCCTCCACGCTCTCGCCCAGGTATTCATGGGCCACGATGGGGTTCCGGCCGTTCACCACCCGGGAGTAGTCCCGGCGCTTGTAGAACATGCCCAGGTTCACCCCCAGGACGGAGGAGTAGTACATATTCCGGTTCATGGCGCCCTCGTCGGGGCTCACCACCATGAAGCTGTCCTTATGAGGGCTCACGTCCGGGAAGGTGCGGAAGAGCTTTTTCAGCACCTGGTAGTGGGGCATCAGGTTGTCAAAGCCCATCAGGGGCACCGCGTTCTGCACCCGGCCGTCGTGGGCGTCGAAGGTGACGATGTTGTCCACGCCCATGGCTTCCAGCTCCTGCAGGGCGCAGGCGCAGTCCAGGCTCTCCCGGCCGGAACGCTTGTGCTGCCGCCCGCCGTAGAGCTGGGGCATGATGACGGTGATGGTGCTGGCCTTGCCGCCCAGGGCCTGAATGATCCGGGTCAGGTTGGCGAAGTGGTCGTCCGGGCTCATATGGTTTTCATAGCCGAAGAGGTTGTAGGTCAGGCTGTAGTTGTAGACGTCCGCGATGATGTAGATGTCCATGCCCCGGACGCTGTCATGGATCAGACCCTTGGCGTCCCCGGTCTGAAAGCGGGGACAGTCGGTGGAGAGAATGAAGCTGTCCTGGGCCTCCGGACCCATGGCGGCCCATTCCACCAGCCAGCGGTCGATGCGTTTCGTCAGCTCCTCGGAGCCGGGCAGAGAGATGAGGCCGAGCTTGTTGAAGTGGTTCCCCGTGTGAAACAGCTCTTCAGCTTCCATGCGCATTTCCCCCATTAAGCACATTTTTCTCGCTCAGGCACAATTTTCAGGCATACTAATTATATCCTATCGGGGCGATTTGTCAAGGTTAGCCGAGGCTTTTGTCCCTTTTTCGTATTGCACATATGGATAGACTGTGCTACCATACTTTTACCACTACATATAGATACAGGAGGCAGAAATATGGCCAAGGCCAGTCTCGTCATCATGGCCGCCGGGATGGGCTCCCGCTACGGGGGCGTCAAGCAGATCGCCGGCGTGGGACCCCAGGGGGAGATCCTGATGGAATACGCGATCTTCGACGCGCTGCGCGCTGGCTTCGATAAGGTCGTTTTTATCATCACCGAGGCGCTGAAGGCGGATCTGCGGGAGAAGTTCGACGCTTCCCTCCGGAGAAAGGGCGTGGAGACGGCGTATGTGGTGCAGGACTATTCCTCTCTGCCTGCCTTTCATAAGGTGCCCAAGGACCGGGTGAAGCCCTACGGCACGGCCCATGCCGTCCTCTGTGCCAGGGACGCCGTACGGGAGCCCTTCGCTGTCATCAACGCCGACGACTATTATGGGGTGGACGCCTTCCGCACCATCTTCGCCGCCCTTCCCGGCCTGAATGAGAAGAAGGCCTGCATGGTGGGCTACCGGCTGAAAAACACCGTCAGCGAGCACGGAGCCGTGACCCGGGGAGTCTGTGCCGCGGAGGAGGGCAAGCTCCGAAGCGTCACGGAGACCTTCAAGATCACCGTCTTCCCCGACGGGAGCATCCGGGATACCGCCCAGGATCCCCAGGGAAGGCTCCTGGACCCGGAGGCCGTGGTGAGCATGAATTTCTGGGGCTTCCACCCCTCCATCTTCCGGGCGCTGGAGGAATACCTGGACCGCTTCCTCCGCGGCCTGGGGCCGGAGGACCTGAAAAGCGAATGCCTGCTCCCCGCCCTGGTGGACGAGCGCATCCGCTCCGGGGCTCTCAGCGTGGATGTGCTCCACACCGACGCCCGCTGGTTCGGCATGACCTACAAGGAGGACCACGCCCTGGTCCAGGCGGAGATCGCCCGGCTCCACGAAAGGGGCGTCTATCCCCCCTCCCTCTGGTAAGGGGAAGCAGCGTTGAAAGAACTCTTCCGGCAGCTGAAGCCCCTGAATTTTCTGGCCCTTCTCTTTGCCGGTATCGTGAACTCCGTGGGCGTGACGCTGTTTCTCGCACCGGTGAACCTTTATGACAGCGGCATTTCCGGCACCAGTATGCTCCTTTGGCAGGTGACGCCCTCCTGGCTCACCCTTTCGGTATTCCTGGTCGTACTGAATTTGCCCGTTTTCCTCTTTGGGATGAAAAAACAGGGAGCGGCCTTCACCGTGTATTCCGTCTTTGCCGTGGCGGTCTATGCCGGGGCCTCCTTCCTCCTTACCGACGTCCTGCCCATCGACTTCACGGCGGGTTCTCCCGTGGCGGGGCGGGATCTGCTGCTCTGCGCCGCCTTCGGCGGCCTTATTTCCGGGGCGGGCAGCGGCCTCACCCTCCGCTTTGGCGGGGCAATCGACGGCATCGAGGTCCTGGCCTCCATCTACGCGAAACGCCTGGGCATCACCGTGGGCACCTTCGTCATGATCTACAACGTGCTGCTCTATGTGGTGATCGGAGCCGTTTTCGGCAGCTGGGCCCTGCCCCTGTATTCCATCCTCACCTACTGTGTGGCCATCCGGGTGGTGGATTTCATCGTGGAGGGCCTGGACCGGGCCAAGAGCGTCATCATCATTACCGCGAAACCGGAGGAGGTCTGCCAGGCCCTTTCGGAGCGCTTCGGCCGGGGCATCACCCGCTGGGAGGCCCGGGGCTGGTATTCCGGCAGCGAGAAAGCCGCCGTTTATTTCGTGCTGAACCGCTTCCAGATCCCCCAGGCCAAGGCCCTGATCCGAAGCACGGACCCCGCCGCCTTTGTCACCATCACCGAGGTTTCCGACGTACTGGGCACCGGACAGATGAAAAACAGCTGATTATCTGCATCCCCCCTCCGGGGTTGCAAAGAGGGCCCCTCTGGGGTAGACTGACCGCAAAAGACATTCCCGGGGAGGCGCGAAACCATGGCCCACGAGCATACCCACGAGCACGAGCATTTCCATGACCATGACCACGAGCATGAGCATGAGCACACCCACAGCTACGCCCACTACCACGCGCCGGAGGAGAAGAAGCGGCAGCTGAACCGCATCAGCCGGGTCATCGGCCACCTCCAGCACGTGAAGAAGATGATCGAGGCGGACGAGGACTGCGCCGACGTGCTGACCCAGCTCTCCGCCACCCGCAGCGCCATCACCGGCCTGGGGAAGGAGATCATGAACGAACACATCCTCCACTGCATCTCCCACGCCCTGGAGGACGGGGACACCACCGCCCTGGAGGATTTCAAAAAAGCCATCGAGAAGTTTTTCTGATTGGTATTTACAAGGAGAAGGACAGGCATGGAGGAATGCTATCTGCCAAAATGGCACCGGGAGCTCCAGATCTTCCGACGGGTGAAGCCGGTGCTCATTCTGGAGGGCAACGTCCTGGATGTGTATCGCCGCCCCACAACGGGGGAGGCCTGCGGCCTGGGGGAATACCTCCAGGCCTTTCTTCGGGACTGCGGCTACCGCAACATCGTCTTCTACAACAACCGGCGGGGCTTCGACAACCCCTATGACCCGGCCTGCCGCCGGGATTTCGCCGCCCTCATGGGCCTCAGCGAGCACCAGCTCAGCGAGCGCGGCGCCTTTCGGGGGCGGAATGGGGCGGCGGCCCTGATGGCCGACGCCATGACCCAGGAGCGGAGCCCGGCGGCCATCGTGTTGGAGTACGCCTCCCGGCTCCTGGTCTCTCCGGAGCGGCCGGAGCAGGCGGATACGGACGCCTTTGCCGAGCTTCTGCAGGCCTCCCAGGAGGCCACGGAGGTGCCCACCGGCATCGACCGGCTGAAAAACCTCCTGATCCTGGTGGTGGGGAAGGTGAACGACCTGCCCGCCTGGTTTTATCTCCAGAACCCCAACGTGAAGACCATCACCATCGGCACCCCGGCCCGGGAGGAGCGGGAGGCCCTGCTGGCGGGGGACGGGCTGCGAAAGTTCTTCACCGTCCGGGCCTGGCAGAAGGAGCAGGCCCATTTTGAGGAGCACCCGGAGGAGCTATTGAAGCTGCGGGACCACTTCGTGGGCCTCACCGAGGGGCTCAGCCTCACGGAGCTTTTGGCCCTGCGGACCCTCTGCGTCAACGAGAACATCCCGGTCCACGAGATGGGCAGCGTGGTGGACCTCTATAAATTCGGCATTCGGGAGAACCCCTGGAACAAGCTGGACCACGCCCGGCTCCAACTGGCGGAGGAGACCTTCCGCAGGCGGGTGAAGGGCCAGGACTACGCCGTGCAGCGGAGCCTGGACGTGATCAAGCGGGCCGCCGTGGGCCTGGGGAACCTGCAGAGCAGCAGCACCCGGAAGCCCAAGGGCATCCTCTTCTTCGCCGGGCCCACCGGAACCGGCAAGACGGAGACCGCCAAGACCATGGCGGAGGCCCTCTTCGGGGACGAGCGCTGCTGCATCCGCTTCGACATGAGCGAGTACCGCCAGAGCCACTCCGACCAGAGGCTTCTGGGAGCCCCGCCGGGCTACATCGGCTACGAGGCCGGGGGCCAGCTCACCAACGCCGTCCGCCGGAACCCCTTCTCCATCCTTCTCTTTGACGAGATCGAGAAAGCCCACCCCTCCATCCTGGACAAGTTTCTCCAGATCCTGGAGGACGGGCGCATGACCGACGGGCAGGGGAACACCGTCTATTTCACCGAGACGGTCATCATCTTCACCAGCAACCTGGGCTTCCACCGCCGTGAGGAGGGGGGAAGGGTGGCCGTGAGCCCCGATATGGACTACGCCACCCTGCGGCACACCATCCACGAGGCCATTGAGGACTATTTCAAGCTGGAGCTGGGGCGGCCGGAGCTGTTGAACCGCATCGGGGAGAACATCATCGTCTTCGACTACATCCGGCCGGAGACCGCCGCCGCTATCCTGGACGCCCAGGTGGAGAAGATCGCCCTCCGCCTCTCCGAGGACCGGGGGATCCGCATGACGTTGCGGGAGGAGGCGAGGGAGACCCTCCTGCGCTCTGCCCTCCAAAACCTCTCCAACGGCGGCCGGGGTGTGGGGAACATCGTGGAGAGCATGCTCATCAACCCCCTCTCCCGCTTCCTCTTCGACCAGCACGTTCCCGCCGGGGTCTCCCTCACCGTCTACGGCATCCGCAGCGTGGGCGGCAGCTTTGAGCTGAACTGCGCGGTACGGTAGGTAAGGACCCGGGACCAAAAAAGAAAGATCCCCGGCGGGCCTTGGCCCGCCGGGGAAAAAAACAAGCGATGATCAGGCGAGGATGTTGATGAGCAGGGTCAGCACCACGAAGGCGATGGCCACCCACTTGGTGTATTTGGCCAGCTTGGCGTCCAGGCTCTTGGCCTTGTTCTTGGCCAGGAAGGTGTCGGCCACGCCGCCGATGGCACCGCTGAGGCCGGCGCTCTTGCCGGACTGGAAAAGAACGATGAGGATTGTGGCCAGGGCGGTGAGCAGCTGCAGGATGGTGAGAACGATGATCCAGGGAGACATGGCAATAAGCATCCTTTCTATTGTAAGGCGCGGCCCCTTGGCCGGACCTCTCTGTTGTCGTGCATGACATATTACCATGCCGCACCGGGTTTTGCAAGCATTATTTTCAAATCGGGCAGTCGGCATTCCACGGGGACAGTAAAATCAAGGCACAGCAGGGCCTTACGTTCGCCTCCGCCGCCGCAGGGGACCGCCTGACCCTATGAGCGAGGCTTTTCTTCAAATGGCGGAGGTGTTCAGCCGACCTGAACTCGCTGTGATACGGGCAAGGGTCAGGCGAGGGATGGAAAACGCCGGAGCAAAAGGGCGTCGCATCGGCAGCTTGTTGCGATTTCAGCGCCCCCTTGATATAATACTGAAAAATCGCGTCAGGGAGAATCAGGATGAGATCAGCCGGGTCGAATGCCACGGACACAGCGCGGCGATTTCCTGTACGAACAGGACGGCTTTTCCTGTCTTCTCAGCAGAGAGCGGCAAAAGAGATCCGTGAGCGTTGCTTTTCCCTTGTGGAAGCCCGGCTGAAAAAGAAATAAAGCAGACCGGAAAGCTGCCATGCCGCAAACTCGTTCGTATCAAAGGATGAACATACAAAACCGTGTACGGTATTTCAGATAGGAGAATCGGAAAATGGAAAACAAAGAGGAGCGCAAAGGGATCGAGCCGGAAGTGACGGAAATCGCGGACAGCGAGCTGGAACAGGTGAGCGGCGGCTTTCTGCGCACTGTGAAGTCCGGGAAAACACCCACGACCGGCAGCGGAGACGGGAGTGACACACAGGGGTAAGAACATATCCTGCTTGCCCGAGCATGGAACGGAATGGAGATTCTACATCATGAAACGTGACACTATGAAAAAGGCGGTAAGCCTTGCGGTCCTGTTTATGCTGGCGCTCGCCCTGCTTCCCACGTTCTCGGCCGCGGCTGAGAGCGAGCTTCCGGCAGTGTTCGACCTGCGCAGCGTGGACACCGACGGCGATGGGATCGGCGACGCCTGCTGGGTCACCCCGGTCAAGCTCCAGAACCCCTTCGGGACCTGCTGGGGCTTCGCGGCCATCGCCTCGGCGGAGACCAGCATCCTGAGCTCCGGCCTCGCCGCACAGGACGGCTACGCCGCGTATGCCGACCCGGAGAAGGGGCTGGAGGAGCTGAACCTCTCTGAGAAGCATCTGGCCTATTTCGCGATGAAGACCATCGACGACCCGCGGGACCCGCAGTACGGGGAGGGGCTGTTTTTTACCGGACAGGAGGGCTCCTCCGACATCTACGATCCCGGCGGCAAACCGTTATACGCGACGAGCCTGTTCGCGTCCGGCATTGGGCCGGTACATGAGGATCTGAACGAACAGTTCGAATACCGCGGCAAGGAAGAGCTGTTCGTTGCCAAGATGTCGGACGGGCAGATCGTTTCCCTCTTCTTTGCCAAAGAGGACGACTGGGACATCGACGACGATCTCCGCTTTTACCAGAGCTATGTGCTGAAGGAATCCTACATCCTCCAGAGTCCAGTCGGAACGAGCGGCGCGGATTGGGAGAGGGCAGTAAACGCTTTCAAGGAGGTCCTGTATTCCGGGCACGCGATTCAGATCGGCTATTGCGCGGAAAGATACAAAGCGGGTCAGGATGAGAGCACCTATTATTTCAGCGAGAACTGGTCGCACTACACCTATGAGCCGGTCGGGGCCAACCACGCGGTCACGATCATCGGCTGGGACGACCGTTATCCGAAGGAAAACTTTGCCCATAAGACCCCGGACGGGGAGGATGCGCCGATCCCGGAGCGCGACGGCGCCTGGCTCGTCAAAAACAGCTGGGGCTCCGAGGAGCGCGATTTCCCGGACAAAAAAGACTGGGGCCTTCTGCAGGGGCAGGACAAGGGCGTTTACAACGCGGAAACCGGGAAATATGAGTATGACCCCATCGAGGGCGCCGTCCACACGGGCTGCTTCTGGCTCTCCTACTGCGACCAAACCATTATGTGCGCGGAGGCGCTGGAATTCGATTCCGTCACGGCGGAAGAGGGATATTACATCGCGGAGCACGATTATATGCCGGTCGACGAGATGAAATCTCTGCAATATGAGGACGAGACCAGCATGGCGAATGTCTTCTGCGTGGGCGACGAGGTGGACGCGGTCAGGATCGAGATGGTCTCCTGCCAGACCTATCTGCCCGACGTGGACCTGCACGCGGACGTGTACCTGCTGGACGAGGACTGGGGATCGCCGACGGACGGTGTGCTCATTTCCCAGGCGGACGCCAGTTACCGCTACGGCGGCTTCCACAAGCTCGCGCTGGACACGCCCGCGGTCCTCCTCCGGGACCGGTATTTCTCCGTCGTCGTCACGCAGCGCACGTCGGAGGGACAATACACCTGCAATTATCAGCTTTCCAGCAACAAAAACGCTGCCGACGAGTACGGGTCTACGAGTTACGGTGTGGGCGTCGTCAATCCCCGCGAGAGCTTCTACAGCCAGGGCGAGGACTGGTACGATCTTTCCGAAGTATCCAGAACAGAGATCCTGGAAAGCCTGGTCGAAGAGGATGCGCTGTACTATGACATGGACAACTTCCCCATCAAGGCCTATCTGTCGATCCCCTCCGAGGAAGAGATCCCCCGCAGCGCGGCGGATTACGCGGATCTGGAGGAGGGCGCCTGGTACTACGGCGCGGCAGGCTGGAGCCTTGAAAACGATATCGCCATGGGCACGGCGCCGGATGCCTTCTCCCCGGACGATCCCTGCTCTCGCGCGCAGACCGTGACCTGGCTGTGGCGAGCCGCAGGCATGCCGGAGCCGGAGACGACGGACTCTCCCTTCCGGGATGTGAACAAGGGAGATTACTTCTATTACGCCGTGCTGTGGGCATCGGAGAACGGCATCGTCAACGGCGTTGGCGACGGCTTGTTCTCGCCCGGCGCGACCGTGACCAGAGCGCAGATGGCGGCGATCCTGTACCGCTACGAGGTCCTCTGCGGCGGCGGCTTCACCGGTGCGTGGGCCTTCCCCCTGGACTGCGCCGACGCGGAGGAGATCCCGGAATGGGCATACGAGCCGTTTTGCTGGCTGACCATGAACGGCGTCTTTGAGGGAGACGGCGAAAACCTCCGTCCGAAGGATACCTGCACCCGTGCCCACGCCGTCTGCCTCCTGCATCGGTATTTCGCGCCGGAAGCGTAAAATCGAGCTGACCGACGAACAGAAAAAAAGGAGATCAAAACATGGAAGACGAAAAGAAAACCGTTCAGGAAATCAGCGACGAAGCCCTGGATCAGGTGGCCGGCGGCTTCGGAGGAAAGGACAACCCCTGTCCGGACTGCGGCAGCAAGAAGTATGCCCGATTCCGAGCGGCGGATAAGAAGTATGTCTGCCCGGACTGCGGACATGTATACGGGCTTAGCTTCAGTAAACTCGGCTTTTTTTGAGCGATACGAAAAAACGGAGGAACGTACCCTGGAACAAACTGAGAAGAAGCTTCCGACCCCCGAGGTGCCCCGGAGGAGAAAGCGGACGCCGTTTCCGGCGGCTGAGGAACGACGTCGTACAATACTCCGGGAAGGTCGTGTGCGCCCGGAATTCTTCGATCTCGTTCGGCATCGCACTCACCGCCTTTTTGCTTTGACCGCGTTGGCCTCGACCCGATCCGGCAGCACATCGAAGACAAAGCCCCGCTTGCCCGGGGCAACGGCGCATTGAAGCGCCGCGTCTGGGCTGACGCCGCTGCGGTTCAGATACTTCCGCACCCGGGAGGCCGCCAGGCCCAGCTTATGCTTTTTTCGCAGCCGCTCATAGTGTGCTTCATCGGGGCGCTGTCCGTTGTTCGATGGATGGCGCCTTTTTTCGTTTCTTCCCGCCGGTATCGGTCGTCCGTATCGCAGAAGCTGTCCCCCGCACCCGGTAGCCGCCCTTGCTAAAAACCGTGAAGACGTTCGTGAATCCCGCCTGCCGGTCGTAGGGGATCACGCCCGGCAGAAAACGCTCCCGCGCCGACCGCTGCATACAGCAAGAGCCTGTACCATAAGCTGTACAGGCTCTCGCTCTGAGATCGGGTCCGGTTAAAACCCCAGGGTCGCGCCCAGGCGGTCCAGGGCGCTCCCAGCCAGCTTCAGCAGCCGGGAAACGCGGCGGCTCACCTTGTGTCTGCGGGGAAGGAAGCAGAGGCTGAGGCAGGCCCCCAGCATCAGTCCCGCGCCCATGCCCTTCAGGAAAAAGGTCCTGCTCACGGTCATCCATCCTTTGTTCAGTCGATTTCCCCGCTAGTATTTCCAATGAACGGGCGGCGCTTCCCCGGGCTTATTTTCCAGGGGCGACAGAGTTTGCAAGTCCTTCCGGATTATGCTATGATAATCATTATAACGACGCATAAAAATACAAACAGCCTTACAGGAGGGTTCACCTATGAGCACGAAAGCCATTCCCAAGCGCAGCGAGGTCCCGGCGGAGGACACCTGGGACCTGAGCCACATTTTTCCCACGGAGGAGGCCTGGCAGGCGGAGTATGAGGCCCTGAAGGCCGTCCCCGCCGCCGTCGCCGCCTTCCAGGGGACCCTGGGGCAGGACGCGGAGACCCTGCTCCGCTGGTTCCGGGAGGAGGACGACCTCTCCCTCCGCCTCACGAAGCTCCACGGCTACGCAAACTGCCACTCCGACGAGGACACCGCCGACAGTCATTATGTGGACATGAAGAGCAAGGCCATGAGCGTCATCGTGGCCATTTCCTCCGCCGCGGCCTTCGCCACCCCGGAGATCATGGCCATCCCGGAGGAGACCCTGGACCGTTTCTATGCGGAGGCTCCCGGCCTGGAGACCTACCGCCGCAGCCTCTATCTCATCCGCCGGAGCCGGGAGCACATCCTCAGCCCGGAGTGCGAGGCCCTGCTGGCCGCCGCCGGAGAGATGTCCGACGCGCCGGACAACATCGGCAGCACCCTGCGGAACGCCGACATGCGCTTCCCTTCCGTCAAGGACGCCAAGGGGGAGGAGCACGTCCTCACCAACGGGACCCTCACCACCCTGCTGGAGGACCCGGACGTGAGCTTCCGGAAGCGGGTCTTTGAGACCTACTACACCCGCCTGGGGGAATACCGGAACACCATCGCCGCCACCCTGGACGGGCAGTTCAAGCAGCTCCGCTTCTACGCCCAGGCCCGGCACTATGAGAGCACCCTGGAGGCCTCCCTCTTCGGCAACGAGATCCCCACGGAGGTCTACCACAACCTCATCGAGGCGGTGCATCAGAACCTCCCGGCCATGTACCGCTACGTCGCCCTGCGGAAAAAGCTCCTGGGCCTCCCGGAGCTCCACATGTACGACGTCTACACCCCCATCGTCGCCGACGCCGCCAGCGAGATCAGCTTTGCGGAGGCCAAGGAGACCGTGCTCAAGGCTCTGGCCGTCCTGGGGGAGGACTACACCGCCATGCTGAAGGAGGGCTTTGAGGGCCGCTGGATCGACGTATACGAGAACGTGGGCAAGCGAAGCGGGGCCTACTCCTCCGGCTCGGCCTGGCCCCACCCCTACGTCCTCCTGAACCACAAGGACAATCTGGACAGCATGTTCACCCTGGCCCATGAGATGGGCCACGCCCTCCACAGCTATCTGAGCTGCAAAAACCAGCCCTTCAGCACCTCCGATTACGTGATCTTCGTGGCGGAGGTGGCCAGCACCGTGAACGAAGTCCTGCTCATGCGCCATCTCCTGGGGAAGACCGGGGAGAAGAAGGCGCGGGCCTACCTGATCAACCACTTCCTGGACCAGTTCAAGGGCACCATCTACCGCCAGACCATGTTTGCCGAGTTCGAGCTGATGATGGGCAAAATGTCCGAGGAGGGCGAGGCCCTCACCGCCGACGCCCTCAGCGAGAAGTACCTGGAGCTGAATAAGCTCTACTTCGGGCCGGACATGGTCTCCGACGAGGGGATCGCCCTGGAGTGGGCCCGGATCCCCCACTTCTTCTACGACTACTATGTGTTCCAGTACGCCACCGGCTTCTCCGCCGCCGTGGCCATCGCCGAGCGCATTCTCAGCGAGGGCGCGCCCGCCGTGGCCGATTACAAGCGCTTCCTCTCCGGCGGCAGCAGCACCGACCCCATCAGCCTCCTGAAGATCGCGGGCGTGGACATGTCCGACCCCGCGCCGGTGAACAGCGCCCTGAAGCTCTTCGACGAGCTGGTGAGCGAGCTGGAGGCACTGGACCTGTAAGTTCAGTTCCCCAAGATACCGTCGGCGGCAGGGCCCGATCCCGGGTCCTGCCGCCGTTCACTAATCACTAACCACTAATCACTATCCCGCTCCAGCCGGAACACCAGGGACAGATTCGAGTCGTCGGAAGCGCGGTCGCCCCGCTCGGAGTCGTAATACCCGCTGACGAGAAAGACGCCCCCGCCCTTTTGCTGGAGGACGTAGTACTGGACGGACTCGCGGTACACCAGGCCCCAGGTCTGGATGGCTCTCTTGCGAAGGGCTGCGGGGCTCAAGTCCCCGGCCCAGTCCCCGGTCTGGTCGAAGAGCTTGTCAAAATTCGAGCGGGTGAGCTTTACCTTCAGGAGGGTCCCCAGGTCCACCCACTCCTCCGCAGGGGGCGGATTGTCCCCCAGCAGGAGGTTCCAGTCTCCCCGGGCCAGAAGGCGTCCCTCCTCCGTGATCTCATACTGCGGCGGCTCCGACGGAGCCTTCCCTTCCCAGGCACCGGAGAGAAGGACGGTCTCCGCGGCGTCGTAGACCCCCGCCCGATAGGAGGGCCCGTAGCTCAGAAGGATCAGCAGGATCAGCGCCACCACCACGATGGGCGCCGCAGACCAGAACCATCTTCCCTTGAACATCCCTTCCGCCTCCTTTCAATTTCGCAGCCTCGGATCTCAGCGCAACACTCCGCCGATCTATGACGTTATCTGTTTTCAAATCCATCGCCGCAGGCGATACCATAACTCCTCACTCCTCACTCCTCACTCCTCACTCCCCACTCTCCACTCTCGCCAGCCGGTGGCACACCGTCATCACCCCATAGAGGAACCAGAACACGAACATGCTCCGGGGGTAGTACCAGGTGTAATCCACCAGCCCCATGACCATGATGCCCAGCATGCTCCCCGCCGCGGCGGCGGCCAGGGGCCGCAGCTCCCCGGAGGCCAGGGCCGCGGCGGCAAAGGCGTTTTTCACCCGTCCCAGGAGGGCGAGGGTGTAGGCGGTGACGCCCACGATCCCCATCTCGGCGCAGAGCTGCATATAATTGTTGTGGCTGTGGAGGGCGAAGTTGCCGTCCTCCATGGGGGGCAGCTCATGGAGCGCGGCGTAGGTGGCGTCCGTCCCCAGGCCCACGCCGGTGGGCCAGCAGCGCTTCAGCAGCAGGGAAAAGGAATTGTAGATCTGCAGCCGGTAGCGGGTGGAGGAGTCCTTCATATTGCCGATGGTGGTGATGCGGGTGAGGATGGTGGAGGGCAGGAAGGGCAGGGCCAGGATCCCCAGGACCAGCAGGAGGAGAAGGTATCGCCAGTCCGTCAGCGTCACCAGGACCATCAGGGCCAGGATGAGACCGATCCAGCCGGAGCGGGAGTAGGTGGCGAAGCTGGCCGCCAGACCGAAAGCCAGGACCAGGACGCAGAACACCCGGCCCCGGGTGCTCTTCTCGCTGATGAACAGCCCCAGGGCGAAGGGCAGAAGCATGGTGATAAAGGTGTGGAAGTTGTTGGGGTTGGAGAAGAAGGAGTAGATCCTTCCGGTGATCCCCTCGTTCAGGGACATGTCCAGCTGGTAGGAATAGAATTCCACGCCGTGGACGATCTGCCAGCAGCCGTAAACGCAGGCCGCCAGCAGCCCGGTGAGCACCAGATAGAGCATGGTCCGCAGCTGCTTCACCGTTTCCACCGAGCCCAGCACCGTGAACGCGATCAGGGCGCAGGCAAAGTGGAAGATGAGGAAGCGGAGGCTCAGCCCCGGATGCGCCGAGAAGACGAAGGCCGCGAGGGCGCCGAGCAGGAAGAGAATGTGCATGGGGCTCAGCTCCCGCGCCTCGATGGGCCGGGCGCGGCGCCGGGGAATGTCCCAGAGGTAGTACGCAAGGAAGATCGCCGCCGCCCCGGCGGCGCCGTAGAGGTTGTTCCAGAGCTCATAGGGCACGCAGAGCATGAGGAGGAAGAGTCCTCCGGCCAGGATGTGCCGCCTGGGCGCCAGGGCGTCCAGGCCCCGGCCCAGGAGGGAGGCGCTCTCCCCCGCCGGGGAGGGCGTTTTGGGCGTGAGGGCCCTGGGGATCCGATTCAGCAGCCAGCCGAGGAAGGCGCAGGTCAGGCTGCTTTTCCAAAGGCGCTGCCAGGGTCCTTCCTCCGTCAGCAGGCGAAACAGATTGCTCTCCTTCACCAGGGCGCCGAAACGCCGGAAAAAGCGCTGCAAGGCCCCCTCCTCCGCCGCCAGGGCGCGGTAAAGGCGGCTATCCCGCACCAAGTCGGGGATCCGGAGGACCAGGTCCCGGCAAAGGCTCACCAGGAGGCAGGCGCTCACCAGCCCCCCGATCCGGCAGAGGATGGCCCAGGTCGTACTCTTCTTTACTGCGTTCAAGGTCTTATTCTCCTTTATCCCTGCCCCGATACAGCGCCAGCACCCGCCGGGCTGCCTCGTGGATATCGTATTCCGCCTCCGAAGTGCGCCGGGCGTTTTCGCTGAAGCGCCGCCGGAGCGCCGGGTCGTCCATCAGCTTCTTCACCGCCCCGGCCAGGGCAGCCTGATCTCCGTAGTCCACCATCAGGCCGCAGTCGTGCTCCGGGGTGACGATGTCCGTCATGCCCCCCGCCCGGGTGGCGATCACCGGCGTCCCCGCCGCCAGGGATTCCAGCAGGAGGAAGGAGAGGGTCTCGCTCTCCGAGGGGCAGACCGTCACGTCCGCGGCGGCGTAAAAGCCGGGCAGATCCTCCCGGAAGCCGGGGAAGAGGACCTTGTCCCCCAGCCCCAGGCTGCGGCAGAGTTCCTCCGTCTCCTCCCGCAGCTCCCCCTCTCCCGCCAGGACCAGGCGGAAATCCCGGTCCCGAAGCTGCGCCAGAGCTTCCAGCAGGAAGCGGTGGCCCTTCCCGGCCACGAGGCGGGCGGCAAAGAGGAGGGTGAAGACCCCCTCCGGGATCCCCAGCTCCCGCCGGACCGCCGCCCCGTCCCCGGAGCGCCAGTAGGGGATGTCCACCGCGTTGGGGATGAGGACGATCTTCCCTGCGGGGTTGGCGTTGGCGATGAGCCGGTCCCGGCCCGCGGTGCAGTTGGCGATGATCGTATCCTGCAGGGGGGAGAGCAGCCGGTTCGACAGTCGGACAGGGAGGCCGTTTTCCGTGAGGATGTGGTAGGTGTAGACGACCCTGGGCCGCCGGTACAGAAGCCGGGACAGGAGGGCGATGCTGTTTTCCCGGAGGAAGTGGGTGTGGATCACGTCGATCTCCCACTCCCGACACAGGGCCGCCAGGGCCGCCGCCGCGGCCATGTCGTAGGGGCCGCGCATATTCAGCTGCCGGCAGGGGACGCCCCGGGCCTGCATCCAGTCCAGCAGGGGCCCAGGCTCATTGTAAGCGAAAAAGGGCTCCGCCCCCGCGCCGGACAGCTCCTCCACCAAAGTCTGGATATAACGCTCGCTGCCGCCCCGGCCCGCGAAGTTGAGTAGATACAGCACCTTTGCCATGGTTTTTCCCCCGGAGTATAGCTTTCTAAGTTTACATTATACTGTCTTCTCCCGGACCGCGCAACAGTTTTTGAGCCATATGACAATAGTCCTGATTCAATCATTGATCCGCCGAAACCGGGACGATATTTCCAAACTCCTCTTTTGCCCGCTCTGCACACCGTGGGATTTTGCTTGTAAAGACTGCGGGTATCGCTTATAATACAGATGAAAGCGCTTTTGATTCCACCCGATGCTTCTGGAGGAATGCTTTATGCCGAAAATCGAGCAGATTCGGCGATTCAACCGGGCAGAAAATTATGTGGTCACCATGCACGGAAGACGCCGAATGGCCGAACGCGGTATCTTACTGGGCGATGTGATCTATGTGGTTGACCATGGGGAAATCATCGAAAGCTACCCGGAGGATCACCCTTTTCCAAGCTGCCTGATTCTGGGCATCACCATCCGGGAAAAGTATCTGCACGCTGTAGTCAGCCTGGACGAAGGGCTGATCTATCTGATCACAGCCTACTTTCCCAGCCCGGACGAATGGGAGCAGGACATGAGAACAAGGAGGAACACCCTATGAAGTGCATGAAATGCGGACGGGACGTTTATCAAAGCCGCAACACGGAAGCTGTGGAATTGGAAAACGGCTGCCTGCTGGTGATCCGGAACATTCCCTGCCAGAAATGCCGCGAATGCGACGAGATCCTCTACACGGGAGATGTGGTGCAGCAGTTGGAACAAATCATCGCCGCTGCCGCACGGCTGCCCCAGGAAGTGATGGTAGTCAACTATGATCGCGCAGCGTAAGGAAACAGATGAAAGGAGTATGGCCGATTCCCGATCCGAATGAGATTTCCCCGAACCCTGTGCCCCGCTCTCTTCCGCCGTTCTTCGGAGCGGCGGCTTTTTTGCGCTCACAGGGAGCACTCTGACCGAAATTTCCTTTCCCGGATTGTAATATTTGCCGGTCTGCTGTATAATTGTTATTTAGGAAATTATTTCTTCCGGATCGCGCTGTCCAAGCTCTATTCGGGGCGGCGAGGAACGGGAAGGAAAAACGAGGTAGGGTCATGGTCGTGGAAGTCCGGGGCATCCCCGTCAATTACATCGTCTGCGGCGAAGGAGAAGAGACGGCGGTCATCCTCCAGGGCTGGGGGACGAACCTGGGCCTCTACCGGGACCTGGCGGAGCACCTGGGGAAGCGCATGCGGGTCTACGTCCCGGAGCTCCCGGGCTTCGGGGAGACGCCGGAGCCCAGGGAGCCCATGGACGCGGAGGACTACGCCGCCTTTACCCTGGACCTGCTGCGCTCCCTGGGCATCCGGGAAGCGCACCTGATCGGCCACTCCAACGGGGGGCGGATCATGCTGGTCCTGGCCTCGGAAGAGCGGGACGTCAAATTCCGCAAGCTGGTCTTCCTGGACTC
This sequence comes from Oscillospiraceae bacterium, assembly GCA_017535635.1. GTDB lineage: Bacteria > Bacillota > Clostridia > Oscillospirales > Oscillospiraceae > UBA1774. The sequence goes on from JAFXTU010000017.1 coordinate 50,290, forward strand.
GGCGGGGATCGTACCCCCCAAGACAGCGAAGAAGAAGCTGCGCGGCGCCCTCTTCAAGCTGGGGAGGACCCTTTTGACCCCCTTCCCCAAGGCCCTGGAGAAATACCGCCAGTCCCACGGCTCGGCGGACTACCGGGCCGCCAGCGGTGTCATGCGGCAGACCCTGGTGAAGCTGGTGAACCGGGACCTGCGGGACCGGATGCCGAAGATCCAAAACCCCAGCCTCCTCATCTGGGGCGAAAACGACACGGACACCCCCCTCTGGATGGGGAAGCTCTTTGAAGAGCTGATCCCCGACGCGGGGCTGGTGACGGTCCCCGGCGCGGGGCACTACGCCTACCTGGAAAAGCCCCAATTCGTCTTCCGGGTGCTGGATTCCTTTTTCGGAGGAAACTGATATGCGCCTAGCATTCTCTGCCTTGAGCCTCTGCTATCTCCTCTGCGCCTTCCTCCTCTTCCGGAAGCAGGTCCACTTCTTCCAACTCAACTCCTACAAGCCCGAGGTGCAGAAAAAGTGGCTGCGGGAGCACCTGGAGGAGCATCTCCTGCGCACCGTCTGGGTCCTGGGAGCGGTATTCCTCCTGCGGGAGCTGGGGGCCCTGGGGGCCTGGCTCTGCTGTGCCCTGTTTTTGATCGCCGCGGGGCTGAACCTGCCCAAAAAGGCCAAGAAGCCCCTGGTCTTCACCGCCCGGGTGAAGCGCATGGGCCTCACGGACCTCCTGCTCCATCTGATCCCCCTGCTCTTCGGCTTCTTCGCCCCGGAGGGGGAGAGCTTCGGGGCCATGCTCATGTCCCTTGCCCTGGTAGGGGCCCCCTGGCTCCTGCTGGCGGCCAACACCCTGAACCGGCCCCTGGAGAAGGCCGTGGACCGGCACTACATCCGGGACGCCCGGCGCATCCTGGCGGAATGCCCGGAGCTGAAGATCATCGGCGTCACCGGCAGCTACGGGAAGACCAGCGTCAAGTTTTTCCTTGAAAAGCTCCTCAGCACGCAGTACAATACCTTGGTTACTCCCCTGAACTACAACACCACCCTGGGCGTGGTGCGCGCCGTGCGGGAAAACCTGCGCCCCACCCACGAGATCTTCGTCTGCGAGATGGGGGCGCGGAACGTGGGGGACATCAAGGAGATCTGCGACCTGGTGCACCCGCAGATGGGGATCATCACCGCCATCGGCCCCCAGCACCTGGAGAGCTTCAAGAGCGTTGCCAACGTGGTGAAGACCAAGTTCGAGCTGGCGGATTCTCTGCCCCCCGACGGGATCTTCTTCGGCAACATGGATTCCCCGGAGATCCGGAACCGGAAGGTAAGCGTTCCCACCGTGGGCTACGGCCTCACCCGGGGGGACTACGTCGCCCAGGACCTGCGCTGTGACGAGCGGGGGGTACGCTTCACAGTCCGGGGCGTGGAATTTGAGACCAAGCTCCTGGGAAAGCACAACGTGCAGAACCTCACCGGCGCCATCGCCGTGGCGAACACCCTGGGCATCCCCCTGGAAAAGCTCCGGGCCCCCGTGCGAAGGCTGGAAGCGGTGGAGCACCGGCTCCAGCTCCGGGGCAGCGGCGACCGACTCATCATCGACGACGCCTACAATTCCAACCCCGCCGGGGCCTCCGCCGCCCTGGAGACCCTGGGGATGTTCCAGGGCCTGAAGATCCTCGTCACCCCCGGCATGGTGGAGCTGGGCGCGAAGCAGAGCGAGCTGAACACCGCCCTCGGGAAGGAGGCCGCCGCCCGCTGCGACCGGGCGATCCTGGTGGGGAAGCGGCAGGCGCCCCCCATTCAGGCGGGGCTTCTGGAGGCGGGCTTCCCCAGGGAGCACATTTTCGTCACCGACACCGTGGAGGAGGCCATCGCCCTGGCCGATTCCTTCCCCGCAGAGGAGCGGCGGGTCATTTTGTTGGAAAACGACCTGCCGGACAACTATTGACTAGTTAAGAGTTAAGAGTTAAGAGTTAATAATTATCTGATTCTGTTCTCCGTGATAGGAGGTTCACTGAACATGAAAATCACTGTCGGCCTGTTTTTCGGCGGGGAGAGCGTGGAGCACGAGGTCTCCGTCATCTCCGCCCTGCAGGCGCTGCGTCATTTTGACCGGAATAAATACAGCGTTCTCCCCATCTACATCACCCGGGACGGGTCCTTCTACACCGGGGAGAGCGTGGGCAGGATCGAGGAATACCGGGACATCCCCGCCCTGGTGAAAAAGAGCACCCGGGTCCTTCCCCTGCGGGAGGGGGAGCGGGTGGAGCTGCTGCCCTACGGTCACTTCGGCCTGAAAAAGAAGCCTCTGGCGACCCTGGACCTGGCCTTTCCCGTGGTCCACGGCACCAATGTGGAGGACGGGGCGCTCCAGGGCTATTTCCGCACCCTGGGCCTGCCCTTCGCCGGGTCCGACGTAGGCCCCTCCGCTCTGGGCATGGACAAATACGCCCAGAAGGTCCTCTACGCCGCCGCCGGACTCCCGGTGCTCCCGGCCCTGCGCTTCCGCATCGGGGAGGACCGAGGGGAGATGTGTGCCCGGATTGGGGAAAGGCTGGGCTTTCCCCTGATCGTGAAGCCCCTGGACCAGGGCTCCAGCGTGGGCATTCGCCTGGTGAAGGGACCGGAAGAATTGGAGGATGCCCTGGACTACGCCTTTTCCTTCTCTCCCCAGGTCCTGACGGAGAGGGCCGTACAGCCCCTGCGGGAGCTGAACTGCGCCGTCCTGGGGGACGGGGAGGAGGCCCAGGCCAGCGAGGTGGAGGAGCCCGTCATGGGGGACGAGATCCTCTCCTACCGGGACAAATACGAGGGGGGCGGCAAGGCTTCCCCCGAGGGCTCCAAGGGCATGAGCTCTCTGAAGCGCCTGCTCCCGGCCCCCATCTCTCCGGAGCTGCGGGAGCGGGTCCAGACCCTGGCCCTCCGGGCCTTCCGGGCCCTGGGCCTCAGCGGCGTGGCCAGGATCGACTTCCTCATGAACGCCGAGACGGAGGAGGTGTGGGTGAACGAGGTGAACACCTGCCCCGGTTCCCTCTCCTTCTACCTTTGGGAGGCAGGCGGGATGAAGTACGCCCAGCTCCTGGATCAGATGGTCTCCCTGGCCCTCAAGCGGGAGCGGGAGCGGAAGAGTTTCCACAGCGCCATCGACACCGGCATCCTGAAAAACTTCTCCGGCGGCTCCAAGGGGACGAAGGGCTAGGAATAGCCTCGCAGAGTTCGCGCCCGCAGGCGCGAATAAAGTGAGATCATTTTTCGCACGGACATGTGCCGGGCGAAAAATACCTCTCACGGAGCGGACTGTGCGAGCGAAGCGAGTGCGGGGAGCGGAGTGCAAGTCCCCTCCACTCGAAGCCCAGCGAAGCGGGTTCGAGTGGATATTTACCAAAGAAGGAACGTGATATCATGATCGAATTTGAAGAATACAAGACCAAATTAAATGGCTTAATGCCCCAGCTGGACACCATCCGGGATGGGATGAAGCTGGACGCCGCCCGCTCGGAGATCAAAGAGCTGGAGGCGCGCACCGCCGCGGACGGCTTCTGGAACGACGCGGCCAACGCCACCAAGGTCCAGCAGCAGATGAAGCGGCTCCAGGATAAGTGCGACACCTACGACCGGCTCACGAAGCAGTGGGAGGACCTTTACACCCTCTGCGACATGGCCCTGGAGGAAAACGACGAGAGCCTCCTGCCGGAGCTGACGGAGGACTTCGAGAAGTTTTCCGCCAAGCTGGAGGAGGTGCGCCTGGGCACCCTGCTCACCGGGGAATACGACGCGAACAACGCCATCCTCACCTTCCACGCCGGGGCCGGCGGCACCGAGGCCATGGACTGGACGGGGATGCTCTACCGGATGTACACCCGCTGGGCCGAGCGCCACGGCTACACCTATAAGCTCCTGGACTGGCTGGACGGGGAGGAGGCGGGGGTGAAATCCGCCACCATCAAGATCGAGGGGGAGAACGCCTACGGCTACCTGAAGAGCGAGCACGGCGTCCACCGTCTGGTGCGGGTCAGCCCCTTCGACGCCTCCGGCCGCCGCCATACCTCCTTCGCCGCCCTGGAGGTCATGCCCGAGATTACCGACACCGGGGAGATCGAGCTGCGGGACGAGGACATCAAGATGGACGTCTACCGGGCCTCCGGCGCCGGGGGCCAGAAGGTCAACAAGACCTCCTCCGCCGTGCGCCTCACCCACATCCCCACGGGGATCGTGGTCTCCAGCCAGGTGGAACGGAGCCATTTCCAGAACCTGGAAAACTGTAAGGAGATGCTCCGGGCGCGGCTGGCGGAGATCAAGGAGCGGGAGCACCTGGAGAAGATCGAGGACATCAAGGGCGTACAGATGAAGATCGAGTGGGGCAGCCAGATCCGCTCCTACGTCTTCATGCCCTACACCCTGGCCAAGGACCACCGCACCGGCTATGAAAACGGGAACATCGGAAACGTGATGGACGGGGACATCGACGGCTTCATCAACGCGTTCCTGAGCATGAAGGCATGATCGGCACCCTGGTGAACACCCTGGCTGCCGTAGTGGGCGGCCTGCTGGGGACGCTGCTGAAAAAGGGGATCCCGGAGCGCCTGGCGGACCTGGTGAAGAAGGGCCTGGCCCTCTGCGTCCTCTACATCGGCATCAAGGGCTCCTTCGCGGGGACCAACACCCTGGTCACCATCCTGAGCATGGTCCTGGGGGCCATCATCGGGGGCCTTTTGGACCTGGACGACAAGCTGGAGGCGCTGGGAGCCTGGGTCCAGAGCCGCTTTGCCAAAAAGGGCAGCGGCAGCAAGCTGGCCGAGGGCTTCGTCACCGCCAGCCTCCTCTTCTGCGTGGGGAGCATGGCTGTGGTGGGCTCCCTCCAGAGCGGTCTCACCGGGAACCACGAGACCATCTTTACGAAATCCATGCTGGACTTCGTTTCCGCCATCATCCTGGCCTCCAGCCTGGGGCTGGGGGTGTGCCTCAGCGGGGCCTTTGTGCTGGTGTACCAGGGGGCCATCGTCCTCCTGGCCCGCTGGGCGGCCCCCATCCTCAGCGACTACGTGGTGGCGGAGATGAGCTGCGCAGGGAGCCTGCTCATCGTGGCCCTGGGTCTCAACATGCTTGGGATCACCAAGCTCAAGGTCTCCAACCTGCTCCCGGCCATGTTTCTGCCCCTGATCCTCTGTCTGTTCATGAAATAACATAAAATAACATACACTCCGCCCTGAGAGGAGGAGCGGCGGCCCGAGGCCGCCGCAGAGAACCAATGAAATACGAAGTCGGCTTCGACAACGAAGAGTATCTCCGCCTCCAATCCCAGCACATCCGGGAGCGGATCGGCCAGTTCGGCGGCAAGCTCTACCTGGAATTCGGGGGCAAGCTCTTCGACGACAACCACGCCTCCCGGGTCCTGCCCGGCTTTGAGCCGGACAGCAAGGTGAAGATGCTCCTGACCATGAAGGACCAGGCGGAGATCGTCATGGTCATCAACGCCGGGGACATCGAGAAGAACAAGGTCCGGGGGGACCTGGGCATCACCTACGACCTGGACCTCTTGCGCCTCATCGACGCCTTCCGGGGCATCGGCCTCTACGTGGGCAGCGTGGTCATCACCCAGTTCGACCAGCACGCCGCCTCCGGGGAGGCCTTCCAGAAGCGGCTGGAGGCTCTGGGCCTCCGGGTCTGGCGGCACTACGCTATCCCCAACTACCCCTACGACGTGGAGACCATCGCCTCCGAGGCGGGCTTCGGCCGCAACGAGTTCGTGGAGACCGAACGGCCCCTGGTGGTGGTCACCGCCCCCGGCCCCGGCAGCGGGAAGATGGCCACCTGCCTGAGCCAGCTCTACCACGAGCATAAGCGGGGCGTGGAGGCGGGCTACGCCAAATTCGAGACCTTCCCCATCTGGAACCTGCCCTTGAAGCACCCGGTAAACCTGGCCTACGAGGCCGCCACCACGGACCTGGACGACGTAAACATGATCGACCCCTTCCACCTGGAGGCCTACGGCATCACCACGGTGAACTACAACCGGGACGTGGAGATCTATCCCCTGATGAAGACCATCTTCGAGAGCATCTTCGGCTCCTGCCCCTACAAGTCCCCCACGGACATGGGGGTGAACATGGCGGGCTGCTGCATCGTGGACGACGAGGCGGTGATCCACGCCGCCAACAAGGAGATCGTCCGCCGCTGGTTCGACGCCGCCTGCGCCTACCGGAAGGGGAACCTGGACCGGAGCGTGGTCCTGAAAAACGAATCCATCATGAAGCAGGCGGGGCTGAGCGCGGAGAACCGGAAGGTGGCCATCGCCGCCAGAGCCAAGGCTGAGGCCACCGGGGAACCCGCCGCCGCCATGGAGCTCTGCGACGGGCGGGTCATCACCGGCAAGACCTCCAAGCTCCTGGGGGCCTCCAGCGCCCTGCTGCTGAACGCCCTGAAGCTCCTGGCGGGGATCCCGGACGAAAAGCACCTGATCCGTCCCAGCGTCATCGAGCCCATCCAGCGCCTGAAGGTGGACCTGCTGGGGGGCTCCAACCCCCGGCTCCACACGGACGAGGTGCTCATTGCCCTGAGTGTCTGCGCAGAGGGGGACCCGGACGCCGCCGCCGCCATGGCCCAGCTCCCCAATCTGAAGCACACGGAGGTCCACTCCTCGGTGCTCCTGAGCCAGGTGGACGAGAGCACCTTCAAGAAGCTGGGCGCGAATCTCACCTGCGACCCGGTATACCAGTCGAAAAAACTCTACCACAGGGGGTAAGGGAATATGGACGCGCTGAACTACACCATGCTCTGCGATTTTTACGAGCTGACCATGGGCAACGGCTATTTCAAGAACGGCATGCACAACCGGATCTGCTATTTCGATGTGTTCTTCCGCAAGGTGCCCGACGGGGGCGGCTTCGCCATCGCCGCCGGGCTGGACCAGATCATCGACTATATCCAGAACCTGCGCTTCGACAAGCGGGACATTGAGTATCTCCGCAGCAAAGGCTGCTTCGACGAGCAGTTTCTCCGCTGGCTGAAGTACTTCCGCTTTTCCGGGGACATCTGGGCCGTGCCGGAGGGCACCCCCGTCTTCCCCGGCGAGCCGGTGATCACCGTCCGGGCCCCGGCGGTGGAGGCCCAGCTGGTGGAGACCTATCTGCTGCTGCAGTTCAACCACCAGTCCCTCATCGCCACCAAGGCCAGCCGGGTGGTCCGGGCCGCCCAGGGGCGGCCGGTGCTGGAATTCGGCTCCCGCCGGGCCCAGGGGGGCGACGCGGCCATCCTGGGGGCCAGGGCCGCCTTCATCGGCGGCTGCGCGGGCACGGCCTGCACTGTGACGGACCAAATCTACGGCGTCCCCGCCGGGGGCACCATGGCCCACAGCTGGGTCCAGATGTTCGACACGGAGTACGAGGCCTTCAAGACCTATTGTGAGATCTACCCCAACAACGCTACCCTGCTGGTGGACACCTACAACACCCTGAAATCCGGCGTCCCCAACGCCATCCGCTGCTTCAAGGAGATCCTGGTGCCCAAGGGCATCTCCAACTTCGCCATCCGGCTGGACTCCGGGGACATCTCCTACCTCTCCAAGCAGGCCCGGAAGATGCTGGACGAGGCGGGGCTGCAGTGCTGCAAGATCACCGCCTCCAACGCCCTGGACGAGGAGCTGATCCAGGACCTGCTGGCCCAGGGGGCTTGCGTGGACACCTTCGGCGTGGGTGAGCGGCTCATCACCGCCCGGAGCGAGCCGGTTTTCGGGGCGGTGTACAAGCTGGCCGCCGTGGAGAACGCCGACGGGGTCATCCTCCCCAAGATCAAGATCAGCGAGAACACCGCCAAGATCACCACCCCCCACTTCAAGAAGGTCTACCGGCTCTACGACCGGGAGACGGGGAAGGCCCTGGCAGACCAGATCTGCGTCTGGGACGAGGAGATCGACGACGCTGCCCCCCTCACCATCTTCGACCAGGACGCGGTGTGGAAGACGAAAAAGCTGGAAAACTACCGGGCGAAAGAGCTGCTGGTCCCCATCTTCCAGGGGGGCAAGCTGGTCTATAAGCGCCCCGGCCTGAAGGAGATCCAGGCCTATTGCCGGGAGCAGGTGGACCTGCTCTGGGACGAGGTGAAGCGCTTCCACAACCCCCACACCTATTACGTGGACCTGTCGGAAAAGCTCTGGCTGGTGAAGCGGGAGCTCCTGCGGATGACTACGGAGGGGTAAGGGCCAGAGTGGAGAGTGGAAAGTGAAGAGTGGAGATATCGCCTGCGGCGACGATTCAAATTGACTCCTGCTCTAAGGGAGTTTCTCCGAGAAGGCATCCTCCCCCGCAGCTTTCCAAAAATACAGAACAAAGGGGCTGTAGCAAAACGCAAGAAAAGCTACAGCCCCTCAATTCATGCCAAGACCCAGTCACCAAGCCTTAAAAACCCACTTGATGTGGAAAAACAGAGAACACTCCTTTTGACCCGATGAAAAACCAGCGGGTCGGA